>JAJNBC010000006.1 GCA_021156085.1 Gammaproteobacteria bacterium | reverse complement strand
AGGACTCCAAAAATCTTGCATAAGTATAATCCTCCAAAGCTAACACAGTGAAAACTAGGAGAAATATACCATAAATTATCTTAACCGAATGCCATTGATGCTAGCTACCCTCCATTGCCCCAAGATTTTGAGCTATTGTGCTCAAGAGTTATACCCTTACCAGTCACTAAGCTTATCCCAGAGGATCAAAGTTTTTTGCAAACAATATTATCCTCTCCGACTATTCCCATGTGGGAATATATAAACCTAAACACTAATATTGCTTATATGAATTTGTTCTTCACTTATATTGGTTTTACCGTAGAAAGAAAAAAAAATATCACGACCCTGTAGAAATCAGCGATTCTTTGCAGGTATTCTCTCCCTCACAAAATATTTTTGCTTTCTCGCCAGATATCAGCTTTTTCAAGCCTTATGATTTATTTTTTTATGGAGAACTTAAAAAAGTATTTGAAGTCGTTTTTCAAGAAAAAAGAAAAATAGCAGAAGCAGACGCAGAAGCAGAGAAAATGCTCCAGCGTTACCGAGAAGTCGCAGCAGCCGAAGAAGCACAAAAGAGTCGATGGCAAGAAAAAGGAGAAAAAGAAAAAAGAGAAAGGCAACAAGAAAGAGAGGCCCAGAGGAAAGAAGAAGAAGATAAAAGAAAAGAGCAGGAAAGAAAGCACGCCGCATCCATAGAACGCGAAGAAACAGCAAAAAGGGACTACTACGCACAAAAAGCTGCACAAGACGCAGAGAAAGAAAAAGAAAAACAGCGAGTAGCAAAAGAGAGAGTCAAAAGAAAGGCTATCGAAAAAGAAGAAGAAGAAGAAGAAGATAAAAGAAAAGAGCAGGAAAGAAAGCAGGCCGCGTCCAGAGAAAACAAAGAAACAGTAAAAGGGAAACACTATGCCGCAGAACGAGCTGCCCCCGAAGAAAAGCAAGACGCAGAGAGAGAAAAAGAAAAACAGCGAGTAGAAGAAGAGACAGTCAAAAGAAAGGCTATCGAAGAAGAAGATAAAAGAAAAGAGCAGGAAAGAAAGCAGGCCGCGTCCAGAGAACGCGAAGAAACAGCAAAAAAGAAATACTACGACGCACAAAAAGCAGCACAAGACGCAGAGAAAGAAAAAGAAAAACAGCGAGTAAAAAAAGAAGAAGCAGATTTGCTTCAGGAATTTAAAAAAGAATATGAAAAAGACTTGCAGGGTACTTGTTTCGGCATAAGTAATCTAAAAAATTATGAAAAAGCAACTATTTTATCTCATGCCAAAGATTATTGTTTTTTTAAGAATCGAACCCGAAGAATATTAGACAAATTAAATATTAACCCTGACATAGGGTTTCAAAAAATTAGATAGTGTTTATTTTAGGATTAAATTCGATGGAAGAATTTAATCACGAGAACGGCCGTTTACACAAACTATTTTTCATACCCCCCTAAAAACTTACCCTTTCTAGACCACCTGAGCTATTGGCTAGGGCAGGCAGTTTGATTGTGCACTGATAATTATCAATCGTTATTTGTGCTTGTGTTCTACCAAAAGCACCAAAAAATCGATAGTTATTACGATGATAAGAGAATATTGGCATTTTTCGAGCATTTTCCAAAAAGGCAATTTTCTCCCCCACAGATTCGAGGGCGTCGCATTCTTTTTTTAATTGCTCTAAAGCCTCTAATCGAATTTCTTTTACTGTTTCTCTCCAACTTTTGGTATTATGCAACCCAAAAAACCGATCCCATCTTGCATTAGTATGGGTATTATAGGAAAGAATAGATTGTAAAAAATAAAAAATAATAGCTTTTTCATGCACTGACTTACAATGAGTTTTTAAAAACTTTTTTAACGCTTGTTGTTTTTCTTTCTTCTTTGCTAGTGGATCATTCACACTATACAAAAGTTGGTTTTTTCCTAACTCCATATAAATTTCTATTAAATCTTCCGTTAATATTTTTATCTCATCAGCGGTATAGAAAGGGCATAAATTTTTATAAACGTCTCCTTTCTCATAGCCTTTTTCTGCAGGTTCACGCAGAAATTTTTCATTTCTGAGATGTTCAATAAGAGCTCTATAAAATTCCTTTTTGTCCTTCCCGTGATTTTCTAGCCTTTCCCGCCATTTCTCTTCGGCTGTCCGCAATTCAGCCGTGCTTTCCTTGATGCCATAATATACCTTCTCTGATCGTACTTTATCAGTTACTCTCTCAAAAAAAGGGCGGAGATTTTCAACAGCAATATTGGGGACTTCTACCACTACCATAGTTGAACAATCACCTGCGGGGGCTCTTAATATCCTAATAATCTCATTTAACGTAATGCTGCTGTCCTCTTTTATCCTCTGGTATTTCCTAAATCTGTTTAGATATTTTTTTTCATCTTCAGGAATCTCCTGCAAAAAATTTATTAGTAATTCCCTTCCTGCCTGAGCTCTTGCGTGTAATTCTTTCTCTTCCTTTTTCTCTTCTAAGGCGTCTTCGTGCTCTTTTTCCAAATGCTTTTTACATTCGGCTTGCAACTTTTCTTCTAGCCAATTTAATAACTTTTTTTTGTAAGTTTGATGGGTTGCATAAGTTAATAGCGCAGCATTCAATAACGCCTGTCCTATCTCAAATGAATTCTTGCACTCCTCTGCTCTTAAAATTGCTTCAAATTTTTCGCAATCTATTTTATTTTCTCGATAAAGAACATATTCTCTTTTGTCAGCACCTTCTTCTTTCGCATCAGCTTCTTCTGATGTTATTTCAATTGCCCCATCCCCTTTTTTCATAAAATAAGCATCGTGATATTTAAAACAACCCCACATCCCATCTGTCATGTGTATCACAACATCCCCTGAATTAAGGACTATTTCCTCTTCAGCTATAGTTTGTCGAGAATCTTGGAAAGACCGGGGTAAAAAAAACGTTCCTTCGAAATCAGGAGGAAGTTCGCCTTGACGGGCTATAGATAAACATTCTGCCTGTGTCAATTTTAGGGTCTCGGGAGAATCCATTTTCCGAAAATATTGCCTGGCTCCTACTACTGCTTTAACTTGCGATTGTTTACCATCTATAACAATAATCATACCATCGCCTACATTTCCCATCTCGCAGGAAAATGTGGGTTTGTTTCCTTTTCCTCGAATGAGAGTACCTGCTAAAGAAGATTCTTTAGCAGTTTTTTTAGCAATTGCACAAGATTGGCCTGCGAAATCTAATATGGATGTTATATTATTATTTCTAGGTTCGTGCCTATCAGCTACTTTTTCAGATGCACGGGTAGTAAATTGGTCACAAGCCTCTACAGCAGCGGCAGCTATTTCATGGGGTTCATAATGATCATAACCATCAGCGGTTGCCATAATAAACCCTTGGCACCTATCCCCTTCTGGGCTAATAATAGGAGTGATTTGACAGGCATCCAACACTTCAAGAGCCCCCGTTCTATATTCTCCTTCTTTTTCAAATGTGCTACCTGAAGCAACGTAGACATTACGATTAAATAGGCGGGCGAAACGAGCCGTCCTATACTCAGGAATATTATCAAGGGTAATGTTATCAACCTTCCTTCTTCTATCTTTAAAGGTAGCTTGTAAGTTGGTTGCGATGCTTCTCTGATCTCTATGTTCCTCCCGGACTTTTGCGTTGGCTTTCCCCATAACTTCTCCCCGGACTATTAAAAACTTAAAATAATCGGCGATCCTACACGCTGCTCACTAAAAAATCAATAATAATAGATGGCTATTAATAATTTTAAAGTAGTCTTTTCTTAGGAGGGAATACTATAACATTCTGACTTATATTATTTTTTATATTTTTTCTTTTTTTGATTTTTGAATAATTATTTTTTCTGGGGTTTAAGCGAAGGGTGCAATAACATTGCCTTAACCCTGTCAGGGGTAAACACCTCTCATTTTTGGCTCGCCTTACTCCTAGGAAGAACATGACATAATAGAAAAAATACTATTAATTAGATGCTCACCCGCTTTACGAGATAAACATTTCTACCCTTTTATCTTCAGCATCACCATATATCCTGCACCGCCAAACAATAAAATCGGCACTAAGGCCGCAATAAACGGTGGCAATTGAAATACAATGCTGAATTGCCCAATTAAGGCAGCCAAAATATAAAATATAAATCCTGCCATAATGGCTAACAACATCCGTCTGCCTATATTCATCGCGCGTGGTGCAGTAAATACAAAAGGAATAGCCAGCAAGATCATAACTAGAATAGCTAAGGGTTGAAAAACACGTTGCCAAAATTCGAGCGCAAAACTGCTCGATTGCAAGTGGTTTTTTTCCAGAGAGTGCGCATACTTAGCAAGGCGCAGCAATGACATAGATTCGGGTTCCATGATACCACTATTTAATAAAGTAGGGTTCAATATTAAATCCCATGTGGTTTCTGCCCATGCCTCGCTCTGCGTTCGGTTGCCTTTCAAAGTGGTTTTCACTAAATCATGCAATAGCCATTGGCCCTTGATAAAATCTAATGACTTCGCATAATAGGAAGCTAATAAAAGATGTTTATCATTAAACTCGTAACGTGTCACTCCTTCCAAATGGTAATGACCTACAATGCGCTCTGCGTGTAAAAAATTATTGCCTTGATGAATCCATATGCCTGACCGGGTTGCTACCGCCTGACCATTACTCATGGCGCTGGATTTTCGTTTTTCCGCTAAATACTCAGCACGAGGACCTATTCCTTCGCCTACTAACATCATTAAGAAAATCATCAGTAAAGCAGCACCTATCACGCCCCAAACAATCTGCCGCACAGATGCACCGGAGGTGCGCATGACCATGAGCTCATGGCTTGCAGCCAGGAGCCCTAAACCTAATACCCCGCCTAATAACACTAATAAAGGAAAAAATTGATAAAGTGTATGGGGTAATTGCAATAAGACGTAGATAACAGCATGCCCAAACCCATATTCACCTACACCCATATCATGTAATTCTTTAAGTAAACCCACAATAAAACTCAGGGCTACAACAACTAAAAATACTAGGAGAGTCGAAGTTAATACTCCTTTAGCAATATACCGCTGAAGGATATTCATAGTGACTTCCTTAAAAAGGATAATTTTCCTGTTTGCCGCAGAAATAATAAAATAATTAATAAAATAAGCAGGCCATGCACCCACCATAGCCCCACACTAATGGGTAAGATCTGTTGGTCTACCCAGTCACGTGCTGCAAAAAGCATTTCTACATAAATAACATAAATCAAAATCGCAGGAAATAAGGGTGCATAGCGACTTTGACGAGGTCGCACATAGCTGCAAGGAATGGCCAGCAACGCTAATAAGAATGCAGACAAAGGCATGGAAATACGCCATTGCAATTCAGCTGCATTCTTAGGATTATCGAAATAATGCTGATATAAAATAGAGGTAGGAATCATTTCTTGACCTAAATGTGCCCTTTCCATAATAGGATCTGAAATTCTGACAGCATATTTTTTAAATTGAATAATTTTATATGCATTTTGGCCTGGCGTTCCCTCATAACGATAACCATCAACAGCCACCACAAATTTATCTTGAGTCAGCGGCTCTATCATTTGATAGCCTGTTGCTGCTGACACTACCGTCCACGCCGGACGCGCTTCATCTGCGCCCATTTTTTTTTGCTCGGCAATAAATAAATTCTGGGCTTGCTGGTGATTGCGGGCAATATTTTCTACATAAAATACTCGATTTTCATCGCCACTCACTTGAAAACGTCCAGGCATTAAATTATTAATTACACTGCTCGTGGCTGCACTTTGAGAAATAAGTTTATCTTTGATTTTAGCAATATAAGGATTCACCCAAAGCGTCAACAACAAAGTAAGGAGCATGACAATAAGAGCAAAAGTAGCCGTTAACTGTACTAGCCTTCGTATGCCAAAACCGGATGCCTGTATAATCCGTAATTCATTATCCGCGTATAATCTCCCATAGGTACCAATAATCCCCAGATAAAGCCCTAAGGGCAATAATAAAGCGAGCAAAAAAGCGACTTCAAACCCCATAATTTGTAATAAAACATTTACTGCAATTTTTCCTGAAGCAGCATAGCTTAAAAAACGCACTAATTGATTACCAAGAAAAATGAGCAATAGGACAAAAGTCACTGCTAAGAGGGCATAAAAAAGTTCTTTTACAAGATAACGAGAAATAATCATTTAGCACTTCTGTCTTAAAGTATGTAAAATTACCTAATTAAGGCATGTCTTCACACCTAGCTACCGCTTTTTTGACAATGGCTCGGGCTCTTCAGCCTCCTGCCATTTATTTGCCAAAACAAATGATAGCTAGGGGTGAAGGCAAGCTATAGTGGCGGTTAGCACTGGGCCAACACAGTGGTTCCGCCGCAAATTATACAAAATTCAACGTGTAGGAGCTAATATGAAATTTAGCCTTGATTCAACTGATGTCGTTAAACAACAAACAGACTGTATTATTATCGGCTTATTTGAGCAAGCAGATTTGCCGTTGGCAGCAAAACAAATTGATAAAATCAGTCAAAATTATTTAACCAAACTTTTAAACCAAGGTGATTTCCAAGCAAAAATAGGGCGAACCTTATTTTTGCACCATGTCCCTTCTCTTTCTTCGCCACGGGTCCTCCTTGTGGGATGCGGAAATAAAACAACGCTAAGAGCGAGCGAGTATCAAAAAATTGTAATGAGCAGCATCAAGGCCCTGAATACAGTTAAAATCCAACGCGCTATTTCTTTTTTAACAGAACTCCCCGTGGAACAGCGTGATTTACCCTGGAAAATAAAACAAACCGCGGCCATGACAGCAGAGGCATGTTACTGCTTCGATCAATTTAAAAGCAATAAAGAATTCAAGCCTACTTTACAGGAAATGCATCTGTATGCTCCCAAAAACGAGCAATATATCGCTTGTCAAACTGCTCTAAAACAAATCCTTGGCATTAATAGCGGTGTAGAGTTCACTAAAAATTTAGCCAATCTACCTAGCAATATTTGCACCCCCCCTTATCTTGCCACGCAAGCAAAAAAACTAAGCCAACACTATAAAAGACTGACTGTTAAAATTCTGGAAGAAAGCGCTATGGCAAAATTAGGCATGGGTGCTTTACTTGCGGTCTCTAAAGGTAGCGTCCAACCAGCTAAATTAATTTGCTTGGAATACCATGGTAGTAGTAAAAAACAAGCACCTATTGTATTAGTAGGAAAAGGTATTACCTTTGATACAGGAGGCCTTTCTTTAAAATCGCCTGATGGAATGGTGGGGATGAAATATGATATGTGCGGGGCTGCAACCGTATTAGGTACCTTAAAAGCGGCAGCAGAACTCAAACTGCCCTTGCATTTAGTGGGAGTAATTGCTGCAGTGGAAAATATGCCAAGCGGATCAGCCACTAAACCCGAAGATATTGTGACTAGTCTTTCGGGGCAAACTATTGAAATTATGAATACTGATGCAGAAGGACGCCTTATATTATGTGATGCTTTGACTTATAGCGAACGTTACAAGCCGGCGGTTGTTATTGATATCGCCACCTTAACGGGAGCGGTCGTTGTGGCTTTAGGTCAGCATGCGACGGGTTTGCTCAGCAACTATCAGCCTTTAGCTCAAGACTTACTCGACGCAGGCATTGAAAGCCATGATCGTGCTTGGCAATTGCCACTCTGGGAAGACTATCAAGAACAATTAAAAAGCCCTTTTGCTGATATCTCGAACGTGGGAGGGAAACAAGGCAGTGCCATCACGGCGGCCTGTTTTTTATCTCGTTTTGCTAAAAAATTTCACTGGGCTCATCTTGATGTTGCTGGCACGGCTGCTATGATGATGGGAGGCGGCGAACGGTGTGCAACAGGAAGGCCTGTGCCCTTATTAATGCATTATTTAATTAACCAAAGCAAAAAATAAATTTTAAAGATATCTTCCTCATGTCAAAAATTGATTTTTATCTCATCCCTTCTCCTAGCGAAAACGAGCGTTTTACTTTTGCTTGTCGTTTAATTGAAAAGGCTTATAAGAAGCAACATCGAATTTATATTCATACTGAGAATAAAGAAGCCGCACATCACCTTGATGAGCTGCTATGGACCCATCGAGAAGAGAGTTTTCTTCCTCATGATTTATATGGCGAAGGATCTGAACCTATACCGCCCATTCAAATAGGCTACCACATCGCCCCCGAGAAGCACCGAGATATTTTAATTAATTTGAGCTCTACCGTACCTGAATTTTATAAACAATTTTCACGTATCTTGGAATTAATAGCGCGTGATGCCACTGCACAAGCCGCGGGTCGCGAACGCTATAAACTTTACCGCGCAGAAGGCCATGAAATAATCACTCATCAATTACAAGCACCTACAGAAGCGTAATTCTATGGAAAAAATATATAATCCACACACACTTGAACAAACATGGTATCAAACTTGGGAAAAAAATAATTATTTTGCCCCTCAGGGTCAAGGTGAGCCCTATTGCATTATGTTACCCCCCCCTAATGTGACGGGCAGCTTACACATGGGGCATGGTTTTTGCTTCAGTATCATTGATATATTAATTCGTTATCACCGCATGCAAGGACGGCGTACTCTTTGGCAAGGCGGCACAGATCACGCGGGTATTGCAACTCAAATGGTGGTTGAGCGTCAGCTTATGCTGGAAGGCAAGTCACGCCACGATTTAGGGCGGGCTGCTTTCATTGAAAAAATTTGGGCTTGGAAACAAGAATCGGGCAACAATATCACTCGTCAGTTACGACGCTTAGGTGCATCTATTGATTGGTCGCGCGAATGTTTTACGATGGACGACCATTTATCAAAGGCAGTCAATGAAGTCTTTATTCGTTTACATGAAGAAAAACTAATTTATCGCGGCACCCGTTTAGTTAATTGGGATCCGAAATTATTAACGGCTATTTCTGATTTAGAAGTCGTTTATCATGAAGAAGAAGGCAAATTATGGCATATACGCTATCCTCTTCTTCATTCGGATGCTTTTATCACGGTGGCCACAACCCGCCCCGAAACATTATTAGGTGATGTAGCCGTTGCGGTCCATCCTGATGATATGCGATACAAAGAGTGGATTGGAAAACAGGTACAATTACCTTTAACTGGACGTACTATTCCTATCATTGCTGATGAAAGTGTGGATCAAGAGTTCGGCAGTGGCTGTGTAAAAATCACGCCTGCGCATGATTTTAATGACTATGCTATAGGTCAACGTCATCGTTTAAAACCCTGGAATATCTTTACTCCCGATGCCCACCTTAATGCAAGTACTCCTAATGCCTATCAAGGCTTAGAACGTTTTGCTGCACGCGAACAAATTATTCATGATTTAACCGTGCTAGGTTTAATAGAAAAAATAGATAAACATATTTTAAAAGTGCCGCGCGGAGACCGTTCTGGGGTAGTGATCGAACCTTATCTCACGCAACAATGGTTTATGAAAATGGAAACCTTAGCCGAACCTGCGATTCAAGCAGTTGAAAGTGAGAACGTCAAATTCGTTCCAGAAGGTTGGAGTAAAACTTATTTTCAATGGCTGCACAATATTGAAGATTGGTGTATTAGCCGTCAACTGTGGTGGGGTCATCGTATTCCCGCCTGGTATGATGAAAACGGTCAAGTCTATGTAGGCCGTGATGAATTAGATGCGCGCTTACGAAATAACGTGCCTTCAGATGTCTTATTACAACAAGATAACGATGTGCTAGACACGTGGTTCTCGGCAGCGCTCTGGCCTTTCTCAACCCTAGGATGGCCTGAAAAAACTGTAGATTTCAGTACATTTTACCCAACCCACGTCTTAGTCACAGGGTTTGATATTATCTTTTTTTGGGTGGCCCGCATGATCATGCTGGGGCTTAAATTTACGGAGCAAGTACCCTTCCACGAAGTGTTCATCACGGGCTTGATTCGAGATGCTGAAGGGCACAAGATGTCAAAATCTAAAGGTAATGTATTAGACCCACTCGATTTAATAGATGGTATCCAATTGGATGAATTAGTACGCAAACGCATTCATGGCTTAATGCAACCAGCCATGGCACAAAAAATAGAAAAAAGCACGCGTCAGCAATTTCCGGCAGGAATTTCTGCTCACGGCACCGATGCCTTGCGTTTTACTTTCTGTGCTCTTGCCTCTTATGGGCGAGAAATCCGTTTTGACTTAGGACGCTTAGAAGGTTATCGGAATTTCTGCAATAAACTATGGAATGCCGCACGTTACGTGCTAATGAATACAGAAGAAAAAAGTGATATTCAAATGCATCAGTCCATGACATTGTCTTTGCCAGACCGCTGGATCCTATCGCGCCTACAGGATACCATCGAAACAGCACATACTAACTTAACGCATTATCGTTTTGATTTACTGGCACACACACTGTATGAATTTACATGGAATGAGTTTTGCGATTGGTACTTAGAATTATCTAAACCCGTATTAACCTCTGGCGATAGTTCTAAAGAGCAACTGCGCGGCACACGACACACGCTTATTTTTGTTTTAGAACATATTTTACGTTTACTCCATCCCATCATGCCCTTTATCACAGAAGAAATTTGGCAACGAGTCGCACCCCTAGCAGGCATTCAAGGCGAAACTATCATGCTGCAGCCTTATCCAAAAACAGATAAGACGCTAAAAAATATTGCGATTGAAAACGAGTTAGAATGGATAAAACAATTCATCATTGCAATTCGTACGCTGCGAAGTGAAATGAATATCGCACCTGGTAAACTGTTGACTGTACTACTACGTAAAGGTGTTTCTACCGATAAGGAATATTATAATCATCATGCTCATTTAATTTTAAAATTAGCAAAATTAGAAAGCTGCATTTGGTTATCTGAAAGTGAATCCTGTCCTGAATCAGCAACCATACTCGTTGGCGAATTAGAAATTCTCATTCCTATGGCAGGTTTAATTAATAAAGAGGAAGAATCTGCTCGCTTAGAAAAAGAAATAGCCAAATTAAAAAAAGAAGTGGAACGCGTGGAAACAAAATTAAGCAACCCGGATTTTGTAGATAAAGCACCGCCCCAAGTCGTGAAAAAAGAACAGGAGAAATTAATAGAAAATCAAGCTATACTCAGCAAATTAGAAATGCAATATCAACGAATTACAGTTTTGTAATCAAATATATAAATACTATTTATTCATCATTTTTCTATTTCTCGAATAACAAGTGAAATAATGGTAAGCGTTCAATTTACAATAACTCCGTCAAACTAAAAGATGACAATGGGGACTTTTTGAGTTATTTTCTCTAAATTAATAACTTCTGCAAAAGGAGTTAGACCTTTTAAGATAATAGAACGATGATCTTGATTATCCCAATTTAAATGATCCGTTAATACCTTAGCTGCTAAGCTAATCGTTGTTTTCCCTACTTGGCGGGGCCCCCTTAAAAATAACATTTGTTTATAATGCTTAAAATGACGAGCTATGATATCTTCGTAAAGTCGTTTCATATTGACTATTATACGACGTATCGCATAACTCTCTTTGGCTTACAACCCATGCTGTTTTACAGTGAAATCAATTTCTTTTAAACACAGTAGTAATGCTTCTAATTTCCCTAATGGCCACATATTTGGCCCATCTGAAAGGGCTTTGTCGGGATCAGGGTGGGTTTCCATAAAAAGGCCTGCAATACCAGCCGCTACCGCAGCCCGGGCTAAAACAGGCACAAATTCGCGTTGGCCCCCGGTGGCATGGCCGAGGCCGCCCGGCAATTGCACCGAATGCGTTGCATCAAATACCACCGGGCAACCGGTCTCTCGCATAATCGCCAACGAGCGCATATCAGAAACTAAATTATGATAACCAAAACTGACACCACGCTCACACACCATGATTTTTTTATTCCCCACAGCAAATGCTTTTTCGACCACATTTTTCATATCCCATGGTGAAAGAAATTGTCCTTTCTTAATGTTCACAGGCAACCCTTGTCGTGCCACACGTTGAATAAAATTAGTTTGTCGGCATAAAAAAGCAGGGGTTTGTAAAACATCAACAATAGAAGCCACTTCTTCGATAGGAATGTCTTCGTGCACATCTGTTAATACGGGTACCCCCACTACTTTTTTTACTTGTTGTAAAATACGCAACCCTTCATCTATTCCAGGACCACGATAACTTTTACCTGATGTGCGGTTAGCTTTATCAAAGGAGGATTTATAAATGAAGTGAATATTTAACCGCTGCGTTAATTCTTTTAATTTACTTGCTATATCCATAGCAGATTGCTCACTTTCAATAACACAAGGACCCGCTATTAAAAAAAAAGGTTGGTCTAGGCCAATTTCAAATCCGCACATTTGCATTACTTTTCTCCTGATGCGCTGCATAGGCTTGGGCTGCCCGAATAAAACCGTTAAATAAAGGATGTCCATCACGTGGAGTGGAAGTAAATTCAGGATGAAATTGACAACCCACGTACCATGGGTGATTCGCTAACTCAATCATTTCCACTAAATTATCTTGTTGTGAGCGGCCAGAAATAATCATACCGGCTGCTTCAATTTGGGCAACCAAACGATTATTTACTTCGTAACGATGTCTATGCCGCTCTATGATTTCGCTTTTGCCATATAGTTTTTCAGCTAAAGAACCTGGCATGAGCTGACAAATTTGACCACCCAAGCGCATTGTCCCCCCCTTGTCTGATTTTTCAGTGCGGACTTCGATATCACCCGACGCATTTGTCCACTCAGCCACCAAGGCAATCACTGGATACGGAGTCGTAGGATCAAACTCGGTGCTGTTAGCTTCTTTCATACCGGCTTTGTCTCTCGCAAATTCTATAATAGCAATTTGCATGCCTAGGCAAATTCCGAGATAGGGAATACGATATTCTCTCGCGTAACGTGCAGCCATAATCTTACCTTCTACACCGCGCTTACCAAATCCGCCTGGAACAATAATCCCATCCATATCTTGTAGTACATCGGGACCCTTACGTTCAATTTCCTCTGAGTCAATATAATGAATAGTAATATGAGTACGGGTCTGAATACCTGCATGTAACAAGGCTTCTGATAAAGACTTATAAGATTCTGTTAAGTCTACGTACTTTCCTACCATGCCAATTTTTACTTCGGTATCCGGATGACGATACGCATCTACCACGCGATCCCATTCTGATAAATTAGCCGGCTTGGCTTGCATATCTAAAATATCGGTCACGATATCATCCACCCCCTGCGCATGCAATTTATGCGGAATTTCATAAATAAAATCCACGTCTTGCAAGGGGATAACCGCACGCTGCTCTACGTTCGTAAATAACGCTATTTTTGAACGAGCGCTATCTGATATGGGACAATCAGAGCGACAAAGTAAAATATCAGGTTGGATACCAATAGAACGCAACTCTTTTACCGAATGTTGTGTGGGTTTAGTTTTAATTTCACCTGCGGTAGAAATATAAGGTAACAAAGTCAGATGAATGAATAAAGCACGTTGGCGGCCCAACTCTACTCGCATTTGACGAATCGCCTCTAAAAAAGGTAAAGATTCAATATCTCCCACGGTGCCGCCAATTTCGATTAAAGCAATATCTACATTGCCAGCACCTTCAGTAATACACCGTTTGATTTCATCTGTAATATGAGGAATGACTTGTACGGTACCACCTAGATAATCACCGCGACGTTCATTGCGTATGACATTCGCATAGACTCGCCCACTTGTGAAATTATTTCTTTTACTTGCTGTAATGCGTACAAAACGTTCATAATGCCCTAAGTCAAGATCAGTCTCTGCACCATCTTCGGTAACGAATACTTCTCCATGCTGCAAAGGATTCATGGTACCTGGATCGACATTAATATAAGGATCCAATTTCAGTAAATTGACTTTAAGGCCGCGGGCTTCAAGAATCGCACCTAAAGAAGCTGAAGCAATGCCTTTTCCTAAGGATGAAACTACCCCACCTGTAATAAAAATATATCGTGTCATGGCCCGCTCCAACTTTATTCGTAGCGACTGTAGCAAAATCAAAATCTCGCTGCAATGAACTTTGCAGTCTACGCATTTTGTTGTGGCTTGTTGTAGCTTGGTATAAAATTGTTCACGTTTTTGTTCTTAAAAAACAAACCATTGACTCAGGCCACATCTACCTTTACCCTTAAGTTCTTATCATAAAAGTTTGGAGAAACTTATGTTGCTTAAAATCTTTGTAGCATTGGTCATCATCGTTGGGGTGGTAGTAGGCGTATTGGCTCTGGAATTGCCACGCGACCAAATTGTTAAATTGATTGTTTTCCGCGACTTCTTTGATGTGTCATTACCGATCTTGGCATTTGGTGCATTAATTAAATATTTATGTACATGCTCAAAAAAAGCCTGTGGATGTGTGTGTTCTTGCTCGAAGAAAATATAAGTTTTCTGAGATTGTCATCCTAAACAAAGTGAAGAGCCTATCATAAACGCAGCGAAGAAATCAGCTACGCTAGTAAAGAAACTAGCTTCACACCAAGTGATTCTTCGCTGGAGTTTATTCGGAGGGCTACGAATAACACCTACCATAGCCATTTCTTTTCGAGTTATGAAGCATGAAACACCAACTCCCGCCCTGTTGTTGAAAAATAACGTCTATCAAGAAAAAGTCCAGGAATAGCCACTAATATATCGCTTACAAACACCAAAGGTAATCTTTCGCGTTCCCAAGGTGGAATATGCCATTTTTGCAAAAGATGTTTTAATAATTGATGGCAATAACGCTCGGGAAAATAACACCGTTCCCCACCTCGCCGAAAGCGCACACTGACTTCGGTAATATCAGAACGTAATCCTCCGCTTTCGCTCATTGTTGCAGACACAACACCTACATGAGGAATCTTAAGCGGTGCAGTTAAATCCCAATGATAAATCTGCGCTGAATTATAGGCAAGAGCGCATTGTTTAGCATAAAGCGTATCTTGATAACGCCGCAACTCTACATTCCCCCACGTCATATAGGGAGATCTATCTGATCTTGCGTGAAAGAAATCATGTTGGATTTGATATAATTTTACGGCAGAAGGAATAGGAAATCCAAGCTCTTCAAGCCATCGACGTAATACTTGACGTTGGCTCACTGCATCCAGTAATCGTAATTTTTTAAGGGCAAGCGTTTTTGTTTTTTTATCATAGCATCCTGCTAAATTCTGCACCGCAATAGTTTCTACCACTTGCTGTGCTTCTGCACAATTTTCTGCAACACGCGCTAACGTCTTGCTCACCGTCGGCCAACGTTGTTTTAAAAGAGGTAACACATCGTGACGCAAAAAATTACGCGTGAAATTTTTATTTGTATTAGACTCATCTTCTATCCATACCAATTGATGGGATTCAGCATATTTTTCTATTTCAAAACGTGAGGCAGACAACAAAGGTCGTGCCTGAAACCCCGCTGCAAACTCTTTGAATACAGGCATAGCAGAAAGGCCTTTAGGACCCGCACCCCGTAATAATTGTAATAATACTGTTTCTGCTTGATCTTCTTGTTGATGGGCAGTGAATAGAATATCTTTTTTTTGCAATAAATCAGCAAAAACTTCATACCGACGCTGGCGCGCGGTATTTTCTGGACTTTCGCCTGTAAGTGCTGTTGCATTAACTGATTTCTGAATAAACTCAATTTGTAAGTCCGCACATACTTTTGCGCAATGGGCCACCCAATGTTGCGCATTCCTACTCAAACCATGATGCACATGCACTGCTTTCAACCGCAAAGGATACTGTCTACGTAATCTCATGCAAAGATGCAATAACACATGGGAATCTAAGCCGCCGCTATAACCCAGCCAGTATGTTTTATCTAACCCTTGTTCAAGACAAAAAGCCTTAACGCAATCAAGCAACGCGGCCATAAGACATGAGTCGCTGGTAACGCATTTCAATTAATTGAGTGGTAGAATAACCTTGCAGGGCGATCAATTTTTCTGCTAAAACGGTTTTTAAATTAGCAGCAGCAGCATCATAATCACGATGCGCCCCCCCTAAAGGCTCGGGAATAATTTCATCAATCAACCCCAAAGATAAATTCTGTTCTGCGGACACCCCCATTGCTTCAGCAGCTTGCGCTGCTTTATCTGCGCTTTTCCATAAAATAGAAGCACACCCTTCAGGGGAGATAACAGAATAAATAGAGTACTGTAGCATCAAAATACAATCTCCTACTCCAATGGCTAATGCCCCTCCTGAACCCCCTTCACCAATCACCGTACAGATAATCGGCGTTTTTAAACGCGACATTACAAATAAATTGCGTGCAATGGCTTCACTTTGATTACATTCCTCTGCTTTAATTCCCGGATAAGCACCAGGCGTATCAATAAAAGTGAAAATAGGTAATTTAAATTTTTCTGCCATCTGCATGAGACGCAATGCTTTACGATAATCTTCCGGATGGGGCATCCCAAAATTACGTTCAATTTTCTCGTGGGTTTTACGACCCTTCTCATGTCCTATCACCATGACGGGCTGACCATCCAATCTCGCGATTCCCGCCACAATAGTAGGCCCTTTGGAAACAGAACGATCGCCATGCAATTCATCAAAATCGGTAAATAGCCGTAAAAAATAATCGATAGCATGCGGCCTTTGCGGATGGCGAGCTAATTGGGTAATTTTCCAAGGAGGAAGACGGGAAAAAATACTTTCTGTCAATTGCCGGCTTTTTTCTGCTAAGCACTCAATCTCATTGCTAATATTGGCTGCACTATCTCTGTCTACCATTCGCAGCTCTTGAATCTTTGCCTCAAGCTCAGCAATAGGTTGTTCAAAATCCAGGAAATTTAAGTTCATTTATCAGAATCTCAATCATAAATTTAAATGAGCTCTATGATAGCTTAAATTGATACGCCTCGCATCTTTAAAACTCAAACAGGATCCCCAGCTAAGAACAACTTACCCTCCCTAGGCTGAAGGATCCATACTTTTGGGGCGAGGGGGTCTGCATCACTAGTGCATTGCTGCGCCCCAGCCCATGAGAAGTCTTCCATGCAGATAGCTGAATTAGCTGTTTTAGCTTATAATTCCCTGGCCCTAAAATAAGGTATAGACCATGGAACCCCGCTTTATTCATCTACGCTTACATACTGAATATTCCTTAAATGATGGCCTCGTCCAGATTGACCGCTTAATTGACAAAACCCGACAATATCATATGCCAGCCGTCGCTATCACTGATCAAAGTAATATATTCAATGTGGTAAAATTTTATCAAGCTGCTATCAGTGCAAAAATCAAACCCTTGATCGGGGTAGATGTATGGTTAGAAAATGACAAGCAACCTAAAAATCCTCATCGACTTACTCTTTTTTGTCAACATAATCAAGGCTATAAAAATTTACTGATGTTAATTTCGCGTAGCTTCATTCAAGGTCAATCGCAAGGAAAAGCAATCATTCAACGCACTTGGCTACAAGAATTAGCAAATGGCTTAATTGTACTATCCGGTGCCGAAGAAGGCGATATAGGTAAAGCGCTGTTAACACCTCATCCTGCTCAAGCCCACTCCTTACTCCGCTTTTGGTTAGAATATTTCCCTAATCGTTATTATATTGAATTACGCCGAACTGGCTGTGCTCAGCAAGAAACTTATATCGATGCCGCCCTGACTTTAGCAGAAACCCATGGCATCCCTGTCATTGCAACAAATGATGTGCGTTTTTTAGAACGTGATGATTTTGAAGCTCATGAAGCACGGGTTTGTATTCATGAAGGATTTATTTTAACCGACCCACGCAGACCGCGATCTTATACGGAACAACAATATTTTCGCAGCCAAGAAGAAATGCTCACTCTGTTTGCTGATATTCCCGAAGCATTAACCAATACTGTTGAACTGATGAAACGCTGTAATGTGACACTTATATTAGGAAAAAGTTTTTTGCCGCGTTTTCCTGTTCCCGCAGGCTTTACGGTGGATAGCTATTTATGTCATGCGGCCCAATCCGGTCTAGATGATCGTTTAAAGATATCTTTTGACATCCATGCAGCCACTTTTAATGTACAACGTCGTTCTTATGACATCCGCTTGCAAACTGAATTGAGCGTCATTAATAAAATGGGATTTGCAGGGTATTTTCTCATTGTCGCTGATTTTACCCGTTGGGCACGCGAAAATGGTGTGCCGGTGGGGCCAGGCCGCGGCTCAGGCCCTGGGTCACTTGTTGCCTACGCTTTAAAAATTACGGATCTAGATCCATTACAACATGATTTATTATTCGAACGTTTTCTCAATCCCGATCGTGTTTCTATGCCAGATTTTGATATCGATTTTTGCATGGAAGGTCGTGATCGTGTCATTGATTATGTCATGCAAACACATGGCCGCGAAGCAGTGGCACAAATTATTACCTACGGCACTATGACAGCCAAGGCAGTCATCCGTGATGTAGGGCGTGTATTAGGCATGAGCTATGCTCATGTAGATAAAATTGCAAAATTGATTCCTTTTGAAATTGGCATGACACTTGAAAAAGCATTAGAACAAGAAGACGCCCTCGCTAAACGTTACCAACAAGAAGAAGAAGTACGTACTCTTATCGATCTTGCACGTAAGTTGGAAGGAATTACTCGTAACGCAGGAAAACATGCAGGTGGAGTTGTCATCGCACCCTCTAAATTAACTGAATTTACGGCCCTCTATTGCGAGGAAGCACAGACGCAGCATCTTGTTACTCAATTTGATAAAGATGATGTAGAAGCAGTGGGCCTAGTCAAATTTGATTTTCTGGGCTTACGTACTCTCACCATTATCGACTGGGCCATTCAAGAAATTAATAAGCAGCGACGGGCAAACCAAGAAACAGAATTAGACATTAACTTAATTCCATTGAATGATCCCGCCCCCTTTACCCTATTGAAAGCTTGTAAAACCACAGCAGTCTTTCAACTTGAATCTCGCGGCATGAAAGATTTGGTCAAGCGTTTACAACCGGATTGTTTTGAGGAGATTGTGGCTTTAGTCGCTTTATTTCGTCCGGGCCCCTTGCAATCCGGGATGGTGGATGATTTTATTAATCGCAAACATGGGCGTGCTCAAGTGCTTTATCCTCATCCCCAATTAGAACCTATTTTGCGATCGACTTATGGCGTCATCTTATACCAAGAACAAGTGATGCAAATTGCACAACTCTTAGCAGGCTATTCTCTAGGTTCCGCCGATCTGCTACGTCGCGCGATGGGAAAGAAAAAACCAGAAGAAATGGCAATGCATCGTGAAACTTTTTGCAAAGGCGCCGTTGAAAGAGATGTTAACTTTGAAACAGCCACTTATATTTTCGATTTAATGGAAAAATTTGCCGGCTATGGTTTTAATAAATCGCATTCAGTGTCCTATGCCTTAATCGCTTATCAAACCGCCTGGCTTAAAGCCCACCACCCTGCAGAATACATGGCAGCTGTATTATCCGCAGATATGGATAACACAGATAAAGTAGTGCATTTGGTAGAAGAATGCGAAACATTAAATTTACATATCAACCCTCCTAATATTAATCGTAGTGTTTATTCATTTAAAGCCATCGATGCTACAACTTTAATATATGGATTGGGTGCTATCAAAGGCGCAGGACAGGCGGCGATTGAAGCCATTTTAGAAGCCCGTAAGCAAGGTGAATTTAAAGATTTATTTGATTTTTGTATGCGAGTCGAGTTACGCAAACTGAATAGACGAGTATTAGAAGCTTTAATCAAAGCGGGTGCATTTGATTTAATTGCACCTCACCGTGCCGCCACCTTAGCCAGCTTGGATAGAGCTCTGCAGCATGCTGAGCAAATTTTACGAGACAAGGCGGTCGGTCAGCATAATTTATTCGGTGGTATAGACATGCAAAAAAATGAAGTGGACTATATTGTTACACCTGAATGGAATGAACAAAAACGTTTATTTGGCGAAAAAGAAACCCTGGGACTTTATTTAACAGGGCATCCTATTCATCGCTATCTTTCTGAATTGAAAAATTTCACCAGCGGCCGTATTGCTGAGTTACGCCCAAGTTCCAAAACAATCGTGACCGCGGGCATGATTACTCATTTACGCACTATGCAAACCAAACGGGGAGATCGCATGGCGGCCTTCACCTTGGACGATGCAACCACCCGTATTGATGTATTGTGTTTTTCGGAAAATTATCATCAATATCGAGACTTGCTAGGTAAAGATAAATTAGTTATTGTAGAGGGCGAGGTTAGCACAGATGATTTTAACGGTGGTTACCGAGTCATTAGCCGCGCGCTTTTTTCTATTGAAACAGCACGTGAACACTATGCTAAACACTTACAACTCCGCCTTTCACCTGCTTTCGATGTGACACAGCTGGTGCCGTTATTAGAAAAATACCGTGGTGGAGAATGCAGGATTGCGATAGATTATTTACGCACGAATGCTAAAGCCACCCTTCAGTTAGGTGAAGCTTGGCGAGTTAAGCCAGTAGATAAATTATTAGACGCATTAAGAGAAATCTTGGCTAAAGAAAATGTGGAAATAATTTATTAATTTAATTGAACAATGGTAACTCGTTCCTAAAAATAATCCGTTGATCCCTCTATCAAAAAACTGAAAAAATGGCTAAACTACGGGCCCATACCAATAAATTAAAATTTATATGCGCTGCCTCGTACACTGCAAAATACACTTAACGAAATAAGAGGAGTCGCCACGATGGAATCTCGGCCTAATAATAATCCTAATGCGCCTTTTTTCGACGAAGAGAGCCTAGCTTTTGCTTCTGAAGCAAAAAAAAGACATCAAACTCTTTGCGTTCAGGCAATTGCGTATGAAGCAAAGCGTCATATTTATTTACTATTAAGTAATGGGACACTTACGCTACAGAGCCGTCTTGAGCAGTCGTTTGAAGATGCTCATAACCTAGTCCGTAGTGCCACAGCCACCTCTCCCTGCACTCTTCAACAACATCAAGATAACATATGCAGAAATATCAAACAATTAAATGCGCACACGGGAACATTTACTGAAAGCGAGGGATACAGGATGGCGGCGCTTATGTGTGTTTACAACGCCGCACAAAATTATTTAAATGCGGTGCAAGAACAAGAAGAAGATAAAGCAGAAAAATATAAAAAATTACAAGATATAATCACCAAAATAAATAGTCATTTTAAAGAAAAAGAAAAAGACTATAAAACACGTTCTTCCTGGATGCGTGATGTATCTCACACGTACAAAATCCTCTCCTCCTTCGTGGGGCTTGATTTCAACTTAGACGCTTATTCTGCCTCTTTGTCTGCCCTCTGCATCATGGCTGAGATCCACGGGCCAGAGAGAGATGATCAAGGAAGAGGAGCTCTTATCCCCAGAGGCGCGCAAGCAATGGAGCTGATAGAGCAAGCAAAAAGTTCTGTCGCCCCAAAAGTTCACTTCGATTATTCTCTAAACTTTGAAAAGCAAGATATCTTATCCGCATTATACCTATACCTTGACCTATTTTCCGCCTCAAAAAATCACTCTCTTAGAAAAAAGCATGCGGAAGAGATAGAAGTTCAGTTCAAAAGATTTGCTAACATTCTTAAGGATAACCTTTTAGAAAATAGTAAATTTAGATCTGATCCTACAGTGAAATCAAAACAAGAAGAGTTAGAACAAATAATAGTAGAATCTATCCAAGAAATTCTCATTTTAAAGGAGGGTGCAGAAAAAGAAATAAAACGCTCAATAGCCGCACACTTTATCAAAAGCTTATTAAGCTGCGATTTACCGTTGGAGAAAGTGATTACCGCAATCCATAAAAAATGTGGCGATCCAGGAATAAAAGAACTCTATCACATAGCTATGAAACACTTTGAAGAAAAAGACCCTTTGCAAGAACTCTTTCTTATGAAACTTCATGCAGGTATTATTCGTAGTCATGAAATGATAACCATACCCCCCGTGGCGGAGAAAAAGGGAAGTCTTGTTCTCTTAACGAAGAATGAAGTATCGCAAGCACAAGCTAGCGCATTAGAAAACAAAGAAGATGAAGAAAAGAAAGCCGAAGATACTACCTCTTATCAAGAAAAAGAACATCAAGCTCTCTTAAATAAAAGTGGGGTCATCAGACTTCTTGAGAATTACCATGAACAACTACCTTCTATTATAAAAATCACCCTAGCTAAAACAATCTTGCTAGATGCCTGTGCTGCGAGTTTAAGTGAAAAAACGCTCTTTGATATGCTTCGGCATTTCCCTTCCGAAGATAAAAAAATATCTATTCTTTCTCAGAATAAAGGGATACTCCAAGCTTATCCTGAAATTTTAAAGAGATCATTAGCTCTTGAAAATAATACGGAGGCATGTGCTTTTGTCGCACACTGCCAGGATTTGGTTTTAGCATTAGAAACAGCAGGATTAAAATTACAAACAACACAAAATAAAGAAACAAGCCTTTTCAGCGAATGGATTACTCTGTCTCCCCTATTTCCTCCTTATCCAAATCTTGATAAAAAAACCAGTTTAATCGCTCAAGAATCTAGTACGCAATCACTACAGGACTTTATTCGTGAAAATTTTTCTGCTAAAGAAAAGATATCCCAAAATTCAGGAAATATACTCCCCGATCATATACAACATAATTTAAAGAACGCCGCCCTAAAAGCCGCCTCTTTACTTAAAGAAAATACTGTCTCTCAGGCAACAAATTTGAGATCTATTATTAAATCCATAACCACGATTTTAATAAATACTCATGGTCGTTGGGAAAAAATGATGGATATGATGATTGAGCAACATCATACTATTGCCTTCTCGATTTATATAAATAGTCCTCACGAAAAACAGTATTCATCACGAGTTATTTATCACGTTGATTTAGAGTCGACTTCTTCAGCGCAATTAGATGCAATAATGGCAGCCAAAACTCCAGACCAAGCCTACTATTTTTTTATCGCTGCAAAGAAAATATATTGGGGAAATAAAAATAGCACTCTTGAAGAAAAAGAGGCAGACGAGGAGCAGCAACTCTGCTCTCAAAAGCCACCTTTTGTAGCAGCAGCTTTATTAAAAAATCCTAAAATAGTCGATTGGTTATTAAAGGATGAGCATGGCTATAGCGAAACAATAGAAGCAGTCGATGTTTTATTTCACTCGCGCTTTTATGCAGAATGCGCAGAGAATGAAAAATATCAGAGCGACCTTAAAGCTTATAAAAGAACACTCAATCTGTTTCAGAGTTGGGCCCCAGAACAGCTTAAGATAGCCTTAAAGAAAGAACCCATTAAATGGTGGTTATCGTGGGGGGCATTAACAAATCAAAAGATAGTGGCTGCCATGAGCTCTGAAGATCTGGCTAAGCATCTTGACCCTATTCTCTTTCATCTACCTATTTTATCGCTTGACCATAGAGTAGCTTTAATACAGCAATTAGATAAAAAAGCCAGGCTCTCGTTGATTGAAAAATTAGGCGAATGGGAAAATGCTAAAAAGACGCTCTGCTCTGGACTTAAAGAAAAAGATAAGAACGCCGCTCTTTCCGAAATAGCTACCGCCCTCACCCACGATTTTGAGCAAAACGATATCAATACCTTATCTGCAACAGGGTTACTTCTTTCTGTGGCTAAATATCCTCGAAAGGTTATCCATTTCCTTAAAAATAACCTACAAACTCCCGTCATCCGACAGGTGACTAAGCTCATTATTGATGAGTTAGAGGCGGGATATTTACGAGGACACCCACTCCGAAAAAGAAAGGAGCTCTGCAGTGAGATTGTAAAGACCCATCTTTATCATTACCAAGATCAAGACTCTCCGCTACGCATTAATTCATTGATCAGAGAAGAAATTATTCGCTCTCCTCAAGATTTCCTAGAAAATCCCGCTCTCAAGTATACATTGAAAGCCGTTTTATCTGATCGTGATATAGTAGAGTCGCTTGCTCGTAAAAAAGAAGTTTTTCAGAGAATTCGGGATGCGAGTCAAGCTCTCTTCGAGGGCGATCTAAATAGAGCTATCTCTTCTTCTTATTTGCAGTCCTATTTAGCTGAAGGTGCTAAACAGCAGCTATTATCTATCGCAGATTTGTCTGATTGCATCATCTCGCTTGACGCTCAAAAGGAAGCAGATAGGGGGGAGCCTGCGGCGGCAGCCGTATTAGAAGAAAAAGAAACTCTCAATCTTTTGCTCTGCGATTTACCCACATTCATTGTAAATATGTCTCTGCCAAAAGATCAACTCGATATAACTAAAACTCTTTTAGGACGTTACCGCGAAACTTATTCGGATAATAAAGAAAAGATACAAGAAATGTCTTCTGCAATAACAAAAAATGCCAAATTCTCTCGTCAGCAAACAAGTATTCTGTGCAGCACCCTCTATACGCCTCGTACTTTATTGGAAGACTTCTCTTCTAATTTTGAAAAATTATCAGACTCTACCTCGTTTCTCAATATGCCTTTAAGAACGAAAATCACTCTGGGATTCGCCGCTGTCACCCTAGCAGGCATCACTTTGATACCTGGCATAGGAGCCGCTATTGGAGCCGCAATAGGAATAACGATAGTAACTACAGTGGGTTTTGTAATTAAATTTTCTCACGACTATCCTATTATCACGGCAATAGGCGCCACTGCCACTACAGTAGCAGCCGCACACTATGCGCAAAAGACGATCTCAGAAAACGAAAAAGTGATAGCTTCTACGAATCTTTTTGCTGCTGTATGTAACGCCAATAAAAATGACTCTCATTTTATTAACCATCTTATTCGATTGCTTGACGAAGATATAGTATTAAGAAATAGTATTGGAAAAAGTATCTCTATATGCAGAAAACATAAATACCCTGAGGCCTCTTATCTCACAGATTCAAAATTAATAAAAAAAATGACTGAATTACAGGATGAATATTATTACAAACAACATCCTTATTTAGCGCTTATTACCCCAGGCGCATTTATCAAAAGAGCGAAAGTATCAAAAGCAGAAACACTTTCTTTTTCTGGGAAAAGAAGCGAGGCATCCTCTTCTACTCAATCAGCTACCTCCCCCACACCTAGCAAGAAGGATGTAGAACAATCATCATCCTTTAATGAAACAAAGGTCAATTATCAGCTCTATTCCTCACGCACCTCCACTTCATCGGGGACTCTTCCCTCTCCCTCGCCGCCACCCTTAACCCCGCGATAATGATTTTTTAATATTTAATAGGTTGATTTAAAAATAGATTTTATTCCAGCCAAAGAGAAAACGCATTCCCTTCCTAGATAAATCCCCTTTCTGCACTATACTCAACATAGCAACAATTAAATCTAAAAATACATTGATTCAAAGAAGGAGGCATGTGCTATGAATGCTCGTCCCAATGAAGATAATAATTTTTTTGATAAAGAAACAGTGGAGCTTGCAAGAAATGCAGACAAAGTAAAGCAAGATCTTTCTGCTAAAGCTATTGCACACGAAGCGAAGCGTTATATTAACTGCGTCTTAAGTAATGAAGAAATAGACCCCAGGCAAAAAGCAGAACTTGCCCAAGCATTTAATAAGGCCTCCTCAGTAGTGAAAAAACAAAAAGGTGATCTCAATAGCAAGCGATCTGCTATAGTCAGAGAAGTCCCTCAGTTAAATTCACTCATAATGGGAAAATTTGCAAATAGTGAAGCGAGAAGAATAGCAGCTCTTATGTCTATTTATCATGCAGTAGAAGAGTATCAAAATCCTGATTCTTCGGCGTATCATCAATATAAAATATTACAAGACGTAATGCGAAACATAGCGGATGACCTTAAACAAGAAAAAAAGGCGATTGTAAATGATTATGCTTATCTCCGCGACGGTACAGCAGGCTATGATGAATCTTTGGCTGCCATTCTCATGATGGGCGATCTATATACACCACAGCAAGACAAAGAATCTAAACAATTACTAGAAAGAGATGCTCTAGCCATAAAACTCAAAAAACAAGCAGAAAGCGAAGTGGCTCCCAAAGTTCATCACGAGATGGGAGATGATGAGAATGTACGCTTCAAAAAACAAGATGCTCTCGCTGCCCTCTATGTTTCTCTCAATATATTAAAATCCGGAGATATATTCGTTAATCAAACGCATGCAGAAAAAATAGAAGATTTATTTAAAAAATTTGCCCAAATTCAAGATGAGACAGGAGAACAGGATAAATTCAAATCGGATCCCACAATCAAATTAATACAAGAAGATATCAATGAAATATTAGAACAATCCATTAAAAAAAGTCTCACTGTAGAAAAAGGTGCAGCCAAAGAAGCTGCACGCTCCACTGTAGCTCATCTTATCAAAGGATTGTTAAGCTGCGATTTACCCTTAGAAAATGTCATTAAGGCAATTCACGAAGCACATGGCGATAAAAACCAAGGATTAAAGGAATTATATTACGTTGCTATGCATCACTTGCAGGGTCAAGAACAAGAAAAATTCTTAATGGAAATTCATAAAAATGTGGCGATGATGTATAATATCGCTGCCCTCATTACAGATTATAATCAACAATCACCCTCTATTATAAAAAAGACACTTGCTAGAGTCATATTAGCCGATGCCAAGGCCAGCACACTCGATGAAAGAACTCTAGTAGATATGCTGCGCAATTTTCCTCAAGAAGACGAGAGACGTTCTATTTTAAGCGCGATAGAAGGATTATCAGCGGAAACACAACAGAAGCTATTGACTCAATCCTCTGCACTATTTGAATCTCAGGTAATAGAAATTAAAAGAATTGGTGAGAACTTAATTCAAGCATTCCCAACTCAAGAAGAAAAAAAAGAAGAAAGCCTGTTTGATGAAATCTTTGACGAAGTTGACGAACTTTTCTTTGGAAAACTAGCAATAGACTATAATGCTCTCGCACTCCAAGCCAAACATATGGCTGATCAATGTAAAGCAGAAAATTTATCTGATGTCAGAGAAAATATATTAGAAGTGAAAATGCAAAAAGAATTGCATGCTGCTGCGATGAATGCCGCGGATTTAATTAAAACAGACGATTCTCGGGATGCGGAGAAAATCGCTCAATTAAAATCTATTATTCTCTCTATTTCAGAAACTTTTAAAAATACGAATAACCTTCGCGCTTTGGAAAAATTGATTGCTGAAATGATTAAAGATCATCCCGAACTGGCAGAGAGTCTGTATGCAGGTAGCGATCTTGTTAAGTATAAAGATAAATACATATATAAAGATAAAGACGGCCAACAAGTAGAAAAAGAAGTGGATGCAGATATGTATGTTCAAAGGAGTATCGAACAAATTGATTTAAATTCTTCTTCTCCAGAACATATTGAAAGTATCATTAATGAAATCGTTAGCAGAAATCATTTTGAGGAAGCATTTAAATTTTTTAAGGAGGTACAAAAATTTTATTTGGGAAGTGAAAATGAAATGCAAGAAGCAGTACAGGAAGCAATAAAAAAACCAGAATTATTAAATGAAGAAGCACCCTTTTCTTATTCTCAAAAACCAGGATCTGTAGCAGCCGCTTTGCTTAGAAATACCAACATGGTAGATTGGTTATTAAAGAATAACAATGCTTATACAGAAGTTATCCACGCAGTCGATACATTATTTTCTTTTGATTCGCCTGCTTATGAAAATACATTAAATATTTTTAAGAAATGGACAAAAGAACAACTTCAAGACGCCTTAAATAACCAACCCACTCCATGGTGGTTGTCTTGGGGAGCCTTAACCCATCCCGAAATGGTAAAAGAGATGAGCCCTGCCGATCTCGCTAAGCATCTTGATCAAGTAAAAGCTCACTTAAAAGATTTATCGCCTGACCACAGAATAGCTTTAATGAAGCAATTAGGTAAAGAAGCAAGATTAGCTTTCGTAAAGAGCTTAGATACATGGGAAGACGCAAAAAATATGTTGTTTGCCGGCCTAGAACAGCACTCCGATAAAGAAAAAAATGATATGCTGTACGAAATGGCAGCAACGCTCACCCAAGGCTTTGAACAAGAAGATGTCAATGGGTTCACTCAAAAAGAAGCTGCTCTGGCCTTATCCTTCGTGCGTCATAATGACAAAGTCCTTATTCTATTGAGTCAAAAGGAAGGTAAGGAATTAATAAAAAAATGCAGCTGGTCTATTGTTGATGAATTGGATGGAGGCTTTTTAAGTCATCGTGATATCAGCGAAAACCCTAATTTTTCCGAAGATCGCAGACAGTTGGTACGAATCAGCCTTTATGGTTATCAAGGTGAGAATTCCAGCTATTCTGTAGGTATTAACAGGTTGGTAAGAGAAGAAATCAATGACGATCCTAGCCGTTTCCTAAAGAGCGCCAACCTACAACATACTTTAAAAATGGTTTTATCTGATGCTGATCTCGTTCAATCTCTTTCCGAGAAAAGAGACGCATTCGACCAAATTATGCATGTGCTTGGTGCTGCTGTCGAACTTGATCGGGAGCAAGCTCAAACCGCCTCTTATTTGCAAGGTTGCTTAGTCAGAGGAGCCGCTGAGGGAATTTTATCTCCTCAAGATTTGCATGATTGCATAACAGCCATTGACGTTTCTTTGAATACAGCTCCCAAAGAAGCAGCAGAAGAAAAAGCAGTCACAAAACCGAACCCACTCCTTGCTGATTTACCTTTCTTTATTGCAAATATGTCTTTATCTGCTGCAGATGAAAAACATGAGGCAGATCTGACTGCAGCAAGGGAGCTTTTAAGCCGTTATATGGAGGAGCATGGAAATAATCCCCATAAAAGACGCGAAATGATTAATAAAATCATGGAAAATGATAAATTAAATTCTGCGGATCGAGGGTATTTATGGGGGGTAATGAAGCCTCATCCCCAGGCAGCATTGGAGATTTTTTCTGATAGTTTTGTAGGAAAGGACGAAGCCTTACCTACTTCATTTCGTCATATGCCAACCAAAGCCAAAGTTGCTTTTGTAGGCAGTATTGTCGTGACAGCTCTTGCACTCGTAGGCATTGCATTGATACCCGTCATAGGGCCTATGATAACGGGAGCCATTGTCACAGGCAGCGTAGTGGGTGCGGGCCTAGTTGCTAGCTTTGCAAAGGACCACCCTATTCTCACCGGCCTAGCGGTAGCCTTAGGTATAGGGGCAGCAGCAGCCTATAAAATATGGCAAAATTCTCCGATTAGAACAGAAAGAACAAAAGCCGAACGAAGTGCAGAGTTTTTTAAAGGTGTATGCCAAGCTCATAAAGATGATCCCGACTTTTTTAATGAAATGGCCAATGCGCTCAAAAGAAATCAGGAATTAAGAGCGGAGGTGGGAAAAGCCGTATTCATTTGCAAAAAACACGGGCACTCGCCAGCGGATTATATTACTGACGCCAACTTAAGAAGTGAAATGGTAGCAGCCGCAGATGAACATTATTATAAAAATAATCCTATAATAGCTCGTATCGTCAATATCGCTACCCTTGGATGGATGGCTAAAACCCCCAAAGCAGTCATACAACCCGAAGCTCAACAACCAGTACAACAAGCGGAAGCCAAACAAGAAGCAAGCAAAGAAGTTACATTAGAAGGGCCACAGGCTCAAAAAGACAGAAGAATGTCTTTGGATGTGATATGGGAGGCAAAAGAAGAAAAAACAAACTTAAAAGGAGTGGATAGAGCTGCAGCTGCAACTAAAGAAAAACAAACGACTTCACCACATCGCTCTATCTTTCAGCGTCTTTTTCATCGTTCTCCTTCTACCCACCTAGCATCTGCCAGTAACGATCCGAAACAGGAGGTTACTCACAAACCAGGGCCAAGGAGAAATTCACTGGGGGGGTAGGATTGTCACAAAAGTTTTTGTGAGGAGATACTCTCAGACATAGCTACCTCTAAATGCTCCACCACCAATTGCATCTTACATTTATTTCTAAACTCATTCACATCCATTCTGTACACAAGCATCACCTGCTCACACCGATGATTAGGCCATTGATTAATGTCTGTGTTAAAAGCAATTGCTTCAAAAAGTTTTTCTTCTTTTTCCACAATCATTTTTAAATGCTTTCCCCCTAATAATCGCTGATCTACTAAATGAAACACCCCTTCAAATAAAGGCTCTGGGAATGCTTGGCCCCACGGCCCCGCATCCCGTAACAACTCAGCCATTTCCAACGTTAATTCATGTGCCTGCAATTCGCCGTCACTTAGCAACAGGTGTTGTAACTGTTCTTCTTCTATTTTTTCTGCTACCACCTGATCAAATAGATTTGCAAACTCAGCAAAGACGGCGCGCGGCAATGTCAAACCTGCGGCCATCGCATGTCCACCAAATTTCCCTATCAAACCAGGATAATGGGTTGCAATATGCGCTAATACATCACGAATATGCACACCCGAAACAGAGCGCGCTGAGCCTTTTAATTCTGTTTCATTGGCTATAGCAAAAGCAATCACGGGCCGCTGTAAGCGATCTTTAATACGCGAAGCAAGGATACCAATCACCCCTTGATGCCAGTCAGCATCAAATAAACAAATACCTCGCGGCATTTTTTTTTGGTCGAGCTGGATTTTTTTTAAAAAAAAGAGCGCCTGCTCTTGCATATCATTTTCAATCACGCGACGCTCATCATTTAATTGATCCAATACCTGGACCATCTCTCTCACCCGCGGCAATTCATCGCAAAGCAAACTCTCAATACCCAGCGACATATCGTCTAATCGACCAGCGGCGTTTAAACGCGGCGCAACCACAAAACCTAAATCAGCAGCAACAACACGTTTAGGATTTCTATTTGCCAATTCTAATAAAGCACTAATCGCTGGCACACAATAACCCGCTCGAATGCGCTGCAACCCTTGATGCACTAAAATACGGTTATTATGATCCAGGGCCACCACATCAGCTACCGTGCCGAGCGCGACTAAATCCAATAAGCGCGCCATATTGGGTTCCGGTAGGCCCTGTGCACTAAACCATTGACGATCTATCAGATAACGTCTTAAAGCAAGCATGACATAAAAAATAACACCCACACCCGCCATATGCTTGCTTGGAAAAGGATCGTGGGGTTGATTAGGATTCACAATCGCGTCTGCCGGAGGCAATGTTTCTGCCGCAAGGTGATGGTCTGTAATAAGTACTTGCATTCCTCTTGCTTTGGCTGCGATCACGCCGGCATGATTAGCAATGCCATTATCCACCGTCACAATCAATGCTGGAGTAAATTTTATGGCAGCCACTTCAACCAATTCGGGTGTTAAACCATAACCAAAAGAAAAACGATTAGGCACTAAAAAAGAAACGTTTTTAGCACCAAAACTGCGTAATGCGCGAATGGCTACGGCTGTACTCGTAGCCCCATCGACGTCAAAATCACCTATAATTAAAATATTTTTTTGTTGGCTCAATGCATCGTATAAACACGTAACAGCTTTATCTATACCTAATAAAGATTGATAAGGTAATAAATGCTCCAAACCTTGTTCTAACTCACGACTGAATTTGACACCGCGAGCCAAATACACACGTTGCAACACTTCATGAAGATGAAGAAAATCAGCTTCTTTCGTTTCTATAGCGCGTTTTATTATTTTTTTTTGCATTGCCATCCTAATACATGTCAACAGATCCTAGCTAGTTCGCCTTTTATTATACTGGTTCACCGCGACCACGCTCCATATACAGGACCCTAGCCAAACCAATATAATCGGCACAGGCAGCCAACTGCTCACAACAATACACCCTAAAATAATCATAACTACGCCACCTACGGTCGTTGCGTATAACAATCCCACAGGCCCTAAAAATACACTAAATAATAAGGCTGCTGCTAAGCTTTTAAGAGGTAATATAGGTTTTTGTTGCATCATTTTAGCTTCTCACCTTAGGATCTGTTGGCAATTCTATTATGCCGGACGTAATAGTCGGCCTAGCGAATTGTCCACAGATCCTAGTATCTTAACTTCGCATAAACCGTTTAATATTTTCCAAAGCACGACCCATGCGCTGATCATTTTCCACCAAGCTGATACGAATAAATTGATTGCCATACTCACCAAAACCGATACCCGGCGATACTCTCACATGCGCCTCGCGTAGTAATAATTTGGCGAACTCTAACGAACCTAGATCTTGATACCGCTTAGGAATTTTCAACCATAAAAACATGCTAGCTTTAGGAATATTGACTGGCCAACCTGCGGCTTGTAATCCCGCACACATAATATCCCGCCGATGCTGATATATTTTACAAAGAGCCGCTACACTCTCCTGCGGGCCTTCGAGAGCCGCAATAGCAGCGACTTGTACAGCAGCAAAGGAACCATAATCAAGATAGGATTTGATCCGCGCCAAGGCAGCAATTAACACAGAGTTACCACAAAGAAAACCCACACGCCAACCTGCCATATTATAGGTCTTAGATAATGTGTAGGATTCCACTGCTACTTCTTTTGCCCCCGGTATTTGTAAAATAGAAGGCGCTTCATAACCATCAAATACTAAATCTGCGTAGGCTAAATCGTGCAACACCCATATACCGTATTCTTTGGCTAAGTCAATTATCTTGACAAAAAAATCCCGATCCACACACTGGGTGGTGGGATTATTGGGAAAATTTAAAACAAGCAATTTAGGCTTGGGCCACATTGCACGAATCGTCTCTTCCAGAGAGGCCAAAAAATCTACATCTGGTAATAACGGCACATGCTTCACAGCGGCATCTGCAATAACAAAACCAAAGTGATGCACAGGATAACAAGGGCTCGGTACTAACACCGTATCTTCACTAGCCGTAATAGCAAGCGCTAAATGAGCCAGGCCTTCTTTAGATCCTATCGTCACAATTGTTTCACTCTCAGGATCTAAATCAACCTCATAACGGCGGCCATACCACTGACTTATCGCCTTCCTTAAAGCAGGAATACCCCGAGAAGGAGCATAACGGTGCCAGGCGGGATCCAAAGCAGCCTTGTTTAATGCTTCTATAATGTGAGGCGCCGTAGGCTGATCTGGATTGCCTAAACCAAAATCAAATACCTCAACCTCTGTCGCTGCCACTTCTTGTTGTAACTGATCCATTACGCTAAAAATATAAGGCGGCAAACGTGCAATACGCGAGAAATCACTCATAGACTACTCTTTTATATTATTATTAGGTACGATAATCAGGACAACGCATACTGTCAATCAAATCGTCTTAAGGAAATTCAATGTCATTGACATTAGATGAAAATTCAGCCTTTTATCAAATTCACGCCTACCAACCCGGCCAGCTTCAAGTCAATGACCAGATTTTTCTGCGCAGTATCATTATTACCCCTCACACATTAATTGATACTTGGGCCCCTCAAACCATCCATGAACTCACCCGAGAAGATTTAGCTGCGGTTATCGAACTGCGTCCTACGATTTTATTGATTGGCACTGGCCATGCCCTCTATTTTCCTCCCTTAAAAGTATATGGCGACCTTATTAACTATGGGATTGGGGTAGAAATTATGAACACCCATGCCGCTTGCCGAACTTATAACGTATTAACTGCAGAAGGGAGAAGCATAGCAGCGGCTATGATTATAAAGTAATTTGCAATGAGTGCGAGGAGTGGGCCCTATGCTGGTTGGAAGAGATAATTTTAATTTTTAGCAAAATAAAAGATAAGGAATCCTAGCTGACTGACTCGTGCCCGGTGCTTGGAAAGAAATGTACCATTTTTACATAATTATTTTTGACTTCTATAATTTCCATCGCATATCCTGCAATACGCAGACCCACTCCCGCTTGTGGAATAGTCTCAAGATAGTCAACAATCAATCCATTGAGTGTCCTTGGGCCATCAGTAGGAAATTGGCAATGCGTAACACGATTTAATTCACGAATCGTCACTGCGCCTTCCACCAAATAACTCCCATCGGGTTGAGGCACAATCATTTTCTTATTGACTGACACCTCCGTGGTAAACTCCCCCACAATCTCTTCCAAAATATCTTTTAAAGTCAGCAGTCCTTTTATTTCACCGTACTCATCCACCACAAAGGCCATATTTTGATGCTGGCGTTGAAAATTTTGCAACTGGATATTGAGTAATGCACCTTGCGGCACAAAATAAGGTTCATGCAACAATTTGATTAATGTTTTTTGATTCAGCGTTTGTGAAAAAAGCCCCTCTATCGCTTCGCGTACGTGCAGCACACCTACAATTTGATTCATGTTTTCTCTATAAATAGGCAGCCAATCATGCTGACTCTTTGCAATTTTCTGACAGATTTGCTCCCATGGATGTTCCCAATCAATGCCTACTATTTTATTCCTGGGAATCATTACATCATCTACTGTGACTCTATTTAAATCAAGAATGCCCAACAACATCCTTTGATAAGGCAGCACTTTACCCGTGCCTTCATATACAATACTGCGTAACTCTTCTCTATTTAGAGGTTCCAAAGAATGCTTTGAAATATTGATACGCATCAAGCGCAGTAGGCTATTTGAAATACTATTAATCAACCAAACAAAAGGATAAAATAAATTCAGCAAAATAAGCACCGGCCAAGCTACCACTCTTGAAACACGCTCTGGATATAAAGCAGCCAAAGTTTTAGGTGCCACTTCGGAGAAAATCAAAATAATAACCGCTAAGATGGCTGAAATAATCATTACACTTTCTTCGCCAAAAAAATGGATAGCAACGACAGTCGCCAAAGCTGAAGCAAAAATATTTGCTACATTATTACCAATTAAAATCATTCCTAACAAGCGATCAGGACGCTTGAGTAATTTCAAAATCAGTAAGGCCCAATGCTTTTTCAACGCACCCGCATGACGCAAGCGATAGCGATTGATCGCCATTAACCCGGTTTCTGCACAAGAAAAAAAGGCTGATAACATCACTAAAATAACGATAGCAATGCAGTAAAAACCCACGACTGAATGGCTTAAGTGCGATGGAGACACATCACATCCTCAGAGAACAACGGTATCCTCAGTATTCCTTTAATTGAGATGATTTTCAATGGGTGTGAAGTCATAAGAATTAATGTATACTCCCTACCCATCTCTGGTACTATCTCTATTGAGAGTATTTTATGTTTACTAATCTTTCTGAACGATTAACTCAAGTCTTAAAAAATTTAAGTGGTCGAGGGCGGCTCACAGAAGAAAATATCAAAGATACCTTGCGTGATATACGCATGGCATTGCTTGAAGCTGACGTCGCTTTACCTGTAGTCAAACATTGTATAGAACATATCCAAAAGAACGCCATCGGCACCGCCGTCATGGAAAGTCTTAGCCCCGGACAAGCGCTCATTAAATTAGTACATAATGAACTCATCAACATGATGGGTGAACACTGTAACAGCCTCGACCTCAGCACTCAGCCACCTGCTGTTATTTTAATGGCAGGATTACAAGGCGCCGGCAAGACCACAACCGTAGCTAAGCTCGCACGCTGGTTACAACAAAATCAGAAAAAAACAGTATTAGTTGTTAGCACGGATATTTACAGACCGGCCGCTATTCAACAATTAGAAACACTAGCAAAAAATATCGATGTAGAATTTTATCCTAGCCTCAGCACCCAAGAGCCTGTCGCTATTGCACAAGCCGCCATTCAAGCGGCAAAAGCTAAGCTAATCGATGTTGTAATCGTTGATACGGCAGGACGCTTACATATTGATGATGAAATGATGAATGAAATTAAGCAATTGCATAACTCCATTCAACCGATTGAAACTTTATTTGTAGTCGATAGCATGACAGGGCAAGATGCCGTCAATACAGCGCATGCTTTTCATGCCGCCCTTCCTTTGACGGGTATCATCTTAACTAAAACAGATGGCGATGCACGCGGAGGCGCGGCACTTTCCATACGTCACATTACTGGCAAACCCATTAAATTTATGGGAATAGGGGAAAAAATAGATGGCTTAGAGCCTTTTTATCCTGATCGTGTGGCTTCACGTATTTTAGGGATGGGCGATATTCTCACGTTAGTAGAAAATGCGGAGCGTAATATCGATCGCGCAAAAGCAGAAAAATTTGCAAAAAAAATAAAAAAAGGAAAATTATTTGATTTAGAAGATTTTCGTGATCAGCTTCGCCAAATTTCTAATATGGGTGGCATCATGGGCATCATGAAAAAATTACCTGCCGCTGGCAAGCTGCCCAAAGCAGCCACTGAAAATATTAATGATAAATCGCTTGCTGAAATTGAAGCAATTATCAATTCCATGACACCTAAAGAAAGACGTTTACCTACTCTTATTAATGGCTCGCGCAAACGCCGCATTGCATTGGGATCAGGCACCGACATCCAAGCAATCAATCGCTTATTAAAACAATTCACTCATATGCAAAAAATGATGAAAAAGCTGACTAAACAAGGTAGCTTATTAAAAATGATGCGTGGCTTACAAGGTAAATTACCCCCAGGTATGATGCCACCTCTATGATACAACGAAGATTTCAAGGATGAGTTTTTTCTCATTATCATAACTCTCTTCATTGGTTTACTCAAGTAGTTGAAAAAACTCGATTAATTTTTTAAGAGCCACCTTTTTGGGCTTTTGGCATAAATTATAAATAGAGGAGAGTGCACCTTAACTGTGAGGGAGAAAACATTTTACGGAAGAGGTAGATAAAGCGAGAATTCACCTGACGAAGTTAGAAGAGGAATCAGAAGAAAGAGTGTATAGAGGTGGAAGAGTGCGATGTAACCTCAACAGATGATTTTCCGGCAAGAGGTTTTCAAAAAAATGCTCAAGAGCAATTGTTAATCCATTAAAAACAGTAGGCTTTCCCTCTAATTGTTCTTGAAGGTCATTTCTGGATTGGTAGAGACTCTCTCGTATTTCGTTTTCTCTTTCTTTTTCGTCTTGTTTTTCTTCTTTATATTTTTCAATACTCTCTTCTAAAAAATAAATGAAATGTTCAGTGATAATATTTTTAGGGAGGGGGGAAGTAAAGGAATCTTTCCGTAAAGCACTATAAAATTGTAAAAAAGGACTTTTTATAGAAGATGGAAGAGATTTTTGAATCAAATGGTATAATTTTTTAAAACCTGCGTTTTGTAGTACTGGAATGCATTCGCGATGTCCGAGCTCGATAGCTTCTTCGAGGGGTGTTTTTTTCCCCCTACAGGTTTTTAAATTCGGATTAGCCCCTGCTTTTAATAATTTTTGTACCATGCATACATTGTTGGTACGCGCTGCGAAATGCAAAGCGGTACATTCATCGTCTATTGCCTCTGGTTGGTAATTGGGATCTGTTTTAGTATCAAGTAATATTTCTACGATGTCCCATCGTTTCTCAGAAGCTGCTATAGCCAAGATGAGGCTATCATCTTGTGCTTTAGCAGTAGCTAATGCTTTTACGCATTCCCACCGTTTAAATTTTACAGCGGCCTTGTAAATAGGTGTTCTCGTAAGATGATCTTCCACAGTTGCATCAGCCCCTGCGGCTAATAAGCGAGTAATAGAGAAAGGAGAATTAATAGCTATTGCATAAAAAAGTAAAATTCCTTTATCTGTAGGAGATTTTTCCGAACTTGCTTCTTTAAATAATGCTTCTTCGATATTTTCTAATGATTCAATAGCCCGAAATACGGGTGATGCGCAGCTTTTAAATAAAAATATAAATTCATCGGGTGTAATTTCCTTCTGAAAATGAAGAGTACTTCCTGTTAAATTTAAGGATTCGATATCGACTTCAGAAAAATCTACATTGTCTAAAAGGCAGTTAGAGAAATTTCTGACATTATTTTGATAAAATAAAATAAAGAGACATTGATTGAAATGAACATCATGGTGTCTGAGAAATTCTAATGCTTTTAAACTAATTTCAAGAGGCGGTTTCTCTGCATTATGCTGATAACAAAGATCAAGACAATGAGGAACTAGAGTATAATATTTATCATAATAGATTTCAAAAAAATGTGTATTTGTCTTAATGAAGATTTCTATCATAGCTCGCTTTAGTTCAGAGAGGGGTTTGAGATATAAACGCTCCTCACCTAGTTTAAAAAAAAGAGAGGAGTCAGACGGAAGTTCAAGCGTAAATATATCATACATAATATTTATATTAGATTCTGTAATAAAGGGGATATTTTCAAAAAATTTTCTAAAATCAGGCAAGCTGGGTAAGTTAATAACAGTTTTCTGGTCTTCTTCTTGGGCATAAGGAGAATCTTTTGTTTGTAATCTTTTTCCGATATGAGAATGCAAACAAGTCGTGAGTTCTTCTATAATAGTACTCGGATTATAATGCTGTAAAAAACCTTCCTTAAAATTAATCTCTAGATAAGAATGGGGAACTCGAGCAAGAGAGGCAAAATTATCTTCGACCCAAGAGCGAAATTCGAAGCCATACGGGTTCCAGCCCATATTAGAGGCATATTTTAGAAAGATAGATTCGATATGGATTTCCAAACCAGCATTAATAAGATTTTTTCTGATATAGTCGCTTGCTAATTGTTGAATAATAGTCAACCTAAATTTAGCAAGCCAGGCGTCTACGGTTTCACTATTACATAAATTTATTTTGGCAGTCTCTAAATGGCCTACTACGCCTCCCGCGCAATATATTATTTGTCGTAGCAAGTATTGAAGAATACGTCTTTTTTCAATGTCATGTAAAAGTGTATTATGACGTACCTGGAAAACAATGGTTTCTATCTCTTTCTTAACATGAGTGTAAAATATACGATCTTCGTTAGCGTAAAATGTCCTACTTGTATAACGAGTAGAAAAAATATTTAAATTGTCAAGTAAGTCAACTTTTTCTTCTGGAGCGAAATCATCGAGAAGGAAATCATTGGGAACCGCCTCTAAGCCGTCGTTAATTCTTAATCGAATACATTCAGATTTCAGAAAGTCGATAAGTAAAACAAATTGACTATTCAGCTTTTCAAGGGTCTCTTTTTCTTCGAGCGTAAAATGCTCAAGTGTACTTACTGTTCCTTTTGAAAGAGTAGAGCCGTATTCGGGGGCTTCCCCTCTATATAATTCATGGAACCAGGTAAGATGGACGCGAGGTAAGAAGGCGGGGGCAAAGGCTCTTTCTAACAAAAAATAAAGCTCAGGCATCGCCTTTCCTCTCCTCTTATAGTTAATGTAGTAAAAATGTGGTTAATTATAGGCTAAATTTTTTTATTGTCTCCAGCCCTCGCTAATAAAATAGCGATGTAATACCCCTAAATTAAAAAAATAAGTTGCGCTTACATTCTTAAAAGAAAAAAACTAATCAAACGCATGGCACATTAGCGCTCAGGTTTACCCTATAGTCATGTACGCCATAATAGATAATGCTAGCCCCCCGAGGAAGATTATAAATGTAATCGCGAGAAGGATGAAGGCCGTCTAGGATCTTGACCCATACCGTACAATTATCTTCTTCACAGGCTCCTCTCATATGGTCCCCCGATAATATTGCCTTTTCACGAGGGGGAACCTTATAAATCCAGCCAGGATCACTTTTTCCAGAAAACTCTACTACATTTGCATTAGAGTTGATTAATTCAATACATAAGCTTTTCTGCGCCAGAGCAATATGACTGTTTATAAAAAATAAAGAACTCACTAATACAGCTAATAAATTTTTCATATTTTCTCCGATGATTTGCTTAATAAAAATAATATTATTGACTCATTTATTTTATTCTAATTTTTTTATACTTTTTTCTTTGCCTTGTCTCCGTCCAAAAGGAGAACTCTCATATTAAAATGCAAGTTGCAGTATAGCAAGTCTAATCAGAAGATGAATCACCACGAAAAAAAACAGCGCCATACTATACAAACCCACAAACCAAAAAATTTTTCTTATATTTTTAATACTCAATTTGAGTTACCTTGCCTCTAAAAATCCGATAAGAGTAATAAGTATAATAAAGTAAAGGTGGCAACATCACACAAGCACCTACTAACATAAACAATAAAGAGGATCTGTCAGCAGCCGCTTCCATGTAAGTCAATTGTCTAGGCACAATATAAGGATAGCTACTAATAATAAATCCTAAATAGCACATCAAAAACATTCCTATCACACTCCAAAAAGGCAGATACTCCTGTTTCTTTTTAAGAGCCACCCAATGCCCGCATAATAAGAGGAGAGTCACGAAAGGTAAAATAGCGAGATAAAGCATATGATTTGGATCAAACCATCTCTCTCTAATAGCCGGATCTAGGAAGGGTGACCAAATACTCACCATAATAAAAGCTGCTAAAATAATATATTGAATTTTGCTTGCTAACTTATAATTTTTTTCTTGCAACTCACCGGATGTTTTTATGATTAAAAAATTCGCCCCTAATAAAACATAGCCAAACACCAATGCAATAGCACAAGCTATACCAAATGGGTTAAACCATTGGTCTATCTTTGCTACATGAGGGGAGAGATTAAATCCTCTTACAAATGTACCAAGAATTAATCCTTGTGCCAGCGTGGCAAAAACAGAACCTAAAAAAATACACAGCTCCCACAAACGTTTTGTCTTGATTGCTTTTAAACGAAATTCAAATGCAACGCCGCGAAATAATAATGCAATCACCATAATCAAAATGGGAATATACATAATGGGTAAAATCATGCTAAACGCAGCAGGAAATGCACCATATAATGTAGCACCCCCAAATACCAACCATGTCTGATTACCATCCCACATCGGTAGAATGGCACTCATCAATAAATCTCGTTCCTTTTCATCTTTGAAAAAAATAGACATGATGCCTACGCCTAAATCAAAGCCGCCTAGAATGACGTACATGATGACACCAAATGCAATAATCCCACACCAAATGAAAGCAAGTATATTCATCATGGATGCTCCTTGAAAGAAGAGGGCATATATTGGAAAGGCTGACGCGATTCTTCTTTTTCTTGAATGCCTGATGGCCCTTTATGCAATGTCTTATGTAAAAAATAAAAGTAAAAATAGCCAAAAATAATACCATATACAATAAATAATAATGCAAATGAGATCATGACTTCGCGTAAAGAAACAGGTGATACCGCATTGGCTGTCCGCAGTACGCCATACACTATCCAAGGCTGACGTCCCATTTCTGCCGTTATCCATCCACACCATAGCGCAATAAAACCCAAAGGGGCAGATAAAACTGAACTAATTAAAAACCATCGCGTATTATAAAGCCGCCCTCGCCATCTCAGATAAACAGCAATGATAGACAGCAATAACATAAGTAACCCTGAGCCTACCATCATCCTAAAACCAAAAAAGACAGGGATCACATGGGGCTGATCGGATATAGAAACTGTTTTTAAGCCTCTTAATACCCCATTCCATTGATGTGTATTGAATAAGGCCGCACCGTGAGGAATGCTGAGCTCCCAGTGATTCATTTGTTTTTTCTGATCCGGTATAGCAAACAAAACTAATGGCGCCCCAGCTTGCGTATCCCAAATACCTTCCATGGCTGCTGTTTTAAGCGGCTGGTTAATATGCACTTGTACTCCTGTCACATCACCAAAATAAATCTGAACCGGAATAAGTACAAACAAGGCTAGCCAGGTAAAAGAAAAACAGGTTTTAGCAAAAGTAATAAACCTATTTTGTAATAAATAATAGGCGGATACGCTGCAAATTACCAAACCTGCAGAAATATAAGAAGCCAGCAACATGTGAATAAAGCGGGGAAAAAGCGCGGGGTTAAATACAATCTGCATCCAATCTGCTACTTTGAACACACTCCCTACTTGCTTATAACCCACGGGATGTTGCATCCAGGTATTGGCGGACATAATCCAATAAGCAGATAAAGTCGTGCCTATTACAACTAGCAACGTCGCCAAATAATGCAAACGCGGTCCCACGCGCTCCCACCCAAATAACATGACGCCTAAAAATCCAGCTTCAATAAAAAAAGCAGTCATGACTTCGTAAGTAAATAAGGGACCTAACACCCCTCCTACTGCTTGTGTAAACCCCGCCCAATTTGTTCCTAACTGAAACTCCATCACCACGCCGGATACCACACCCATGCCAAATGTCAGGGCAAATATTTTGGTCCAAAATTTGCAAATGCCGAGATACAGGGAATTCTTCGTTTTTAGCCAAAACGTTTCCATAATAGCAATGAATAATACAAGACCGATGCTAAAAGCAGGAAATAAGATATGGAAGCTAATGGTAAAGCCGAATTGAATCCGTGATAATAGCGCAGTATCGAGTAACATATAGATGTCCAAACTGCTGATAGATAAGGGTGAAATTATACACTGAACCTCTTAGGAATAATACAGCGTATCATCCACGGACTGGGCCTCCCTAAACCCTTTTTTCCTTAGCACGCAACTATCACATTGGCCACAAGCATGACCATTGGCATTCGCTTGATAACATGAAACCGTCATTTTGTAATCGATACCCAAACTTAAACCCAATTTAATTGTTTCAGCCTTAGATAAATGAATAAGAGGAGCATGTATTTTAATTTTTCCTTCTTCAATACCAGTTTTAGTTGCTAAATTAGCCATCCTCTGAAAAGCGGCGATGTACTCGGGACGACAATCCGGGTAACCCGAGTAATCTACTGCACTGACGCCAATGTAAATATCATTAGTTTTAATAATTTCTGCCCAAGCCAAAGCAAAAGATAAAAAAATAGTATTTCTTGCCGGCACATAGGTAGCAGGAATGCCAGTGGACGCCTGTGAGGATGGTAGGATATCTTGATTTTTATTCGTTAAAACAGAACCTCCCCATTGGCCAAGAGGCAATTCAATAATATGATGTGGGATATTCCATTTTTCGATAATTCTTTTTGCTGCATTTAATTCTGCATAATGTCTCTGCCCATAATTAAAACTAAGCGCATAGCAATCAACCCCCTCTGATTTAGCTAGCGCTAAACAAGTTGTAGAATCTAACCCGCCTGAAAATAAAACGACTGCTTTTTTCATTATCTTATATATCTCGTTATTGATTATTTATTACCAGGAGCCTGGCCGGCCATTATAGCCCTTCTCTCAATTGCAAGTTACTCTATATAAAATTGTTTGCAACCCGCTCATTCTAACGTATAATCCGTGACCTTTATCAAGACCTAATTTATAGGAAGAAAATCAGATGGTAGTGATTCGCTTATCGCGTGGGGGCGCTAAAAAACGTCCATTTTATCATATTGTTGTCGCCGACAAGCGCAGTGCTCGTGATGGCCGCTGTGTCGAACGCATTGGTTATTTTAACCCTATTGCGGCAGGCAAAGATATTAAATTAGAGCTAAACCATGAACGTGCGCTTGACTGGATCGCTAAAGGAGCACAGCCTTCAGACCGCGTACGTCGTCTAATTAAGTTATATGAGCAAACTCAAGAAACAACTAAGCAGTAACCTTTGAGGGATGATGACAGGCCTAAAAACTGATTATGTAGTGGTAGGTAAATTGGGCTCTACCTACGGCATTCAGGGCTGGCTTAAGCTTTATTCTTTTACTGAGCCCAGGGCAAATATATCCCTATATAAGCCCTGGTATGTGGAGGATGGCACGAGCTGGAAATTAGCTGGACTCGAAGTAAGCAGCAAACATGCTAAGGGGATTATAGTAAAATTTTCTGGATACAATACTCCAGAAGAAGCGAGGCAACTGACAGGGAAGAGAATTGCAGTCTTACGCTCACAGCTCCCTCATTTAAAAAAGGGTGAGTTTTATTGGCGCGATTTAGAAGGAATCCCTGTCATCAATCAGGAGGGGGCGTTTTTAGGTAAAGTGATGTACTTGTTGGAGACAGGTTCTAATGATGTGTTAGTAGTCAAAAATGAAAATAAAAAAGAACATGCCATTCCTTACTTGGCTGAGGTAATAAAAAAGGTTGACTTAGTTAATCAAGTTATTTATGTAGATTGGGAATTAATTTAAAGTGTGGTTTGGCATTGTTACGCTTTTTCCAGAGATGTTTACTCTCTTGGAGTATGGGATTACAGGACGGGCTCTAAAAAAAGAATTAATAAAAGTAGCTTGCTGGAATCCTCGGGACTTTACCCAGAATAAGCACCACACCGTAGATGACCGTCCTTATGGCGGCGGGCCTGGGATGGTCATGATGGCGCAACCCTTATGGGATGCAATTCGGGCAGCTAAACAAGCTGCGCCGCAAGACAAAAAACCAGTAGTGATTCATTTATCACCGCAGGGAAAATGTTTTAATCAGTCAGCAGCAATACAAATGCTGAGTAAAGAAAATTTGATTGTAGTAGCTGGACGTTATGAGGGTATAGATGAGCGCTTACTCACCACGGAAATTGATGAAGAATGGTCTATAGGAGATTATGTGTTATCGGGTGGGGAATTAGCTGCACTCACCTTGATTGACGTCATGACCCGCTTATTACCAGGCGCCTTGGGTCATGAGGATTCAGCCAGAGAGGATTCTATTAGCTCGGGGCTGTTAAAATATCCTCAGTACACGCGGCCGGACAACTTTCAAAATCTTCGGGTACCCGAGATATTAATGGGTGGTAACCATAAGCAAATTGAGCGTTGGCGATTAAAACAGTCTTTAGGTAAAACGTGGTTGAAACGGCCCGACCTATTAGCAAAGTTAAAGTTGGATAAATTCCAATTAGAGTTATTAATGGAATTTATTCAAGAACAACAGTAACGGAGGAAATAAATATGAATATTATTCAAATACTCGAAGCAGAACAAATGCAAGCAGCAAATAAAACAATTCCCAAATTTGCTCCAGGAGACACCCTCACTGTCTATGTTAAGGTGAAAGAAGGCGATCGAGTTCGTCTACAATCATTTGAAGGCGTTGTTATTGCTAAACGTAATCGTGGCTTCAACTCTGCCTTTACTGTACGTAAAATTTCTCATGGGGTCAGTGTGGAACGCGTATTCCAAACTTATAGCCCAATGATCGACTCTATCGAATTAAAACGACGCGGTGAAGTACGCAGGGCTAAACTTTATTATATGCGCAAATTGCGGGGTAAAGCAGCGCGTATTAGAGAAAAATTAACAAATAAAAATGACAAAGCAACTGTTGAATCTAACCCCATAAATAATAATGGATCGCAAGAGTAAACTCTGTAAAGCTATTATCTACCCTGTTGTCATTCTGCAACAGGGAGGAAGGCTGATAAGGACACTATGACCCGAGATTCATTCTCTGCCTTTAACCAAGTGGCCCTCCTCGCGACAGGCGATGAAATTTGCAACGGTGATATTTTAAATTCAAACTCCCAAGAAATTGCCCATCGGCTCTTCAGTCACGGCATACACATTGGGACGCATATTACTGCTCCAGACAATCTAACAGAAATCAAAGCAGCCATCCTTTTTTTATTACAAAAGCACCAAGCTCTCATTATCATAGGCGGGCTGGGCCCTACTTCCGATGATTTAACACGTCAAGCACTGAGCAAAGCCCTGCAACGTCCACTCATTTTTGATGAAACTGCATGGCAAGCTATTGTCGCTCGTTTACAGCGCTTGGGTTTTCACCCACCTCCAGAAAGCAATAAACAACAAGCTTTATTTCCTGAAGGCTCTACTCTTATTCCCAATCCTAATGGAACAGCAGCAGGCTGCCAAATAAAACAAACGTTTACTTCAGCAGATAAACATTCCGACCAATTTATTTTTATGCTTCCTGGGCCGCCTGCAGAATGCTTACCGATGTTTGATGCCGCCGTTTTACCTACTTTAAAAAGCAATCATTTTCAAGAAATCTTATACTATGAAAAATGGATGCTCTTAGGGATCAGTGAAGCCCAAATTGCCGAAGAACTAGACGCGCTTATACGACCTTTTGATTGTGTCACAGGATATCGTTTCTGCTATCCTTATATTGAATTTAAAATTTACTCTAATAATCAAGCTGATTTTTCTACTTTTTTACCTTTGATAGAAAAAGCAATAGCACCTTATATCATTGGCAATGGAAAATTAATGGCTTCTAATTTATTGAAGAAAACGATATCCACGTTAAATACAACACTCGAAATAGTTGACTCTGCTACCGGCGGTCTACTGGAATCTATTCTTAAAACACCTGATACAAATTCCTGCTTATATTTTTCATCTCACTTGGAACTTCATACTGACTTACAAGTAAAAATATCTGGGCTCGCTGAATTTTGGAAAAAAGAAAAAATATCTCATACCCTGCTTGATATTAGCATTCAAACACATAACCAAAAACAAGCGCACCAAATTTCTATTCCTTATCGCAATGACCAAGTAAAATACTACGCTGTAGAAGTCATTTGCCGACAAATTTATGTATTTTTAGCAGCTTCTTCTTTAAACTTAAAATAGTACTTGCTTCATCGAAGGTGCTTCTTTATCAATTATCTTCTTGCTCGAAAAAAATCACTTAACACGTGGCTACACGACTCTGCTAATAATCCCTTTTCATAGATCACACGATGATTTAATTCTTGGGCGGCACCTAGAGAGAACACACTCATGACTGCCCCTGCTTTGGAATCCATGGCACCAAAAACCACACGCTTAACACGCGCATGAATAATAGCACCTACACACATCACACAAGGTTCTAATGTGACATACAGAGTAGAATGAATTAATCGATAATTATTTAAAGTCTTCGCTCCTTGACGTAAGGCTATCATTTCAGCATGAGCTGTAGGGTCACACGTTCCAATCGGGCAATTAGCACCTTCACCAATGATATCATTATTTAAAACCAAGACCGCGCCTACAGGCACTTCTTGACGCTGGGCTGCGCCTTCAGCTAAAGCAAGTGCACGATGCATCCAGACTAAATCATTATCAGAAAACATAATGCGCTTTTCCTATTTTACAAAAAATTACTCCCACTCAATCGTTGCTGGCGGCTTACTTGAGAGATCGTAGACAACCCGTGAAATACCCGGCACTTCATTAATAATTCGATTTGATATTTTTTCTAAAAACTCATGTGGCAATCGCGCGCAATGCGCTGTCATAAAATCCACTGTCTCAACGATTCGAATCGCTACTACATGATCATAATGTCTTGCATCCCCTAAGACGCCTACCGATTTCACAGGCAAAAACACCATAAAAGCCTGGCTAACTTTGTAGTACAATTCATTTTTATACAACTCTTCGATCAAGATCGCATCAGCCCGCTGCAAGGTCTCTACAAATTCTTTCTTAACTTCACCCAGAATACGTACAGCCAATCCTGGTCCCGGAAACGCATGCCTATACACAGAATCCTGAGGCAAACCTAATTCAAGCCCCATTTTAATGACTTCATCCTTAAATAATTCACGCAGTGGCTCCAATAATTTCAAATGCATTTTTTCAGGCAACCCCCCCACATTGTGATGCGACTTAATCACACATTTACCTATGCCTGTACCTGCAGACTCAATTACATCCGGATAAATAGTGCCCTGAGCAAGCCACTTTGCATCAGGCAGTTTTTTAGCTTCCTCTTCAAAAATAGCAACAAATAATTTTCCAATAATTTTACGCTTTTCTTCGGGATCGGTAACACCTTTAAGAGCTGCAAAAAACCGCTCTGCCGCATTAATTGTAATTAAACGAATGCCCATATGTTTGGCAAATAATGCTTGTACTTCTTGCGCTTCATTTAAACGAAGCAATCCCGTATCAACAAAAACACAAACAAGTTGTGAATTAATCGCACGATGCAATAATGCCGCCACAACAGAGGAATCTACGCCTCCAGACAACCCTAGAATAACACTGTCTTTGCCTATTTTATCTTGAATGTCTTTAAGAGATTCTTCAATAATTGTTTGTGTGGTCCAGCTTCTTTTGCAACGACAAATATCTAAAATAAAACGTTCTAAAATTTGTAATCCTTTACGTGTATGTGACACCTCTGGATGAAACTGTAAGCCATAAAAATGGCGTTTAGCATCTGCCATGCCAATAATTTCACAACTCTCAGAACTAGCAATCAAACTAAAATGAGGAGGCAGTGCCGAAACATGATCGCCATGACTCATCCATACATCCATTAACAAAGTAGCGTCGTCGGCTATATGATCTTCCATGCCTTCCAATAAAAAGGAAGAATCTCTTAACTTTATTTGCGCATAACCAAATTCCCGGTGAGTACCTTGTGTAACTTGCCCACCTAATTGGATGGCCATCGTTTGCATGCCATAACAAATGCCTAAGACGGGACAATTCAATTGAAAAACAATCTCCGGAGCACGTACTGCATCTGATTCGATCACACTATCGGGCCCACCGGATAAAATGATACCGTTAGGATGAAAGGCTTTAATTTTTTCATCTGGCATATAAAAAGGATGAATTTCACAATAAACGCCAATATCCCGAATACGGCGACCAATCAATTGTGTGTATTGTGAACCAAAATCCAAAATTAAAATACGTTGCGCGTGGATATCTGTCATTTCTAATAAGCCTCGTCAATTTGATAATTAGGTGCTTCTTTTATAATTTGTACATCATGCACATGGCTCTCCCGCACGCCCGAACTTGTCACCCGCACAAACTCTGCTTTTGTACGCAACATTTGGATATCCTGGCAGCCTGTATAACCCATGCCAGAACGTAGCCCCCCCATTAATTGATTAATGATAGCAACAATACTGCCTTTATAAGGTACGCGGCCTTCAATACCTTCTGGGACCAATTTATCTAAGGCGGTCATTCCATCCTGAAAATAACGGTCACTTGAGCCATGTCTCTGAGCCATCGCTCCTAAAGAACCCATCCCCCGATATGCCTTATAAGAACGTCCATGGTATAACTCAACTTCGCCGGGCGCTTCTTCCGTACCTGCAAATAATCCCCCAATCATAACTGCTGAAGCCCCTGCAGCAATCGCTTTGCAAATATCACCGGAATAGCGAACCCCTCCATCCGCAATAATCGCTACCTGTGTGCCTTTTAAGGCTGTACTCACATTGCTAATCGCCGTAATTTGCGGCACACCCACCCCCGTTACAATACGTGTGGTACAAATCGATCCTGGACCTATCCCCACTTTCACAGCATCTGCTCCCGCATCAGCGAGGGCTTGGGCTGCTTTCGCTGTCGCAATATTACCAGCAATGACAGGCACACTGGGATAACGTTGCTTAATCCAGCGAACTCGTTCCACTACTCCTTGAGAATGGCCATGCGCTGTATCGACTACTAAAATATCCACCCCTGCTTCTATCAAAGCAGCAGTGCGTTCTTCTGCCTCTGCCCCTACACCTACAGCCGCGCCCACACGTAATTGGCCTAATGCATCTTTACATGCAAAAGGCTTTTCTTGCTCTTTTAAAATATCTTTCACCGTGATCATGCCGCGCAATTGAAAATGATCATTGATTATCAATATCTTCTCAATACGATGTTTATGCAATAAAGCACGGATCATTTCGCGATCGGCCCCCTCGTGGGCAGTGACTAAGCGTTCTTTGGGCGTCATAATTTGCGAAACAGCTTGATCTAAATTAGTTTCAAAACGTAAATCACGGCTGGTTACAATCCCCACTAATTTTTGGTTGTCTTCCACCACAGGCAAAGCATGAAAATTAAATGCCTTAATAATATCTAAGACTTCTCTAACTGTTGTCTGCGGCCCTACTGTCACGGGATCTTTAACAACGCCGCTTTCAAATTTTTTCACTCTACGCACTTCTGCGGCTTGCTGCGCTATAGTCATATTCTTATGCAAAATTCCCATGCCACCCTCTTGGGCAAGACCAATAGCTAAGCGAGATTCCGTCACTGTGTCCATTGCAGCTGAGATCAGCGGGATATTTAAAGTGATGTCACGAGTCAGTTTTGTCTTTAAATCAACGTGCTTAGGCAAAACATGAGATTCTGCCGGTAAGAGTAATACATCATCAAATGTAAACGCTTCTTCAACAAGGCGCATGGTTAATTTCCCCTCAACTACTGGTTAAAATTAACACCGCATTATACAGCTTATTTAGGCGGTGTCGAATAAGAAATAGTAGACCATGCCCATTCTGCTAAATTGAAGAAATACTATGGAAAGCTGACTTCTTCTTATAAAATAAGCATTCTCAGCAAATGAGGCACTATGACTACCCTCGATATCAGCCAAGCAAATGAAATTTATAGCGTCAGCCGCTTAAACCGTGAAGCACGCTTATTGCTGGAAGAAAATTTTTTATCTATATGGGTAGAAGGCGAGATTTCTAATTTTGCCGCACCTCAATCGGGCCATTGGTATTTTTCATTAAAAGAAGCAGCTGCGCAAATCCGTTGCGCTATGTTCAAACCCCAAAATCGTCGTTTGGCTTTCATTCCAGAAGATGGCATGCATGTCATCGTTAAAGGCCGTGTCAGTTTGTACGAAGGTAGAGGAGATTTTCAATTATTAGTTGAACATTTAGAAGACGCCGGCATTGGCAAGTTACAAAAAGAATTTGAGGCATTAAAAAAGCGTTTGCTCGCTGCAGGATTATTTGATACCGCTTATAAAAAAAAGCTGCCTCCCTTCCCGCAGTGTATTGGAATCATCACCTCACCTACAGGGGCGGCAATTCATGACATCTTGCACGTACTAAAACGACGCTTCTCTTGCGTACCTGTGATTATCTATCCCACCTTAGTACAAGGTGAATTGGCAGCAGTCAATATTGTGAATGCCATTCAAATAGCCAATCAACGTCAAGAATGCGATGTGATTATTTTAGCGCGCGGCGGTGGATCACTTGAAGATTTATGGTCTTTTAATGAAGAGAAAGTAGCATACGCCATTTATCACAGTACTATTCCTATTATCAGCGGCATAGGACACGAAATAGATTTCACCATTGCTGATTTTGTCGCTGACGTACGCGCACCCACCCCCTCTGCGGCAGCAGAATTAGTAGTGCCTGATAAAAATGAGTTAGCCATTTCTCTTAATCAATTAGAAAAACAAATGATACGTCTACTTCAACAAAAATTATTACAATCCCAGCAGCATTTAGACTGGATAACTCAAAAGTTACAGCAACAACACCCTCAACGCCAATTAACTGAACAAGCAAAGCAACTTAATTTAGCTCAGTCAACCCTCATTCGCTTGCAACTTCAATTATTCAATGAGACAAAAAGAAAATTACAAACCTATCACGCGAGTCTCATCGGACTTACACCCCGTCATCGTATTCGTGATTTACAACATCAGTGTCATTTACAACAACAGCGGCTAAAAAATCATGTCTTAAATGAATTACAACAACAGCAACAATCTTTTATCACCGCTGCAGCAAAACTCGACATACTCAGCCCCCTCACTACCTTAAAGCGCGGTTTTTCCATTGCTACCCTGGTAAAAGAGAATGTTATTCTACGCTCGGCCAGCCAAGTGACCTCAGGCGATAAAATCAAGCTCCAATTATCAGAAGGTAGTGTAACGTGTCTCATAGAAGAACACAGGCAATAAATCAACATCCCTGACTTTAATAGATACATCCTCCTTGGTTATCTTCCCCTCATAGGATGAGGGTTAGCTTTTTTAAATTCCCCTATCAGATTTTGTTGCACTCCTCCCAAGGGCTCCTTACGTTGAGGAAACATCTGGAAAAATTTTTCTCGATGGCCTTTAAGAGAAATGACATCCTCAAAAAGAGGCCGGTGCCAACTGAAATTAAATATTGTTTTTTCCTGCTTAAGTTCATTAATACGTGCCCAGCAGTGATTACGCACAGCAATATCATCGAATTGTTCAATGCATTTAAAAAAATACCTATATGCCCGAAATCTATCTAAGCTATCTTTTTGATTCATAGAGAGGGTCATTAGAAAAGCATATTCAACAAGATAATCATAACATTCCACGGTTTTTTTTCTGCCGGATAACTTACTCGCATCAAAAGCAGCGAACATTCCGCCATTATATTGATAGACAAGGTGAATAAGGACTGACGGTAATGGCGAGACTTCCCTTAACTCTTGGAATAACATCGCTGCGCTTATGGTTTGATTTAACTCAGTATCAAAAAAAATTTTTGATTCTTTAAAATAAAAGTATAAATTTGTCGTAGTACTTCTTTGAAGTGCTTGTGCTTGATCCTCTTCTTGCGGGAGTGATTTTTCTTCTTCTACTGCTGGCAAAACTTCTAACCTAACCTTACCAGTTATAGTATAAATGGTCTGGTAGAGGTCATGAAAATTTTTAGAAGTGATAAAATGAGAACGTTCATGATCTGCTAAACAAAAATGCGCATGTCGATCAAAAGCGTGGCTAATTTTAATCCATGCGCAAGATATTTTATGTAAAATAAAAAGAGGAATCCACGTTAGGGAGAATAGAAACCCGATTACCACCGCACATCCAGTGAACTCTCCTACTCTTAGGCGAATTATTTTAGGTAAAAAGCACAATAGATATTGCGTTAAAAAAATAAAAAAAGCCACTGTACCTACGAGAATTTGCTCGACAGCAGTACGTTGTTTAAGATCGATACCCTCTATGGGATCGAAATGATAACGCTGAGCATACTCAGTTTTTTTCGCAAAATAAGCTCCCGCATGCATCAATAAAGTAAGGATTTTCTCATATCCATAGCAGAATAAATCTAAGATTCCTTTAAGGGGCGCAAAAAGGAGACCCGTAAGGAGGGCAAACACCACCCCCCCTTAGCCCGGTTTCCTTGTCCGGTGTCGGTGAACCAATATTTGCCAGCGACGCACCAATTATAATAATCTGAAACAAAAGGAATATGCATTTCTTCTATTACCCGTTTCTGGGTCAGTCCGGGGGGATCATTATAGACTAAAATAAGCCCACCTGGTCAACTTTTTATACGTGGGCGCGTTGGGAAATTTGATTAAAGAGATACTTCTATGTATAATTTCTGGCCTAAAACGCTATACACTACAAATCAGAGGAGTTAAACTAACGCATGCCTACTTACGTGCCACCCTCCCCCTCCATCAATCGGTTTTATCATCAATTGATCCGTGATATGCATTTAACTTTCAGACAAAAATGTCGTGATTTAGTCATGCAAATTTTTGGTCATGAAATGCTAATTGATAAAAAAGAAATGGCTGATATTAAGCATTGCACCGTCTTTAATATGGATTTTTATCGATTGAATCGTATTACTTGGGCCCATATAGCGCCGCGTAAGTTACTCAACCCTTTTAAATGGGTTGAGTTTGGGATCGTTGTGCCTTTGGAATTATTGAGCTGGGGTATAAATCAACTTCCTGTATTTATTTACCATTATATCAAAAAAAATAAAGAAGAAGAACCGGGGTATGGAAACTCACGTGCATTTGAGTTTTTTGCCATCCTTCACTGGTGCCTTATTGGGATTGGATCCCTTTTTAATCTTACTACTCATCTTATCACAGGTACAGCAAGACGTTTTTTAGCCCCGGTTCGCTATCTTATTCGCCCCGCCATTGAAACTGCACGAAACTATCCTTATTCTTTTGCAACCATAGTACTCCTCACCCTCGGGAGTACCCTTGCCCTTTTAGTAGGCGCGCTTCCTCTGCCTATTCTGTTAAATCAATTCTTGTTAACAAGCACATTAACAATAAAATTTTCTTTGATCAGCACTTTCAGCATTGCACTAGGGGCTTTTTTAACAAAAGGATTTAATACGGCTCGTGAGTTTTTCTATGGCTTGATTACCCCAGTGCCGTCTGCTAGAGAGCAGAGGTACGCTGTGGATGAGCGAAATCAAAATACTGACTATCCTATTTATATCCTGCAAACCAAAAGTCGCCCTACTTTAGCCAGCCTAAATACCCTTCCTTCTCTTAACTGTCCTTTACTTATTAAGCACCATAACAATCTCTTCATTTATGGACACTCTTCTAAAGGTGAAGCACAGTTATGTAAATTAAAGGTATCGTATGATAAAAAATGTAAATTCTACGATCGAAAAGGAGAGGGGGAAGAGCGCCATTATTACCACGACTTATTTAATCCTCTCTTATCTAAAGAAAAATCCTTATTAGTGCCATCTCATAATATACCTTGGGCAATATATGAAGATATTAATATAGTACGGGGTCACCATCATCAGCCAAAAGAAGGATCTACTGCCAAAATTGCTCAAGCCCTGCATGCTATTGATATTGACCATGTAGAAGTAAGGGCATTAAAGGATCAAGATGGGTGGTACTCCGCCGCTTTATTTACGGGCACAGAATCTTTTTTTTATCCTAGGCAAAAAGAAGAAGGCGATATCCAAACGCCATCAGTCGCTATTCCACCCCCTCTCTCTAACTAATATCTAATAGTTTTATGGCAGCTTGCGAGCAACGAAATGACCGTTAAGTTCTTATATCCACGGGGAAAACCACGTCCTACAAAGGTAGACTGGGTGTCTACGGTCTTCAGCAGAGCAGTAAAAACCTGGATCCTACCCAGTACGCCAATGAAAATAAGAGCTTTGCTCGAGAAAAAAGTGGCATACTGGCTAGAATGACCGTATCCGAAAGAAGGCCGCTATGCCTTTATTAAGATAGCCTCCCCCCACTCAACGACGCTTCTTGGTAGGTCGTTTCTTAGCTTTTGTTCCAGCAACATGGGCTTTTATCATCTTCTTGACTGCTTTCACCGCTTTTTTAACTTTTTTTACTTTTTTCGCTCTGTTTTTCATCGCATTAGCTAATTTAGCATAGACTTTCGCTTCTGCAGCAGCGACTTTGACTTTGACCTGTTTCGCTTTTTGATCTAGCTTGCTCTGATGTGAACGCATCAGCTTAGAGACTTTGCGTAATGCTGTGCGTAATTTATTACGCCCTGCTATTTCCTTACGTTTCAAAGCTCCTACTTGTTTTTTCAAGCGCTTTAATAAAGTTTTTTGGTTCTTCACTTTTGCCATGTTTCTTACCTCCCTGGTTAGTTAAAAAATCTATTCCCTTGATGTTTATATCGCTTCTAACTCATCTGTATGAGCAGGAAAAGCGGCAGATACTTCCATCTCGGCATCAATCGAATCTAATAATGAAATAAGTCCTTGCAGTCTTTGCGTATAGTGGAGTTTTTCTACTTTAAGGTCAGAATTTTCTTGCTTGAGTTGTTGCACATCAAAACGTAAATCTTCCAGCTCTGTTAATAACGCCATGACCTTTTCTTCAAGCTTTTTCAAAAAATCGTCCGTCATAATACATTCCCTTAGTTCATGGTCATTCATTTTAAATCCTAAAAAATAATACAAACGCACAATGGTAATTGCAAGCATTATCTTTTTGGAATGAAAGCCACTGTGGCATTTTCATCACTTACTTTTAAAACCTTCTTTATAAAACCGGGTTTATTTTCAACGATGACATAGCCTTTTAATATTTCTTTCAATAAAGGCAAATACATTTTTCGACTAATTAAAATAGTATCTTGCGGAGGATGACGTAAGATTGGCCAAGTTTTTAATAAGGTAGTCTGTGTCTGTTCCTCACGATTACCGACTACACTCTCATTGATTATTTCTGGCGATAAGTGTAAATAGAAACGTACTTTACTTTCAGGGTCCAATAACACGAATTTCCACTTTGACGCAGGTTTAATTTGCGTTGCTATTGCTTGTAAATCGGCTGAAAAATCCTCCATGCTGGCTTGCGAATAATATAGCGGCTGCACCACAATAAAATTACTAACCCATAATACAAAAAATAATGCCGCCACTCGGCCTGCCCAAAGAAACCGTTTCGTCAAATCTCTACCTGATAATATCCAATCCGCTGTAAGTAAAATAGCAAAGGGTACGATGGGCAACACATAATAACTGCGCCGTGACCCACTTAAAGTAAAAAACAAAAACAATATCAGCGTAGAAAGTACCATCCATTTAGCATGAGACGACAAACTGGACCACCGCGGTTTCAGGTAAAATAAAGCCGGTATAAAGAAAAATGTCCAAGGTAATAAATAAATCGGTAAATAAATAAAATAAGTGTAAAATGGCCCCTTATGATCAAAGGGCTGGAAATAGCGCATCATATTTTCACGATATACTTCATAAAAACCATTAGCACCATAATTTTCTCTACTAAAATGTGCGGAAGCCCAAAAAGGCAAGATATAGATAATAAGCGCAATTAGCACAGCAACCACGACCCGCCATTGCAGATGTTTTTTCCAACTGCGTTGCAAAATAACATCGGGTAAAATAACCAATATCGCAACCACAGGCCCTACTAACCCTTTGCATAATGCAGTTAAAGCCAGAATCAAAAAGAAAACGGTATAATCAAATAAATTGGCTTTACTCTTTTTAGCAAAATACCAAGCAACAGCAAAAAGGGAACCTGCCATATTTAGCATATCTGCGCTACTGGTACGTGCCCAAAAAATAAAATAAAACGTAGTTAGCAACATCCAGCCTGCTAATAAACCTAAGCGCTTATCCTTCAAATGGCTACCTAACCAGTAAATCGAACTCACCGCAAGTAATCCTGCTAAAGCTGAAGGGAGCCGCATCGCCCCTGTCGTCAATTTTCCACAAAGCGTCGTAAATCCAGCAATGAGCCAATAAGATAGGAGCGGTTTATCATAATAATCATGACCATCTAATATAGGGTGTAAAAAGTCATGATGGTAAAACATGGTATAAACGATATCTGCCCAGCGATGTTCCTGGGTCCAAATTTCCCGACTGCCTAACATGCCGAACAATAAAATCAGGGTGGCAAAAATTAGATAGCTGAAACGAGCTTTTTTACCCCACAGTAACTCTGCTAAACAAGTTGAACGCATCAAATTTATCTTCCCCAAAAAAAGGGGAATTATAGGGAAAAAATAGGCTGCGTACCACCCCGGTTGAACTCTAAGAGCCTGTTTAAAATCTCGCTAAGACCACGAGCCGGAAAACAGCAATTTTAGAGAACCGTAGCGGAGCATACATAGAAGTATGTAAGCAACGGATCACAGAAAATTGCTGTTCTCCGGCCGACATAGTAGAGAGGATAAACAGGCTCTAAGGTTGCAGTCCATCCTCCCTCCAGAGTAGACTTACACCCACTCTACCACGGAGAAAAAATCTATGTTTACCGGCAGCTTAGTCGCTCTCGTCACCCCCATGCAAAAAGATGGCTCCCTTGATTCTTTATCTTTACATAACCTCGTTGAGTGGCACATTGCTTCAGGCACCGATGGACTCGTTATCACGGGCACTACTGGCGAATCTGCTACTCTAACTACCGATGAAAGGTACGATCTCATTGTTAAGGTCGTTGAACAAGTTGCAAAACGTATTCCAGTGATTGCTGGCACCGGTACTGCATCCACTCAACATACTATTGAACTCACCCACCATGCAAAAAAAGCAGGGGCTGATGCCGCCCTCATCATCACGCCGTATGCCATTAAGCCTTCACAAAATGGTCTTTATGAACACTACAAACGAATTGCTGAAAAAGTGACATTACCGCTTATTTTATATAATGTCCCTAGCCGTACAGCTTGCGATCTTTTACCTGAGACCGTGAAACGTTTATCTAAAATCGATAATATCATCGGCATTAAAGAAGCCACGGGTCAGCTGAAGCGTGTTATCGAAATCACAGAACTTTGCGATAAACACTTCGCTATCTATAGTGGAGATGATGCTACTGCCTTGGATTTCATATTAAATGGCGCAAAAGGCGTTATTTCCGTGACATCCAATGTGGCTCCGAGTAAAATGCATGACTTTTGTAAAGCGGCTTTGGCTGACAATAGGGCACTTGCAGAAAAATTACACGCGGAACTTATGCCTTTGCATAAAAAATTATTTTTGGAAACAAACCCTGTTCCTACAAAATGGGCTTTACATAAAATGGGATTGATCCCAGCAGGCATCCGTTTACCCCTTCTTCCGTTAGATAGGATATATCACCAGGAATTAGAGGAAGCGCTTCGAGAAACAGGCGTGTGGCCTGAAAAAATTATCACATAAAATTAAAGGTTATTTATGCATCAATTAAACAAGATTCTATTATTAATCGCTATGATATTCCTTACCAGTTGTTCTTATCTTCGCGGCGATCACAGCATCATCCAAAATCGCACCACGGATTATTTAAAAGCAAAAAGCATCCCCCCGCTTAGCATTCCCCCGGGACTCTCTTCTTCGACAATAACCGCTCATTATCCTGTATCCAACCATATTTACCCAGGCAGTAACATACCTGTTGATCTAACTCCACCCGAGGAATTAACTAGCAGCTAGCTCAGTCCCAAGTATATAATCTCCAGCGCAGGAGAGGTACCGAAGCGGCTATAACGGCACCGACTCGAAATCGGATGGGGGGTTTACGCCTCCACGTGGGTTCGAATCCCACCCTCTCCGCCAAATTCGCTTCCAGCAAGATTCCAAGACATCCAAAATACTCTTTAAAATAAGCCATTTCCTTGTATAATTCTTCCAACGACATCCCGAGAGAGCTAGCAAAATCCAACCAATCTGGGGATACAAATGGGGATATATCGATAGTCAAAATAAACTGATATCCCCACCGGTTTTGAATAATTAGGAAATAGATACCCCCAATGGCACTCACAGACATTAAAGTTAAAAATGCCAAGCCAAAAGAAAAACCCTATAAGCTAGCAGATGCAGAAGGATTGTTTCTCCTAGTCACACCCAAAGGAGCAAAGTATTGGCGGCTCAAATACAGATTCAACAGTAAAGAAAGAGTACTAGCCTTTGGGGTCTACGATCGAGTCACCCTTGCTGACGCTCGAAGTAAACGGAATGAAGCTCGTGATTTATTAATTAAGGGAATCGACCCAGGCGCACTTAAACAGCAAAAGAAACAATCCGGCAAAATCACGGCCGAAAATAGCTTTGAAGCTATAGCCAGAGAATGGCTTGCTAAATTTTCTACCAACTGGAGTGCGAAACATATTGCAAGAACCTTGCGTCAATTTGAAAAAGAGATTTTCCCTTGGCTTGGTCAACAAATCATATCTGAAGTAACACCACCCCAACTCTTAAGCGCATTACGTAGAATTGAAAATCGAGGGGCAATTGAAACAGCTCACCGTACTCATCAAACTTGTGGTCAAGTATTTCGATATGCAGTTGCAACAGGACGAGCCGAACGCGATCCATCCGCTGATTTACGCGGCGCAATACCACCTGCTAGAAAAAACACCATGCTTCATTGATTGACCCTAAAGCTATTGGCGATTTGTTACGTGCTATCAATGATTACCAAGGTCATTTCGTTACAAAATGCGCTTTACGACTAGCACCTCTATTCTTTGTTAGACCTGGAGAGCTTCGCCACGCAGAGTGGACTGAGTTTAATTTCGAGGACGCTGAGTGGCGGATACCAGCTGAGAAGATGAAACGAAGGGTAGTTCATGTTGTTCCACTTTGCACCCAAGCCATCTCAATCCTACGAGATTTGCAACCATTAACCGGCAATGGAAAATATGTATTTCCCTGTGTACGCGCATCCAAACGCGCTATGTCTGAAAACACCATCAATGCTGGCTTGCGTAGACTCGGCTATACCAAAGAAGAAGTGACTGGCCACGGATTCCGAAGCATGGCCTCTACTCTGCTTAACGAACAAGGATGGAACCGTGATGCCATTGAAAGACAACTAGCACATGCCGAACGCAACAACATCCGCGCAGCTTATAACTATGCGGAGTACTTATCTGAGCGCCGCAAGATGATGCAGCACTGGGCTGACTATCTGGACGAACTTACAAAAAATATGAAGGTTATTAAGTTAAAAATTGCTTAACTAGGAAGTTAAAATGGAAAAAGTGCTACTAGAAAAGAGTTACTATTCAACCCAAGAAGCAATACAAATACTTCAGAATCACGGCATTCATTTTAACGAAGACGACTTAAGATATTACAGTGAAAATGAAACGTTAAAATTTGGTTTATATGTTGGCTCTCGACCAGCCTTTGCTGCCAAATATGATTATGAAAACAAAAATATGTTTTTTATAGGTCACTGTAATCTTCATGGGATTTTCCCACTTAATACAGCTGATTTCTGTGGAATTATGGCCAATGACAACCATTTAATAGAAATACTCTCCGGCCATCCACATGCCAGTCGAATAGAAACCACCAATTGGTCTATCTCTTTACCTAACGATGTACAGCAGCTTCGCTTAGGTTACGAGCAGATATGGACACCAGAACCCTATAGTCCGGAATTAAAATTAGAAATTACTTTTTTTTATTTAAGAACAGAATATCGCTTATTCATGAAGGAAGGAGTGCCAGGCGCGTTTCTTCAGCTAAACATTATTCCAGAGAATATTTTTAATGATGCAATTAAATTTGATCTTGGCACACCAAAGCAATGGCCGATCAACCAGCTATTTAAAAAAATAGATTTGCGCATCACACATAATAATTTGCAGACCTTTATTAACTTTCTCAAGCAGAAAAATTCTTCTAGCATTGTTAATGAAACCTCTTTTGCACCCCCTGCAAAAGAACATGACTCTCCTCAACTTGATTTAGCTCAAAATAATCCAAAGAAAAAGCGGCGCTCTAAAAAATGCCCTCGATTAGTTTTGCTGATTAAGAGCTACATAGATTCTGGAAATAGTTATGATTCATTTGCAAGAGATATGCTAGACGCATATTTATACAAAGCTAAACCAAGTAAAGATGATGCTATGCACTTTAACGACGATTTAGGTTGGATGTATCTAACAGAGAAATCACCTAATAAATACACCTTTCATTACAGTGTAGCAAATGAAAGGGGCAAGCTAATTGCACGTCAAAAATCACTAATCACATTACGACGATATTTTCATGACATAAGCGATCAATCCGGCCTTAAAGAAAAAGCTGATACTTAGCACTTAGTAAGCACATCCGCAGCAGTTAAAGCAGATAAGCGCACTTAAAAGCAGATAATTTCATCAAAAAATGGCATAAAACAGCATTAATTTCTACTTCTGCATTAGGCATTGATAACCTAAGTCATCCAATTAGATATTTTAAAACTTTAAAACATCTGATTAGAAACTTATGTGAATCAACCCGTACAGGAGGTAAAAATGGCTGCGCATAATTATTCAACACCGAAAATTTTAAAACTTCCAGAAGTGGAAAACAAAACTGGGTATCGACGCTCTTCAATCTACTTAAAAGTATCCCAAGGTATTTTTCCTGCTCCTATTTCTCTCGGCGCAAGATCAGTGGGTTGGCTTGGATCTGAAATCAATGAATGGATTTTAGATCAGATCAGAAAAAGCCGCTCGCAGGAGGATAATAGCCATGTCTAATGAATCAATGACACATTTTTCTTCTGACCAATCAGAAACCAACAAAAGCGATGAAACCAAACCCATTGATAACATCAGCTTTTTATGTGAGCTATTTGGTGAAAAGCTTGATGAGGCGCGCCCAATAGTCGTTAGCTTTGAAGGAAATCCATCAACTGTTCCTGCTAATAAATGGTTTGGGCAACGCTGGGGTGGTACAACATCTCTAATGAATCTATCTGCGAATTCGAATAATTATTTTAGCTTAGCTATGTTTAAGCCTGACGACGCAGGGCAATACCGGCGTAGAAAATCGCACTTTCAAGGCTTATACGCTGTGATGCTTGATGACATTGGTAGCAAAGCATCGATGGAAAGGCTCACGCTGCCCCCAAGTTGGTTGCTAGAAACCTCCCCCAATAATTATCAAGCAGGATACTTGCTTCATGAGCCCTTAATCAACAGTAAAACCGCCGATCAGCTAATCAATGCCATCATAAATGCCGGCCTATGCGATCCTGGTGCAAATGGTCCAACAACACGACTAGCTAGAATGCCCATAGCAGCAAATGGAAAACATGAACCACCATTTACCTGCCGAATGGAACTTGGGTCACCTGAGCGACGTTATTCGGTGCAAGAATTAGTAGATGGACTTCAATTAGAAATAGTTGAGAAAGACCGCTCAAAACGCGAGAAATCTCACTTGGAGCAAACACATCAGATAGATGGCGATGCAGTCTGGATTCCTCGTCCAGAAGAGAATGCCGTTATAACCACACTCCGACAACGCAACCTGTACAAAGCACCTCTTGGTAGCGGTAAACACGACATCACTTGCCCATGGAAAAACGAACATACCAATGCTGTCGATAATGGCACGGCTTATTTTGAACCTGATGACAATTGGCCTATTGGTGGACTTAAATGTTTACATGGCCATTTTGCCCACAGAAATATTCGTGATCTATTACGTATGCTCGACATTAACATCCGTGCTGCACGGATGAAGCCTGTCATTCGCATTATTGCTGGCGATATTCACCGAGTGGTGGATGCTGCCGAATGTGAATTAGCACAACTTAAACAATTCTACCAACGAGGTGGCTTAATCGTTACCGTATTTAGCGATCCATGTACTTGTGAAACACAGATACAAGGAGTACCACAACATGCTTTAGTGCGCGCCTTAGCAGGAGCTGCCACATGGGAGCGTTTCGATGTACGCATGGATAGCTGGGTACGAACAGACCCACCTGGTCGTCATGCAGCGGTTTTATTTGACTCCTGCAATTATCGGCATCTGCCCGTTCTAAATGGGCTAGCACGGCAGCCTTATCTTCGCCCAGATGGAAGCCTGATGGCTACAGCAGGGTATGACTCAATTACAGGAATGTTTGGCGTGTTCGATGCGAGAAAATTTTTAATTCCTGAGGAACCATCACGTAATGACGCTGAAGCAGCAATTAAGCTTCTAGAAGAACTATTAAGTGAATTCAATTTTTCAACCAGCACAGACCGGTCAGCTGCCTTAGCTGCAATTTTAACTGCAACTATACGCTCAAGCCTCGCCCTTGCACCTATGTTCCATGTACGCGCGCATACTGTTGGATCAGGAAAATCCTATTTATGCGAACTGACTACTGCTTTTGCTACGCCTCAAAGAGGAACGCCGACTACGTTCCCAGCTGATGATGAAGAATGTCGCAAACTACTTTTAGCAGAATTACTAAAAGCACCCGCTGTAATTGAGTTTGATAACCTTACTGGTGATTTAGTAGCACACAAAAGTTTATGTACAAGTTTAACTTCAGAATTTATGAGTGGTTGCCTCTGGGCGAATGACCATCGATGAAGCTGAACAATTTATCGAATTCTTGAAACATCAGCGCTGGCTTATTGATCAGGCTGAAAGTAAGAAAAAAGACGAAGAATGGAAAAAAAGCATGGGTTGGTCAAACAAAGATTAAGCCAATTTAAAAAAATAACCGTATAAACTATAGCATGTAACCTGCTATTTTGGCATTATATCAGCCACTTACAGACCAAAAATTAGCCCTTTAGGTGGGTTGTACATCCTAGCAAGTGTGGTTATAATGTATATAACAACACCCGCTACGCCTCCTAACAATGCGAACCAGAGCGGGTTTTTTATTTATGCCGAATAATTACAATAAGCCAGTACTTACAGTCGATCAGCAAATCGATCTGTTAGCATCCCGCGGTCTCAGCATTCCCGATAAAGATAAAGCTCGTCATTATTTACAATTCATTAATTATTACCGCTTAAGCAGCTATACCATTTCCTTTGAACAAATCATTGATGGGAAGCGAAATCACCAATTTAAGACTGGCGTTACCTTCGATAATATTCTTGCTCTATATGACTTTGACCGCCATTTACGAATACTAGTAATGGACGCCATCGAGAGAGTTGAGGTAGCTGTTCGCACACAGATTTGTTTAGCGTTGGCGGTAACTTATAATGATAGTCACTGGCACCTTAGACGTAATCTATTTAAACCTGAATTTAATTACAATGCATTCATAAAAAAATGCACTGAAGAACAACAAAACAGTAAAGAAAGATTTGTTCTGCATTACAAAAACACCTATACCCAGCCAGAACTCGTACCATCCTGGATGACCACAGAACTACTACCTATGGGCACATGGTCTACCGTCTACAAAAATCTAGAAAATCGATCCGATAAAAAAAGAGTATCAGATGTTTTTAAATTATCACCCGTTGATCTTGAATCATGGTTGCATGCATTAACCTACATAAGAAACCTTTGCGCCCATCATTCACGAATTTGGAATAGACATTTCACCATCCGACCAAAACAAATTAGTGAATATGTGAAATATTTAACTCCAAATACCACTTTTGCAGCGCAAGCAACAATGATGCATTTATTATTAAAAATAATTTCACCTGATAGCAAATGGTCTACTAGATTATATGAATTAATTAAAAGTCATAACTTCATTAACCCAGCAAGAATGGGATTCATTCCTGGCTGGGAAAAAGATATTTTTTGGGCTATATCAAATTAATTAAAACTTATAAACTCGGCCTTGGAAGCTGAGAACTATTGCTTGATGGACTAGCACCTTTAGAAAAAATATTGTAACAAACTGCCCCAAAAGCAACGGCAGTTGCAGCAAAAAGACCATACCTAACAAAATTGTTTTTAGAAGACTGATGTTTAGGTTTGATAGTGGTTTTTTCTACCTGCTTATTTTTTATAAGCTCAACTTCTTTTTGTGAAGTTGTATGCTTAAATCCCCAATAACGGGAATCATAACCTAGCTGCTTAATTTCTTTTTCTTCAATAGGCGAAAAACCAAATCTTTTTTGGTATAAATTTTTAGCTTCTGTATTGAATACACGCGTCAAAATATAAAATTCTGTTTCAGCAGGATAATGAGCCAAAACGCACTCCATTAATCGGCGACCGACACCTTGCGAAGGATTAGAAACACCTGCTTGGGCAATATATACGACAGGCTTACCCTCTACTGTTTTTTCAATAAAATGCACAAAACCAACTTTCTTTTTATGGCCATCTATCTCTTGGTAAGCAATGTAGGCTTTCATTTTGCTATCAGAGTCTTTCCATTCTTGCATTGCACCCAAGGAAGCAGTAACCGCATAGCGATAGAGCGGCTCCGCGCTCAATTTAGATTCTTTTCTTCATGAAATACTTTTTTATATTCTCGAATATCTTTGGCCAAATCAGCTTTTTGCTTATATGAATCATAAATTGCATTTCTATAAAGCCCATACAAGTGAAAAGTAGCAACGTTAAGACGATAAGGCGATTCACCTTTAATACGAAGATTCATGGAATTAGAAGGCAAATTGTCTTGATTAGTCAAAGAAAATGACATCTGCTTTATCAGTAAAAATAATTGGCATAAAAAACCTCTTTGTTAAGCAACAGGAAAATTAAAATAAGTATCGGGATACGGTTCATTTTTAAAAGTAAAATGCCACCATTCATTATCAACAGGCTCAAAACCTGCTTTTTGCATTATGCTTCTTAAAAATAAACGATTACTTCTTACATCGTTATGAATGTTTGGATTCAATGGATGAGAGAGCTCGTCCATAAAATCAAAGTGTGTGCCCATTGCCATTTCAAGTGGCTCGCCATTATTGCCTGGCAAATGAACTAGAGTTAAATCAACCGTACTTCCGCGCGTATGTCCGGAATTTTCTGCAACATAGCCTAATTTGAAAAAGTCAGCTTTATTAATATTAGGATAGTAATCTGTTTTCATTTTTTGATCGCTTGCATCTTGACTCCAAGCAATGAAATCGTTCACGGCCGTTTGTGGGCGATAGCAATCATAAACTTTTAAACTTAAATGCTGCGGCAAAATCTGCTGCTGCAATTTAGATAAAGCGTGGGCTGCTTCCTGGGTTAAAATACATTCTGCGGCCTCATATCCTTTGATGGGTCTACCGATAAAATTATCATCCGTAAAATATTTAACATCCTGAATAATGCTAGAATCAACCTCTTTCAAATAAACAAAACCAGCTGGCAATGCCATACACCTACCCCCAAATAAAACGCTAACTAATGCCATAAAGCAAAAATAAGCCGGTTTAATTTTCATCTGTTCTATCCAATGATTGCTTATAAACCACAAAAAAGGAGAATTATACCTCAAGCCTTACTGCTTACCATAGATTTTTAATCCACCTCCGCTCGTTCTAACCAATAACAACTTCCAAATATTATTCAAAAAGATTAGTATTAAACGTTCATATTTAGATCAAAGTCTTTAGTGGTTTAGGAAAATAGGGGTATTTTTGGGGGTACTTTAAAAAATCAAATCAATTAATTTCAATTTAATCAAATGATTATATGATTAATGCGATTGACACCCTCACTTACCTTTCCAATAGATTCCATAAATAATGATATTCCCCCGCAACCAACCCGAATTCTTGTTATTTATAATTTAGTTGTATAAAGATAGAAAGTAACAAGTCCCGCTTGGCGGACAGTTGCTTATAATCTATACGGCTCTCCTCTGGCAACTGGAAACGAGCTATAAGAAGTGCAAAAAATACGAGAATAAAGAATATGCCAACCCCTCATGCGATAAAAATTTTACCTCCTCTTTTATCAGCTCTCATGCAACATCCTTTAACAATTATTATTTCTTTTCTCTTGGCGGAAAACAGAATATGTTTTTCCTTAACATGCACAACTGCTCATAGTAAACCCATACCTAAAAGCTATGGGGAATCTCAGCTTGTTAAGCTTAGTTCACTAACCTCTGCCCCTGGCGGGGCCCAGGGCTTTAGAAGCCAACCTGCGCATACTATCGTGCAAACAATGGACCTATATACTCGCATGGTAAATAAAGCCAACTTATCTAGTTTAACGCAAACGCATCCTAGAGAAGTACGTTAGATTATCTTACGGTATGTCCTTTTTTATGTCCTCTTGTTAATACTCTGGGGCTATAAACTTCTGTGGTAATGCCATACCCTTCTTCAAGTTTAGTAGGGGGACGTACAGCAAGTCCAACCCGAAAGAGGCGATTATTCATATTAAGTCTTAACTTATGAGAACAACCGGGGTACAAACCTTTTATTCCCCCAGCCTCGTCCTCTCCTACTTTATCAACGTGTGGAGCGCGCTCTAGGGTAGAGAAAACACTTTCGATAAACAGAGAGGGAGATTCCTTGGAATAATGAGATTTAAATAATCTACTCAGCTGTTGTGTATCTAGCTTAACATATTGGTTATTTTCCATAAGAACATAGGTGAGATTTGCATCTATAGAAATTGTATGGTTATCGCTTTCTTTCTTCGTAGCTGGTACGAAAAAATGGGTTATTCTATTCAAAGTGTCTAATTGTAAAAATCGCCTAGCGTGTGTTTTCTTTTTTTCTTTTTTGGGCGCTATTTCTTCTTTTTGTTCGCTTGTTGCTACAGAAGAAAAACCAGAAGGAGGTAAGAGGGATCGCAAAAAAGGTAGCTCTGCTGGGCCGGGCTGGTAGGGGTATTCAGCTGTACGCTCTTTATAAAATAAATCTTTAACGACCTGTTGAAAAAAAGAATTAATGAGAGGACTAAAAATTTCATAAAATCTTACGGGGTCTTCTGCATTTAAGGAGGCGTTTCTATTATAATAATAGCCTAGCGTGCGTTCTCCCCAATAAATGAAGCCAATCATGCCTAGGGACATCAATCCATAAGGAGCAGAAGGGATTTTTTCATGAAAATCCAAGAATTCCATAAAAAGAAGCAGAAGAGGGAGCTTAGATAAAAATTTGTGTAGTCTTTTAGCTAATTTTATTGGCCTAGGCGTATAATTCCAAGAATCATCTAAGAAAGGATTTATTAATAATTCAAACCATAAGTCATCGCTTTTTTGAAGGTTAGGGTGACCAACCCACTTTATATTATTATCGGTATCCAGTGACGAAAATAATAGCGAGGTTTTAATTTTAAAACTCCAAAAATACTGCATTGCTTTTTCGAATGACGTTTTTTCTTCTTCTAATATTTTTTTAAAATGAGGTTTTACGAAAGCAAGAATTGTCTCATCTTCAATCGTGTTTACCCAAGCCATTAATTCTGAAAGAAGCTCATTTTCCTTTTCTTTCAATTCGGTACCAGGCAACCTACCTCTAGTAAGGGTATATAAATTCCTATGTAAGGAACTCGTATAGATTTGACTAAGCTGTTCCCGACTTTTAGGAGTGAGGTTTAAGCAATTGCTTAAAAGCCTTCCTATATAATTTTTACTTTCACGTTCTAGTTGATCCCGGGACATCGAAGCAAAAGTTTTTTCTCTTGCAAACCATAAGCTGTTATACCTTTCTCTTTCTCTTTTATCCAGCCCTAACAATAAAATACGAAATTCAACTACCTTAAAGAGAAAGGGAAAGTCTTCTTCTATGGTGTGAATAGTTTTAAAATAATTATGAGTAGGAACAGATAACATACTATTAACTCCTATACTGTTTTACTATTTCTTAAGCGTAAAAAAATTATATCGCCCACGTTTCTCTATCCTTAATTATAGGAGTACTCTTGGTAATATAAAAGAGTACAGCCTTCCATCAGTGTTTTCTCTGAGTTTATCAGGGAGTGCCTTATTTGTCGGCACGTATGCGTTAAAACCTGGAGAAGATTAAGTACTCATGCAAAATTTATTTGGTATTTTTCTTCAATCCCTGCTAATACGGAATCCAACGATTTTTTGAGCGTAGTGAAGCTTTGGTAAGCAGAAAAAGGCAGCCAGGTGTATTTAATGAAGCGCCAGAGAATTTCAATTAAATTCAACTCCGGCGAATAAGGCAGTAAATAGATAATGAATAAACCTCGTTTTTCCCATTCCCGCTGACAATTCTTAAACGCATAAGAAGTAGGCTGCGCCGCATTATCTAAGATAACCCCTGTGAGTTTAGTGAGCATCTTGATAAATTCATTATCACCGGCTTGCTGCTGTTTTCGCAACGTGTTGATTTCTTACTCCGCTTCTTGAAAAAGCGTTTCATTACGTTTGTTCTTGAGCGACTGACGGACACGTTTCCAAACAAAATGGGATTTCTGGGCTAACCGCTTTAGGGTATCCACGCTCCCTACTTTGTGAAATAAATGCGGCACTTGTGCGGCTACCTTTTTCATGGCAATTTTTTCCCCCTCTGCGCCAGGTTCAGTTACATTGTAAGCATTTAAGCAAACACATTTTCCTTGTACATTATCTAAAACTGAATAAACCGTGGGAGTCCTTGACAGTAATCCATAGCATTCTCTATCTCTATAGAAGATTAGTATTTATTTCAAGGCAGCCTTCTTAAATAATTCAAGCTTTTTTAAGTGGTCATCAATTTCTTTAACAGCGTTGGTTCTTCCAAATGCCCCGTCAAAAATTGAGTCGTTACGATGAAGGTAAAAAATAGGTAAAGCACGAATTTCTTTCAAAAAAGCTATTTTTTCATGTGCACTACCCTCTTCCTTTAAATTTTCTTTCATTTGCTGTAATACATTTTGTCGCATTTTATAAGCTATGTCTTCTTGTGAAGCAGCGTTCTTTAACGGAAGAGCCTCACTAGGATTGCAAGGATCATCAAGCTGATGTGTCTTTTTTAAAAAAACAAAAAAATCATTTTTTTCTTTTATAGAAAGAGGAATTTCTTTTTTTTCCAAAAATTCCATTAAAATATTTCTTCTATCTTTTTTATTCAAAAATTTTTCTTTTTCTTTATTTTTTACTAAGAATATAAAATCAATGATGTTTTCCAATAATTTTAGTTGGTCTTTTGTATACGCTCTTGATTTCTTTATTTTCTCTCGGCTAACCATAGGAGAGCGTAACTCACGATGAGTTATTTTTTCCTCGCTTAATCCACTTAACAAATCTTGTTTCCAACTCTCAAATTCTTTTTCTTCTAAAACAGCTTTTCCTAATTCAGTCATTAAATGAGAAGCTTTATTCACAGTTAAACCTTGTGATAAAGCTAATTCAATAGTATCATTCAAATCTTCTACATTTAATAGATGGTTAAATTCGTGATGTAGTAAAGGCTTCCCTCCTTCTTCCTCCCAACAACCAGGGTGTTCCAACTGATTAAACAATAAAGCATGTTTGCATGCATACACCGCGTTAATAAGCTTAAACAAATTTTCTTGGCTATCACCTACAAATACTTGGAAATAAGAAAATGTCTCATCAACATGATATTTATTTGAACTAGAGGGAAAAGACGATAAAGGCAATTTAAAGTATTTATTTAAATCACAAGAAAAAAATAAATTTTCGTATTCAAAATAAGATAATGCGTGGTATGAGAACCCTGTTGTCATACCAATAGAAGAATAAGGAGTATCTGGTTTTGATCTCTGCAACCAGTCATCTAATATTAAATGTTTAAAATTTTTAAAATTATATTTATTATTTCTCTGCAGTTTTTTCAAATGAAATTTTGATTTCTCTCCACATTTATTCACGCCAGCCCATTCTAAATTTGCTGCCTCTTGAAGGAAAAAAATAAATTCTTCTGATAAACAGAGCGGCAAAGCTTGGAGGGGAGTACTTAAAAATACGAAAGAACAAATCCCCTTATTTTTTTCATTAAAAAATATTTTTTCAGAAACAAACATAAGATTATTTCCCAACTTAATTGAGATTAAAGAATCCTTAAGGTATAACTCTAAAATAAAATTTAATGAATTTCTACTTTACTGCATCTTATAACTTTAGTTTGCTTTTCATACGCATATAATGCTATCATCTCTTAATATCTTATTTTTGCCAATAAATTTATGCTAATAATCAATCGAAGAATAAAGTTTTTCCTAAGGCAGCGAGCTCATCGCTCTACTGTTATTCTTCTTTCTTCCTATTATTCTTCTTATCTGCCCTAGCGCAGATAATTACTTTCCCTATCCATTTATTTTTGCGTACTTCCTCCTCTGAAAAAGAGATGAGCTTTATATTTCATAGCGAGACCACATTATGTTATACAAACAAACATCATATATTGCAAAACCTGTAGACACAACCGGACATGCCTTTTATACAGAAGAAGAAAATTCGACTTGGCAAGAGCTATTTAGTCGACAGACAACTATTATCCAAGGGCGTGCCTGTGAGGAATACCTACAAGGGTTAGATAGTTTACAACTTCCTTCTGATAGAATTCCGCAATGTTTTGAGATCTCGGAAGTCTTACAAGCAACGACGGGCTGGACATTGGAACCCGTACCTGCGTTGATTTCGTTTGACCAGTTTTTTTATTTGCTTGCTCACCGAAAATTTCCAGCTGCAACGTTTATTAGACGAAAAGAAGATATGAACTATATCCAAGAACCTGATATTTTCCATGAAATTTTTGGGCATTGTCCTTTATTAACCAATCCTGCTTATGCTGAATTTACTCATACTTATGGTCAATTAGGTTTAAAAGCAACCCCTGAGGAAAGAGTGATGCTTGCTCGATTATTTTGGTTCACAATTGAATTTGGTTTAATTCAAACTATGCATGGCCTACGTGCCTATGGCGGCGGTATACTTTCTTCCATCAATGAAACAGCATATTGTTTAGAAAGTGATTTGCCAGAACGCAGGCCCTTTAATACAATGGATGCTCTATCTACTTCTTATCGTATTGATGTGATGCAACCTATTTATTTTGTACTTAAAAATTTTGACGAATTGTATGAATTGACTCATATTGATTTATTAAGCTTGATCCAGCAGATGAATCCATTCAATGAATTTAAACCGAAACACCCTTGTTAAAAAATTCGGACAAAAGGAGAAATAAAATGATTGAACTACAAAATAAGCGCTGTCTAGCATGTGAAAGCGGTGTTAAGCCTCTTGAAAAAAAAGACATGGATCCCTGGTTAAATCAACTCCCCCACTGGACACTTAATAATGAGGCAACAGAACTTAGCCGTCGTTTTACTTTTAAAAATTTTTATCATACCATGGCTTTTGTCAATGCTATTGCATGGATGGCACATCAAGAAAACCATCATCCTGATATGGAAATAGGCTATAATTATTGTCTTGTTAAGTACTCTACTCATGCAATAGGGGGCTTATCAGAAAATGACTTTATCTGTGCAGCAAAAATAGATGGACTGAATCACTCTACCGCCTGATGACCTTCTCTTGGAACCAAGAAAATCTGGGAGTATAAATGGAGATGTATTACACATAAATTATGCGCCGCGAAAAGAATAAGTATTCTTCTAATGTTAAAGATGCCAGTGGAAAGATACTGGGTTAGAGTGAATATTGCGGCTCGCCCATGCGTAGCGAAAATCATTGCCGACCCTCCTAGATTGGTTAGTCGAGGATCTTGCTCCTATCGATATAGGCTATGCTATTTTGTTTACTACAGGCAATGCTACATTCACCTAATACAATTCGAAATTAGGCGCGGAAACTGCTTTCATGCTAAAACAGCAATTAATTTCTGAACTGGTTATAGCAAGCTATACGCTTGCTAATAGCAACCAGCAACTTAGATATCGCTACTGCTCCCTCCAAGTTAGGAAGAAGGTTTTTGAGGTGAAACTCTAGAATTAATTTCAGCTTGAGTCTCAGTATCTATCTTGATGTTTTTTGCTTTGCTAAGTAGCCCATGTGCTTTATAAAGTGCTGCACTTGTATTTTTTGCATCAGCTTCTTTCTTTTGTAGTTGCTCAGGCGTATTTTTTAGTACTTGCGAATCCATATATATACCTGCCGCTATGGCAATAATTGCACCAACAGGCCCTGCTACTGCTGTTGCTGTGAGACCCATCGTAAATCCAACAAAAAATCTAAGCATAGCTGGCTGTAATACTAGTTTAGTTTTTGCAATAAGCTCCTCAATACGAAATGATAATGCTTCGTAGTAAGTATTTTTGGCTGTTTCGCGCAAAATCTTACGGTTATCGTCGGTTGGAGTCATAATTGCTGTGGAGATAGCGCTTGCTATTGCAATATTTTGCAAATTTAAGTGAGGATTTGGATGTGCTCGTACTTCGGCTATAAAGGTTGTAATGCCGTCTGCCAGCTCACTTAGCCTTGCATTCATATTTGTGTTCGAGGTTCCCTTGATGTTTGAAGTAGAATTTTTTATAGCTATGGCAAGCGTATTTAACAATTCTAATTCCTTTTCTAATTTCTGAACACTGTCTTCATTTGGCCGGGGTTGCGTCATAAAAATTCTCCTTTGTTATCTTTGATCAAGTATAGTTCATAATTTCGTGTTTTGGGGGCGAGTCGAAAAACCATATTAATCAATATGGTTATGTCTCGACTGAGTATTGTTTGACAAAAAAGTAACTACGTTAGAATCAAGTGATTAAATATTTAAAATTTAATATCCCAAAAGATGAGGCAATTATTCTTAATGTACACATTATGCTAAAATGATATCTTTTTGATGAGGAGTAAAAATAAATGTTAAAGAAGATATTAGTGCTAGTTTTATTAACCTTTATAATTTCGAAAGCTTATGCAAATGCTCCCGTTAACATGGATATACAAGAAGATATCATTAATAACCCTTTCTCTATTAATGCAACTCAATGGGGTTATCAATTTAATATTAAAACAGATAAAGCTATGACTTTTGTTCTGACCGTTGATCAATCATCTGAAGGCGTCGTTAATCTTCAATGTTGGCACGGCCTAGAGCCCGTAGAAAATTACTATATAGAACCAGGACAAACATCCATGACATGTGTAACAGAGGATGCGGTTCGTATTGTCATGGCAGACAATAGAAGTTTATCCGCGACGGGGACTTATTCTATTATTACAACGCCATAGCCTGATTTCTTTTCAACTCTCCCTTTCTCAGCTTTGTCATAGCCAAGAAGGCATTTCTCATAGAGAATCAAAGATCTTACTTTTTCGTGATGAATCCACCATTATCTCTTAAGTAGCGAATTTTTGACAAAAAAAAGCGGCTGGTTTAGGGCCGCTAGAAATGTTCAACTTATATAAGCCATCCTTGCTTAAAAATCCATCCCTGGTACAAAACGAGGAGTGGTTGCAAGAATCCTTTCAGTTAACCTACATCATCCTTGATGCACGGACAATATAGCAGCCTTACAAAACAAAAATAGTGAATAAATACCCATTGTTAGGGAGATCTTCCCTCAGTGGGCCTCGCGGATAAAATAAAAATCCCTATTTAAACAACGTATTATAATTTTATTAACCCTATTCTTAAGAAATAACGGTATAGAAATTATCCGATATTTTCTACACTAACTAGGGGTATTTTCCTACAAGAAACTAAGCGTATGTCAGTTATAGCGAGCTCAAGAGTAGAAAAATTTAAGGTTATCTTATCAATATCACTTAAAACCTACTCTAAATTTGGCAAAGTTACATTTAATTCTAGTACAGAGAAACCTTCTTTGCGCTCCAACTCTACCTTAACAGCTTCTCTATCTATTGCCACATATTTCGTAATGACATTCAGCAAGTCTTGTTGTAGCGCAGCTAAATAATCCGGCTTATTATGAGATCCCCGTTCATGGGCAATAATGATTTGCAAACGTTCTTTTGCACACCGCGAAGTCTTTTCAGGACGCTGAAAATAATCAAGAATCTTTGAGATTTTATTGGATAGGCTCATGAGATTTCTTTCTCCTTGAAGCGAAGCAAACGTTTTAGCCAATTACCTTTTTCTTCTATAAAACGATGCGGTACATTTTCACCTAAGAAACGGGCGACCGCGTCAAGATAAGCTTGGCCGGCATCACTTTCTTTATCCAAAATAACTGGGTCACCTGAATTTGAGGCACGAAGAACAGCTTGGGACTCCGGAATAACGCCTAATAAAGGAATAGCTAAAATTTCATTTACATCAGATAAACTCAACATATCACCTCGAGCAACCCGCTTAGGAGAATAACGTGTTAATAATAAATGCTCTGTTAAGGGGTCCCGTCCTTCCTCTGCCCGCTTAGTTTTGCTAGAGAGCATACCGAGCATACGATCCGAATCGCGCACAGAAGATACTTCAGGATTGGTTACAACAATGGCGCTATCGGCAAAATACATTGCCAGTTGTGCACCACGCTCTATACCGGCAGGAGAATCGCAGACAATATAATCAAATGTCTTGGATAATTCTTCAAGCACCGTAGAAACACCTTCTAAGGTCAGTGCATCTTTATCACGTGTTTGTGAAGCCGGCAGAATAAATAAATCTCTAATGTGTTTATCACGAATTAATGCCTGATTTAAATTGGCTTCGTTGCGTATCACATTTACAAAATCATAAACCACACGACGTTCACAACCCATAATTAAATCTAGGTTACGCAAACCGATATCAAAATCGATAACTGCTGTCTTATAGCCCCGACTAGCTAAGCCTACAGCGAATGAAGCACTGGTCGTCGTCTTACCAACGCCTCCTTTACCCGATGTGATTACAATAATTTTTGCCACAGTGAATTCCTTAAACTGACATTAGTTATAAAATTTCAATACGAATTTGCTCATTTTCTAGATAAATTTGCCTCATGCCGTCCCCCGTGGGTGACTGGAGCATATCTTCTTTTGTGAGGTAATAACCCGCTATGGATACCAGCTCTGCATCCAGGGCCCGACAAAAAATCCGCGATTGCAAATTACCCTGCACACCCGCTAATACTCTACCACGTAATGGGCCATAAATATGTATATTTCCATCTGCTAATAGCTCTGCACCCTGACTTACGGCAGCAGTGACAATTAAATCGCTCTCTTTAGCATACACTTGCATACCAGACCGAATAGGTGTGGTAACGAGCTTGGTTAAACGAACAGCAGAATCTTCTTTCTGCTTAGGCTGCTGGACCGCTTCTGGAGCACTCGATTTGCCTGCTATCAAAATAGGTAGCCCTACCATGGCTGCGGCTAGATGTTGCTCATCACTACCACCACGTATGCCAATAAGAGTCATTTTATTTGTTAATAAAATCTCTTTTAATTTTATAAAGTTTAAAGTGCCTAATGTTTTAATTTTATCTAAGTCAATGATAACCGGTAAATTAATAAAAAAAGGCGGAGCATTGTGTACAGTATCTAGTAATTGCTGCTCAATCCCTTCCCAATCGTAGCAAGTAATTTGCAAAACAGTAATAGGCAAGAAACTGGCTTTAAACTGAAGGCACGCTTTTTCTACTCTCGCGCTACTTGTTATCATCGTGATTAATCCCTAAAGTTTTCAAATTGTAATGATAAGTTTAATTTGGCGTCGCGTAAATAAGCGATGACAGCTTGTAAATCATCTCTTTTTTTCCCAGTCACTCTCACTTGCTCGCCTTGAATGGTAGTTTGCACTTTTAGATTAGCTTCTTTGATACTTTTTACGATCTTTTTCGCTGCTTCGGTATCTAATCCTTGCTTCACCTCAATCACTTGTCTTGCTTCATTTAATTTAATTTCGGGGGTTTTATAATCAAGGGAACGTGTATCCACATTGCGTTTTGCTAATTTATTTCTCAAAATCTCATCAAGTTGCTTTAATTGAAAATCAGCGGGAGCAATTAAGGTGATAGTATTTTTAGATAATTCCACGCGCGTATTTGTTCCTTTGAGGTCAAAGCGGGTATTAATTTCACGATTGGCTTGGTCTATCGCATTGGTGACTTCATGATGATCTACCTTGGAAACAACATCAAATGAGGGCATTTTTTTCTCCTATATTTGGCGTAGAACGGAAATAAGTTCAATTGCGCTATCAATAGCCGAGCAGCCTAAGTGGCCGTGTTTACCCCCCACTCTATCAAGGGCTTGCTCTTCGTTTTCAACGGTCAATATCCCAAAAATAAGGGGAATATTTTGAGTAAGAGAGACTTGCTGACAACCTTGACTGACTTGTTGGCAAACATAATCAAAGTGCTTGGTTTCACCCCGAATAACTGCACCTAAACAAATAATAGCTTCAAATTTATTCGTTTGTGCCAATCGCTGAGCTGTAATAGGAATCTCAATTGCCCCAGGCACCCACACAAGAGTGACTTGCTGCGTATTAAAATCTAATTCCTCTAATCTTTGAATAGCACCTTCATATAATTTTTGCGTAATATCTCGATTGAAACGGCTAATAACAATAGCAACATTGAAACAAACTTGAGGGTTTTGAACATCTAAGATCTGCATTCTCTGTCCTTTTTAAATTGAGTCGACAGAGAATATCATAAAAACTAACCTTAGTTTACCAACGAATCTCACATAATGCATCCCTTCCAAATTGCTGCCACCGAATATAACTAGCATCTAGATCAAAGAAAAAATCTTTTCCAAATGCAAATTGGCCATCACCTACCCAGCACAATGCCACATAAATAAAAGCTCTTTGCACAAGCCCTTGTTTTACGAAAGCAGAAAAACAGTGGCCGCCTGCTTCTACCCAAAGATCATGGATTCCATCGTGGCCTATAGATTGAATAACTTGATTCAAATCCAAGCCATGCGCATATTTATCCACTCCAATGCAGCGCACTCCTAAATCAATAAAGGGTTGCTGACGCTCTAAATTAGCCTTTTTATCATGAAAAACAGTCAGGGATTTAGCTGTCTTAAATACTGTTGCTCTTAAAGGAAGGGTTAGCTCACTATCCAATATATAAATGGGTTTAGCAATAATTTCATGGGGAAGACGCGCGTTTAATTGAGGATCGTCATGTAAAATAGTTTTAGCGGTTGTTAAAATTGCATCGGAAATTTTACGAGATGCGTGAGTAAAGGCTTGAAGTGCACCGCCAGTAATTTGGATAGGCTCCCCTGATTTACCAGCAATTTTACCATCTAAGCTTAAAGCAATTTTTGCTGTAATAAAGGGCTCCTTCTTTTTTTGCCAATGATGATAACTAGCATAGAAATCGGTTATTTCGGGAAGAGGAATAAATTCGCAGGGAATGCCCCTTTCTTCAAGCATTAACCTGCCCTGGCCCGCTACTTTAGGATTAGGATCGCAATAACCATACACTACACGTTGTATGCCTGCTTGGACAACAACATCAACACACGGAGGCGTTTTCCCAAAATAACAACACGGCTCCAAAGTCACATACAGTGTAGCCCCTTCAGCCTTCATCGATAATTTTTGTAAAGCATCTACTTCAGCATGAGGAGAGCCACAAGCAAAATGATAACCTGTTGCCAAGATTTTATCTTCAAAGGTAACAATTGCACCCACAGACGGATTGGGTGAACAAAAACCGCGGCGAATTTGGGCCAAATCTAAAGCTTGGGCAAGGAAGTGATGATCTTTACTACTATCACGCATAGTTGTATTTATTCGAGGTTTGTCAAGCAGTGACCCCTGCCTTCATTCCAGATAACAACGGTAAGCGCAGAACAAAGGCTAGCATTAACAGCAGGTATATTAAGCTAAGCAGCAGCCTCTGATGATTTTTCCCGCCCAACTAACTCAATGATTGCCATAGGAGCCGCATCGCCTTTACGGTAACCACATTTTAACACACGCAGATAACCACCAGGACGTGTTTTAAAGTGAGGAGCCAGCTCATTAAATAATTTAGTCACCATCTCCCTATCCCGTAACCGCGCAAAAGCGAGACGACGATGATGTACGCTATCCGCTTTAGCCATTGTAATCAAAGGCTCAATATAACCTCTTAATTCTTTTGCCTTAGCTACGGTTGTCGTAATGAATTCATGTTTTAACAATGAAACCATCATATTTTTAAACATGGCTTTGCGATGACTGCTGTTACGACCAAAATACCTACCACTATGCCGATGACGCATAAAAAACCTTCCTACTCTTTATCTTTATGATGAATTGATTGCCAATGCTCTAACCGCATCCCCAAGGAAAGTTCATGGGTAGCCAATACATTCTTAATTTCCGTCAGCGATTTTTTGCCTAAATTAGGCGTTTTTAATAAGTCTGCCTCAGTGCGCTGCACTAAGTCGCCAATATAAAAAATGCTTTCCGCTTTCAAACAATTAGCCGAACGTACTGTTAATTCAAGATCATCGACCGGACGCATAAAAAGAGGATTAACGGATTGTTGATCGCTGCTTTCTTTTAAGGTAGGCGATGATTTTAAATCTACAAAAGGCGCTAATTGCTGTTGTAAAATAGTCGCGGCTCGACGTATGGCTTCTTCTGGATCTAAAGTTCCATTTGTTTCCAGATCGATAACTAATTTGTCTAAATTAGTACGCTGTTCCACTCGAGCATTTTCCACCGAATAAGAAACTCGACGTACAGGACTAAAACTGGCATCCAAATTTAAAACGCCCACTGAAACCTTTTCTTCATTAGCTTCATCAAGACTTTGAATGGAAGCTGTTTGATAACCACGGCCTAATTGCACAGTAAGGGTCATATTAAGCGTGCCGGCTTCATTGAGATGAGCAATAACCAGATCAGGATTAACAATTTGTGTATCATGTTCTGATTCAATATCACCTGCTAAAACTGGCCCAGGACCTTTTTTATTTAGTTTTAGGGTTACTTCTTCACGACCCATCAATTTAATAGCAACTTTCTTAAGGTTTAAGAGAATCTCTGTTACATCTTCGCGTACCCCGACCAGAGTACCAAACTCATGTAACACCTTATCGATTTTCACTTTTACAATAGCAGCGCCCGGCATCGAGGAAAGCAATATTCTTCGCAATGTCGTCCCCAACGTATTTGCAAAACCTAATTCGAGCGGTTCCAACGTGACTCTGGCATGAAACGGCGTTACTGCCTCAACAACAATTTCTCGCGGAGTCAAAAACTCGTATGGATTATTTTGCCTTAACATGAAATAACCTCATAAAATTCCATCATTATTTGGAATAAAGCTCAACAATGAGCTTCTCATTAATATCAGGAGGTAAGTCAGTTCTCTCTGGCATTTGTTTAAAAATGCCTTTGAATTCTGTCCCATCCACCTCCAACCAACTGCAGCTCTGTCTAGCTTGTGCTAATGCAAGCGCATTCTGAATACGTAGCTGATGCTTAGCACTCTCTTTAAGACTAATCGTATCACCAGCTACCACAGTGTAAGAAGGTATATTAACTACATCTCCATTGACCAAGATAGCACAATGATTAACTAACTGCCTTGCCATAGCTCGGGTTGCTGCAAATCCCATTTTATAAACTACGTTATCCAACCTACTTTCTAAAAGCTTGAGTAGATTTTCACCAGTAGAACCTTTTAAACGAGCTGCTTTCTTAAAATAATTAACAAACTGACGTTCCATCACACCATAGGTACGACGTGCCTTCTGTTTTTCACGCAATTGCAACCCATATTCTGTTTCACGACCGCGTCTTGCCCCATGCACACCCGGCGCAGTATCTAATTTACATTTTGAGTCTAAGGAACGCACTCCGCTAGTTAGCGAAAGATCTGCCTTATCCCTACGTGAATATTTGCACCTACGTTTAGCCCGCGGGCTACGATGACTAGCCATTCATTTTCTCCTACCCTTATTGCTATACTCGACGCTTTTTAGGATCCCGGCAACCATTAAAGGGTATGCCTGTTACATCTGTAATTGATAAAACCTTTAATCCTGCTGTATGTAATGATCTAATTGCCGACTCTCTGCCAGGACCAGGGCCTTTTACTTTTACATGTACGTTTTTCATCCCAAATTTTTCCATTACTATGGATGCAGCTTTAAGCCCGGCTTCACCTGCCGCATAAGGTGTAGATTTACGGGATCCACGGTACCCACAGCTCGCTGCACTGGACCATGCTAACGTAGCACCTTGAACGTCTGTAATAGTAACCATTGTGTTATTAAAGGAAGCAAGAATATTCGCAATCCCATCAAAAATAACTTTCTTAGCTTTCTTGCGCGCTTTCGGGGATGATACACCCGCAGCTGAACCCGGTGTGCCACTAGCAGAAGCCGTTGTTTGTAATTCGGTATTCTGGTCTCCATCAACCTCAACAGATGCTTTAGTAGCTGTTTTGGCTTCTTTTGCTTGATGCTCTGTCATTTGAATATAATTTCCTAAATTGCTTACAATTATCCCACTACCTATCTACTATTATATTTTACCTTTGCGCTTGCCTTTACGCGTGCGTGCATTGGTACGTGTACGTTGCCCCCGCACTGGTAATCCACGACGATGTCTTGAGCCCCGATATGAACCTAGCTCGATAAGACGCTTAATATTCATGGAAACATCGCGACGCAAATCGCCTTCAACTTTAAATTTAAGTATTTCACTACGTAAACTTTCTAATTCAACTTCTGAGAGATCCTTTCCTTTCACTTCTGGATTAACTTTTGCTGAGGTACAAATAGCCATTGCTCGCTTACGACCAATACCATAAATGGCAGTAAGGCCAATGACGATGTGTTTCTGTACCGGTATGTTTACGCCTGCAATACGGGCTGCCATTTAAATACTCCTACTACTTACTAATATCAATATCCGCCTAATTCAAAATGGCGGTCAGTTTAATGTCCCACTGATAAAAAAGCAATACAGTAATGCATTAATTCACTAACCTTGCTTCTGTTTATGCTTCTTCTCTTTGCATATCACTCTAATTACACGGTTTCTACGTACAATTTTACAGTTGCGACACATTTTCTTTACCGATGCACCTACTTTCATATAACACCCCAATTAACGCAATAACCCTAAACCCCCACCTCGTACATTTGTCTTTTTTAAAAGTGACTCATATTGGTACGACATAATGTGTGCTTGCACTTGAGCCATAAAATCCATTACAACAACCACAATAATTAACAATGATGTTCCTCCAAAATAAAAAGGTACATTCCAAGTCAATATCATCATTTCAGGCAATAAACATACTAAAGTAACATAAATTGAGCCGGTCAAAGTGAGACGAGTCATTACTTTATCAATATAATTAGCCGTATGTTCGCCGGGCCGGATGCCAGGGATAAATGCACCCGATTTCTTCAAGTTATCGGCTGTATCACGAGGATTAAACAGCATGGCCGTGTATAGGAAACAGAAAAATATAATCGCTATTGCAAATATCAGCATATGCAAAGGCTGTCCATTTTGTAGGGCTACCCCTATAGCCCCCAGCCACTCCATCCCTTTCCCATGTCCAAACCATTGGGCAAGCGTTGCGGGAAGCAAGATAATACTTGAAGCAAAAATAGGCGGAATAACGCCAGCCATATTAATTTTTAAAGGAAGATGGCTACTTTTTGCAGAATAGACGCTACCTCCTTGCATACGACGTGCATAATTGATCGTGATCCTGCGCTGTCCACGTTCTATAAAAACCACAATTCCTACTACGATAGCTACCGCAGCAATAATTAAAAGCAAAACTACAATTTGTAATTGTCCTTCTCTTACTTGCTCCAATGTTCTACCCATAGCAGAAGGTAAGCCAGCTACAATTCCCGCAAAAATAATGAGCGAGATACCATTACCTATGCCCCGTTCCGTAACCTGTTCTCCTAGCCACATTAAAAATAATGTTCCTGTAACCAAAGTAAGGGTAGTAATAAAATAAAAAGAAAAGCCAGGATCAAGAGCAATACCATGGGCTGCTAACATTTTTGCTATGCCTGCTGCCTGAAACATAGATAAGATCAATGTCCCATAACGCGTATATTTATTAATTTTATGCTGACCTGACTCACCCTCTTTACGTAACTCTGAAAGCTGCGGTGAAACTAATGTCAGTAGCTGCATAATAATGGATGCAGAAATATACGGCATAATTCCTAGCGCAAATAAACTAAACCGCATCAGGGCTCCACCTGAAAACATGTTAAACAAACCAATAATGTTATTCTGTTGCGCATTAAATAATTCTTGTAAGCGTTGGGGATTTAACCCAGGCACAGGTATATAGGACCCTATGCGAAACACAAGAATAGCAAATAACACAAACAATAAACGACGTTTTAAATCTGCTATGCCCGCTTTGGCAGTATTTATACCTCGATTATTTGTTGCCATCTAAACCTCAACCTTTCCGCCCATTGCTTCAATAATCTTGCGCACCGCCCCAGTCACTCCAATGCCCTTTATAGTAAAAGCTTTCTTATCTTTCAATTCACCTGCCATAATTATTTTAGCGAACTGGATATTTTTATTTATAAGGCCTGCTTCTTTTAATGCGATGAGGTCAACTATATCTGTCATAATTTTACTTAAATCTGATAAGCGCACTTCTGCCCTTACCAAGGCTTTCTGTGAGCGAAAACCCGATTTAGGTATACGGCGCTGCATGGGCATTTGTCCGCCTTCAAAACCTACTTTATGGTATCCGCCTGCACGGGCTCTTTGACCCTTATGGCCCCTACCCGAAGTTTTACCTTTACCAGACCCTATCCCACGACCTAATCTTTTAGCTGGCGTCTTTGCACCTGGCGCGGGTTGTAGCGTATTTAGGTACATCTTATATTTCCTCGACTGATAATAAATAAGAAACTTTATTAATAGCACCTCGATTGCAGGGATTATCCTCAATCACCACACTATGATGCAAACGACGCAAGCCAAGACACTTTATAGATTCTTTATGATGAAGAGGTCTAGCAATCAGACTCCGTATCAATGTTACTTTTAATTTTTTAATGGTAGCCATATTAGCTCTCAGTAATTTGTTCAATTGTTTTACCGCGCTTAGCAGCAACTGCTTCCGGCGTGGAGATATTCTCCAGGGCATTCAGTGTTGCCCTCACCACGTTAATGGGATTAGTAGATCCTACGATCTTCGCTAACACATTTTTTACACCAAGCACTTCTAATACAGCACGCATTGCTCCACCTGCAATGATACCGGTTCCTTCAGAGGCTGGCTTCATGAAAACTTTTGACGCTCCGTGTTTGCCGGTCATTTCATAATACAAAGTATCACCGTTTAGGATAATAGTTCTGGTATTTTTACGTGCATTTTCTAGCGCTTTTTGGATAGCCACCGGCACTTCCCGAGCTTTACCCACACCTATGCCAATTAAACCTCTTCCATTGCCCACCACGACAAGCCCTTTAAAGCTAAAAATTCTGCCGCCTTTCACCACTTTAGCGTGGCGCGATAGTGCAACCAATTTTTCTTGCAAACCATCGCTTTTTGTTGTTCGGTCGAAACCCATAGTTAACCCTTATAACCTTTAAAATGATAAACCATTTTCTCTAGCAGCATCCGCTAATGCTTTCATACGACCATGGTAAACCCAACCTGATCTGTCAAACACTACCTTTTGAATGCCAACACTCAAAGCCCGTTCTGCAAGAATTTTACCGACGAGTCGAGCAGCCTCTATATTCCCTGTTGATTTTATTTTTCCTTGAACTGTTTTATCTAATGTTGAAGCCGATATCAGCACCTTCGCGCCATCTGCCGAGATAATTTGCGCGTAAATATGACATGACGTTCTATGCACACATAAACGTATAGCCCCTAATTCCATAATTTTCATTCTGCCACGCTTGGCTCTGCGCAATCTTGCAACTTTTTTCTTCATCATAAATAAAAACCCTGCCTATTACTTCTTCTTAGTCTCTTTAAGGATAATAACTTCATCAGCATAACGTATGCCTTTCCCTTTATAAGGCTCAGGAAGACGTTTTCTTCTAATTTTTAAAGCAATATGCCCTACTTGATGCTTATCAGCACCCTTAACAACAATCTCTGTAGGCGAAGGCGTTTCTATCGTAATACCTTCTGGCGCTGTCACTTCTACGGGATGAGAAGAGCCTACTGACAAAGTGAGCACCTTACCTTTCATTTGAGCTCGATAACCTACCCCAACTAAAGAAAGCTTCTTTTCAAACCCGGTCGACACACCTAGTACAGCGCTATTAATTTTTGAACGCAGTGTACCTGGCATCGCATTTAATAATTTAGAACCCGAACCTTTTCGACAATAACCCCCTGAAGCATGGCTAGTAACTTTAATGTTATTTTCTGCTAGTTCCACCTGAACGTAGGGATGGATAGGCAAAGTTAAGTGCCCTTTAGGCCCTTTAATTGCAATCATTTGATCTTGAATTTTAACATCAACCCCTCGAGGAATGATGATCGGCTTTCTAGCTACTCTTGATGCAGATCGCATATTCTACTCCTAACATTTACTCAACCACACACAAAATTTCACCGCCCACATTTTGAGCTCGTGCAGCTTTTGAAGTCATCACACCCTTCGATGTTGTTACAATTGCAATCCCTAAACCAGCAAGTTTAGTAGGAAGCGCACTACTACGTTTATAAATTCGCAACCCCGGCCGACTCACGCGCTGTATTTTTGAAATAACAGGGCGACCTTGGTAATATTTTAAGGTAACATCAATATCTTTTTTGCTACCATCATCAACTATATCAAAAGATTCAATATAACCTTCGCTTTTTAAAACACCAAGAATGGCAGCTTTGCGCTTAGATGCAGGCAATTTAATTTTTTTCTCGCCCACCGCCTGCGCATTGCGTATCTGAGTTAACATATCTGCAATTGGATCCATAACACACCTCTTTTCTCTAACTCCCCTCCCTTTAGGACAAGGAGGATGGAAAGAGGGGATTTTTTCCCCTCTCTAATATCATATCTCGCTTAACTACCAGCTTGCTTTACGCATTCCTGGCACTAATCCATTCATCACGCAATAACGCATATGAAGCCTGCAAAGACCAGTTAAGCGGTTATAAGAACGAGATCTACCGCATAATTTGCAGCGACTCCGCTGACGCGTCCTACTCGAATCACGAGGTAACCTCTGTAATTTAATTTCTGCATCATTCCTTTCATTATCACTCGCATTAAGATCTCGAATAATCTTCTTAAGTTGTTTACGTTTCTTATTAAATTTTTCATTTAACAGCATACGTCGACTTTCACGTTCAATCATTGAAGTTTTTGCCATAATTTTAACTCATCTCTTTCTCTTTAAAGGGGAAACTAAAGGCCTGTAATAATGCATAGGCTTCTTTGTCTGACGCTGCTGAGGTTGTAATAGTAATATCTAATCCTCTAAGCATATCGATCTTATCATAATCAATCTCCGGGAAGACAATTTGCTCCTTAAAGCCTAAACTATAATTTCCACGACCATCAAATGACCTAGCACTTAATCCCCGGAAATCACGCACTCGCGGCAATGCGATAGTAATGAGACGATCCAAAAATTCATACATGCGCTTACCACGTAATGTTACTTTACATCCAATAGGCCAGCCTTCGCGAATTTTGAAGCCAGCAATCGATTTGCGCGCAAGTGTAACCACTGGCTTTTGTCCTGTAATTTTTTCAAGATCTGACATAGCAGCCGTAATCACTTTCTTATCATCCATTGCTTCACCCAGTCCCATATTTAAAGTAATTTTTTTGATGCGTGGGACTTGCATCACAGACTTAAAACCGAACTGAGTTTTCAGTTTTTCTACTACATTTTTTTTATAATAGTCTATTAATCTCGCCATAAATCACCTTTACACATCAATCATTTCATTAGTCGATTTGAAGCACCGTACTTTTTTTCCATTTTCTAATGTTTTGATCCAGACTCTGCGTCCTTTATCAGATGCTTGGTCCCAGAGCATAACATTCGAACGATCAATAGGCTGTGTTTTTATAGTAATCCCCCCGCGTTCACCTGTATTGGGGTTAGGTTTGACATGCTTCTTCACTGTGTTGATCCCTTCAACTAAAAGCTTTTTTTCCTTTACTAAAACAGTAAGGACAACACCTCTTCTACCTTTGTCTCTCCCAGCAATGACAACGACTTCATCGCCTTTTTTTATCTTTTCCATGCTCATAGTCTCTTAGAATTTTGGATTTATATCACTTCATCAGCCAAAGAAATAATCTTCATAAAATTTTCACCACGCAACTCACGAGTAATAGGCCCAAAAATACGTGTACCTATAGGTTGCAGTTGAGCATTAAGCAACACAACTGCATTTTCATCAAACCGTATTGCTGAACCATCGGGACGTCTTACTCCTTTACGTGTTCTAACAATAACTGCGTTACAAACTTCTCCCTTCTTTACCCTACCCCTAGGAGCCGCTTCTTTGATGCTAACTTTAATAACATCTCCAATATCCGCATAACGACGATGCGAACCACCCAGTACTTTTATACACATAACACGACGTGCACCCGTATTATCCGCTACATCAAGCACTGTCTGCGTTTGTATCATGCATAACTCCAAGTATTTATATGAAATCAATGATTTCATATTAATTTATAAAAAATGACCGCCAATACTATCATGTTTGATTGAAAAATAAATAAAGAAATTAAAAATAATTGCCTTATTTTTTATTATTATTCAAGAATATCTTTTTCAGCCTTCTCTATTATCTTGACGAGCACCCAATGTTTAGTCTTTGACAAAGGACGGCTTTGTTTAATCAATACAATATCACCCATTTTGCATGTATTCTCATCGTCATGAGCATACATTTTTGAGAACCGCCTCATGTACTTACCATAAAGTGCATGCTTTACCTTGCGTTCCACTTCTACAACGATAGTTTTATGCATTTTGTCACTCACTACACGTCCCACTACACTCCGACCGCCCCCTACTACTTTCTGCTCTACCATAATCATGAACCTTCTTTTTCGCGTAAGATTGTTTTCACTCGAGCAATTCGTCTTCTCACATTTTTAAATAAATGAGTGAGCGGTGATTGTCCAATGCCCTTCTGAACGCGCAAGCTAAACTGCTCTTTTAACAATGCCATTAATTCAGATTGCAACTCTTCTACTGATTTAGTTTTTAATTCTCTCGCATTCATCACATTATCGTCCGTGTTTCAAATATTGATTTAACAGACAATTTGTCTGCAGCTAACTTAAGTGCTTGTCGCGCAATATCTTCCGTCACCCCTTCAATTTCAAACATCATCCGTCCCGGCTGAACAAGCGCTACCCAGTACTCCACATTGCCTTTGCCTTTACCTTGTCTAACCTCAAGAGGCTTCTTGGTAATAGGCTTATCTGGAAAAATACGAATCCAAATTTTACCGCCCCGCTTAATATGACGAGACATAGCTCGACGGGCCGCCTCAATTTGCCGTGAAGTGATACGACCAAATTCAGAGGACTTTAAACCATACTCACCAAAACTAACTTTATTCCCGCGGGTTGCTACACCACGGTTGCGCCCTTTAAACTGTTTGCGAAATTTTGTTCGCTTTGGCTGCAACATTATGACGCCTCCTGTTTTCCTAAAGATTTTTCCACAACCGTTTCAGTTTGTTCTTTATCCCCGATCACTTCGCCTTTGAATATCCATACTTTGACGCCAATCACGCCGTATGTAGTAAAAGCTTCCGCTAATCCATAATCAATATCAGCGCGCAAGGTATGCAGCGGTACTCGGCCTTCTCTGTACCATTCACTGCGAGCAATTTCAGAACCCCCTAGCCGCCCACTCACACAGATCTTAATGCCTTTAGCCCCCAAACGCATGGCTGTTGTAACTACTCGCTTCATGGCACGTCTAAACATCACACGTTTTTCCAGCTGTTGAGCTACGGTCTCAGCAACTAACTTAGCATCCAACTCAGGCTTACGTACTTCTTCAATACTAAGATGAACAGGTACCTTTAGAATCGCACTAGCTTCATCTCGTAATAATTCAACTTCTTTACCACCCTTACCAATAATGGAGCCCGGACGTGCTACATAAACAGTAATTTTAGCATTGCGAGCGGGTCGCTTTATATCTATACCACTCACACCAGCCAATTTTAGCCTTTTCTTCAAATGATCGCGTACTTTTAAATCCCCGCACAAAGTCTTAGCAAACTCTTTAGGCGGTACATACCATGTGGATGACCAATCTTTTACTATACCCAAGCGTATACCTGTGGGATGTACCTTTTGTCCCATTAGTTTGTCTCCTGATCCGATACAATAACAGTGATATGACAAGTGGGCTTCAATATTCGACAACCTCTGCCTTTTGCCCGTGCATGCATACGTTTATAATTTGCAGCTTGATCCGCATAAATTTGACTTACCTTTAATTCATCAATATCACAACCTTGGTTGTGCTCGGCATTCGCAATGGCTGATTCAAGCACTTTTTTTACAACAACTGCGGACTTTTTTGTATTAAATCGCAAGATATCTAGAGCACGATCAACTGGCAAGCCACGAATTAAATCGCATATTAGTCTACATTTTTGTGCAGAGAGCCTTGTATTTCTTAATCTTGCTGCGACTTCCATCGCTTACCTCCTCTTACCCTTATTTTTTATCATTAGATGACTTAGTTGACGACGCCCCGCTTTCTGCTTTCACTTTTTTATCGCCGGAGTGCCCCTTGAAGGTACGTGTCATTGCAAATTCGCCTAGCTTATGACCTACCATATTTTCTGTAATGAAAATAGGTATATGTAAGCGGCCATTGTGAACTGCAATCGTAAGTCCAACAAATCCTGGTAAAATCACTGACCTACGCGACCATGTCTTAATAGGGCGCTTATTTTTAGAAGCGACCGCTTCTTCTACTTTTTTCATTAAACTTATATCTACAAATGGTCCCTTTCTAATAGAACGTGGCACTATCAAACCCTCACAATATAGTTAAATTTTGGCTAAATTACTTACCCCTATTTCTGCCATGCACAATAAACTTTGTTGTACGTTTATTTTTACGTGTTTTGTACCCTTTAGCTGGCGTTCCCCATGGGCTGACAGGATGACGTCCGCCTGATGTTTTTCCTTCGCCGCCTCCCATGGGATGATCAACTGGATTCATGGCTACACCCCGAACAGTAGGACGAATTCCACGTCGGCGGCTGGCACCCGCTGTACCCAATGATCTCAAGTTATGTTCTGCATTACTCACTTCACCTATCACTGCACGACACCCCGACAACACTTTACGCATTTCACCCGAGCGTAAGCGTACTGTTGCATACAGACCTTCTCTTGCAACCAATTGCACTGCGGCTCCCGCACTACGAGCTAGTTGCGCACCCTTTTTTGGCTTCAACTCAATACAGTGTATAACTGAACCAAGAGGTATGCTGGTCAACGGTAAGCAATTGCCTATTTTAATAGGGGCATCTGAACCCGAGCAAATTTTATCTCCAGCTTTCAATCCATTGGGGGCAATAATATAACGTCTTTCGCCATCCGCATATAGCACTAATGCAATATTTGCACTACGATTGGGATCATATTCCAAGCGCTCAACACAAGCATTAATTCCATCTTTATCTCTCTTATAATCAATAAGACGATATTTTTGTTTGTGTCCACCACCTATATGCCTGCAGGTAATTCGACCTTGGTTATTACGACCGCCTGTTTTTTTCTTTTTTATTACTAAACCAGGGTGAGGCTGACCTTTATGTAAGTCTTTATTTACAATTTTTATTAAAAAACGTCGCCCTGGCGAGGTTGGTTTAGATATTACTAGTGCCATATTTTCCTCAATATTCTAGATTTTTCCTACGGTTCTTATCCATATAGCTGCTTTAGGAGCCGCTATTATAATGATATGGAAACAAAAGCCAACACAATAATAATTAATTTTCCAATTTTTTTAATTTCTTATCTCTTTAAACTGTAGCAAAATCAATCGCCTGGCCACTTTTTAACTTAACATAAGCTTTTTTCCAAGCTTTACTTTTACCTTGAATTTGCCCAAAGCGCTTAGGCTTAGTTTTTACATTGACAATTCGGACGGATTCTACTTCTGTCTTAAATAATAATTCTACTGCGTTTTTCACATCAGGCTTAGTCGCATTTTTCCTAACTTCAAAAGCATATTCGGATCTTTTTTCCGTACCTAGTGAGGCTTTTTCTGACATATAAGGGCGTAAAATAATATGCATCAAACGTTCTTGTTTCATTTTAATAACTCCTCAAGCTGCTTCAAAGCCGCAATGGTCATTAATACTTTCTCACTTCCAACCAAAGAAACAGGATCAATGGCTGCCACATCTCGCACTTCAACGGTAGAAAGATTGCGGGCTGCCAAATAAAGATTTTCTTCTACTGTGTCAGTAATGATTAACACGCGAGCATTTAATTGAAGAGTATTAAGTTTGTTAATAAAGTCTTTTGTCTTGGGTGTGTCAACTATAAAGGACTCTACCACCAGCAATCTTTCCGCACGAATCAACTCAGAAACAATAGACCGCAATGCACCCCGATACATTTTTTTATTTACTTTTTGCTCATAGCTACGTGGCTGGGCAGCAAATGTCACACCACCTTTACGCCAGAGTGGGCTACGAATTGTACCCGCACGCGCACGTCCCGTTCCTTTTTGGCGCCAAGGTTTAATTCCACCCCCACGAACTGCTGCACGATTTTTCTGCGCTTTTGTTCCTGCACGGCCAGCAGATAAGTACGCGGTAACAACCTGGTGTATTAACGGTTCATTGAACGCACGTGCAAAAACACTATCAGCAATTTCAATTGTTTTGTTCATAGCGCCTGTTATTTGTAATTCCATTAGCGATCTCCACTCTCTTTCATATTTTTCTGCTTGCCTTTTATAGCAGAACGAACAACCACATAACCGCCGGGTGCGCCTGGAACCCCACCGCTTACCAATATTAGATTACGCTCCATATCGATACGTACAATTTTTTGCGACAATATGGTACGTTTAACATTTCCTAAACGTCCCGCCATTTTTTTCCCTTTAAAAACTTTACCGGGTGATTGTCTTTGACCTATAGACCCGGGAGCCCTATGAGATAAAGAATTACCATGAGTCGCATCTTGAGCTGCAAAATTATATCGTTTAATCACACCCGCATAACCTTTACCAATGCTTGTACCCGTGATATCTACGAGCTGACCTTCTGAGAACACATCAACTTTCAACTCAGTACCAATGCTCATACCATCCAAGCTATCAAGGCGAAATTCCCATAAGCCCTTACCTGGTTCTACATTCGCTTTAGCAAAGTGTCCTGCTTCAGGTTTATTAACTCGCGATCTTTTGCGGACGCCTGTTGTCACCTGAACTGCTAGATAACCATCATTTTCTAATGTTTTTAATTGGGTAACTTTGTTTGGCAATACTTGTATCACCGTCACTGCGGTAGAAGTGCCATCTTCGGTAAAAACCCGAGTCATTCCACATTTTTGTCCAACTAAACTAGTCATTTTACAGCCCCTTTACAGGCAAAAATCGCCTATCTTATTAATCTTCAGCATCCACACTAATTTGAACATCTACCCCTGCCGCAATATCTAGCCTCATTAATGCATCAATTGTCTTAGCCGTTGGCTCATTAATGTCAACAACACGTTTATGCTTACGGATCTCATATTGATCTCTTGCATCTTTATCTACGTGCGGCGATGTTAACACGGTATAGCGCACAATTCGTGTTGGCAAAGGGATAGGCCCATGCACTTGAGCTCCCGTGCGCTTTGCTGTCTCAACAATTTCACGTGTTGAACTATCAATTATACGATAATCAAATGCTTGCAAACGAATGCGTATCCGCTGATTTTTTCTGGTAATAGCCATGTTTTCTCACTCTTTTATGTAATTACTCAATTACTTTTGCTACGACACCTGCGCCGACTGTGCGCCCGCCTTCTCGAATAGCAAAGCGTAACCCTTCTTCCATCGCAATCGGGGCTATCAG
>JAJNBC010000027.1 GCA_021156085.1 Gammaproteobacteria bacterium | reverse complement strand
TTCTTTGTCATAGGCTTGGTAAACGTGGTGTTTGCTATTGGTTAGAAATGCTTCTAGCGTGTTTTGTTCAACAGGATCCGAAGAGACGACTAAGACATGCAATTTGGTTTTTTGATGGATGCGAGAAACTTGATAGTAGTAAGGATACCTTGCTGAGAGCACTCGCTTAGATTTGAGCTTTTTCTCAAGGCAACTAATTCTAGCTTGCGGTGGATCAATTTCTTGATAGATAGTGTGAAGTAGTTCTACGGCGTAGAAATTGCTGAAATCGAGTGCTGCGTAGTGACAGTTTTCTATGTACATAATAAACCTCCTTTAAGATTAGATGAAAATTTATAGCAATACCTCTCTTACTTAAATTAAAACACGAATAAAAATAAAGTGGTAGCTTATAACTATTTGAAAAATTTGATTAACTAATTTTATAGGAAAAATTTATTTATAATTTTTAACTCTTATTTTATGGCTATATTTTCATAATAAATTATGTTAGTGTGTAATGACTTATGGAAAAAAGGTGCAGCTATGGTCACAGAAATTGACGAAGGAAAAGGCTTAGTGAAAGTCTATTGGAAAAACATTCGTAAAAGAATAGCCGCTGTTGCGCCAGGGTTTGCTAAAATCGTTGATGAAATAGATCCAGGTAAAGATTTTCCACTTTACTTAGCCTACTATCCTTATGGCACCTTCATTGCCGACACCGAAAGTCCATTTCTACACTTAAATGACGGATCATTTCTAAGATTGACAGACCCAGCACTTCCTAAAGACGTGGCTAGAGATCTTGGATATGGAAAACTGGATTTACCCCTTGGTATGGTATTAGATAGAAATCTTGAACTTTTTATTGATTTTGCAGAAGAATCTATTTCAATACCCAAAACAATTTATAAACCAGGCATGATTTTATCTTTCTTAAATAATTTAAAGCCTAGAGAAAAACAGCCTGAATCTTTACCTAATAGTGTTTATGCAATAACTTCTGGTTGCCGCTCTACTTTTATGCTTCCAAGTATTGAGTGTGCTACCCACTATGCTAATTTGCAACGCGATTATAACTTAAGGACGCCTGTACCGAAATCATTATATAAGCATTGGCAAGTATTCCAAGAGCTGGCTAATAATAAAATTTTAAATTGTGATTGGCGAAGCTGTATTATTTATTTTTCAGAAAGCTGGGTTAATAAACTAACTAAAGATCCTAGCTGGGCCAAGTTGAAATTATATTTACATGAACAAGCATGGGATTTTTTTCAAGAGGATTTGCTTTATCCTCATTATGATTTTATTTTCTCTGTAATACAAAAAAAACGCGGGCTAAAAGCCAGCCCTTATTTTGCTGATACCGCGCAATATTTATTTTCAATCGCAACCGGCGCATCTATTGGTTATCAGCCTGCACACGATGATTCTTTATTACCATTAGATTTTTTGCAAAAGGTTTTTATTCAATCTTATGGCTTAAAAAAATACATTCCTTCAATAATCCAGCCAGGTTGCTTCAATTTAGAAAACACTCGTTTGCCCATCTACTATAGCTTACACTATCCGGCTACGCATGTCTTTTCTCCAAAAACACGCCGAGGAGCTAGTACTCTTTATGAGCTTCGAGAAATTGCACATATTGTTACAGAATTTCAAGCAGAACTTGCTACTAACAACCGCCTATGCGAAGGAACAAAAATACAAAACATCGCTAAGAATGTAGTTTTTAACTATTTTCATAATGAACCGGATTTACATAAGATTATCCAACCAAGTTGCAAACTTGAGAAGTTAGATAAAAGGTTTAGCTATGTAGCTTCAAGCGCTCTAACTACAAATGAAGCAAAATTTGCTAGTGATGCCCGATTTGTTCGGGGCTGCATCAGCATGGAAAAGGTTAAATCAAGTTAAATCTTTGACCTGTTCAAAGTATATTGTTGAGAATAATATATACAAGCAGCAAACAAAAGAATACTCACTGAAGCACTAATATTCCAAAGAATGTCACCTCCAAAATGATGATAAATATTAGCCCCTAATGCCGGTCCTACTACAGCACCAAAAGCATAAACTGTTCTATATAAGCCGAAGCCTGTGCCTTTCCTATGGGCAGATGTATTTTCATAAATAACAAATTGAACGATAGTGAAAAAAATCATCTCACCAAAAGTGTAAATGATACAAGCCACTATTGCGCAACCAATATTATCGGATATATTTAAAAAAAGAAAAGCACTACCCATGAAAAGGATACCTATCCCCATTAATAGAACTTTATTATATTTTCCCAAGTAAGTGACGAGTGGCGTCTGAAATAAAATAATTAAAATTGGGTTTAATGCAACAAGATAGCTAATTTCTTTATAGCTAATAATATGAAACCTTTCCTGTAAATAAACAAGAAATGTTACGTTTTGCTGTACTACGACGAGACTTGCAAAGAATAAGCACGCAAAGGCAAGGAATAAAATAATATTGGTTTTTTTCTCTTTATTCTCTACCTGACAATTAGTATCTGTAATAATAATATTTTTCGTATGAAAATTTAATTTATTAAAAAATAAAAGCCATATAGAAATAACAAGGAATAAAAAGCCAGAAAAAAAGAATATACATTGAAAGCCAACCCATGCCATTACTCCGAAAAATAAAACCGCCAAACCTAAGCCTAAGTTTGAACATGTATATAGCAAATTAATGCTCTTTAATCTTTCAACTTCACTATTCCCACATAGCTCAACAACCCATAAGTTATTGGCTGTTAGAAAACCATAAATCGCCAACCCTAAGAAGAACAAGTCAATTATTAAAATATGTACATTAGTGTTATAAGATAACAATATAAAACATATTCCCTCAAGAAAAAGACTAAAAATTAATATAAATTTGATTGAGACCAGGTCAATTACCCTTCCCGCTAGAACACCACCTAAAATCCGCCCAATGCCATAAGCAGAAAGCATTAAGCCAACAACAGGCACTCGGACATGTAACGTATTTACAAAATAAAGAGTAAGGAACGAGCAAACTCCGCCAACAAATGACTCGAAAAAACATAAGAGGATTCCTGGCCAACTCTCTTGGGGCAGCCCTGTGAAGCTTTTTAAATAGTTTTTAATATATAAAGGTATTTTTTCCATAGACGAGTAGTGTTATTCCTCAGAACATCATACTAATTTTAACAACTGTAACATTGAGCCATCTAATAAAGCCTCGCCATAAGGCGGAATATATAAAGTAGTTAGGCTTGTATACTTCTCTTTGGGTAATTGCTCTAATTTTATATTGCGGATAACTGGTTCAAAACTTGGGTATTGTGATGCCTCGTAGAGTATTACCATATGGTCCAGAGGATACCACTTTGAAAGATATTCTTTTAAAACCGTAGCACCAAATTCATTATCGATGACTTGAGTATGGCCCAAATTTCCTATAATACCAACTTGCCAGAGGATCAAGTGACTTGAGGGATCAAACCTACGCTGTCTAACTAAAAAATCTGTTGTCTCAAATGACTGGCAACCAGACGAACCCGGGTCTATTTTCAAATCTGCAAATAAACAATCTTCTGCCGAAATCCCCGGTAGTATTCTTGTTCTTATTCCAAGGCCATCCGCTTTTTTTATAGCATCTAGTCCTGGTTCTGCAAAAACTGATGGATGTCCATAAAAGACTACGCACAGGTCTTTCTCTTCCATTAAACATTTTATAATATATTCTGAAATTGCCTGATAACTTTTACTTCTCAGCAAATGCTTCTTATAAAGCGGGCCCAAACTTTCAGCATTTATATTTTGCTTATGAATCCACGCTTCCATTGCTGGATCATTTAATAGATAAAGTACTTTTTTGGATTTCTCTATATACACCTTAGCTTCGGTTGTAAGATGAGAAAGGAATTTAATCCCCACTCCCACTAGCGTTAGCTGGAGATCTATCATAAGTCTTCACATTGCTTTATAAACCGAAAGACTTTATTTGCATCAGGAAAAAAATCAAAAACTCTATTTGCATCACAATCAACATTACTATTTTGCAAAAAAATTTTTAACTTTTCAGGGTTTTTATCTTGGAGAATATTTTGGATACTTTTATCCCCCATTAATATGGCTGAATCCATTAAATGATATGGTGTTTGAGCAAGCCTTTCAAGAAACTGTATTACGTCCATAATTTCTCCAATATGTTTTTATTTTTATTATACTTTAATTAACTTCCCTTACCAATATAAATCCTATTTTTCTTACTTATTAATTTAACAACTTCCAATAAATTTATGACGGCATCTTAAAATTACGAACACATAATTAAAATCAATAATCACGGCATTCAATTTTAGAACATTTACTGTGGTATTTCACAAGGTAAGGGACTTCGTACATAGGGTACCGCCTCTTCATCACAAGCCCCATATTTTAAAAAATTTTTACGCGCTTTATTTAAGCTTACTCTATTTGAGCCGCCACAATAATCCGCATCTTCAAACTGAACGCCATCATCCTCCCAAAAACAGACCGGGCAAAGACTATAAGAACCGGGTGGCTCGCTCTCTAGGGTATAGTAACCACAACAAGGACACTTGTACTTTGCTTTCATATTAAATTACCTTTAAAAAATTTTTATTTCAACCTATCAAAATATTCCCTTCCCCCCGTAGGTTTAAACGCTGTTCCAGCATCTTGAGCGATAGGATTATGAATTACTACGGTACCAGAACCCTCATCCCAATATGCTGTTCTTCCATTCGATAGTGTACGCGTACTGGAAGGATTATCCATTACATTTTGGATATAATCTGCAAATTCTTCTTGGCTATTAATACCTGGGAATTCTCCCTGCTTAATAACATGTTTATCAAAGGCATGCCCATTAGCTATCCTCTCTGCAATACTGCCCGATGATTCTTCTGCAGCATCTCCCGCCATCTCCGACAGGCCTTTAACAATCTTCGCTGTGCCATAAACATCCATAGCATCTGATGCGCCGAGTGTTTCTGGAGTGAGGGCAACGCCAACAACATCAATCGCAACACCTTCAGCAACATCAAGCGCGCCATCGGCTAGCTCTTCAACAACTTTGGTTCCTTTGTTTTCAGGACCATCGTCATTAAACATTTGTGCAAATGCAGAAGTCATCATACCATTTTCAAAGTTGCCTCCGGTAGCGGCAGCAACTGTTCCGCCGACAATGCCTGCGGCAAGGCCTCTGGCGAAGATGGGGGACCAGCCTTTTCCTTGGGAATCTATGCCACTAATGGGGCCACTTAAGGCTTGGCTGGCAGCTGCGCTTAAAAAACCATTTTTGAAACTACCACCTTCAATAACGTTTAACCCACCGCCCACAGCGCCATGCACTAACGAAGCTTTTACAGGGCTTGCTGCTTCTGCTTTTGCGCCACCTAGGGCATTACCGGTTTCAGCCCAAGCGTATTCGCTCATTAGAGTAAATGCTGCGGTACGTAACCCTATCCCAACGCTACCCGTTTGCGCGTAACTAACCACACCACTAAATACTGCAGCAGAAGCAAAGTGTTCAAACATAGCGACACTCCACATTGCTGCAGGCATAGCAACCGCTAATGCACAGGCAGCAATTTCCAGAATTTGTCCGACAACAGGATTCCGTAATACTTGCCCAATGCCGTGAAAGATATCTTTAAAAGCATCGCGGATGGAATCCCAGAGATCACTGAACCAGCTGAAGCCACTGGGATCTACTGCTGCAATGGGGTTGTTGTTGCAGTAGCTGTAGCGGTTTAAACATTGGCTGTTGCTAGGGTCTTGGATGACAGGGTCGGCGCTTAGGAATCGGCCTAAGTGCGAATCATACATTCTGCCATTCATGTAGATGAGATCAATAGCACTGGCGTTGACTTCTTCTTGGCCGGTGAAGCCGTAGCGAATGGTATTGGTTTAGCCTATAGTAATATAAGCATCACAGTACTTTGCTCCTTTGTTTATCCCACGCTTAAAGACAAATCAATTGATATAATTGAATTATCTATTAAACTGTATATATGGGTTTGTATTTTTATTAATATTAAGACATCAGTTTATTCTTTGTTTTAGCTCATCTCTTTTTACATTAGTTATATCAAACCAAACTATCTCTCCAATATTTGGCTCGCTATCTAAAGTATCCCAAGATTCTTTAATTTTTTTTGTCAATTCATCAGGTTTACCTACCCAAAAAACAAATGAGCCATCTTTTTGTGGGATACCTGCATAAAAAATGTTTTGAGAAAGCATTTGAAAAATAAATTGCAAAGTAATCTCTTTTGTATCTTTAGGAGAAAGTCCAGGGTACTTTTTTTTTATCAGCCTAATTATCTCCCAGAGACCAATACAGTCTTCCGATAATAGCTGTAAGATTTTTTTTTCTAAATCCGCATAATCATTCATTTTAGCTCATCCTAAAAATTTCAGTTTTGTAATGTTGTCTAGGCCAGGGACATTAATATCAATAGTAGGAGGTCCAGAAGTAGATATTGGTCTATATCCTATATACCCTCCATCAGATAGTGAGTAAAGTTGGCCAGGGTAATTTGGCTTATTTAGTAACGTACCCCCGTCAGTAAGCTTCTGAAGCATGCTCTCTGCTGCTTGAACTCCTCCTGATAGCTCACGTATTGTTTCGTCGCTACCAGCCTCCCCTATTAATTCTCCGTTAGGCATCAAAATATCAGAAAGAGATACAGCACTTCCCGATCCTAATGCAAAAGGTAAGGCTAGTATACCAAATCCAGCACCTGCAGCTGCTACCGGATGATCTTGTATCAGCTTATTTTGAAGCGCTGCTTGCTCTTGCTGGCCTTCTACAATGTTTTCTGCGGCTGGTCCATATGTTGTTACCAGACTATTAAACCATTTTCCTATAATGCTTTCACCATCTTTATCTTGTGCATTGAAGATTTCTGCCATGGCAGAAGTCATCATACCATTTTCAAAGTTACCCCCGGTAGCAGCTGCAACGGTTCCGCCAACAACACCAGAAGCTAAACCACGTGCCATAATAGTAGCATTTTGTTCACCACTGATTTTGATGCTTTGAACAGGGCCTGTTAATGCTTCTGAAACTGCAGCACTTAAGAAACCATTTTTGAAACTTCCACCTTCAATAGCATTTAAACTCCCACCAACCATCCCATGTGCTAGCGTAGATTTAACGGGATTCGCAATTTCATTTTGGACGCCACCAAGCTTAGCGCCTGTCGCCGCCCATGCGTATTCGCTCAGTAAGGTAAATGCTGCTGTTTTTAATCCAAGCCCAATACTACCTGTTTGCGCATAACTAACAACCCCATTAAATGCGGCTGCACCAGCAAAGTGCCCAAACATAGTTAACGCTGTTGCACCTGGTCCTAATGTTCCCACTGCAATAGCTGCTACCGCAATTTCCAGAATTTGTCCGACAACAGGATTCCGTAATACTTGCCCAATGCCATGAAAGATATCTTTAAAAGCATCGCGGATGGAATCCCAGAGATCACTGAACCAGCTGAAGCCACTGGGATCTACGGCTGCAATGGGGTTGTTGTTGCAGTAGCTGTAGCGGTTTAAACATTGGCTGTTGCTAGGGTCTTGGATGATGGGGTCGGCGCTTAGGAATCGGCCTAAGTGCGGGTCGTACATTCTGCCATTCATGTGGATGAGATCAATGCCGCCGGCGTTGACT
>JAJNBC010000018.1 GCA_021156085.1 Gammaproteobacteria bacterium | reverse complement strand
ACACTAGAAAAAATTTATTTACGCTTCGCGAACGTAAAAGCCGATTTATTATCGCCATAAAAAATCAATCTAGAAAAGCCCGATCCACAACAAATGCCTATATGAAAAAAAACCTCCACAAAACAATGAAAACCTTAACGCTAGATAATAATCCTGCTTTTGCGTTACATCCTGAAATAGCAGAAAAAATAAAATCAGACATTTATTTCTGTGAGCCTTATAAATCTTACCAGAAAGGAGGAATTGAAAATGCTAATAAATTACTTAGAACACAGTTGCGAAATGCCTCAATTATCAAACCCCTAGCGAGGTATTTCAGCAAGCTTTTGGAAAACTATCCGATTTAATAGGAAGTCGCACTTCAGAATAGACACCGCCAAAATGACTGCCGCATTTGGTCCTAGAATGCGCCCCTTTGAAATTGCCATAACCTATTGATTCTACTGGCTCCCCGAACTGGACTCGAACCAGTGACCTAATGATTAACAGTCATTTGCTCTACCGACTGAGCTATCGGGGAATTTTTCGGTTTAGATGATGTGCATACTAATATTGCTTTTGTTTTGGGTCAATAGCTTATTTGGCTTAATGCTATGAAAATGCATGTTAAATTTTTCCCAGGGCTGTTTTTATTCGTTTCATCGCTTCTTCTAAATTTTTCATACTCGTGGCATAAGAGATACGAATATAGCCAGCAGCGCCAAAGGCAGAGCCGGGAACAACCGCGACTTCTGCTTGTTGTAAAAGGTAGTCTGCTAATTCTAGATCATTATTAATTTGGTCTGCTCGTTGAATAACACCTTCCATGTTGGGAAAGGTATAAAAAGTGCCATCGCCCGCTTGGCATTTTACGCCAGGCATTTTCTGTAACTCCCTTACTACAAAATCGTGACGTTCTTTATAAGCTTTAGTCATTGTAGTGATACAGGATTGATCGCCACTGAGCGCTGCTTCTGCGGCAATTTGAGCGATGCTAGTCGGATTTGAAGTGCTTTGTGATTGGATTTTTTTCATTGCTGTTATAATGTTAACCGGGCCTGCGGCATAACCAATACGCCAGCCAGTCATGGCATACGCCTTAGATACGCCGTTGACCACGACGCAACGGTCATATAATTCAGGACATGCCATTAAAATGTTTGTAAAAGGGGCTTGAGTCCAGAGTGTATGTTCATAGATATCATCGCTTGCTACGATGAGAGTCGGGTGGCGTAATAATACTTGCCCTAAGGCTGCTAATTCCGTAGTTGTGTAAGAAACACCTGTGGGGTTAGAGGGGCTATTAAAAATAACTAAGCGTGTTTGAGGGGTGATGGCTGCTTCTAATTGGTCGGGTGTAATTTTGAAATGCTGATCTATATCTGCTTTGATGAATAAGGGAAGGGCATCCGTAAGTTTTGCCATATCGGGATACGATACCCAATAAGGTGAAGGAATAATAACTTCATCACCCGGGTTTAAAATGGCGGCAAATAGATTATATAAGCTGTGTTTAGCTCCACAAGAAACAATAATTTGTTGCGGTGCATAGGTTAATTGGTTGTCGCGCAGAAATTTTTTACTAATGGCTTGTTTCAAGCCTGTGGTACCATCTACGGCCGTATATTTAGTAAATCCCTGCTGAATTGCAGCAATAGCAGCTTGTTTTATAAAATCTGGTGTATCAAAATCAGGCTCACCCGCCCCAAGATTAATGATATCTTTGCCGGCGGCAATAAGTTCGTCAGCACGGGCTGATATAGCCAAGGTAGGAGAAGGTTTAATGCGTTGTACTCGGGCAGACAATTCTTTAATCATATTTAAGCTCGCTTTGATTATATTAATGAGATGAAAAAGGAGGCATATCGGATTATAATGCATCTTTCTGGGTTAATCTATGCCGCAATTATTTAAGCTTCACTCTTCCTTCAAGCCATCCGGCGATCAGCCAGAGGCCATCAAGCAATTGCGGGGAGGGATCGAGAATGGTTTGGCACATCTTGCACTGTTAGGGGTTACAGGCTCGGGGAAGACATTTACAGTTGCTAATATTATTCAATCTGTTCAGCGGCCTACACTCATTTTAGCGCCAAATAAAACACTCGCCGCGCAATTGTACGGTGAAATGCAAGAATTCTTCCCAGAAAATGCGGTAGAATATTTTGTTTCTTATTATGACTATTATCAACCTGAGGCCTATGTTCCTTCTTCAGATACCTATATTGCCAAAGATGCTTCTATCAATGAGCATATTGAACAAATGCGATTGTCGGCAACGAAGGCACTCTTAGAACGCCAAGATGCCATTATTGTTGCCACTGTCTCTGCTATTTATGGTTTGGGGGATCCGCGTTCTTACTTAAGTATGGTATTGCATTTAGATCGAGGGGATCTCATTGATCATCGGGAATTATTGCGGCGCTTAGCTGAATTGCAATATACACGTAATGATATAGATTTATATCGTGCCACCTATCGTGTTCATGGAGATATAATTGATGTATTTCCGGCAGAATCTGAAAAAGATGCGGTGCGTATTGAAATATTTGATGAGAAAATTGAAAGTCTTTCTTTTTTTGATCCGCTCACCGGGACAGTGTTAAGACGTGTGCCGCGCTTAACAATCTATCCAAAAAGTCACTATGTAACGCCACGAGAAAAGATTTTAGGGGCTATTGAAGATATTAAGCCTGAACTTAAGAATCGCTTGGCTGAATTACATCAATTAAATAAATTAGTAGAAGCGCAGCGTTTAGAACAGCGTACCATGTATGATTTGGAATTAATGAATGAGTTAGGTTATTGTCCGGGCATTGAAAATTATTCTCGTTATCTATCAGGCAGAAAGGCAGGGGAAGCGCCGCCTACTTTATTTGATTATTTGCCTGATAATGCGTTATTAGTTATTGATGAGTCACATGTTACTGTACCGCAATTACGGGGTATGTATCGCGGTGATCGCTCACGCAAAGAAACATTGGTGGAGTATGGGTTTCGTTTACCTTCTGCATTGGATAATAGACCTTTACGCTTTGAAGAATTTAGCATGCGTGCGCCGCAGACTATTTATGTATCTGCTACATTAGGTGAATATGAGTTAACAATGGCCGGTCTGGTTGCGGAGCAAGTGGTGCGTCCTACAGGGCTGCTTGATCCAGAAGTGGAAGTACGCCCTGCTGTGGCCCAGGTAGATGATTTACTTTCTGAAATACATCACCGGATTGCGGTGAATGAACGTATATTAGTTACGACTTTAACTAAACGTTTATCAGAAGAGTTAACCGGTTATTTAGAAGAGCAAGGCGTTCGGGTGCGTTATTTACATTCGGATATTGACACGGTAGAGCGCGTAGACATTATTCGTAATTTACGTTTAGGAAATTTTGATGTTTTAGTTGGCATTAATTTATTAAGAGAAGGCTTAGACATGCCTGAAGTTTCTTTAGTAGCTATTTTAGATGCAGATAAAGAAGGGTTTTTACGTTCTGAAACCGCATTAATCCAAACCATTGGTCGCGTTGCTCGGCATATTCATGGCAAAGCTATTCTGTATGCCGATAAAGTGACGGGCTCCATGGAGCGCGCTATCAAAGAAACGGCACGAAGACGTCTAAAACAGCATGCTTATAATGAGACGCATGGGATTACGCCTCGCAGTGTGCAAAAAGCAGTGCGCGATATTATGGAAGGTGCTTATGCCCCTCATTCTGTACGCGGGAAAATATATACTAAAGTGGCGGAAAAAAGTGGAGAGTATCTTGCGCTTAGCCCTCGGGCATTAAAAGCTAAAATTTCTGAGTTAGAAAATAAAATGTATGAACACGCTCATAATTTTGAATTTGAAGAAGCTGCAAAGTTGCGGGACGTAGTTCGTGATTTGCGAAAAAACATATTATACGATACATAAGGATTATTTTAAAGGTGTAGGTTTTGGGAATATTTTTATGGTTTTCTGTATTTCATTATATTGAGAACGCTATAGGATAATGAGGGCCAGAAGCATGAGGTACCAGCGCTAAATCGCCAGCGGTATAATGATTTAAGAATTCATTGAACCCCTTCTTAAAATCCGAGCCGATTATTTTACTATCATTCTATTAATTTTTTGACCTGGCCGTTAAAAAATTAATAAACTCCTCCACTGAGTTATAGGAGAGATTGTATTTACCAATAAAATTAATGCGCCTAGGCACATGGTAAGATTAGTGACAAACAATGCCATATGTTGTTTGCGCACTTCTCCTTTGAATTTCCAAAAAGGATGAAGAATAAAAACAAAAATAAGCACAAAAGGAATAAGCGCAAGTGCAGTGAGTTTAATAAGAATGCCAAACATAAGCATCACACCCGTGATAATTTGAAATGCAATGAGGAAAGATAATAGAAAAAAAGGGCAAGGTAAATGACGTTGTATCATGACTTCTGTTATAGAAATCCAGTGATAAATATTCCAGAAACCAAAAAAGGTGAAGTAAAAACCAATAAGAATATGAGCTAAGAGAGGTAAAGAAAGTAATAAGTTTCCCATGATTTATTTTCTCCTATGTCATCCATAAAAATCCTATGTAGAGTTCTATACTACCATTTTTTATAAGGCAAATACTCGGGTACCCACATAATTTTACGAATATGAGCTTCTAAATCGGTATAATCTGTAAAATCAGCGAGACCTTCTTTAATTGCCTCTTGGGCCACAGCGATTGCAACTTGTAAAGAAACATGACGTATTTCAGTTAAGGGTGGTAATAAATTGGCTTTTGGATCTATTTTAGCGGGAGAACAATCAGCTAGTGCCTTGGCTGCTACCATAAACATTTTCTCAGTCACTCGCCTAGATTTTACGGCGACTAAGCCCAGCCCCATTCCAGGGAAAATATAACAATTATTAGTTTGATCTACTCGCCAGGATTTACCTTCTTTAATAATATCTGCGAATGGACTGCCGGTTCCGATAATAGCTTTTCCATGGGTCCAATTCATTAAATCTGCGGGATCTGCTTCGCTATGACTCGTAGGATTGGATAAAGGAAAGATCACAGGTTGTTTAATATAGTTTGCCATTTCACGTACAATTTCCTCTGTAAAAGCACGAGGTTGGCCTGATACTCCAATTAAGACAGTAGGGTGAAAATTTTTAACAACTTCTTTTAAAGAAAGGGCATTGTCATGGTCATATTGCCATGTTGAAATAGTACCTTTGGACTGGGCAAACGGCCGTTGAAAATGCGATAAATTTGGCATGTCATCGAATAACACACCGAAGCGGTCAATGAGAAAAAAACGGCTCTTTGCTTCTTGGGGAGGCAAGCCATCTTCAATCATGGCTTGCATAATCAATTGGCTAATCCCGCAGCCAGCGGATCCTGCGCCTAAAACAGCAATACGCTGATCGCGCAATCGGCCATCTATCACATGAATTGCAGAAAATAAAGCGCCAGCTGCTACTGCGGCTGTACCTTGAATATCATCATTAAAGGTGCATAACTGATCACGATAACGTTCTAAAAGCGAGTTTGCATTTTCTTGCGCGAAATCTTCCCATTGCAATAGAGCATTTGGGAAACGGTTTTTAATAGCAGTGACGAAAGTATCCAGAAAGGCAGTATATTCCTGGCCACGTATGCGTTCGTGCTGCCAGCCTATATAAAGAGGATCTTTTTGTAATTCTGGATGATTTGTGCCTGTGTCTAATAGAATAGGTAGCGTTGCTGTAGGCGGAATGCCTGCACAGGCAGTATAAAGGGCTAGTTTACCAATAGGAATCCCCATGCCACCTGCCCCTTGATCACCTAATCCAAGAATACGTTCTCCATCAGACACGACAATCACCTGAACTTCATCAAAGCGCGGATTTGAGAGAATTTTTTCTATATGGTCGCGATCAGGATAAGAAATAAAAACGCCACGTGGACGACGATATATATGACTATAACGTTGACAACCTAAACCTACAATAGGGGTGTATATGATAGGCATGAGTTCTGTGATGTGTTCTTGCATTAAGCTATAAAATAGAGTTTCATTCGAATCTTGTAAATCCCGCAGATAAATATATTTTTCTATATCAGAAGTTTTACTCTTGAATGTTTCAAAAGAACGAGCACGTTGTATCGCAAGATTCGTTTCACTTGGAGGCAGTAACCCTATTAACCCAAATGCTTTGCGTTCTTCGAAGGGAAAAGCGGTGCCTTTATTGAGTAAGGCATGCGAAATTAAGGCGAAATCAGTCAATTTTATTTTTAAGTAAGGTTTTCCTGTTTGATCTGTATCTAACTGATAATCCATATTATTAGGCTCAATATAAATAATTAAAACACCCTTGCACCCCACGCCCTGGCAATGCTATCTTTATCGCCCTATTTAATGGAACTATAGGCACGTAGCTCAGTGGTAGAGCATCACCTTGACATGGTGGTGGTCGGTGGTTCGATCCCACTCGTGCCTACCAATGGTTGATTCTATGATACAAGAGCGTTCTATGCTAGTTGTGACTTTACCGGATGGCAGTGAAAAACAATTTTCCAACGCAGTGACCGTGGCTGATATTGCAGCTAGCGTTGGTACTGGGTTGGCAAAAGCAGCGCTGGCTGGGAAAGTAGATGGTCGATTAGTAGATGCTTCATACCTTGTAGAAAAAAACGCAGCTATTACAATTGTCACCGATAAAGATCCCGCTGCACTTGAAGTGATTCGCCACTCCTCCGCGCATTTACTCGCACAGGCCGTCAAGATTTTATTTCCTACTGCGCAAGTGACCATAGGCCCTGTTATTGAAAATGGTTTTTATTATGATTTTTCTTACGAACGCACTTTTACTCCAGAAGATTTAGTCTGCATTGAAGAAAAGATGGTGGAATTAGCTAAACAAGATTTAAAAATCACTCGCAAAGTTATGGCGCGCGAGGAGGCTATTTCCTTTTTCCTGGGGTTAGGTGAAAAATATAAGGCTGAGATTATTCAAGGGTTGCCGGCAGGTGAAATATTGACAACGTATCAACAAGGTGATTTTGTGGATTTGTGCCGTGGTCCCCATGTACCTAGTACGGGTAAATTAACTGCTTTTAAATTAACAAAATTAGCAGGTGCTTACTGGCGCGGTGATTCTAGGAATGAAATGTTGCAACGTATTTATGGTACAGCTTGGGCAGATAAAAAATCGTTAGAAGCGTATTTAAAAAATTTGGAAGAAGCCGAAAAGCGGGATCATCGCAAGATTGGTAAAAATCTAGATTTATTTCATTTTCAAGAAGAAGCGCCAGGGATGGTGTTTTGGCATGCCAAGGGCTGGGTGATATATCAGCAAATGAAACGTTACATTAGTCAAAAATTGCATGAACATGACTACGAAGAGATTGTGACCCCCCAAGTAATCGATTTAGAGTTATGGAAAAAATCAGGTCATTGGGACATGTTTGGCGAAGAAATGTTTACAGTAGAGTCGGATCATAAACAGTATGCTTTGAAGCCTATGAATTGTCCTTGCCATGTGCAGGTATTCAAGCAAGGGTTACGCAGTTATAGAGAATTACCTATACGATTCGCTGAATTTGGCTGTTGTCACCGTAATGAATTATCAGGCGCTATGCATGGTTTGATGCGGGTTCGGCAGTTAGTACAGGATGATGGCCATATTTTTTGTACTGAAGAGCAAATTCAGAAGGAGTCCTTTGATTTTATTAAGTTATTGATAGAAGTGTACCGCGATTTTGGATTTAATGAGATTGTTCTTAAATTGGCGACACGGCCGGCCCGACGCATAGGTACTGATAAGCTATGGGATACTGCCGAGCATGCTCTGGCTGAATCTTTACGTCAGGCAGGTTTGCAATTTGAGATTAAAGCAGGTGAGGGGGCATTCTACGGCCCTAAAATTGAATTTCACTTAAAAGATTGCCTGGGGCGGATGTGGCAATGTGGTACTTTGCAGCTTGATTATTCTATGCCTCAGCGTCTAGAGGCGCAGTATATTGCAGAAGATAACACTAAAAAGACACCTGTTATGTTGCATCGAGCTATTTTTGGTTCTCTGGAGCGGTTTATTGGAATTATGTTGGAACACTATGCTGGCAAATTACCTGTTTGGTTAGCGCCTGTACAGGTTGTTGTGATGAATATTACCCAACATCAGGATGAGTATGTGAAAGAAATTACGCAATTTTTAAAAAAACAGGGTATTAGAGCAAAATCGGACTTGAGAAATGAGAAGATCGGCTATAAAATTCGCGAACATACATTAGCATGTGTCCCTTATTTATTGGTGGGGGGCGATAGAGAAGCTGAAATGCGCACTGTTTCAGTGCGTACTCAGCAAGGTATGGATTTGGGTGTGTTGCCCCTTGAAGAATGTTTTGCCTTGATTAATAAGGCAATAACAGGACGTAGTCGAATTAATTAGGAGGAAGACAGAATTAGTGCTGAAAAGAAACCGCGGATAAACGGGGAAATTAGAGTGCCTGAGGTTCGATTGATTGGTGCTGATGGGAGTCAGCTAGGGGTTGTCTCAATCAAAGAAGCCATACGTGTCAGTGAAGAAAGCGAAGCAGACTTGGTTGAAGTTTCACCTGATGCGAATCCACCGGTTTGTCGAGTTATGGATTTTGGGAAGTTTAGTTATCAACAAGATAAGCGTAAGGCAGCAGCAAAAAGGAAGCAAAAGCGAATTCAACTGAAAGAAGTTCCCCTGCGTGTTGCAACAGAGGAAGCTGACTATCAAGTAAAATGCCGCAGCATTGTTCGTTTTCTGTCTAATGGCGATAAAGCAAAAATTACATTACGTTTTCGTGGACGAGAAATGACACATCTTGAGCTAGGAATGAAATTGATGGAACGTTTAATGAGTGATTTAGTTGAAATCAGTATCATTGAGCAACGCCCAAAAATGGAAGGTCGCCAAATGGTCATGGTATTAGGACCTAAAAAAGCAAAATAATAGCAAAGCTGTGTACTTAAATGTTTTATAGTGGGGGGTGTAAATAGGATGCCAAAGTTAAAAACTAATCGGGGTGCAGCAAAGCGTTTTAGGGCGACAGCAAGTGGTTTTAAATGCCGTCGTTCTTTTCGTAATCACATCTTGACTAAAAAATCAAATAAACATAAGCGTAGTTTATGTGCTACAGGTAGAGTAGATGATTCAGATGTGCATTCTGTTTCACGTATGTTGCCTTATGCTGCAAAGAAAATAGGAAGGCGGAGGCGTTTATTCAATAGTGAGGCAAGCATTGAAGTCAGCATTTGTGCCGGAAATGAGGGGAAATAAGTTATGGCAAGAGTAAAAAGAGGCGTTACTGCACGTGCTAAGCATAAAAAAGTGTTAGCAAAAGCAAAAGGCTATTATGGTGCACGTAGTCGAGTATTTCGTGTGGCTAATCAAGCAGTCATTAAAGCTGCGCAATACGCTTATCGTGATCGTCGTGTGCGTCGTCGCGAATTTAGAGCTTTGTGGATTATTCGCATTAATGCAGCGGCACGTGAATGTGGTTTAACTTATAGTACTATGATGAATGGATTGAAGCGAGCCGCCATTACTATTGATCGTAAAGTGTTGGCTGATATCGCAGTGCATGATCGTGCTGGGTTTGCAAGGATTGCGACTGAAGCAAAAGCGGGGCTGAGTTTAGCAGCCTAAAATGACAGACCTCGATAATTTATTACATCAAGCCACAGTAGAAATTGAGGCTGCTGATAGTTTAAAAACCCTGGATGATTATCGAGTTCTCTATCTTGGCAAAAAAGGTAGATTAACGGAATATTTAAAAAGTTTAGGTCAACTTCCCATTGAAGAACGTCCAATTCTTGGGCAAAAGATCAATTTAGCAAAACAACAACTTGAAGTGCTTATCGAGCGGCGCGGTGTAATTTTACGGCAAAATCAAGTTGCACAACAATTAGCAGCTGAATCTCTTGATGTTACTTTACCGGGACGTCGTCAATCCCTGGGAAGCATTCATCCTGTGACTAAAACGCAGGATAGAATTGAGGCATTTTTCACTCAAATGGGATTTAGTGTGATGGAGGGCCCAGAAATTGAAAGTGATTTTTATAATTTTGCTGCCTTAAATATCCCTCTATTGCATCCAGCACGTGCAATGCAAGACACATTCTATTTTACTGATGGCATGTTGTTACGTACTCATATGTCAACTGTGCAAATTCGCGCCATGGAAAATATGACTCCACCTATCCGGTTAATTGCAATGGGCCGTGTTTATCGCCGAGATTTTGACATTACCCATACGCCCATGTTTCATCAAGTAGAAGGGTTGATGGTGGATGAAAATGTTACTCTTTCAGATTTAAAAGGTATACTTACCCAATTTTTACAGTCATTTTTTGAGAAACCCATCTCCCTTCGTTTCAGAGCCTCCTATTTTCCTTTCACTGAACCTTCTGCAGAAGTAGATATTGGTTGTTTGAATTGCGATAGCCACGGTTGCAGAATTTGCAAGAATACAGGTTGGTTAGAAGTATTAGGTTGTGGCATGGTGCATCCCAACGTATTGCAAAATGTAGGAATAGATAGCGAACGTTATACCGGTTGGGCGTTTGGCGCAGGGCTGGATCGATTAACCATGTTACGTTATCACATTGCAGATTTACGTTCTTTATTTGAAAATGACTTACGTTTTTTAAGGCAGTTTTAATATGAAGCTGAGTGAATTATGGCTGAGAGAATGGATTGATCCAGCGATATCCACTGATGAATTATCTCAAAAACTTACTCTCTCTGGTTTAGAAGTTGAAGCTTTGATTCCTGTTGCAGAAAAGTTTTCCAATGTAGTTATTGCGCAAATTGTCGAGTTAAAAAAGCATCCCGACGCAGATCGTTTGCATGTGTGTGAAGTGGACGTAGGTCAAGCTGGACTTTTAACTATTGTATGTGGGGGGACTAATTTAAAATTAGGTATGAAAGTGCCGGCAGCGTTAGTGGGTGCAGTATTACCTCATAATATAAAAATTAATCGCAGTAAATTGCGAGGTATTGTTTCTAATGGCATGCTTTGTTCTGGGAGTGAATTAACTTTAACTGAAGATTCAAAGGGTATGATTCTTGAGTTTGCTGCTGATGCACCTATAGGCAAAAATGTATGGGATTATTTAAACCTATCCGATCGCATTATGGATATCTCCATTACACCTAATCGCGGTGATTGTTTAAGTGTTTTGGGAATAGCCAGAGAAGTGGCTGCAGTTACAGCTTGCAAAATGAGAATACCACCCGTGTTGGTGCTTGAACCTACTGTCCCCGATAAACTATTTGTTAAAGTACAAGCCCCCGAAGAATGTCCGCTTTATGCAGGTCGTGTTATTTTTGAAGTAAAAGCTGATATCCCCACGCCCATTTGGTTGCAAGAACGATTACGTCGTAGCGGTATTCGTTGCATTAGCTTCATTGTGGATGTGATGAATTATGTCATGCTTGAATTAGGTCAACCCATGCATGCTTTTGATTTGCAGCGAATTACAGGCGATATTCAAGTACGACGCGCTCATTTAACCGAAGAATTGCAGCTATTAGACAGTCAAACAGTTAAGTTAAATGAAGATACATTAATCATTGCTGATTCTGTCAAGCCTTTGGCTATCGCAGGTATTATGGGAGGAATGGAGTCGGGGGTAACATTCCAAACCAGACATATTTTTCTTGAAAGCGCCTTTTTTCAACCATCATCTATTGCTCGTACTCGGCAAAAGTATAATCTAAACTCTGAATCTTCTTACCGTTTTGAGCGCGGGGTGCACCCAGATTTGCAAGTACAAGCACTTGAGCGTGCTACTGAATTAATATTACAAGTGGCAGGTGGTCAAGCAGGGCCGATTGTCGAGGTAAGACAACAACAATACTTACCGCCGCAGACTACAATTCAATTACGAGCTGCAAGAATCCATAAAATAGCAGGTTTTACCCTTGAAGATGCGATGATTGAGAGTTTCTTGGGCCGTCTATCGTTTGTTTGCGAAAAAAATATCTCAGGCTGGCAAGTTATAGTTCCTGTTTACCGTTCTGATCTGGTATTGGAAATTGATTTAATCGAAGAGATTATTCGTTTATATGGCTATGAAAAATTGCCATTACACCACCCAATAGCTCCATTACGGATTAACGCCGCGGCGGAAAGTAAATTAAATTTATCACTCTTGCGCAATTCTTTATGTCATTTAGGCTACCATGAGGCTATTACCTATAGTTTTATAGATCAAAAATATCAACAAATTTTTGACCCTCTTCATAAGCCTAATGTACTTATTAATCCGATCACGACGGATATGGCTGTTATGCGTACCAATCTGTGGCCAGGCCTGGTGCAGACATTATTGTATAACCAAAACCGACAGCAAACTTGTGTACGTTTATTTGAAATAGGATTACGTTTTATACCTGTGCCGAAAAAGGTAGGTTCATTTTCGCAGCAAAAAGTGCTTAGTGGCTTATTGAGTGGTACTGCATTGCCAGAGCAATGGGGTGTAACGTGTCGAGCCGTGGATTTTTTTGATTTAAAAGGGGACATTGAAAATATTATAGGTTCTCGTGGCGTATTTCATTTTAAATCAGCTGCACATCCTGCTTTGCATCCTGGCCAAACCGCTGAGATTCAACGTGCTGGACGCTATGTGGGTATATTAGGTGCATTACATCCTGGTATTGTGCAAGAAATAGGTTTATCCTCCACTCAAGTGCTGCTATTTGAGTTATTGCTTGATGAATTGGATTGCGCTCCTATTCCTAAAGTACTTGAAATTTCTAAATTTCCAGCAATTCGACGTGATATTGCAATGTATGTAGATCAAACTGTACCATCGCAGCTAATTCAGGATACAATAGTAGAAGTGGGTGGCGAGTTGTTGAAGGCAATCAATGTATTTGATGTTTATCAGGGTCGGGGGGTGCCGGTGGATCATAAAAGCATCGCCTTATCCTTGACCTTGCAGCATTCTTCACGCACTCTATTGGATGAAGAGGTTGCAGATGTCATGAGTTGTGTGATATCTGTTCTTAAACAGAAGTTCGCTGTTGAATTAAGGGGCTAAGTATGGCACTCACGAAAGCGGATATTGCTACTCGTTTATTTGATGAAATAGGGTTGACGAAACGGGAAGCAAAGGAGATCGTAGAACTTTTTTTTGATCAGATTTGCGAAGTATTAGCGAAAGGTCAACAGGTAAAAATTTCCGGGTTTGGCAATTTTGAACTGCACGATAAAAAGGAGCGGCCAGGGCGTAATCCAAAAACAGGCGAAATGGTCCCAGTTTCTGCGCGGCGAGTTGTAACTTTTTGTAGCGGCCAGAAATTGCGCGCTCGTGTGGAAATGTATGCGGGAAAGAAAACAGATGATGCTAAGTCAATGCAAGATGCGCAAGACTAAACTGAAGTGTGAAGCATTTCCGTCTATCCCCGAAAAGCGATATTTTGCTATTGGTGAAGTAAGTGATTTGTGCGCTGTGAAGCCTCATGTGTTGCGGTATTGGGAGCAGGAATTCCCCCAATTAAAACCAGGAAAAAGACGAGGTAATCGACGGTATTATGAGTATGAAGATGTACTGATAGCTCGTCAAATTCGTAAATTACTTTATGAAGATGGATTTACGATTGAAGGAGCCCGGGCACAATTAGCGGGCACTGAGAATGAAGTAAGTAAATCACTTCAAATGAATGCGGTAGTGAAAAAGTTGATCGTAGAGCTGGAAGAGATTTTAGAGCGATTGAAGTAAGAGCCTGCCTATAGTCTCGCCTTAGCAAGATTTATGGCCTCTTCTTAGACAAGGACGTGGATACTTACAACAAACGGGGCGTGGCGCAGCCTGGTAGCGCACTTGCTTGGGGTGCAAGTGGTCGCCGGTTCAAATCCGGCCGTCCCGACCAATCCATTAACTCAACAAAGGAATGTTCGCTGTGGAAAAAATTTGGCTGGGGAGTTACCCAGAGGGCGTGCCCGCAGAAATTAATCCTGATATTTATCAATCTCTAGTTGAAATTCTTAGCGAAGCCTGCAGCCAGTATAGCCGGCAGCCTGCTTTTTATAATCTGGGGGTCACTCTTACCTATCAGCAGATGGATCATTATGCAGAAGCTTTTGCAGCTTATGTACAGCAAGTCCTTAAGCTTAAAAAAGGGGATCGTATTGCATTAATGCTGCCCAATTGTTTGCAATATCCTGTCGCTGTATTAGGTTCTTTACGCGCTGGCTTGATTGTAGTGAATGTTAATCCTTTATATACCGCAAAAGAATTAATTCATCAAATTAACGATGCAGGTGCTGAAACAATTCTAGTACTCGCTAATTTTGCCAAAATAGTGGAAGAAGCATTGCCATTCACGTGTTTGAAAAATAAGATGGTGACGGAATTAAGCGATTTATTCCCACAGCCTAGGGCATGGTTTTTTCATTTCTATTGTAAATACATTAAGAGAAAGATGCCCGCATTTCAAATACAGGATATCCATTATTTTAGACAGGTTATAACGCAAGGTGAAAAATTATCTTTGGAGCGGGTTGCACTTCATGAGCAGGATATTGCATTTTTGCAATATACAGGCGGAACAACTGGCATAGCCAAAGGCGCTATACTAACGCATCGTAATTTGATAGCGAATGTACTGCAAGCAGAAGCGTGGTTTAGCCAAGTTTTTCAACCCGGCCAAGAGATTATGATTACAGCTTTACCCATGTACCATATTTTTTCATTATTGGCGAATTTCTTATTTATTGCAAAAATTGGTGGATTAAGTGTATTGATCACCAATCCACGTGATATTTCTCGGATGGTGAAGGATATGGCGCGATTTAAATTTTCTATTATTACCGGAGTAAACACTCTATTTAACGCGCTTATCAATCATCCTAAATTTGCTAAATTAGATTTTAGTGGGTTAAAAGTAACTTTAGGGGGTGCAATGGCAGTGCAGCGTGTTGTGGCAGAAAAATGGGAAGCACTGACTAAAATACCTTTATTAGAAGCCTATGGTTTAACCGAGACATCGCCTTCTGTCGCCATTAATCCGACTAATTTAAAAGCGTATAACGGCACGATAGGGCTACCGATTTCTTCTACTGATATTGCTATTTTAGATGATGAGGGCAATGAAGTTACAGTAGGTCATGCTGGCGAGTTAGCAGTGAAAGGGCCGCAAGTAATGCGAGGATATTGGCAAAATCCAATAGAAACACAAAAAGTATTTACTAAGTCAGGCTGGTTGCTGACTGGAGATATTGCATCAGTTAATCCGCATGGATTTGTTTCAATCTTAGAACGTAAAAAAGATATGATTTTAGTTTCTGGATTTAATGTTTATCCTAATGAAATTGAAGATGTACTGACGCAGATGCCAGGAGTACGAGAAGCTGCGGTGATTGGGGTGCCTGATGAGCATACGGGAGAAGCGGTGAAAGCAGTTGTTGTGAAAAGTAATCTTGATTTGACTGCGGCAGAAGTGCTGCAGTTTTGCAGGAAAAATCTAACGGGATATAAATTACCAAAGATAATTGAATTTCGTAATGAATTACCAAAATCAAATGTAGGTAAGATTTTGCGAAGAGCATTGCGGTAATGTATATAACCCCATATTAAATAAGTTATACTCATTATTTTAAGAAATAAGTAAAATTCTAAGGCAGAGGGATCCCGTAAAAAACACTCAAAAATTTAGGAAAAATGGAAGTATTAAATTTTGGGTAATAAGGATATTAGGATAAATTTTTAGTCAACTTTATGCTGCTGTTAGAGCTTCTTGTTTTAAATAAAAAATTAAAATAAAAAAAGCTTGCTCTCCCCAATACAATTCAATACAGTAATCTACTTGAACTCTTTGATATGATTCGAGACGAAAGTGAGTAGTGCTATTATGGGTGGAATATTTTCACCTGTTTTATTATTTAACAGTATGGAGACATGATTTATGAAGAAATGTTCACAACTATCTTTGTTTTCTGCAGGAGTATCGGTAGCTGCATTGTTACTGGCTTCTACAGCTGGCTTTGCTGCTAGTAATTACAAAGGTGAAAACTATAAAGGTGAAGCCATAGCTGCGCCCTGTCCCGTTGAAAAGCCATTAAAAGATGGATTTTATGTAGGTGCTCAGGTTGGTTATGATTCTTATAGAGCCTCTGAAACTTATAGCGTGGCTAATGGAACTCTGGCGGCCAATGGAAGCAATACACTTAACGCAACAGGTTGGGTAGGTGGTTTGTTCGCAGGTTATGGACAATACTTCCAAGATCTTTATTACTTAGCTGGTGAAGTGTTAGTTAACACGAGTGGAGCTAGTCAAAGCAACAACGGTACCTTTACCTCTACTCTAACTAGTGTTACAGCTAATAATAAGTTTAGTGCTAATAATAGCTATGGTGTACGGTTATTACCTGGGGTGAAATTAAATAATAGTGCTTTGCTTTATATCCCTCTGGGTTATATGTCAGCAAGCTTGAAGGGTACCCAAAATGTAACCAATGGAACCCTTAGCGCTGGTAGTAGCAAATCACAATACAGCGGTGGTTTTGTTTATGGTGTTGGTGTTGAAACAGCTATCTATGAAAATTTCAGTCTAAGAGGCGAATACACTCACACTAATAACAATTCGTTTAATTCTGCAGGTGTTAAGTGGTCACCTTCTGATAACCAATTCATGTTGGGTCTGTTGTATCATTTTGCATAAAACTAGTAGCGGGCAAGTTAAGTTTTACTTGCCCGTTTTCATTTCCCTTTTTAATTAAAACGCTTAATCATTATTTTTTTATAACCAGTTTCTTAATTGGTGATCGCTATGCTGGATAAGCGAATTCTGCTAGTTGATGAGAACCCCGCTATTCATGAAGATTTTCGCAAAGCATTTTCTCCCCAATATAACAATAATACATTAAAAGAAGTAGAAGCAACTTTATTCCCCCATCACATGCGACCCGGTGATGAAAATGAGCCACTTCCCTGCTATTTTATTGATTCTGCCTATGACGGCGACCAAGCATTGAAATGGGTACAGCAAGCGGCAATAAACCAGTTTTCTTATACAGTCGCTTTTATTGATTTGTATTTTACTTCTGGCGGGGATGGGCTCGCTACTATTCAACGTATCTGGGAAGTGGATCCTTATCTTCAATTTGTTATTTGTATGGCATATTCCAGCTATTCTTGGCAAAAAATAGCGAAAACATTGCAGCGTTTAGATCATTTTTTAATATTAAATAAGCCATTTAATGTGAATGAAATCCGTCAACTTGCTTTTTATTTATCTAAAAAAAGAGAAACAGAAAATGACACTCTAAAATACACACAAGCATTAGAAAAAAAAATAATTTATCAAAGTATGCCAAAAAATGTAGGTAATTTAAGCAATCAAGAATATCGTGATTATTTATCACGGCGCGAAGAGTTACTAGCTTCGTTGAATCAGGCGTTGGATGGTAAGCAATTTGTTTTACATTATCAGCCATTAGTAAAATCTGATTCGGGTAAAATTCTGGGAGTAGAGGCATTTATTCGTTGGCAACATCCACATTTAGGCCTGCTTTATCCCCAAGAATTTCTGCCATTAGCAGGAGAAACAGATCTTATCTTATCTATAGATGAATGGATTTTGAAAACTGCTTGTGCAAAAGTTAAAAAATGGCAAGATTCCATTTACCCAAAATTGAATATTACAGTGAATATTTCAGATTATCATATATGTCAAATGCATTTTGTGGAATTAGTAAAAGGAATACTTAAAAAAACTGGACTTCATCCTTGTTTTTTGGAGTTAGATTTTTTTGCTAGTCAGCCCCTAAGAGAAAATTCAGAAGTACTAAAAACAATGCTAAAACTAAAAGAAATGGGAGTGCGATTTTCTATAGATCATTTTGGGGTGGGTTATGCCAATTTAAATTATTTACAAAGTTTGCCTTTTGATAGAATAAAAATGGATAAGAATTTTATTAGGCACATTCAGTTAAACAAAAAAGAAAATGCAGTGGTCGAATCTATTGTGAGTTTAGCAAAGAAATTAGGAATGGATATCGTAACGGAAGGTGTTGAAACTGTAGAACAAGTGGAGTTCTTATTTGATCATCATAGTGAGCAAATGCAAGGTTATTATTTTAGCCCGCCTCTTAGTGAGCAAGCGTGTGTCATATTATTAAAAAAGCAGGCTAGTAGCGAAAAAACAGGTATTTAAAAATGAGATTAAAAAACAAAATATTTTTTTCATTATGCGTAGTGTGGAGCATGTTTTTTTGTATAGCCTATTTTGTAATATCCCATTACTTATTAAATCGTTTATTACAGATTGAAGGTGGGCAAGATGCTAAAAATATTATATTAAGTCGTTATGCCATTAATCATGTAATTGAGAATTTTTTAATGGTATTTATTTTTTTAAGTTTATCTTTTTTTGGATTAATCTGGTATGTAGGGAATTTTATTTTTCTAAGGCATTGGAGAAATCTTGAAAATCAGATTTTTGAAATACAAAACATGCCCAGTGATGCGTGCATTAAACTGGATCCCAAGAATGAGCTCTATAATATGGTGATCTCGTATTTTAATACTCTTCAAAATGTACGTAAGAAATTAGCAGTGGAGTTGAAAAATATAAGTGAATTACATCAGAAGATAAGTGATTTAGAAAAGAAATCAAGAAGAATGGATAAGATAGATAGTGTTTTTCATAATATAAATGATTTATTGAATAGCATTATAATGAGTATTCATGTGGTTAAAGAAAAAATAGAGTTCTCTAAAGTAGAAAGATTAACTGAATTTTTACAGCTCTTGCTTCAAAAGAAAGATAAAGAGGATGATCTTATGAGGGGAAATGCAGCGGGCCAGCATCTACATCAGTATCTAGTGGAAATTGCCAATATGTGGGGGGAGGAAAACCATGCTCTTGTCGAGGAAATAACTTCGCTGGATAAAAATTTAATGGTGCTTAGAAATATAACTAAAGATTTTTCCTCGTATTGAATCTGCAATGGGCCTTGCATTCTTAAAGCGAGACAAAACCCGCAGTGCTTGTTGCTTTCGTTCCTACATAAGCATAATGCTTTGGCAAATACCACCCAATTGCTCTAAATACAGAAAGATAGTGTTCCCTACTCGAAAAATCCTGTGGGCTAATGTTAAAGGCAAGTTCAAAGCGTGAGTTTTTTTCTGGATGTAAGCAAACAAGGGCAAATTTGGGGTCACGTATTCCATTATGTTGTAACATTTTTTTTAGGGGGCTTGATACAGTGGGTGGATATAAATGAGGGGCGGGTTTACCCGAGATAATAGTCGCTCCCTTTCTTAGAACTTCCTGCTCCATATTATTTTCTATAACGAAAGAATGGTCTGGGGGAGGCAGTAAAGAGCCATTTAATTTCAAATTGACGATATCGCCATAGGATAATACCCAATCGGGCTGCGGCAGATCAGCATTTAATACCACCCCCAATCCTTCGGATAATAAAAAATCGTCCATCATTTTTGAAATAGAAAAACTTTCAAAATTGACGCCTGGCAAGGGTAATAATAATTGAAAATAAGGAAATCCATCAGGCCCTGTGATTATTTGCGGGTTTCCACAACGAAAACTCGCTGTGGGTAAGTGGGTGGAAAATTCGATTTGCCAACGATCGTCCCGCCTATTTAAGGGTATTTGCACTAACTTATAAATAATGGCTGTTTTTTCTAAATTACTCATTGGGTGGCTCCAATTCTTTAGCTTTAACTAGTTTTAAATATTCCCTCATCATATGCTTGGTTATGCGCCCAATGTTAAATTGAGTTTCACCTATTTTTATGATGGGCTTTACCTCAATAGCAGAGCCGGTCACAAATAATTCATCTGCGGTTAAAATATCAGAGGGCATGATATATTTTTCTATACAAGGAATATTGTGAGAATGTGCCAGTTCGATAATTGTTTGCCTAGTTATCCCGTTTAAAAAACAGTCAGCGATCGGTGTATATAATACGTGATTTTTTACCATAAAAATATTCGAGCTAGTACATTCTGCGATGTATCCTCTGTAGTCCAGCATGAGAGCATCATCATATCCTTGATGTTCAGCTTTATTTTTACTTAAGGTACCAATCAAATACAAGCCATTTGCTTTGGCATGGACGGGCGCCATCGTGGGGGCAGGGCGAATCCAATCAGACCACATTAACTTTAACCCTGTTGTTTCTGGCTTAAAATAGGACTTCCATTCCCAGGCAGCGATGGCAACATTCACTGAGTTATTATTGGAAGCAACATTTAATTCTTCAGCGCCATACCAAGCGATGGGGCGTAGATATGCATTTTCCAATTTATTTCGTTCTAAGAGATCTTCCGCCGCTTTGTTTAATTTCCCGATGCTATAGGGAATTTTGAAACCAAGCATCGCAGCTGAATCGTGTAAACGCTGATGATGCTGAGTTTTTTTAAATATTCGACCCCCATAGGCTCTTGCTCCTTCAAAAACACCACTGCCATAATGAAGTGTATGGCTTAGTAGGTGGATTTTAGCTTTTTTCCACTCTAAGAATTTCCCATTCATCCAGATCCAGCCTGAATATTCATTTAATGGCTTGTTCATGTCATAGGCACCTTTCTATTAATTATTTTAAGCTATGAAGGTGTCAGTGACATTTTGTAGAGAATTTCTTTGGAATAATTGAGCACTGCTAGAAAAAATCTTTTCGCTAAAGGATTTTTTAATGTGATAGCGGACTTCAAAAAGATTGGCGCGATTATAGAGTGATAGTAGATAGTCATCACTCGTGGTGAGTCCATCTACTAATTGTAATTCGAGTGCTTGTTTGCCTAGCCAAATTTCCCCGGTGGATGTTTTTTGAATGTCCAGTTGTTGGCGGTATTGGTGAATTTGATTTTTAAATAATTGATGAATTTCTTCAATTTCTTGACGTAATTTTTCTCGGCCTTCCTGAGTATTTTCACCAAATAAGGTAAGAGTACGCTTATAATTGCCCGCTGTGACTTGTTCAAAATCGATGTTTTTCTCTTTTAGCCATCGATTAAAATTTGGCAATTGTGCAATGACCCCGATGGAGCCAATGATTGCAAAAGGGGCAGCAAGAATTTTATTAGCTACGCAAGCCATGAGATAACCACCACTGGCTGCGACTTTATCGACAATGACAGTGAGGGGGATTTGATATTGTCTAAAACGTGATAGTTGTGCTGCAGCTAATCCGTAGGCATTGACTAATCCTCCGGAGCTTTCTAAGCATACAACAACTTCATCGTTCGTTTTGGCCACTTCTAATATGGCAGTGACTTCTTCGCGTAAAGCAGCAACGGCGGATGCTTTAATATCACCGTGAAAATGAATAATAAAGATATTCTTCTGAGGAGTGGCTTCCGGGGTGGCGGCTTTGTCTTTTTCAGTGGCTTTTAATTCTTTTAGATATTTTTTAAAAGCTTTTTTAGATAATATTTCTTGCAATAAAATCTGTTTGATTTTTTTATATTTTTTATTAATATTTTTAATACTTATTTTGCCATGTGATTGTTCTCTGCCCTGCCTTAATAAACTAAGAATCCCTGCTAACAATAATAAAATGAATAGGACAAGGATAGCCACTTTAGCAGAAAATAAAATCAGTTGAATAAAAGAATCGGACATGGTTTTTACTCCATTTATGAGGGTTTAGTTGTTTTGGGTTTAATTAATATAATGGCTTGATTGACAGTACGATTATTAATTAGGGTTGTAACGGTCGTTGTTTTAATTTTATAGGTTTGAGGTAAAGTAGTAAATAATAATGAAGGCGTCAAAGCCACATCAGGCCCATGTTTATGTTTAAATAGCCAACTATAAGTGCTGGGAGCAAATTCAAGTGATCCCATCCATATAGGTGTATTTACCTCGTTCATCACTATATAAGATTTCCACAAACGTAAAACAAGCAATTTATGGCTGGTACTTGTGCGTTTAATGAGAACAAGTACGGGGGCATTATCTAAATAAGTAGGAGAGACTAAAGGTAAATGTTCTGTGCTATTTACAGCTGTGATGCGGTAAATGACTCGGAGCCAATCATGTTTGGGGGCGATTTCCCATCCATTTTTTAACAATAGTGTTTTTATCGCATTGAGATTGCCAACCCATTGTACATTAAATATTTTTACGGGTAATCCCAGACGGTTCACTCGATATAAAGGGAAAAGATTGCCTTGTTGTAACCACCAATCGTTCAATGTCACATTGTAGGTGGGCCATGCAAGCATGGTATAAGAAGATTTGAACTTATCAAAAGTTAAATGAAAAAAAACGCTATAAGTTAATAAGAGAGTAACTATAGTTGTGATAATAAATCCTTTAGGTGCTAGGGTTTTCTCTTCTTTGCGGTTATAAGCTAAAATAATTAGTATAAGGAAGGCGGTGCCTAACAAAGCGCTACTAATGATGTCGGTAAGCCAATGTACTCCAAAATATAAGCGAGACAACGCGATGGCTGTAATTAAAATGACAGCTATAGCATAAGTGACTTTTCGATAACGTTTTATTTTATATGTTTTTATAAATAATAAAGCAATAGAAAAATAATACATGACTGCCAAAATAGTATGGCCACTGGGAAATGAAAAGCGGCTGCTGTAATCACCATTTACAATTCCCCAAGGACGGGGGGAGTGGATAAAATATTTAATTATTTCAATGCCACTGGCAGCAAGGATGCCCAGCGCCAGTACATGCCAAGCGGTGTGCATGCGCTTAGTCCATGCAAACCAGACAAAAAGCGAAAAAGAAAGAGGGAGTAATACATATTTCTCACCGAGAAAGGATAAACAGAGCATTATATTATCTATGGTAGGTGTTCTCAAGCTACGAAAAAGATGAAAAACGATGTTATTAATATATATATTTTGTGAGTCCTGATAAAGAACAACAACTAATAAATATAATAATCCGATGCTTATCAGAATTAAATAAAAACCTAAAGCAAGCTGCCCATGTGATTTTGTTTTATCGTGATGTTTGAGTGCAGCGGTTAAAAGATAAAAGTAACGTGATTTTCTTAAAGCGTTCCATATCCATGTTAAAAATTCGTCTATTTCTTTTTGAATGAGCTCAAAGGTTTTTTTAATTAACCAAAGACATAAAACAATCAATAAACCAGTTAAAATTAGCATTAAAATAACACGGGTGGCAATTTCAGAGGAAAGTTCAACAGAGGCTGCCCCTAACAAAATGCCTGGTAACATATAAATAGGGGCCCACCCAATGGCGGAAGTCACATTGGCTATAGTAAAGCGTAGCGGTTTGACATCCAGCATTCCTGCCACAAGAGGTACAAGGGCGCGTACGGGTCCTACAAAGCGTCCAACAAAAACGCTCTTTGCTCCATGTTTATCAAAAAAAGATTTTCCGGTGATTAATAAATTGGGATGAGTTTTAAATGGCCAGATATAATTTAAGCGATTTTTAAAATGATATCCTATCCAGTAACTAATGCCATCTCCTACAATAGCACCTAAGATGGCCCAGATCATAGTAGACCAAAAGGGGATAATACCTGCCCCAACGAGAGCGCCGATGGCTGTCATCATGACTGAACCCGGAACAATGGTTCCAATAATGGCCACGGATTCTGCTGTAGAAATTAAGAACGTAGCCAAGCCAGCTAATTCTGGATGGGCATTTAACCATTGAAGGATGGGGCTCGCAAGATCAGTCATAGCGTTCTTTCTTCAATAATTCTGAAGCTGGGTGAGTTGGCTTGGGCTCATTATAACAGATGCGAATCGGGCTATGAAACATGTTCCCCCGCTGCTTGTTTATCTGCATGGTAGGAAGAGCGTACCATAGGGCCACTAGCCACATTTGTAAATCCTAATTGTTCTGCAAATTTTGCAAAAGCTTGAAATTGTTCAGGGGTAATATATCGCATTACCGGCATATGAAATTTGCTGGGCTGTAAATATTGTCCTAGTGTTAACATATCTACATTGTGTGCCCGGAGGTCACAAAGAGTTTGTTTTATTTCATCATCTGTTTCTCCTAAACCTAGCATGATGCCAGATTTTGTAGGAATATGACTAAAACGGCGTTTAAATTCTTTGAGCAATTGCAAGGAATGAGCATAGTCAGAGCCGGGTCGTGCTTGTTTATAGAGTCGGGGTACAGTCTCAATATTATGATTGAATACATCAGGTAATTCTTGAGAAGTGGCTGCTAATGCTACATCCATTCGTCCGCGGTAATCAGGTACGAGGGTTTCAATTTTAATAAAAGGATTTTTTTCGCGGATGGCCTTAAGGCAAGCGTTGAAATGGCTAGCCCCGCCATCCTGTAAATCATCTCGGTCTACGGAAGTGATTACCACAAAACGCAACTTCATTTGGGCAATAACGTTGGCTAAATTAGCAGGTTCATTGGGGTCAAGCGGATCAGGGCGGCCATGTGCTACATCACAAAAGCTACAACGTCTCGTACATTTGTCTCCCATAATCATAAAAGTGGCTATGCCATGGCTAAAACATTCATTAAGATTAGGGCAGGAAGCTTCTTCGCAAACAGTAACTAAGTTATTTTTTCTTAGTACTTCTTTTAGCCTGCTCACGGAATCAGAAGGGGCAAGGCGAGTACGAATCCAATTAGGTTTACGTAAGGGGCTTGTTGTGGGTTCAACTTTTACGGGGATACGCGCTAATTTTTCTGCACCCCGTTGTTTTATATTTGGGTTTTTTTGTTCCATGGGATAATGCAAGCCTATAAAATAAGATGGCTAGTATACCCTAAATTTGTCGTTAAATGCTCGATAAGTTTTTTGCCTATGACTAAGCTATCTGCTGTTTTATTTAATTCTATCATTTGTGTCATTTTCAATTGAGGGAATCCACAAGGATGAATAGAGAGGAAAGGATTCAAATCCATATTGATATTAAGCGCAAGTCCATGGAAAGAACACCCGCGACGGATACGTAATCCTATAGAACAAATTTTTTTATCCTCCACATACACCCCCGGTGCTTCACATTTTGTTTTAGCTTGAATGTGATAGCTTGCCAATAGTTGCATGATGGAACGTTCTAATAAGTTAATAATGTTACGTACATGAAATTTCTTACGCTTGAGATCAATGAGGGTATAAATGATAAGCTGCCCTGGACCATGGTAAGTCACTTGACCGCCTCGATCAGTTCGAATGACGGGAATATTATGAGGGGAGAGGAGGTGTTCAGGCTTTCCATTTTGACCTTGAGTAAAAACAGGAGGATGTTCTAGTAACCAAATTTCATCCACTGTATTTTCATTACGAGCATCGGTAAATTGGCGCATGGCTTGCCAAGCGCTGAGATAGTCTTTTAGACCTAGCATACGGATAATAACTTGATTAGCTATCATAATGCCATGAGTACGGAAGAATTTGCAGTTAATTCCCGATAAATAGAATCTAATTGTTCCTGGCTCTCGACTTGTAGTGTGATGCTAAGTGCAAGAAATTTGCCATCTTTACTGAGCCGATTTTTTATAGCATTTTTAGATAGACTAGGTTGATGATTTTTAATCAACATAAATATGTCATTTTCAAACTTCTCAGACGCGTGGCCAAATATTTTAATGATAAATTCACAGGGAAAATCAAGCCCCTTCGCTTCATTAGAAGGAGAGGGCTTTGTTGGCGTTTGCTTATCCATTATTTGCTTTCTCTGTGGAAGGTGAAAATAATCGAGTATAGCTATAGCTTAATGCATCAGTGACACCCCGTAACATGCTACCCTTTGCATTATTATCAAGGGCGATTAAAGGTTGGGATGATAACACTTCGCCATTGAGTAAAATATTTAAAGTACCGTAAGTTTGGCCTTTGATAATGGGTGCTTTGATGGGTTGATTTAATTTAATATTAGTTTGAATATTTTTAAATTGTCCACTGGGCAAAGTGATATAAAAATCCCTATTTAAGCCTAATGCAGTTTCTTTATTAACAGCTTTCCATACGCGAGTACGCATTAGTTCGGTTGAAGCATTGTATAATTTATGTGTTTCAAAAAAACGATAACCATAGGTTAATAAGCGAATTGAATCTTCAGTGCGTACCTGGTCGCTGGGGGCACCCATAATGACGCTAATCAAGCGCATACCGTCTTTTATGGCAGAAGCCACCAGGCAATATCCAGCATCTTCAGTATGTCCCGTTTTTAAGCCGTCAGCATAGGGGTAATGCCAAAGTAAACGGTTGCGATTAGATTGGTGAATATGATTATAAGTGAATGATTTTTCAGAGAACAATTTATAATCTTCAGGGTAAGTTTGGGTAAGAGAGCGAGCGAGGGTAGCCAAATCACGGGCTGTGGAATAATGATTAGGATTCGGTAAACCCGTGCTATCTAAGAAATGGCTATCATTCATTCCTAAATTTTTAGCTTGAGCGTTCATAATACTGGTGAAGGCTTCTTCGGTGCCTGCTACATATTCAGCCATGGCCACTGTGGCATCATTACCTGAAGCTACGATAATTCCCTGCATTAAATCTTGTACAGGTACTTCATCCCCTGCTTTTATAAACATCCGCGAGCCTCCGGTTTTCCAGGCTTTAGTACTGATGCGGACTTTATCATCGGAGTGGATGGAGCCATTTTTAAGAGCACTTGATATGACATAGAGTGACATTAATTTGGTTAAGCTAGCTGGAGCTAAATGGGTGTCTGCATTTTTCTCTGCAAGTACTTTACCGCTGTTGGCATCTATTAAAATATAGCTTTTAGCGTCAATGCTGGGTGGGCCTGGGGTGATAATAGCTTGCTGGGGTTGGGTGGGGATAGGGATGATTGCATTGGCTGACGCAAAGCGAGTAGTGAATAAAATAATTATTAAACCTACTATTTTTAACCAGGTTGTTTTGTGCTGCATAGACGTTGCCCTTAAGCTGTTCTGATCTATAAGAAAATGGGAGTTTATCATAAAAATATAAATTAACTAGGGTATGTCGTCAGAGGTAGTCGCTTATTTTTTTTACGATGGCTCATCGGACCCAGGTTTCCTGCGCTTTATTCGTCAAAAGTAATAAGTGACTACATGTGAAGATGGGCTCTAGCGAAAAGGTGGGATTAACTATTTTTTGATTAATCACTTGATAAGCGAAAGGTGATAGGTAATACTTCTGTTCTGTACCAACATCCTGTTCAAGGGTTAAAAAAACATCCTACTGTTTGGTTAATTTGAGTCAATAGGTAAGATGTTAAAGTTGGTAAAAAAAGCCACAATTCTAGGTTATCATTCTGGTATGTTTATTAAGATGAGAGATCTGGAAAAAATATTAATTACGTAATGAGTAAGGAGTTTAAAAATGTCTTTTTATCGCACATTAATCGCTACTGTTGCTGCACTGGGTTTGGCTACCTCTGTTTTTGCTGCTGATGAAGCTGCTACAGAAAGCCCAGCTGCTACAACTCAAACAACAGCTACCACTACCACAACCTCTACAACTGCAGCCCCAATTGATCTTAACACGGCTACAGTAGAGGATTTGTCAAAAATCAGCGGCTTAACCAAAGCAAAAGCAACAAAAATTGTTAAGTACCGCGATGCTAATGGTAACTTTAGCTCTGTAGACGATTTGAAGAAAGTGAAGGGCTTAGGTTTGAGCGCAAAACAAATGAAAAAAGTGAAGGCTCAACTGACAGTAGGTTAATCTAACTTAAGTGGGTTAAAAGGGTGCCACGGCACCCTTTTTTTTAAATATTTGCGTATTTAGGGAGAGTCATCGCACTCGGGGCAATCGCGCTGCACTTTCAGTTCGTTATGACCCTAAAGTTGCGGCAGCTTCTCACGGCGACCGCGCACGGGCTGGGTAATCCTTCACTACCTATAAAAAATTCCCATTGCATTTGCTCGCAATTGTGAGGCCACTACCCTCCATGCCTTAGCAGTTTTTGGTAAACTTTAAAGGTTTCTTCAGCGCATTTTTTCAAAGTAAATTCTTGTACTCTTTCGCGCCCCCGTTTAATTAAGGTAGCGCATAAAGAAGGATTCGTTAAAAGTGTTATCATGCCTTGGGTAATTTCTTCGATACTATAAGGATTTACAAAATACGCTGCATTACCTGCAATTTCAGGAAGAGAAGTGAGATTCGATGTAATGATAGGGATATTCGAAGCGAAGGCTTCTAGAATGGGGGAGCCAAAACCTTCTGATAAAGAAGGAAATAAAAGTAATTGTGCGCTTTGATATAAGATGCGTAATTCTTTTTGTGATACATATTGCAGCCAAATTGCTTTATTTTCAGTCGTTGCTCGCATGATATCGTGTCGGATCTGCGTAGACTGCCATCCATCTTTGCCTACTAAAACAAGCTTATGTTCTTTCTGCATTGCGGCTGGCAGTTGTTCGTAAGCTTGAATGATTCGTGTGAAATTTTTTCTAGGTTGTAATGTGCCTACTGAAAGGCAGAAATTTTTTTTAATATTTAATTTTTCTAGGACGTGGTTTTTTTCTTCGTCAGGTACTTTTTCTAACCACCAATCTGATATACCTTGATATATTACACTTATTTTTTTCTCATCGACTCCCCAAAATTCAATTAAATCAGGCACCATTGCTTTAGAAATAGCGATAAAGTGGTCTGCCCACTGGAGAGAATTTTTTATCAAAAAATTTTTTAATTTTCTGAAATTCGGATTACACCAAGCCGGGTGTTTTAACATGATGGCATCATGTAGCGTGGCCAGCACAGGAATTTTTTTGAATCGTGGGATCAGATAATCTGGGGCATGAAAAAGATCGATTTTTTTTTCCAGGGAATAGTTGAGCAAGGGTCCGAATGGAGTTAATGCAGCGGCGGTGGCAAGGGAATAGGGGGTGCTAAAATGGGTACTGTTCGGCAGGGCAGTTTTTCTCCAAGGACAAGATAAGGCGGGATAACTCACTGGCAGAATATCGTAGTTGAGCATGTTATAGTGCTGCAACAAGTATTGAACATAGATGCCTATGCCATCTATAGGGCCATGGCCTAGTATAGGTTCAAGTTTAGTGCTACCAATCCCAATTCGCATTGTGCTTTGTCAAAATAGAGTAAATTGAATAGAATGGTGCGATTGTATATCAAATGAATGCAATTCGCACTTTGGAGGTATCATGATTGTTCCTGTTATTTTGGCGGGTGGTTCGGGTAGTCGCCTATGGCCATTATCTAGGAGTGCCTATCCCAAACAATTATTGGCCTTGGTCGGTAGCCGTACCTTGTTACAAGATACTGTGTTGCGTACACAAGCTATTCCTCATATGGCTCCGCCTATTCTTATTTGCAATCAAGAACATCGATTTTTAGTTGCAGAACAATTGAAACAAATAGGTATGACAAATGCTGTTATTATTTTAGAGCCTGTGGGTAAAAACACGGCGCCTGCAGCGGCTATTGCTGCATTGTACCTAAAGCAAAAAATGGTTAATCCTACCTTACTGATCTTGCCTGCAGATCATATTATTAAGGATGTGGCACCTTTTGTGAGCGCGATGCATCATGCTGAAAGGAATGCACAAGCGGGACGGTTGGTGACTTTTGGTATTGTGCCATCACGGCCTGAAACAGGATATGGTTATATTAAATCGGCAATTTATGCGAATGAAGAGCAGGGTTATAAAGTTTTAGAGTTTGTGGAAAAACCCGATTATACAACAGCGAATGCTTATCTTGCTTCCGGCCAATATTATTGGAATAGCGGAATGTTTATGTTTCAAGCCACAGTTTATTTGGAAGAGTTAGCAAGATATGCGCCTGATATATTCCATACATGCCAAGAAGCAGTGAAGGGTATGATGCAAGATTTGGATTTTTTGCGTTTGAATCAAGAAATTTTTGCAGCTTGCCCAAATAATTCGATTGATTATACTGTCATGGAAAAAACGCAAAATGCAGTGTTAGTTAATTTAAATGCGGAGTGGAATGATATGGGTTCTTGGTCTGCTTTATGTGAGATGATGGAAGCAGATCAAGATGGGAATGTGATGCAAGGCGATGTGATGGCTCAACAAGTGAGGAATTCTTATCTACGAGCTGAAAGTCGAATGTTGGCGGTGATTGGCCTGGATAACCATATTGTGGTAGAAACATCGGATGTCGTATTGGTGGCACATAAAGATCATTGCCAAAATGTAAAGGAAATGGTGAATAGCTTGAGACAAAAGCAGCGTCCTGAAATTGATTTGCATTTTAGGGTTTATCGTCCCTGGGGTTATTATGAAATGATTGATAAGAATGCTTGTTTTCAAGTGAAACATATTACTGTCAAGCCCGGAGCAAGTTTATCCTTGCAACAACATCACTATCGTTCTGAGCATTGGGTGGTGGTGAGGGGTATCGCTGAAGTCACTCGCGGTGAAGAGATATTTACTATTAAAGCAAATGAATCAACGTATATTCCGCAGGGAGTGAAGCATCGATTAGCCAATCCCTATGGAGAAGACCTTGAGATTATTGAAGTGCAATCGGGAAGTTATTTAGGAGAAGATGATATCGTGCGCTTTGATGATGAATACGGACGAGTAGCGTCTTTGTAAATAAGCCCTTTTTTAGGGCGGCACTCTATAAAATAATTGCCGCCCACCTTCGCCACTTTATCAAAATATTTAGAACAGAAAATGGCTTTCCAAGACTTTTTTATCGCCTATAGAATGAATTATTTTCAACTAAAATTAAAAATAATTAAATAAAGGGTATGTTGTTATCTTACAAATTGACCTGTTCGTTGATTACATAAAAATAAATTTGACTATCATATCATTCTCTCCGGGTTAGTACTGTTAATAACAAATTCAGGAGTCTTAGGCATGCTATCAAATAACTCTCTATTTAAAACTCGTCCCATCAAACAAGATATTCATGAAATAATTCTTTTTAGTAGCAAGCAACTGGCTATCCCTCTACCAGAGAAGTATGCTGACTATCGTTGTTCAATTTCTTTATTGATGATGTTTGATCCAGCAACGAGTAATTGTCATCATCATTTTGAGCGTACAGAAATAGAAAAATGGCGAGCGCCACTGGGAGAGCCTCTTCAAGGCGAAGAGAAAGAAGCCGAGCCAAGTGTTTTTTCTTGCCCGTGTTGCAGAGCACCTATTACTACTCTTTTATCCGATAGGCCGCTGAGAAGCGAGATTACTCAATTTTTAAAAACCACTAAAAATCAGTTAGAAAAAGCAATAGAAGATAACCCAGCCGACCATGCAAATAATCTGACTCGCCAAAATATTATTGGTTTAACCCGTGATTTTCTAAAATATGGTAATGATGAATTCGCTTTGGAGGCAAGATATCGAGCAAAAGAACGTGAATTCTGGTTACATTTTAAAAATGGTCAAATTGGAGAAGCCTGCGGAGCATGTTCTGATTCTTCGGAGATAGTCAGTCAAGAAGGATGCAGATTATTATAGGAGTAAAGAAAATGCTTAGAGGTGAGGAAAAAAAGAATGATACGGAAGTAAGTAGGCTTCCGGGGTTATTTGATTCTAGTCAATTTGTAAGTAGTGATATATGGCTTGTGACTCAGGTAGCCGCGGGTCCATCGACACGATTCTGGGGGCGGGGGTGTCCGTCTTGTTGTGAGCCGGGTCATGCTTCTTTGATCATTGAAAAAAATGAACAAGATAATTATGGAATTTATGTATTTGATTATAGTGTAGAACCTCCGGCGGGCGCCGGGGTCGAAAGGAAAAAGGGCTATGTCTGGTTGCATCATAAGTATGAGGAAGATAGAGATAAATTTCAAACATCCACCCAATTTCAGACCTATTTTAAAGATTTACCGGCGAGAAAAAAACACACGTGGTCCTGCAGCAAGGGTTCTGTGGAAAAATTATTACAGCATTTTATCTTAGAATTTAGAAAGCAATATTCCTGCCTAGCTAGATTTAAAAATGAATCTATTCCTCTTATACCAATCAAAACTTATTCTCTTTTTTTTGAAAATTGTTATTTTTTAATGGCAGAAAAATTAACGCAGAATAAAGATTTAAGAATTGAGGTCGCTACCCCAGAATATATTAATAAATTCCATTTAGGCGGTTGGAAGTACACCATGTTGTTCGGCATGCCAACTGGTGCGATATTTTCCTCTATGATCCCTTCGATGTATTCTGTATTTGAATTGCTTGCTTTAAATAGAAAACTGCCTTTTTCTATTTATGATCCTGATTTCTATAGAAGGGGGATACTGGTAGTTTTTCCCGAATCAGATATTTTAAAATATTCTTTTTTTGATGTAGGGCCTTTAGTAGAGCCTACAGTGTTAATTTATATTTCTAGTAATCTTGTTTCACTCATTATTACATTATTATCGTATTTTAAGCATTGTCCAGTGAGTGATGCAAATTCAGTAAAATGGCGAAGTGTTTTGTACGGGTTATTTGCGAATCTTATTTTCTCTGCTTCTTCTTTAGGAATGCAAGCCTTTTTATCGCCCATTGAAAATGCAGATGAATCTGTGTTGTTATGGTTGGGAGAAGAATTGTGTGTCCCTATAATGAGCCTTTCTCTGCTTGCGCTCATCCATTATGCGTGCCCACATTTATGCTGCAGAAATATGATCAAAGAAGAAGAATCAGAAATAATCAAAGAATTGATGTCTCTCTCCCCAGAGGAACGTTCTGCAAGGGTGAATAAACATTTTCTGGTTTATCTTTTTTCTTTATTGGGCATGTTAGCCAATGCGGTAATTAGAGCGCTCTTACTTGAGGGTCAATATAAAGAGAAAAAAAATGAAATGGAGAGGTATTTTATATTTCTTTGTCTTTATCCTCTTACTTGTTTGGTGGCGGGATTCCTAAGTGCGGGTTGGTCTAAGCAGTGCGATCCTTTGAAATATGCTCTTAAACCTGCGTTAATTTATTTAGGATTAATGCTTCCCACTTTTATTTTAATTAACAATAAGATCGAGCGGTTACATTCTCTTCAAGATTTAAAGTTATATTATACTGATGAAAAGGAAGTGCCTGCTATTTTTAAAGACTGGAGCATCCCTCACTATAATTGCACCCTACAAGATAAAGTACCTCTCTTTCAAGATTTTTGCGGAGAGATGAGTTCCTATCTTACTTCGTATGAATCAGGCGAATTATTGGGCTGGGCATTGCTATTTTATACCTTCGCTAGATTGGTTCATGTTTTGCTGATGAAGCCTGATTTTTTGTGCTCTTTTTTTCAAAGTCCATCGCAGGCTTCATCGGAGCCTCTCCCCGAAGTCCCCGTGCGAAGAGAAATTGAAGAGAGGGGAGAAGAAGATGAAAAATCTCGGCTCTTGCAAGAGCCGATAATGAGAGAAAGAGAGAGGTTGTCCTATCCGGCTTATCATACAGATAAAGAGGGGAGGCCTTTTCCTTTGGGGTTAAATAGGCAAGAAATAGATAGTAGCCAAGAAGAATTTCCTCTCTCTTCCTTAGCTTCATTACAGCTTTCGCCAAAAAAAAATAGAAGACTGAGCCTTTTTCAAGAGCAGGATCCTCAAATGCCTTCTAGGGCCCCCTCCCCTGAGAAAAGAAATGAATTCTGCTTAAGGTGAGCATAGAGCAATATTTTCGAGTGCTTTTCTCGCCTAAGGGAAGATTTAAATGATAACTTAACCGCAATTCACGCAGTGAAAGTAGGAAAAGTAGAGACTGTGAAAGAGCCTAAAAGATTATTGAAAAATAAGAGAAATTGAAATAAGAAGAGGTAGAGGGGATAGAAAATTTAAGCCCGGGATGGAAAAAGAAGGGGTTCTGGGGCATCCGCCGATAAATCTTTTTTGTAAGATATCCCCCATACTTGGTGTGAGCCACTGTACATCTCTCTTTTTTTTGATAAAATTTTTGTCCGTTGTTTTTATTGGAATTGATAAATTCTATTTAGAAAATTTAATTTTTAACAAACGCGATAGGAAAAAATGATAGATGGGCGAATGGCATTACCTCACTGAAAAAGAATTAGAGACACTAGATAGGTATTTTTGAATAAGAGAATCCAAGCATGATGAATTATAGAATTCACACTAAAATTTAGGAGGTTATATCCCTTGTGCTCTGAATACAGATTGTAAGCTAATTTATTATACTGACTATATTACGATACCTACCCCTGAAAAAGCGGATTATAAATGCCACTTGAAACAAGAAATAAATACAGGTACGCCCGGCATTGTTAGCATGGTTACTATAGAGGGTTCTCATATTCTAGATGAAGTAAAATTAGGAAGGGGTAGAACAGGAAAGGGTATGTATGAAGCCAGTGTTTATATTTCCTCAAGAAATCTTAGTCAACGACAATTACTTTATTTTTCTGTTCAATATGATGATCATAATAGAAGTTCGACTTGCCTTAATTTCTTTTGTCCAGAACCCGTAAATCCCACCATTACTGTTAATTGTACCAAGCTAAATTAATAAATGAGAGAATTTTTATATGCCTACGCGTTTAAATTATATTATAGATAT
>JAJNBC010000005.1 GCA_021156085.1 Gammaproteobacteria bacterium | reverse complement strand
CAGATCGACTATGCCGGCTGTAACAATTTGATTTTCTGTGTTCTGATGCTCATTGACTCGCATGTCAACTGCGCTTCGGTGCTCGAAAATCAAAGCGTTTCAGCTCGGCCTAGCGAATTGTCAACAGATCCTAGCAAACTTACTTTTTAATGCCCAGCAATTCCACCTTGAAAATAAGTGTTTTATTAGCAGGAATAGTGGGTGGGCTACCTTGTTCTCCATATGCTAAGTCAGAAGGAATATATAGCATCCACGTTGAGCCAACGGGCATAAGTTTCAGTGCTTCTGTCCAGCCTGGGATAACGGCTCCTACCGGAAAAGAGGCAGGTTCATGGCGGGTATAAGAACTATCAAATTCCTTACCATTGATAAATGTGCCTGCATAGTTAACAGAGACCACATCAGTTTCTACAGGTTTAGGCCCTTTGCCTTGAACGAGAATTTTATATTGTAAGCCATTGGATAGAGTGATGATGTCTCTATTTTTTTTGTTTTTTTCTAAAAAGGCATCACCTTCTGCTTTATTTTCATCGACGGCGGAGGCGATTATTTGTTTATCTGCTGTGTTAGTTGTCATGGATTGGATTTCTGCTGAGTTCGCATTGCTGCATATGATACCCAAGCTCATTGTTGCTATTCCTAATAGTTTCATTGCATTTTCCTCTAAGATAAAAAAGCAATGATAGCATCAAGAGTGATCTTCTTGATACCTCAATAGATTCTAGTTCTGGGGTTTGCTGATTCAGGCTGGCGAATTATCAACAGACCCCATGGTCTTTAAGATTTTTTCTTCTTGTAGACAAGAATAAAGTTTCACTTCTTCTCGTCGGAGTAATTCTTGTAGACGCGTGATACGGGTGAGATGTAAAGAAATATTTTTCTGAACATGTGCTAACTTTTCGGGTCCCATATTTAATTTTTCCATCAGAAATCCTCTGCTTATTATAAATTTATTCCAATAATTTTAATTGCCACACCTCACACTTCAAAATGCAATTCGTCCCTCTGAATCCTTCATTTTCATTCCTCAAGGTAAACTCGGTGAAGAGTTTGTTCTGAAACACAGTGAAAGGATCAGCTCCAAATGAAGTGATTTTTCGCTATGCTCAGACAACTTCATATCTTGAGGTATGATGGATATATAAAGAAAATAGCTTCATATAATAAGTGATTTCTTTAATTAATTTAATATCCTAAAAATAGGGTACTTACAGATTTTTATTTGGTAGGAACATAACCAAAACAAATACCTTCGTAAACTGCTTGTGCAATCGTATTGCATTTTAATTTGCGCTTAATTTCTTTTCTATAGGATTCAACAGTAGAATGCTTGGTGCCCATCACCAGAGCTGTATGACCTGCGCTATAGCCTTGTGCAGCCCAGTATAGGCAGCATATTTCACTGTCTGTTAATTTTGTATTAAAGGTTAATTGGCGGTTTACGGCAGTGCGTAATAAAAGTTTTTCAGCAAATTCCGTATGCTTCTCGCTTGGGTTAGGATTTCCGAGCTGCTTAAGCAAATATTTTGTAAGCTGTTGTTTGTACGTTGGTTTATTTGACATACTCTATGTTCCTTTTAACTTTTGTTAGAGGCGTAGGTTTAGGTTAAGCTATATCTATCTCATTAAAGAATAAAATTAAGCCATTTTAATTTATTATGATCCTTAATGATCCAAGCTATAACCCTTATTTTATGTGAGATATTTCTCACAAGATACCCTAAATTTAGGGTATTTATTTCCTCTTAACTGAATGATTTACTGATGATGTTAAAGAAATTAAGGCAAACTCTTTGTCTGTGGCGAATTTTCAGTATTATGTGATCTGTCCACTTCAATTGCTAATGCAATCTGATTAATACAAGACTCTATCAAATGCATTTGCTCCGGTGTAAATAAGCGCTTGGGTTGAGTAGGGCGTATTTTTAAAATGCCTATGGATTTACGAGAAGTGATAAGTGGAACATAAATAGAATCAGATAAAGGCAGGGTATCGGTGCCTAGCCCAGCAATTTGACCTAAATCATAAACCCATTGCGCAATACTTTGTTCTTTTTCATTTAAAATAGCGACTGTGCCAGATTTTGCACGAATAGAAAGAGCATTATTTTCGAATAATAATGCAATGACTTCGCTATCTGATAATTCAGCAATATAATGCACGGCAGTTGCCAGTAAATTGTCTACCCCGCGAGTAGAGGCTAATTGACGAGAGAGCATATATAGAGCGTGAGTGTGATGTTCAGCAAGATGAGTAGCTTTGATCTGACGTCGAGAAATGATAGTTAAATAACTAATAACTTGCGTCATAATAAATAAGAATAACAGATTTAAATTAGAAGGAATATCTTTCATAGAGAAACAATAATAAGGTGCTATAAAACAAAAACGAAAAGCAAGAATGCTAAGGATAGAGGCGAAGAAGGCAGGCCCAAACTCTCCAAATGATGCGACGATGGTAACAGCGATTAAATACAGCATGGCAATGCTACCGTGTAAATAATAACTAAAAAAATAATCGAGGAGGGTTGCTGCTGTAACTATAAGGATCGAAAAACCATAGATACTCCATGGAATTTTTTTTGCTTGAGTAGGAGCTGGAGTTTTGATTTCGCCAAATTCATTGGTAATAAGATAAACGTCAATTTCTCCACTTTGACGAATTATTTTATCTGCTAAGCTTCCAAAAAATATGTCTCGCCAGCGTGCGCGAATTTCTTTACCAATAATAATACGAGTGACATTATGTTCGCGAGCAAAATCCATAATTTCTTTTCCTACATCGGCGCCTATTAGAATAGTTGTTGCAGCGCCTAAACGTTCCGCTAAACGTAAATTTCGAATGGCGCCATTACGTTTCTCTTCAGAGATTCTGAGTTCAGGGGTATCAACATAGACTGCTAACCATTCTGCTTTTAAGCGGCTAGCCATGCGGCGCGTTGTTCGAATTAATCGGGTTGATTTATATTTAGTGCTGACACAAACAAGCAATTTTTCTTTGGTCGGCCAAACGTGTTTGATGCCTAAGTCTTGTCTATATGATAAGACTTGCGCTTCTACGCGTTCTGCAGTGATTCGTAAGGCTAATTCTCGTAGTGCAGATAAGTTACCTTTTCGGAAGAAATGTTCCACTGCTAATGAGGCTTGTTCTGGTATATAAATTTTTCCTTCTTGTAAACGCTTTAAAAGATCTTCAGGAGGTAAATCGATGAGTTCGATAATATCTCCTCGTTCTAACATGAAGTCAGGAACAGTTTCTTTGACTTCAATATGAAGAATTTGCTGTACAGCATAATTTAAGCTATCAATATGTTGCACATTAAGAGTGGTATAGACGTCAATACCACGGTCTAATAGTTCTTTAATATCTTGCCAGCGTTTTCCGTGACGTAAATTAGGGGCATTTGTATGAGCCATTTCATCTATTAAAATAATGCTGGGATGGCGTTTTAAAGCAGCATCTAAATCAAATTCTGTTAATTTTTGTCCGCGGTATTCAAGATTTTGGCGAGGCAAAATTTCTAGATTGCTTAGTAAGGATTCTATTTCCTGCCGTCCATGCGATTCAACGACGCCCACTATGACATCTATTCCTTGTTTCCGTTTAATCAATGCCTCTTCTAGCATAGCATAGGTTTTGCCTACGCCCGGTGCAGCGCCTAAATATATTTTAAGTTTTCCATGCATTTGGTGGTGTTCTTCTGCTTGCACGCGTTTTAAAAGTGTTTCAGGACTGGGACGTTGTTTTGGCATGATTTATCCTATAACTTGTCTAAGGCAAGATTAAGTTGGAGTACATTGATTCGAGGCTCGCCTAAAACACTGAGATACCGATTTTTTGTTAATTTCTGGATGAGTAATAAAATTTTTTCTTTATCTAATTTTCTTGCTTTAGCAATACGTTCTGCCTGGTATGTGGCTGCTAAAGGGCTAATTTCTGGATCTAAGCCGCTCCCTGAGGCAGTGATTAAATCAATAGGAATCATTCTTGCCTTATCCGGATTGTTTTTTTGTAAAAGAGCGATTCTCATTTTTACCATAGGTAAAAAATCTGGGTTGCTTGGGCCCATGTTAGCTCCCGATGAGTTTTCTGCATTATAGGGAAAAGGTTGGGTTGGTGAGGGGCGGCCCCAGAAATAAGCTTCATCTGTAAAAGATTGCCCTATTAATGCAGAGCCTATCCATTTATCATGATATTTAATTAAGCTGCCGTTCGCTTGGAAGGGAAAGAGAAATTGGGCGACACCCGTCACTACTATAGGATAAATAAAGCCTGTTATTAGGGTAAAAATTAGCAGAAGAATGATTGCTGTTTTTAACAGTTTAAGTACTTCCATCAATATACTGTCCTTTTATTTAATCCTATTAATTTTTTTCACAAAGATAGAAAAATATCAATTAACTTTATTCCTATGAAAGGTACGATCAAACCGCCTAATCCATAAATTAGAACATTATTTCGAAGTAAATGTGCGGCGGACGTTCTACTATAACTTACACCACGTAATGCAAGCGGAAGTAAGGCAACAATGCTAAGTGCATTGAAAATCACTGCAGATAAAATTGCGCTGTGAGGGGTAGCAAGATGCATAATATTAAGCTTATTAAGCGCAGGATAAGTCGCCACAAAAGCAGCAGGTATAATGGCAAAATATTTTGCGGCATCATTAGCAATGCTGAAAGTTGTTAATGCGCCCCGTGTCATTAGTAATTGTTTTCCAATTTCGACAACCTCAATTAATTTGGTTGGATTTGAATCTAAATCAATTAAATTTCCTGCCTCTTTCGCGGCAGGCGTACCTGTGTTCATCGTCAGGGCTACATCTGCTTGTGCTAGAGCAGGTGCATCGTTGGTACCATCACCTGTCATAGCGACTAAATGACCTTCTGCTTGTAATTTACGGATCAATTTTAATTTGTCTTCTGGAGTTGCATTTGCTAAAAAATCATCTACTCCTGCTTCTGCTGCAATAGCAGCTGCTGTGAGCGGGTTGTCGCCAGTGACCATGATGGTTTTAATGCCCATTTTTCTTAATTCGGTGAAGCGTTCACGCATGCCGCCTTTAATAATATCCTTCAGGTAGAGTACCCCCAATACCTTTTTTCCATCGACTACAACTAAGGGTGTGCCGCCTTGACGAGAAATAGAAGCAATTTTTTCTTGTATAGAAGGAGAAAAAGTACCACCCATTTCTTTTAAATAAATTTCAATGGCTTCTGCTGCACCTTTTCGAATTTGTCTACCTGCTAGGTTGGCACCGCTCATGCGTGTCTGCGCAGTAAAGGGTACAAACGTCGCACCAAGTTCTAGAATATCGCGACCCCGTAGACCGTATTTCTCTTTTGCTAAGATGACAATGCTACGTCCTTCGGGGGTTTCATCAGCAAGAGAGGCCAATTGTGCCGCATCTGCTAATTGTTCGATGCTTACATCCTCGGCCGGTATAAATTCAGTTGCCTGACGATTGCCTAAGGTAATCGTGCCTGTCTTGTCTAATAATAGGATATCTATATCACCTGCAGCTTCAATGGCGCGCCCTGATAAGGCAATGACATTGGATTGCAGCATGCGATTCATGCCAGCGATGCCAATGGCTGAAAGTAAACCGCCAATAGTCGTAGGTGATAAACAAACAAATAAAGCAATAAGAACAGTAACCGAGATAACTTGTCCTGAACCTGCAGCATGGATACTATAGAGCGAGAAAGGCAGCAAGGTGGCACATACTAACAAAAAAACAATCGTCAGGCCTGAAAGTAAGATCGTTAAGGCGAGTTCATTGGGTGTTTTCTGGCGTTTAGCGCCTTCCACCAAAGCAATCATTTGATCTATAAATGTTTCGCCGGGGTTAGCTGTAATGCGCACGATTATCCAATCGGAGAGGACTTGCGTTCCCCCCGTGACTGAACTGCGGTCGCCTCCGCTTTCGCGAATGACAGGCGCACTCTCACCGGTAATGGCGCTTTCATTGACGGAGGCGATGCCTTCAATGACTTCGCCATCGCTGGGAATGAAATCGCCGGCTTCAATTAATACCCAATCACCTTCTTTTAATTTTGTGGATTGTATTAAAGTTATTTTCGCTTTACGTTCTGGCCTCGCTAATTTTTTTGCCTGAATTTCGTGACGAGTTCTTCGTAATTCTTGGGCTTGAGCTTTTCCACGGCCTTCTGCCATTGCTTCAGAAAAATTAGCAAAAAGCAGGGTCAGCCATAGCCAGAAAGTAATGGCTAAAATAAAATGTGTAGGTGCTTCTCCATGACCTGTTATTGCTTGAATAAATAATGCAGATGTTAATAAGGAACTGATGTATACAGTAAACATGATAGGGTTACGAATTTGTTGGGATGGTGTTAATTTTAAAAATGCATCCCAAAGAGCAGATTTTAATATGCTTGTGTTCCACGATAATATTTTATTGGCCATGATAGCTTAACCTCCTAGCATCAGATGTTCGACAATAGGGCCTAAAGCAAGACTTGGAAAAAATGAAAGTGCGCTCACCATACAAGTCACACCTATTAGTAAAATAATAAATAACATAGTATGTGTAGGTAGCGTACCAGAGTTAGCAGGAATTAATTTTTTTCGTACTAATGATCCTGCAATTGCTAGTGTTGGAATCGCAATCCAGAAACGCAGAAATAACATTTCCATGCCACCGGCTATATTATAAAAAGGTGTGTTTGCGTGGAGTCCAGAGAAAGCGCTGCCATTATTATTTCCCATGGAAGTGAATGCGTAGAGTACTTCTGTAAAACCGTGTGCACCCGGATTTGCTATAGAAGAAATACCCTTGGGGGTGCTCAAAGCGATAGCTGTTAAAAGTAAGACGATTAATGGCATAATAAGTACGGTAATCGTGGCCATCTTCATTTCGAAAGGCTCTATTTTTTTTCCTAAATACTCAGGCGTTCTGCCTACCATCAAGCCCGCCGCAAAAACAGTAATGATAACAAGCAATAACATGCCTGATAATCCACTGCCTACGCCGCCAAATATCACTTCACCTGAGTGCATGAGCCAAAGTGGAGTAAGTCCGCCTAAAGGGGTGAAGGAATCGAGCATGGCATTGACTGAGCCATTTGAAGTCGCTGTTGTTGCCGAAGTCCAGAGAGCAGAATTGACAATACCAAAACGGGTTTCTTTTCCTTCCATGTTTCCGCTAGAGTAAAAATGAGATGATGCTGTTTTATTTAGACCTAGATATTTCAAGGCAGCATTTCCCTTTTGTTCGGCATAGGTGGTTATGATCACTGAGGGAATAAATAGAATTGACATGGCTATAAAGAGTGCCCAACCTTGGCGTTTATCATTGATCATCAATCCGAATGTATAACAAAGTGCACTCGGAATGAGTAGAATGGCGAGCATTTCTAAAAAATTAGAGAGGGGGGTCGGGTTTTCAAAAGGATGCGCTGAGTTAGTATTAAAAAATCCGCCGCCGTTGGTGCCAAGTTGCTTGATAGCTATTTGAGAAGCAGCGGGACCCATTGGAATTTTTTGTTCTGTGACTTTGACGGTTTCTCTTATCAGGTTGCCTTTTGCATCTTTAAAGGGGTTACCCAACGAATCTATTTTTGTTTTTTGATAATGTATGGGCTGTAGCAACTGAATAGTTTGATAAGGCTTAAAATTTTGAATTACGCCTTGGGCAGATAAAGCTATTGCAAGTATAAAAGATAATGGCAGTAAAATATAAATTATGCCTCGTACTGTATCTACCCAAAAATTACCAAGGCTGTTTGTTTCATGTCTAACCAAGCTACGAATTAAAGCCATTAATAAAGACATTCCTGCGGCAGCGGATAAAAAATTCTGTACGGTGAGCGCAGTCATGTGTGTCATATAACTTAAAGTATTTTCGCTGCTATAAGATTGCCAATTTGTATTAGTGACAAAACTTGCTGCTGCATTAAAAGAAAGATCAGGTAGCACCGCAGGGAAATTTTGTGGATTGAGAGGAAGATAATATTGTAATCGTTGTAGTGTATAAACAGCCAATAAGCCACATAAATTAAAAACAAGCATTGTGTAAAGATATTTTTTCCACCCCATTTCTTGGGTGGGCTGTACACCACTTATTTTATAGATGTATCGTTCAATAGGTTGGAGTAATTGATTCAGGCCGCAGGGCTTATTTTCATATATTTTTGCTATATACCAACCTAGTGGCTTAACACAGGCAAGAATAATGAGAAAGTATAGGACAATTTGAAGAATTCCATTTCCCGTCATGATGTAATGCCATCCTTAAAAAGATTCTGGCTTAAATAATACTATGACTAAATAGATAAACAATAGGGCTGTGATCACACCGCAAGTTAAATACAAACTCATTCTTCACTCCGTGATAAGGCATCAAAAAAATGAATGAGTGCAAAACAGAGCATGAAAAAAATAAGGGTGATGCTAATAAATAAAAGATCTGCCATGATCAATATTCCTAGGTGATGGTTTCTAAGTATACTATCACGTGTAGTCTCCTCTTAGGCGTGATAGCCTATCCCAGTATCTAGTAAATAGCAGTAGATTTCAAATGCTATCCCACTCTTGGTGAGAAGGAAGTTCATTACTAATTCAAATGAGGTGTTCTAACCCATACACTAATTCATTTAATTGCGAAACCTTTTGACATGCTAAAAGGATCCCCGCTACGTAACAACGCTGGTCAATTGTATTGTACTGAATAGTGAGGGTTTCCCCTTCCCCACCAAAGATCACTTGTTGTTGTGCCAGGACGCCTGGGAGCCTTATGGAATGGATGGGTATGTGTTGATGAGTGGCGCCACGCGCATGAGGGATAGTTTCGTGCTGCTTTTTTTGTGGAGGTAAGATTTTCGGCGTCTCTGCTAACATTTCTGCTGTGCGAATGGCGGTGCCTGAGGGGCTATCCAATTTTCTAGAGTGATGTGCTTCAATAATCTCAAATTGAGAAAAATAGCTCGATATATGTTTTGCATATTTCATCATGAGTATTGCCGCTAGAGAAAAATTAGGTACGATAAGTCCGCCTAATCCCAACTCCGTACAACGTATTTGCAATTGTTTGACTTGATTTTGTAGTAAACCACTAGTGCCTATAATGGGATGGGCACCGGTCTCTATTATAATTCTGGTATTATTGAGCACAGCTTCGGCCTGAGTGAAGTCGATAACGATCTGAGCTGAATTTTTTTTAATCTCAGCGGCCAGATCATCATCTCGTTTTATCATTCCTACTAATATGAAATCAGGATGTTCACGAAGGATAGTGGCAGCCAATTGGCCCATTCTGCCTGCACCATTCACTAATACGCGAATACTCATAGGTTTTAGTCTCATTTAAGTTGCAAGAAGTGTATTATCTTTAAAATATATTATTTGCTGTATAACATGGTTTTTGGAAAAATGCTCGAAGATAATGATTATGTGGGTGCTAAGTGATTGATGAAGAAGGGTTCAGACAGGGGGTGGGTATTATTCTGGTGAATGCCAAAAGGCAAATTTTTTTGGCAAAACGCATTGGAAGAATGGCTTGGCAATTTCCTCAAGGAGGTATGAAAGAAGAAGAAACGCCTGAGCAAGCGATGTTTCGTGAACTTAATGAAGAGATTGGGCTGCAAGCGGAAGATGTGAAAGTATTGTGTGTGACGCGTCGTTGGCTGCGATATCGGCTGCCCAAGCAGTTGATTCGTCATTACTCAAAGCCTATCTGTATAGGCCAAAAGCAAAAATGGTTTTTACTACAACTTGTGAATAAAGATACGCAGATCAATTTAGCTGCTACCGATAATCCGGAATTTGATTCATGGGCATGGGTGTCTTACTGGTATCCCTTGACGCAAGTTGTGTCTTTTAAAAAAAGAGTATATACCTTGGCTATGAAAGAATTTGCACGCATTGTTTTATCAAAACGTTTTTTGGACCATCAAAAAAATGATTCCTTATCCTGATATTAATCCAGTGGCGTTCCATGTTGGCTCTTTTCCCATTTTTTGGTATGGATTAATGTATCTTTTTAGTTTGCTTACTTGTTGGGGGATATTGGCGTTACGCATAAAACAATCTAGCTTTGTCTATAGCTTTACCCGGGAAGAATTATCAGATATCGTATTTTATGCGGCTTTAGGCGTTATCATAGGTGGGCGGCTAGGTTATATGTTGTTTTATGCTTGGCCGAATTTTATTATTCATCCGGGATTATTTTTCAAGGTATGGGAAGGAGGTATGTCTTTCCATGGTGGATTGCTAGGCGTGATTTTAGCATTAGGATGCTATGCTTATAAAATCAAACAACCCTTGATTAATTTGACAGATTTTATTGCCCCCGTTGTACCTCTTGGCTTAGCAGCAGGCCGTATTGGTAATTTCATTAATGGTGAGCTGTGGGGGCGTGTGACTACCGTGCCGTGGGCCATGATCTTTCCTCAGGGTGGTCCTTTGCCTCGGCATCCTTCTCAATTATATGAATTTTTACTTGAGGGGGTGGTGCTGTTTTTCATAGTATGGGTTTATTCACGAAAAAAGAGACCTCCTGGAGCAATATCTGGTTTATTTTTATTATGTTATGGTCTGTTTCGTTTTTTCATAGAATTTTTTCGAGAACCGGATGCGCAAATTGGTTTTGTTGCTTTTGGTTGGGTGAGTAAAGGGCAATTATTATCTTTTCCCATGATTGTGGTAGGTATGGGGATGCTCATGCGGGTGTATAGAGGAAAAAAGACATGCGACAATATTTAGATTTTTTACAATATATCCTCGATCATGGGATTGAAAAAAAAGATCGTACGGGTACAGGAACGTTGAGTACATTTGCTTATCAAATGCGCTTTGATTTAAGTAAAGGGTTTCCATTGGTGACTACAAAAAAATTATCGCTACGCAGTATTATCCATGAATTATTATGGTTTTTGAGTGGAGAAACTAATATACGTTATTTGCATGAAAATAAAGTTACTATCTGGGATGAATGGGCAGATAGCCAAGGTAATTTGGGGCCTGTGTATGGTAAGCAATGGCGCGCTTGGCAAACAAAGGAAGGAGAATTTGTTGACCAAATGAGCTATGTAGTAGAGCAAATTAAAAATAATCCAGATTCACGGCGCTTGATTGTGAGTGCATGGAATGTGGGTGAGCTATCTAAAATGGCATTGCCACCGTGTCACTTATTGTTTCAATTTTATGTTGCGCACAATAAATTATCTTGCCAATCATATCAACGTTCGGCAGATTCTTTTTTAGGGGTGCCCTTTAATATTGCCTCTTATTCTTTATTAGTTCACATGGTAGCTCAGCAGTGTGATTTGGAGGTCGGTGAGTTTATCTGGACGGGAGGAGATTGCCATATTTATTCTAACCATCTTGAGCAAGTGAATTTGCAATTATCGCGTGCACCTTTTCCTCTGCCAACCTTACAAATAAAACGTAAGCCTCCTTCTTTATTTGATTATCGATTCGAAGATTTTGAGATACTGCATTATCAGGCGCATCCTCATATTAAGGGTGAGGTGGCGGTTTAAGAGTCTATTTAAATCTCTCCAATGATGAAAAAGCCAGCATACAGAATAAGATTGAGAGCATTTTTAGGAACGCAATAAATTGCTTATGAACGACCGTTGCTGCATCGCGCGTAAAATTTTACTATTTTTTTAGCAAGCTCTTCCCAGGATTTATCTTCTATTAACCAAGTCGTACGTTTTGACGGTGGAGAAATCATTGGTTGCGGCGAAGCACAAACAAATAAAGTGCGAGAACAATTAAGTGGAATAACTTTGCCAGGTTGAACCATAACACAGCTTATAGTAATGTTTTTCTGATGAAGGGCCAGAGCTGCCCAATTACCTGGACGTAAATAGGTTGACCATCCTACATTTGTACTCGAATTTTTATTGGCACGATCAATGAATAAACTTTGAGGCGAATTGTTTTTGAAAAAAAACAATTGTGACGCTCCAGCTTGCGGTGAACCAGGAAGAATAAGATTGTTATTTTCAATTTGAATTTTGATAGGTGCGCAGGAAAAAGCATAAGCAAGTGGGGTACCTAGCAAAATAAGACAGAGAATTAAAAATGAATTACGCATGCTTATTTTGCTCCTTTTTTCCATTACGCACTTTCTTTTATGCCAAACTGTATACGATAAAGTATGCCTGAACAATTAAATAGCATCGGAAGTGTCCAGATGAGGCCGATTCCCGCTGGAATGGCACTAATTAAATAAATGGCTAGCATGAGAAAAGCGACAATGATAATTTTCAATTTATGTTGTTGAAATGCGTAAAAAGAAGTTTTTATGGCTTGAAAGATACCGAGCTTTTTTTCAATGATAAGCAAGGGAGAAAAACTCCAAGCTAATAAGAAATACATACAAATTAATCCACCGACAATACCTACTAATATTGAGAGGTGAGAAAGCCAAGCAGGTGCTGCACCCTCATTGTGTACACTGATAGCAGAAAGCAATGCAATGAGAAAGAGGGTAGTGAATGCAATGAAGAAAAATACACTGTAAATAATGGCCATAGCACCCAAGATTTTCCAGTAGGATCGATAAGCTTCAAACATTTGCTTAGCTTTAATCGAGCGATTGATAGAGTGCCGTATTGCGATTAAACAAATACCGAGAGGTAATGGGAAAGTGATGAGTACAGCAGACACTCTCGCTGCTCCGCTTATTATATTTACCTCAGTAAAGGCTGGATTGAGCGAGCCAGTATAAAAATAAGTGGCTATTAATCCTATGCCAATGAGCGCAAGATAAATTAGAACATATAAAAAAATAGCGCTCCAATAAGTTGCTTTTGTTCCTTTGACCCGCTTCCAGCTCTCGCTGAGTAGGCTGCCCACGGTAAAATTATAAGGCATGGCTATGTTATTTTGCAGTTTGCCAGTGAAGCCGATAGGAACAGGATGAGCAGAGGCTTTCATAACGTACTCCATGTGAAAAAATATAAGAAAGGCGATAATGCTTCATTCTACCTGATGTTTTGGAGAAATAGCATACATTTTCTAGAGATGCTCTTACGTCTTTTATAGACGCGAGTTTATACCTTCGGTAAAGTAGTGGTTAGACTAAGGAGGATTATTTTCAATGGTAAAAATCATATGTTATTTTATTTTAGGGGTGCTTTTTTTTACTGTAATCGGATGCTCTCTTTTTCAAAATAATCCACAAACCAACCAAAGAGCAAGATGCAAAGAGCTGAATTATCGCATGATTAATAATGGTAAAACGGGTAACAGGTTGCTTGCAACGCAGCAGGCCGCGCAATCTGAGGTGTTAACACGAAGTTATCGTGAGGAACGATGTTCATGACAGTCTTAGTCAATTGGAAAGAAGAACAACGATCAGCTTATGTATATAATGCGATTGCTGAAATTGAAATGAATCCGGTGCATAAGAAACTCTTTATTGAGCTTTCTATGTTAGCCTATAGACAAGCTGCTATTTGGGAACAACAACTTAAGAAAGCACATATTCCCATTCCCCCTTCCTATCGTCCTGATATCCGGACGCGCTTTATTATTGGGTTAGTACGTTGTTTGGGTTCACGTTCATTACGAATTGCCTTAGCGGCGATGAAAATCCGTGGTATGTCAATTTATCAAGGAGGAGCAGAGTTAGGCCATCCTTCTCCAACCCACCCCCATGAGGCAGAGCATCGGCATACCAGTCTTGCTCAAGGTAATAACTTGCGGGCAGCAGTTTTTGGGGTAAATGATGGCTTGATTTCCAATGCTAGCTTGATATTGGGCATGGCGGGAGCCCATGCAGGGCATAGTTTTATCTTATTGACGGGGGTGGCTGGATTATTAGCGGGTGCGTGTTCAATGGGGGCAGGCGAATATGTTTCTGTGCGCTCGCAGCGTGACGTGTTGGAGTATCAGCTAAAATTGGAAAAAGAAGAGTTAACACTTTATCCGGAAGAAGAGGCTGCTGAGCTGGCTCTTATTTATGAAGCCCGCGGCTTGCCTAAGGAAGAAGCAGTAAAATTTGCTCATTTTCTTATTCAGAATCCCGAAAAAGCGCTGGATACACTTGCGCGAGAAGAACTGGGGATTAATCCAAAAGAATTAATGTCGCCGGGGAAAGCTGCTCTTTCGTCTTTTCTCTTTTTTGCTTTGGGTGCTTTTATCCCTATTTTGCCTTATCTATGCTGGGATTCGCAGGCTAATCTCGCGATGATGTTTAGCTTGACTGGGCTGGCATTATTTGGGGTGGGTGCGGCTTTAAGCCTATTTACTCAGCGCAGTGCTTTGTTAGGTGGCCTCCGTATGTTATTTATTGGCATGCTTGCTGGATTTCTGACTTATATCATAGGTAGTTTATTTAGGGCCTAGTTTAAATCTCTACTATGTCGGCCGGGAAATGACGATTTTCTGCGATCCGTTGTTCACATACTTGCATGTATGCTCCGCTACAGTTCTCAAAAATTGCCATTTCTCGGCTCGTCCTAGCGAGATTATAAACAGACTCTTAGATAATTTTCTTATTTCTCGACACAGTAAGTTTATTGGTGATAGCAAGGGCTAGCACCGAGAGAACCAAGGTGAGATGAATAATAACTTGCCACATCACAGCGAAATTATTATGTTGCAAGGGGTCCATAAAAGTGCGTAATAAATGGATGGAAGAAATAGTGACTAATGCGATAGCAAGTTTGATTTTCATTGTTCCAGCATTTACTTCATCCAACCACTCAGGGTGATCGGGGTGGCTAGATAGACCTAGCCGAGATACAAAGACCTCATAGCCTCCTACAATGACCATAATTAGTAGATTAGCTATCATAACCACATCAACCAAGTCGAGGGCGGCGAGCATAATACTCGTTTCATCGAGGGAGTTTATCTTGAATGTGAGCTCAAGCAGCCAGCGACCGAATTCATAGACATAAATACCTAGAACAACAATCAAGCCTAGATAAAGAGGAGCTTGGAGCCAGCGACTAAGAAAAATGAGCGTGGGAACAGTGTTTATTGCTTTGCTAGGCATCACTATCATCCTCATTTAAATTTCATTTAAGCTACTTTAACTGAATTCATGGAAAAAAGTCACTAGGAGGAGTATCTTAGTCAAAATATTAATTAATATGTATATGATATGGTTGGGGAATGAGGAAAAAGATAAAGAAAAAGGATCCATATAGAGAAAGAGAGGCTCAAAAATACGAGCATCCTATTGCCAGCCGTGAGTTTATTTTGGATTTACTTGCTGAGCGTGAAAGCCCTATTACCTATAAGCAATTAATTGCAGAACTTGATCTAACTGATCCTGAGGCACAAGAGGCGTTACGTCGACGTTTATTGGCTATGGTACGTGATGGGCAATTATTGCAAAATAGACGCGGCGCTTTTGGCTTAATTGACAAAATGGAGTTGCTTAAGGGGTATGTGATAGGCCATAAAGACGGGTTTGGTTTTGTAGTACCTGAAGAAGGTGGCGAAGATCTTTTTTTAAGTGCCCGGCAAATGCGCACCGTTTTTCCAAATGATGAAGTTTTAGTGCGTGTTGCAAATATAGATAGCCGCGGCCGACGTGAAGGGGTTATTGCTGAAGTATTAGTGCGTCACACGCATGAATTGGTCGGGCGTTTTATTTCTAAATCAGACGTTTTTTTTGTTCAACCAGCTAATCAGCGTATTAACCACGATATTCTTATTCCCCAAGAAGCGAGGCAAGGGGCTCAGCAGGGGCAAATGGTGGTAGTTCAAATTACTGAACAACCGAGTATGACGATGCGGCCTGTGGGTAAAATCGTTAAAATTTTAGGCGATCACATGGCGCCGGGAATGGAAATTGATGTAGCTATTCGAAACCATGAATTGCCTTACGAATGGCCAGAAAAAGTGTTGGCCGAGGCCGAAAAATTTTCTCCCCGCGTCCCTGATATTGATTTAGAAGGGCGTTTTGATGCACGTAAGCTGCCTTTCGTGACGATTGATGGTGAAGATGCCAAAGATTTTGATGATGCGGTCTATTGTGAGGCGCGTGTCCAGGGGGGTTGGATATTATATGTAGCCATTGCAGATGTCAGTCACTATGTAAAACCGTATACGGAATTAGATAAAGAATCGTTGAATCGTGGCAATTCTGTTTATTTTCCCGGGCAAGTCATTCCTATGCTACCTGAAGTCTTGTCCAATGAATTATGTTCGTTAAAACCCGAAGTGAATCGTTTGACATTAATATGTAAAATGGAAATTACTCCCACCGGTAAAATTGCAGATTATCAGTTTCACGAAGGCGTTATTTATTCGCATGCGCGCTTAACTTATAATCAAGTCCATGCCATAGTGGCAGAAAATGACGTTGAATTACAAAAGAGGTATAAGAAATTACTTCCTCATTTGAAAGAATTATTTTCTGTGTACCGTACCTTGCATGCGGCTCGTTTAAAACGAGGCGCTATTGATTTTGATTTGCCTGAAACTAAAATTATTTTTAGTTCCGATCGTAAAATTGAGCGTATTGTGGCTTTGACACGTAATGACGCCCATCGTCTTATTGAAGAATGCATGTTGTGTGCAAATATTTGTGCGGCACGTTTTTTAATGAAGCATAAATGCCCCAGCTTATTTCGCGTCCACGAAGGGCCTACCCCAGTAAAATTGATGGATTTACGTAAATTTTTAGGAGAACTTGGATTAGCTTTGGGGGGCGGTGAAGAACCGACATCCCGTGATTATGCTAAATTATTAGAAAAAATTGCTGATCGACCTGAGGCCCGTCTTATTCAAACAGTTCTATTGCGTTCATTAAGCCAGGCTGTTTATAGCCCAGACAATAAAGGCCATTTTGGGTTAGCGTTTGATGCGTATGCACATTTTACTTCACCTATTCGTCGTTATCCAGATTTGTTAGTGCATCGCGGCATACGTAAAATTTTACGTGGTGAACATACATCCGTTAAAGAAGATGCGTTATTCTCAAAATATGGCGAGCATTGTTCCATGACGGAACGTCGCGCTGATGATGCTACACGTGAAGCCGTAGATTGGTTAAAGTGTGAATTTATGCAAGATAAAGTGGGGGAAGAATTCTCTGGAATGATCACGAGTGTGACGAGTTTCGGCTTATTTGTAGAATTGACGGAAGTGTATGTGGAAGGATTAATTCATATCAGCATGTTGCGCAATGACTATTATCAATTTGATCCTGTTAAGCATGCTTTGTTGGGAGAGCGTAGCGGAAAACGATATCGCTTGGGTGATGCCGTTAAAATAAAAGTGGTACGCGTTGATTTGGATCAAAGACAAATTGATTTTGTCATTACCGATGAATTAGTAGAGGTGCGTCCGATAAAAAAGAAAAGACCGAAGAAAAAATCGTTATGAGTGAATCTACTGTCGTTTTTGGCTTGCATGCGGTAGAAGTATTATTAAAAAAATGTCCTGAGCGAATTCACTGTCTAAATATATTAAGCGAACGACATGATCCTAGAATGCAGTTACTGCTGAAGTTAGCGCAGCAGCATGCAATCAAAATTCAATTCATGAGCCGAGTTACTTTAGACCAATTATCTCACCAAGCTAATCATCAAGGCATCATTGCTTTTTGTCATCCTGCCAGAAGGTATGCAGAACAGGATTTACCTCAACTATTAAGGAGTCTTAGTGGGCCTGCGTTTTTATTGATTTTGGACGGCGTTCAAGATCCGCATAATTTAGGTGCTTGCTTACGAAGCGCAGATGCAGCTGGAGTGCATGCAGTGATTGCACCTAAAGATAAATCAGTGGGGTTGACGCCTACGGTTTGTAAAGTAGCTTGTGGGGCAGCAGAAACAGTGCCTTTTATTCAAGTCACGAATTTGGCACGAACCTTACGTTTCCTAAAAGAGCAGAATATATGGTTATTTGGTGCGGCGGGAGAAGCTCCTCAGAATTTATATCAAACAAATTTAAATATGCCGTTAGGGATAGTGTTGGGCGCAGAAGGCGCAGGAATGCGGCGCCTGACCCGCGAGCATTGTGATGTGTTAGTGTATATTCCTATGCGCGGCACCGTCCCGAGTTTAAATGTCTCCGTGGCGACGGGGATTGTCTTATTTGAAACTGTGAGACAACGAGCTTTAAAAATAAAATATTAAGAAACACCATCTTATATAGCGTGTGGAAGCACAAATAATAAAGGTTCACTTTTTCTACATTTATAAGGTAAACTCATTTCCCTCGCTTTATAATTTTGGAAGATGCCTATGCAAACCAGAGCGAAACAGCTGTCGATTCTCGGTCTTTTACCTGAAGAGATAAATGATCTATCTGCAGAAGAACAACTGCGTAAAATCCGTAAAATTTATCGCCGTAAAGCGTTGGAATTACATCCTGATAAACATCTTAATGAGTCGCGCGAGTTAGTAAAACAACGATTTGAAGATCTTCTTACAGCTTATCAAAATTTAGAGGCAGAAATAAAATTGCAGGGGCAACTATATCTATCTAATATAGAAAATTATTTTGTACAAGAAAATATAAACATTCCAGATACAGCATTTGATTTGCTTTTGGAAGAGAATATAGAAGAAGCGTATGATAATTTAATACGACATTTTAATTCTCTTTCAGGAGAGAAAAAGCAACAATTTGCCTTAGAGCACGCTTCATTTCTTAATCTCTACTTAGCTTTAGAAAAAAACCGAGAAGAATTCCTGCAAAAACGTATTATTTTTTTGTTGGAGAGGTATGCAAATGAAACTTTTACCGAGTGCCTTATTCGCGAATGGCGAGAATTAATACTTCGCTTGTATGGAGAAGAGTACTTAGATGATTTTCAATATCGTGAAGCTCTCGCAGGGAGAGGACTTTATTCGATTTTAACTACGCGTAAATTACTTTCTCCTGTTAAGTGTATGGCTGCGGTTGTGAATAGCATTTATTTGCTTCTCTCTAACCTTGCTTTTTATATCTGGAAGAATACTTTTCAAAAAATATTTGATAACTTATCCAATGAATATACTGAGGTGACAGCGAGTAATAATCCAGAGGGATGGAAAATGCTAGGGTGGGGTAGCATATGGTTAATCAGAATTGGGGTGGCCGGGATGGGATTATGGCTGTTATGGATGGTTTTCTCATTATCTAGTTGGGTGCCTATTTTTGCCTATAGCCTGCTGCCTGTCGCTAATGTAGCAGAAATAGTGGCTTGCCCTATTAATAGCATCCTAAGGCCATTGTTGGCCAGTGCGAGCGAATCGCCTCTTCAATTCTGGGCTTTATTTTGCGTAGTGAGTGCCGTCACCGTTTTTGTTTTGCTGGGTTTGCCGCTCGCTGGCCTAAGCGCGCTTTCTTTCCTTCATTATTTAGGAGTAGCTTTTTCTTTATATAGGCTCTATCTTAACCTTCAGCTAGCTGTGCACCTCTATCATACATTCACTCCTAGTGCGGGAGTTATTTTTGGCTTGTTCGCTATAGCCACTAATGCAGTGAATATTTTGGGGGAAGTGCTGCTGCCTTCAGTTTTACCCCAGCTAGCCCAGGCGGCACACCTAAGTCCCTTCTCTGTTGTCATGCAGGATTTGATTGAGCAGATTGTAATTTGTTTGGCATTATATAATATAAACGCTTGGTTTAATAAAATACGTTTCAGAGAAGTTGAATTATATAAAGCCTTACCTTTGCCCACTTCCTCTGTTCCAGCTGAGATTCGAGAAGCTACGTTTTTAGGTACTAAAAAAGCTACCCAATCGCATCGATTTTTTAATACCCCTAAAGAAGCAGAGTTTCTGAAGCCTGAAGAGCGCACCTGTTGGCAGAAAACGTGTAGTTTTTTTGGAGGTGGAGCAAAAAGTAAAAGCAATATGATAGTTTCAGCGGAACAAAATCACTCTCTACGTTTGCTTGACCTTAGGGCGGCGGCCGCCGCCGTTTAAGAAGCGTCGTCAAGACGTTCTTGTTATTTACACGTTGAATCTAAAATAAATCACATCGCCGTCCTGCACAATATAGTCTTTTCCTTCTAACCGCCACTTCCCGGCTTCTTTAGCCCCTTGTTCTCCGCGATAGCGAATATAATCTTTATAGGAAATAATTTCCGCACGAATAAATCCTTTTTCAAAATCCGTATGAATAACAGCCGCTGCTTGAGGCGCTGTAGAGCCTGTGTGAATGGTCCACGCACGGACTTCTTGAACGCCCGCAGTAAAGTAAGTGTCTAAGCCCAGCAATTTGTATGCGGCATGAATCACTCTGTCTAAACCCGGCTCATCTAATTTTAATTCTGCTAAAAATTCTTTTTTGCCGGCATCGTCTAATTCAGCAATCTCTGCTTCTAACGAAGCGCAAATGGCTACAACGCTGGCTTTCTCAGTTTCAGCCAATTGTTTAACTTGGTCGAGTAAAGGATTATGAGTGAAACCGTTTTCTGCCACATTGGCAATATACAGAGTAGGTTTCAATGTAAGTAATTGTAATGGTTTTAAACGTTCTCTTTCTTCCGAGGTAAAAATCAAGGCTCGTGCTGGTTTTCCTTGATCGAGTTGTTCACGCACGCGCTCAAATAAAGCAACTTCAGCTAACGCTATTTTATCGCCACTTTTTGCAAGTTTATGGGAGCGCAATAGTGCTTTTTGCACAGTTTCTAAATCAGCCAATGAAAGTTCAGTATTAATGATTTCGATATCATCCAAGGGCGAAATTTTCCCTGCCACGTGCACGACATCATCGTTTTCAAAACAACGTACAACATGAGCTGTGGCATCGGTTTCGCGGATGTTCGCTAAAAATTTATTTCCCAGCCCTTCGCCCTGAGCTGCGCCTTTTACCAGGCCTGCGATATCTACAAATTCGATGGTCGTGGGTAAGATGCGTTGGGGGTTAACGATTTCAGCTAATTTTTCTAAACGTGGATCAGGTACAGCTACGACGCCCACATTAGGTTCAATGGTACAGAAAGGATAATTGGCTGCATCTACGCCTGCTTTGGTGAGACAGTTAAAAAGTGTTGATTTACCGACATTGGGTAAGCCCACGATGCCGCATTTGATCCCCATATTTTTCTTCCGCACGATAATAATTGGACAAGGATGGCGATTATCCTGTGTGTTAAGTGATTATTCCAGCTAAATTTTGCTATACTGGGCGGATGCGTATTTTCGAGTTCTGTCTTATTATATTATTTACTTTTTTTTTAGCAGGTTGTGCTGAATTAGCTAAGCAAGCGACTCCTATCGTGCACCAACCGCCCGCGTGGCAAGATCGCGCAAACCTACTGACAAAAATACAGATTTGGAATATTAAAGCAAGAGTGGCAGTGCAAACCTATCCCCGCAATGAAGGAGGCAGCGCTAATTTGCAATGGCGGCAGTATCAGAAAAATTACACTTTGTTATTATTTGGTCCTTTAGGGGTGAATTCAATCAAGATTTCGGGGCAGCCTGGTAACGTATCTTTAGAAACGGCAGAGGGTAGAAAATTCAGCGCTTTTTCTCCAGAGCTTTTATTGAGGCAACAAACAGGCTGGCAATTACCTATTTCAAACTTATATTATTGGATACGCGGCTTACCGGTGCCCACTTTGCCTTCTAAGAAACAATGGGATGCTTATCATCATCTTGTGCGTTTAGATCAAACCGGCTGGAAGGTGAGTTTTTTAAGTTATCACACAGTGAAGCAAGTAGAGGTGCCTGTTAAAATCCTCTTAGAAAATGAGCGTATCAAGGTAAAAATTAAGATTGATCAATGGCAATTCTAAAAGTTCTGATTGACACCCACGAACTGAGTCAGCAAAATAACGCCCTGATTGGGGTGTAGCCAAGCGGTAAGGCACCGGGTTTTGATCTCGGCATTCCTAGGTTCGATCCCTAGCACCCCAGCCATCTTGGAATAATACTAAGGATTCTTCTTGTGCCTGAAATCATGGTTTTTAGCGGCAATGCAAATAAAGCACTCGCTAACCGTATTGTTGAACATCTTAATCTGCCCCTGGGCAAAGCTTTGGTGGAACGGTTTAGCGATGGTGAAATCATGGTTGAAATACAAGAAAATGTACGAGGCCGCGATATTTTTCTGATTCAATCTACTTCAGCGCCTTCTAATGATAATTTGATGGAATTAATTATCATGGCTGATGCCTTGCGGCGTGCTTCTGCTGCCAAAATTACTGCCGTTGTTCCTTATTTTGGGTATGCGCGTCAAGATCGGCGGGTACGTTCGGCACGTGTACCCATTACTGCCAAAATTGTTGCAGATATGATGGCTTCAGTAGGTATTAGCCGCTTAGTGACGGTAGACTTGCATGCGGACCAAATTCAGGGTTTTTTCTACATGCCAGTCGATAACCTTTACAGTACGCCTATCATGCTTGAAGATATTGATGGGAAAAACTATAAAAATATCATGGTGGTGTCGCCTGATGTGGGAGGAGTTATCCGTGCCCGCGCCATTGCGAAACGTTTAACGGGCGCTGATTTAGCTATTATTGATAAACGTCGTCCACAGCCTAATGAAGCACAGGTTATGCACATTATTGGCGATGTAAAAGACCGTGAATGTATTATTGTAGATGATATTGTTGATACAGCGAGCACGCTTTCTAAGGCGGTTGATGCCCTGAAAGAGCATGGTGCGGCCAAGGTGGTGGCTTATATCACTCATCCCGTGCTGTCAGGCAAGGCGATTGCTAATATTGAAGCTTCCTCATTGGATGAATTGATTGTGACAGATACTATTACATTACATGAGAGTGCTGCGCGATCTCCTCGTATTCGTCAGATTACCTTGAGCCACATGATTGCTGAAGCAATCCGTCGTATTAGCGGGGCTGGCTCACTCAGTCGGATGTTCCTAGACTAAATTAATTCTGGCATTGTGAACAGAAAGATCGGGCCTGTTGGCAATGGCTAGTAGGCCGAGATGAAACGCTTTGATTTTTGAGCACCGAAGCGCAGTTGACAGGCAAGTCGCTGACCAGGAGGAGCGCAGAAGATCAACGCGTTGTACCTTGCATAGCAAAAGTGGAGCAAGCTTGCTGGACTAATTCGGGTTTTCATGTAGAATACGCCCTCCTTCCTTGGTCGCAGAGGAAGGTTATTTATCAATTTTGGAGAATATGATGTCAACAATAAAATTTGAACTTGATGCTCAAGTTCGTAATGATATAGGGAAAGGTGCGAGCCGCCGCCTACGTCATGCTAATAAAGTGCCTGCTGTTATTTATGGTGCAGGTGAGCCTGCTGTTTCTCTGACATTGCATCATGATGATGTGTTCACTGCATTGTCTAATGAAGCCTTTTATTCTCGCATTTTGACGCTTAGTATCGAGGGCAAAAAAGAGAAAGTGATTTTAAAAGCCCTGGAGCGTCATCCAGCAAAACCACGCATAGCTCATATGGATTTTTTACGGGTCCGCGCAGATCAAAAATTACATATGCACGTGCCATTACATTTTATCGGTGCGGAAGAGGCTCCAGGTGTCAGAGAAGGGGGGGCTTTTTCTCATATCATCAATGATGTTGAAGTTTCTTGCTTGCCGGCTAATCTACCAGAGTTTATTGAAGTCGATCTTAGCCACTTTGTACTTGATCAGACGATGCATTTAAGTGAGCTTAAATTGCCTAAGGGGGTCGATTTAGTGGCTTTTTCACACGGCGTAGAAGGCCATGATTTGCCTGTTGTTTCTCTCCATATTCCGCGCATTATTGAAGAGACGCCAGTCGTAGCGAGTGAGGAAGAGGAAACGACAGCCTCTGAAAGTGAAGCTGCTGCTGGCCGGCCTGAAGATACTGCAGAAGCTAAATGATTGATAAATATCATCCTGAATGACCTAGGGTCTATGGATAATTCTCTAGGCTGAGGGAGGTGCTGTGATTTTTGAGCGCCGCTGCGGAGTTGAGCTGCATCTCAACTCCGCAGCGGCGCACAGAAAATCAAAATATTACGCCTAGCATAGTGAGAATTGTTGCTCGGCCCTAAGGAGAAAGCCATTTTGTCACAGGGGATCCAGCTTATTGTTGGCCTTGCTAATCCAGGTGCTCAATATCAACAGACTCGGCATAATGCCGGTGCCTGGTTTGTAGAAGCATTGGCTAACAAAATGCACGCCGTTTTACGCCCGGTAACAAAATTTCAAGGATGGCACTCGCTTACCCAGATTTATTCTCAAAATTGTCACTTACTTATCCCCACCACTTTTATGAATCATAGTGGCCAAGCAGTCCAGGCTGTAGCTAGTTATTATAAAATAGCTCCCTCGGCAATTTTAGTGTTACATGATGAAATTGATTTGCCGGTGGGGGGGATACGATTGAAGTTTGACGGCGGCCATGGGGGACATAATGGGGTACGGGATGTTATTCAACATTTGGGGACGGGGCAGTTTTATCGAGTGCGGATTGGTGTTGGCCATCCGGGCAATAGCAAGGATGTCGTTGATTATGTGCTAAAATCCCCGAAAAAAGAAGAGCGAGAACAGATTGATTTAGCCTTACAAAAAGCTGGGCAAGTCTTGTCTCTCATGATGGCAGGAGAGTATCAAAAAGCCATGCAGCAATTGCATACTGAATAGAGATTGAATAACCAGTTATTTTTTGGCTTTTCTTGGCAATTTCCCTTAGAATAACCACCTCGAATAAGACAGCTTTACTCCTATGCCTATTATTGTTTGCGGAATTAACCACAAAACTGCTCCTGTTGCCTTGCGCGAACAAATTACTTTTCCGCCCGAAAAGATTGCATTGTATTTAAATGATTTGCTCACTCAAGAAGATATTCATGAAGCTGTTTTATTATCTACTTGCAATCGTTCAGAGCTATATTGCGTGGCAGAGGATGTGGAAAGAGTGACAGAGTGGTTTTGTCGACAACATCCATTAACTCCTATGGAAATTTTGCCCTTAATGTACTTATATCGTGATCAAGCTGCGATAGAGCATATCATGAATGTTGCTTGTGGTTTAGACTCCATGGTGCTAGGTGAATCAGAAGTTTTAAGACAAATGAAAGATGCTTTTTCTGAAAGTTGCGCGGCGTCTACTGTAGGCACATTATTCAATCGATTATTTCAAGAAGTATTTGCTGTGACTAAAGAAATACGGACCACTACTGCGATTGGCGCTTGTCCGGTATCCGTCTCCTCTGCAGCAGTGAATTTTATCAAAGAGATTTATCCTGGGCAATTTAACCAAGCGACTGTTCTAGTAATGGGTGCAGGTGTCACAGCGGATTTAGTCATGCGTTATTTAAAATCTTCTTTGCCGCATCGTATATTAATTGCTAATCGTAGCGCTCAAAACGCTGCTATTCTTGCTAAAAAATATCAATGCGACTATATTTGTTTGACTAAATTAGCAGAGGCATTAATAGAAGCAGACATTGTGATTTCAGCCACCGGTAGTCCCGCGCCGGTTATTCTTAAATCTATGCTAGTCTCTCGCAAAAAATCTTTATTTATTATCGACATTGCCGTTCCACGTGATGTTGAACCGGCAGTCTCGGAATTAGATTTTATTCATTTATATTCCATTGATGATTTAAAAACGATTATTCAACAGAATGTACGTGGGCGCGAGCATGCAGCTGAGAAAGCCCGTGAAATAATCAAACAAAAAAGCCACGATTTTATGATGTGGTTAAATTCTTTAGACAAAGTGGCAACAACAATTCGTGCTTACCGTAATCAAGTCGAAGATCTCTGCCGTATTGAATTATCTAAAGCGGAAAAACAATTAAGGCGGGGAGATAATCCAGCAGAAGTGTTGGCTAGTTTTTCTCATGCGCTTACCAATAAATTATTGCATACGCCGACTGTGCAATTACGTCAAGCAGGGCATGAAGGTCGCTTGGAAATATTAAAATTAGCGCAAGAGTTATTCGCTATTTCTGGTCCAGAGTCTGAGTTAATATGAAATCTTCTATTCAAAAAAAATTACAAACATTGGTTGAGCGTCATGAAGAAGTTAGTGCGTTATTATCAGATGGGGATATTATTTCACAGCAAAATCAATTTCGTGAACTTTCCAAAGAATATGCTCAGCTAGGGCCTTTAGTGGATGCATTTAAACGCTACCAAATTTGTTTGAAAAATATTGAAAGTGTCAAAGAATTATTAGATGAAGCGGATGTGGATTTACAAGCATTGGCAAAACAAGAATTAAAAAATGAAGAAGAGCAACTTATTTTATTAGAACAAGAATTACAATTATTGTTATTACCACGGGATCCTCATGATGAAAGTAATATATTTCTAGAAATTCGAGCAGGTGCGGGCGGTGATGAGGCCGCTATTTTTGCGGGGGATTTGTATCGTATGTATGCGCGCTATGCGGAATCACAGCGGTGGCAAGTAGAATTGATTAGTGCCAACGGTGGGGAGCATGGTGGCTATAAAGAAGTTATTACTCGTATTATAGGAGCAGGGGCTTATTCGCAATTTAAATTTGAATCTGGCGTGCATCGCGTGCAACGAGTGCCAGCAACAGAAGCGCAAGGGCGGGTGCATACTTCGACGTGTACCGTTGCTGTATTACCGGAAGTAGATGAAATTGAAGACATTGAAATTAATCCTGCTGATTTGCGTACAGATACTTTTCGCGCTTCGGGTGCTGGTGGGCAGCATGTGCAAAAAACAGATTCAGCTATACGTCTTACGCATATTCCAACAGGTACTGTAGTGGAGTGTCAAGATGAGCGTTCACAACATAAAAATCGAGCGCGAGCCATGTCTCTTTTGAAAGCAAAAATTTTGGCGGAAGAACGTCGTAAGCAACAACAGCAGCAAGCAGAGACACGCCGTGATTTGGTAGGAACAGGAGATCGATCGGAACGCATACGGACTTATAATTTTCCACAAGGCAGATTGACGGATCATCGGATTAATCTGACATTGTATCAATTGACTGACATTATAGAAGGTGATTTACGACCTGTGATTGAAGCATTGGCGCAGGAATACCAAGCGGATCTTCTTGCGCAAATTGGAGATTAATTGCAGGTGCAAACTATTGCGAGTGCTTTATATCAAGCTGCACAACAATTTTCTTTGGTTACCATGACCCCTGCATTGGATGCAGAAGTGCTGTTGGCGTACTTGTTAAATGTGCAACGTAGTTATCTTCATGCTCATCCTGAGCGTATTTTATCTAAAATAGAAGAAATTTATTTTGCTGATCTTATTAAGCAGCGTGCTCAAGGCCAGCCCATTGCTTATTTAACAGGGCATTGTGAATTTTGGTCATTAGATTTAATGGTGACTTCAGATACATTGATTCCAAGACCAGAAACAGAGTTATTAGTCGAGCTTATCTTAAAAAAATCAAACAAATTGTCATGTGTAGTGGCTGATTTAGGTACAGGTTCGGGAGCAATAGCGCTCGCCCTGGCCCGTGAAAGACCGCAATGGACTATTTATGCCACAGACTCTCATTTAGCTGCATTGAATATAGCTAAAAAAAATGCCTCCCGTCTCAAAATTAAGAATATTATTTTTTGCCATGGAATATGGTGTAAGGCTTTACCTCCTCTGCTTTTTGATATACTTGTGAGCAATCCTCCGTATGTGGCGGAAAATGACCCCCACTTAGAGCAACACGTTTTGACAACGGAGCCCGCATCGGCATTGCTTTCTGGAGAAGACGGGTTAAAAGATATCCGACATATTATTCACGAATCGAGAATATATTTGAAACCAAAGGGATATTTACTGTTAGAACATGGGTTTTCTCAAGCCAAGGCTGTGCGTAATGATTTCTTAAAAGTAGGCTATACTCATGTTATTTCTCATCAGGATTTTTCAGGATTAAACCGTGTTACAACGGGTATTTTTGGTATAGAATAATCGTCTTAAAGGGATGTATGTTAGGTTAGGAGAAATAAGATGCCCACAAAAAATATTTTAGAGCCGAGTTTAGAAGTTTTAGGTATTAGCCCCTATAAAGTTAAGAAGACGGAAGAATATATGGGTGCTTCCATGCGCTCTCATTTCACCCAAATACTCACTTTATTGCGCCAGCGAATCATGGAAGAAGCTGATCGTACTATTCATCATATGAAAGATGATGCCATTAATTATGCCGATCCCAATGACCGTGCTAGCCAAGAAGAAGAATTCCGTTTAAAGTTACGAGCAGGGGATCGGGAGCGTAAGCTACTCAAAAAAATCGAAGAATCTTTACAGCTTCTTGTTAATAAAGAATATGGTTATTGTGAAGTGTGTGGCGTGGAAATAGGGTTGCGTCGCCTGGAAGCTAGACCTACAGCGACTCTTTGCATTGACTGCAAAATGTTAGATGAGATTAAAGAGAAACAGCAAGGATGATGCTGTTGTGAAAAGATTAAATGTATCATTTTTTTAATACTTAGGTGCTAAGCCATGGCAGGAGGAGGCGGACAGCAAGGCCAACCTGATAATTCCATGGGGATATTATGGATCATTGGTGCTATTTTTATTTTTGGCGCCGGAATTTGGTACGTTTTTAAAAAAAATATAGTTTCTTTTTATTTCAAGATTAAACTTTGGGAAATAGCTGCTATTAGTCTTTTCACGCATGGTCTGGAGGATGTGCGTACAACTATTTTAACCACGAAGCCTGAGCAATTTTCTTTTAATGAGGTTTCCCTATTGGGGCAAGCGGTAGGGGATTACTTACGTATTCCTTTTGTGCTCATTATTGTTGTTTTGGCCTTCATTATTTATTATTCCAATTCAACGCGTATGTTCAAGCGTGCTTACGATATGCATGCATTAGCGAATGCAGAAAAAGTGAATTGGCCGCAAATTACTCCCGTATTAGAGTTAAAACTGAATAAAGAAAATATTGATAAAGGTGCTTGGGCAATGGCTATGACACCCATGCAGTTTTGTAAGCATTATAAATTGTTAGAGGAGTATAGAACTCAGCCTAAGGAAGGAGCTTCACAAAAAGAGCGCAATCGTATTGAAGTTACTTTAAAAAGAGGACCTTCAAATAAAGTATTTTCGATACAATTAGGCTCGCTATGGCCGGGCCTTGATAAACTACCGCCACACACTCGTGCTTTATTCGCAGTATTTGCTGCTCGTCATATGGGGGAAACGAAAGCTGCGGCTGATTTATTAGCACAAATTAGTGCCTCTTCAGTAAAAAAGCTAGATTTTTCAGGAGTCGATGCTTTATGCAAAAAACATCAAAATGCAAAAAACATCCAGAAAATTACGCAATCACATGGTTATACACTGACAGTAATGGCTTCTATGCTGGAAGCAGCTCGTGAAGATGGGGTACAAGCCTCCGCTGATTTTTTGTGGTTGAAACCGATTGATCGACGATTATGGTATATGCTGAATACAGTAGGTAGGCAAACACCTTTTGTCGAGGTGGCTGGTCCTTTTGCCCATTGGATAGCTGAAAAGCAGCTTGGCAGACGTTTATTAGTTCCCATGGTAGAAGAGGCGACCAATGCATTAGAGTTAGTTTTAAAAGAAGTACTTTACCGTCCCGATGAGACAGACTAAGAGAGTTGAGTTATGCAACGTGGTTTAGATGAACACCATGAACTCCCGCCGCAAATGTTATTGCGAGATACACGCACGCTTGGAATGAAAGTAGTTGATTTTTTCAAGGATCCTATTAAAAGTGCTACCTTGCTGATTGGCCTTGCAATGATGGTTGTTTTTTTCTCCGCCTTAGCTGATTTAACTATTTTAATAGCCATTTGTATTTTTCTCTATGCTTATACCCGAGAGTTTAAGCTACCTTTTCGTATGCCCTTACGTTCTGGAGCACTCGATTACAATGATCCCTTGCCAGGTAATACTAACAAGCCGCGTAAGGCACGTGGCATCAGTTTTTTTGGCAATCGAAAAAGTAATAGCGAAGAATTGTGGTTCAATAATGATGATATGCGCACCCATGTTCTTATTTTTGGTTCTACAGGTAGCGGTAAAACGGAAGCATTGGTTTCCCTGGCTTTTAATGCATTAGTACAGGGGAGTGGGTTTCTTTACGTGGATGGTAAAGGCGATAATAGTTTATTTGCCAAAGTATTTTCAATGGCTCGTTTTATGGGCCGGGAAGATGATATTTTATTAATTAATTTCATGACAGGTGCGCGGGATGTGGTGGGTGCCCAGGAAAAACGCTTATCAAATACGATGAATCCATTTTGTAATGGCTCATCAAGTATGCTATCACAACTTGTAGTGAATTTGATGGATTCCGGCGGTCAGGGTTCTGACGGTGATATGTGGAAAGGCCGTGCTATTGTATTTGTTGAAGCATTGATGAAAGTATTGGTGTATATGCGAGATGCAGGAAAAATTTTATTAGATGCCAATACCATTCGTAATTATTTCGAGTTACCCCGCATAGAAGCCATTGCAATGGATAGAATGTTTATCCGGGACAATCAAGAACCGGTCAGTTTAGCTGATACGCCTGAAATGGTGCTTGAGCCTATCACAAATTATGTTATTAACTTGCCAGGGTATGATCGTACAAAAAAAGGTAAGCAGGGTTCACAAGTACTGGAACAGCACGGATTTATTACTATGCAATTGACGCGTGTATTCGGTTCATTAGCAGATACGTATGGGCATATTATTCGTACTAATTTAGCGGAAGTGGATTTAAAAGATGTGGTATTAAATAGGCGCATTCTTGTTGTATTATTGCCCGCATTAGAAAAATCGCCCGATGAATTGGCTAATTTAGGCAAAGTTATTATTTCTTCCCTCAAAGCGATGATGGCAGCAGGCTTAGGAGATGCAGTAGAAGGGACCTTTAAAGAAGTAGTGACCCGTAAGCCGACCAATTCGGCAACACCCTATATGTGTATTCTTGATGAGTATGGTTATTATGCAGTAAAAGGATTTGCCGTGGTGCCGGCCCAAGCGCGTTCGCTAGGGTTTTCTGTTATTTTTGCCGGCCAGGATTTGCCGGCCTTTCAAAAAGCCTCAAAAGAAGAAGCCGCCTCTATTGGTGCTAATACCAATATTAAAATTTGTATGAAGCTTGAAGATCCTCAAGAAACTTGGGAGTTTTTCTCCAAAACGGCGGGCGAATCGTATGTCACAAAAGTAGACTCATTCCAAACAAATGCGCATAGTATTTTGAATAATTATATGGATAGCCGTAGTGCATCTTCAGAAAAACGCGCCCGTCTTGATTTGCAAGATCTGAAAGAACAGAGAGAGGGCGAAGCAACTATTTTCTTTAAATCAAAAATTATTCGTGCGCGCATGTTCTTTGCCAATCCTGCACCCGTTGAACGGATGAGACTTAATCATTTTCTAAAGGTGGAGGCGCCCATAGGCCGAGTATTAATTGATTTAGAAAATCGCTTGGAACAATTTAATATCTTATTAGAAGATAATAATGAGAATTTTGACCATGTGCCAGATGAGTCTGAAGATATTCATTTTATTGCTGATGCCCTTCATCAAAATATGAATGTGAATTTAATTGAACGGGGTGTCTCAGCATTATTAGCTTTTCATAACCGTACGACAGTGAGTGGCGAAGAGGTCGTAGAAGAAGAGCAAGAAGATACAAGCCGTATCCACATATTTAATAAACCTGTTTTGAATGAAGAGGTGAACCGTCTACTAACAGCTCCGGGTGAGCGTGATCGATTCAGTCAGCCTCTTATTGTTAAATCTTATATTAAAAATAAAATCGAGTTATTAGAGAGAGTGTTAGGGCGTTCTAGTTCCCAGGCAAATACCGTCACAAGTGAAATTATTAAAGATATGTTGGTGGCGACTGATTATCCTCCACATATAGAAAGTGTATTTTTGAATATTGAGAGTCTCTGTGCTGTGGCGCATGAGTTAATTGAATATATATCAAGCCAGAAAACGGCGGAAGGTACGAGTGAATAAACTTAGCCATTATAAAGTGCTTACAATTTTTCTGTTATTTATATTGCTTGGGGGCTGTGCATCATCGGATGTTTCCAGAGGAACCGCAAGTGAGGCAGATAAAGCCTATTTGGATGCAGATTATGCACTGAGTCATTCTGAAAGTGATGGCTTAACAGATGCCTATCAGAATTCGAGTCAGACAAGTAAAGGTGGTGTTGTAGGAAGCCTTGCAGGCGTTGGTGTGAGTAGTTTAAATTCCGGAGTAGGTGTGCTTCCGGGGCTTGGAGTAGGAGCTATTTTTGGCGGCGCCCTTGGAGCTTATATTGATTCGCATACTACGCTTGCAGACAAATTAGAAAATCGTGGTGTTAAAGTCATTATTTTGGGAGATCAAGTGATGTTAGTGCTTCCCTCTGTGCTAGTTTTTAATGAGATGACATCTAACATTCGTTCGCACGCCTACTCTACATTGGATTTAGTGGCGCAATTCATTGGTCATTATCCTAATATGTCGGTTAATGTGGCCGCTTATTCTAGTGCAAGCGGTTCGCCGGAGAAAGTGAATCTTGCCTTAACGCAGCAGCAAGCTGCTGCTGTTGCAAAATACTTGTGGATTAAAGGGGTGAATACTCGGTTATTATCATCCATGGGTTATGGAGGAGAAAAATTAGTTACAGCAAACAAACCAGATTGGAATAGTGATAACTTCAGAGTGGAGATTACCTTGGAGAAATTGCCAGTATGATAGGTCGAAAACATGAATTAGCAAGGTTGCAAAGTGATTTTTATCGAGATAATTATTATAAAATATTGCGAAGAATCATGATATCGGCAGTCATTATTTTTTTGTTAATTTTAGCGATTATTTATTATGTTCTATTCACCGTTCCTCCACAGTATTACGGAGCTGCAACATCAGGCCAAATTATCCCGATGATGCCCCTGCAGCGATGACAAGGGAGTAGTAGATGTTCGGTAAAAGACAAGAAAATAGAAATAGCGATCCATGGTATATTCAATATTATCATTTCCTTACCTTCGCTTTGATTGCAGCTATTTTTCTAATACTATTATTATTGTTGTTGATATTCTACCAGATACATCATCGTCCTCTTCCACAATTTAGTGCGCTCGCCCCTAATGGTCAGGAAATGATACTTGTTTCTTCTATTGAACCTAATTTACTGCCAGCTACTTTAATACAATGGGCAAGTAAGGCAGCAGTGGCAGCTTACACCTTTGATTTTGTCAATTATAATAAACAAGCAGCTTTGGCTCGTCCGTATTTTACAGAAGCAGGTTGGGCTTCTTATGTGAATTCAATTGGGGGGCTCATTGAAACCATTAAACAAAATCAATTGTTGGTAAATGGAGTTGTGGCGGGTACGCCTGTGATTTCTAATCAAGGGGAGATGCCAGGGCAAGGCTATGTATGGCGTATACAAATGCCATTTCTGGTAACGTATCAAAGTTCAGACGGAACTTCAAAAAAATCATTTACGGTGGCTCTTACCATTGTAAAAGTGCCTACCTGGAAAAATCCGGCGGGGATAGGCATCAATCAATTTGTTATGTAGAGAATAAAGAATGAATGAAAATAGAGATGGGGTTGAAGACGCGCTTGTTTTAACGCAATTGCGTAATCAATTTTATAAGAAAAAGTATCGTTTGGCATTCGTTGTCTATGGGTTTTGTTGGATAGTCATTGCGATTTTGGTAAGTTTGCTGATTCTTTTAATGAAGAATCCAACTCGGCCTCTTTATTTCCTGACAGATTCAGTGGGCCGCTTAATCCAAGAAGTTCCCCTTACTGAGCCTGCGATGTCAACGGAGGCTGTGGCTGCGTGGACCATTGAGGCGGTTGAAGCAGCTTATTCTTATAATTTTATGAATTATCGAGCGCAATTGCAGGATGCGCAAAAATATTTTACAGAATATGGCTGGCGAAATTATATGTCTGGATTGAAAGCATCTAATAATTTATTAGCATTGACTGAGCGTAAAATGATATTTACCGCCAGAGTAGTGGATAAGCCCAAATTGCTAAAAGAAGGAATATTAAGTGGAGCGTATGCTTGGAAATTTCAAATGCCATTACTTGTGAATTTTCTGGAAGCACCTTACAATAAAGCTACTTTTTCAAATGCCTATGCTGTTACCATTCTGGTGCAGAGACAGAAATTATTACAAAGCTATAAAGGATTAGCTATTGTGCAGATGATTGCAGGGTCTCCTTCCAGCTAGAGTCTCTTGCCAAGTCTACAAAATTCCTCAATACAAGGAGAGGCTGTTAAAATCTCTAGTCTGCTTTCTCTCTATCCAGTATAGTAAACGTCAGTATTCTGTAAGCTGACGAGGAAGAAATGGCGGGTGAAGAGCTACCAATAATTCGCTTAAGAAGGGATTTCAATAGAGATGGATTCCATAAGGTTTTATTTGTTTTAGGTGTCTTTGTTATTTCTATTATTTTATTAATAGCCACCTCGGTGGATCTATTGTTATCTAAGCCTGAGCCCATTAAGTTTTCCACAGATAATGAATGGCGTATTGTAAAGCCTGTTCCCATAGAGCAGCCTTATCTCATCCAGCCGGATTTAATACAGTGGGTAAGCGGCGTGCTTCCACGGCTTTTTAACTACGATTTTATGAATTATGCAAACGAACTTCAGAAAAATGAGCATTATTTTACCGAAAAAGGGTGGAAGAAATTTTTGGCTTTATTAAATAACTATGCGCCTTATACCACTGTGCTCAATTCTAAATTATTTATTAAAGGCAGTGTTGAGGGCGCTCCTTTTTTATTAAACCAAGGCGTATTGGCAGGGAGGTACAGTTGGTGGGTGCAAATGCCTGTGAGTATTAATTATAGTGGTGGATATAGTCAAATGCTTGATTTACAGGCATTAGTTGTTAGAGTATCGACTCTGGATAATTTATATGGCGTGGCAATAGAAAATATTCTTACCGCTAATAGAAAGGTGGATGAAGATAAGGTTATGTCCCATGAATAAGATGATTGGGTGGGCGGCCCTATTTGTGGTCTTTGCCCCTGGGTGGCAAATGACTATGGCGCAAGACCAGTCCCTGGAGAGCTATTCATCTACCCAAATAAATCAAGCGAAATTCCAAGAATGGTTAAAAAATAATGGACAAGACTCTGTTTCTTCTCCTCTCGTTATGTCAAATAATGTAACTTCTCCCTCCTCACAGAATGCTTTGCCTAATAAAAAAGAATCGCCTGTTTTGACCATTGTAAATGACAGTGATACTCCTGTTATTTCTCCACCCATGACATATAGTCAATCTCAAGCAATGATGCTGAAAGCAGTGCCATCTTCACCTCCTCCTACTCCAGAATCAAATGATGCATTTGAGGCAATGGTACAACAAAATTCTCCTTTATCGCCTCAACAAGTGGTGAAATTGCGCCAGCTTGTGGATGAATCTCAACGTGCTGCAGCGGTGTCCCCTACAGTACCACCCAAGCCTGTTTCTACTACTATTATGATAAACCTGGCACCGGGTGCTACGCCCCCTGCCATTCGTTTAGCGCAAAAGCACGTGACTTCACTTGTTTTTGTGGATTCTACGGGCTCACCTTGGCCGATTGCTTCTTTTGATGTGGGTGATTCAAAAGCAATGAACACGCAATGGGATGGAAAAAGTAATATTCTCTTGATTCAAGCCGTCTCACCTTATGATGATAGCGACTTGGTTGTTAGATTAGTGGGGCTACCCACGCCGATTACATTAGAATTAGTACCAGGGCAGCGTGTGGTGGATGCTCGAACAGATATTCATGTGCCAGGTATCGGGCCAAATTCAAAAGATATACCCATGGGTGCAGGATTACCCAACAGTGCTAATCAAATGTTGCTGGATGTTCTTGATGGTATTGCGCCGCCCGGTAGTAAGGCACTGACTATTAAAGGGGGTGATTGCCAAGGCTGGTTCTTGGGAGATAAAATGTTTTTACGTTCCCGCCTGACTATCCTCTCCCCCGGGTGGATAGGGCGGATGAAAAGTCCAGATGGTATGATCGCTTATGAATTACAGCTTAGCTCTTCGGTGCTGGTTTCTCAGTATGGACAGCCTATTGAACTCAAAATAGAGGGGTTCTGATGGCATTTAAATTTCCTGGATTAAAAATTTTTTCCCCTACAGATTCAAAATCTAGAGTAGTTATTTTATTAGTTTCATTTGTAGGTATTGCAGCGGTTATTTACATTAGCATGCACTTACTGTCGGGGGGTGGAGCCACGCCCGGCCCCTCTAAAGTAGCAGGAGCTCCGTCAGGATTGCAATCTATTCCAGGTAATAAACAGTTATCGCCAGAATATTATCGCACTTTAGCACAGGCGAATGAACAAGCAGTACGTCAAGCCCAGATTTCAGGTGGTAGTGCGGTACCTACATTGATTAATACTCCTGCTCCGCAAGAAACCCCTTCACAAAATTGTACTATTCTCTGTCAGAGCGAAGATAAAACAAATGTAGCTGATGATATTAATGCTTTTGTTAAAACCGGCAGGCTATCGCAAAAAGAAGGGGATCGTTTGATAGATTTTGCTAACAAAAATATATCCATCTCAGAATATGCTGCTGAATTAGATGATCTTGTTAGCCGAGGAAAATTACTTCCAGAGCAAGCTCGGCTATTATTGAATAAATATAAAAAACAACACGCTAATGCGTTACTTAGCAGTAGTGCTATTGTAATGGATAATTTAATTAAGTCAGGTCGGTTACCACTAAGTGTTGCGAATGATTTGCTGGAGCTGCAAAAGCGCAAAGCTACACCTGCTGAATATGCAGCTTATTTAGCAAAACTAGTTAAAGAAGGAAAATTATCTCCAGCTGCCGCTGCCCAGTTATTAGCGCAATATACTCAACAGTATGCACAAGAAGCATCAAAAGACGGTGGATTAGCCATAAAACAAATGGCTAAAGAGGGTCAAATAACGCCTGATATTGCAAAAGTACTGGAAGATATGCAAAGCAAGAATGTACCGGTCGATCAGTATGAAGCAATGCTCACTAAATCAATTTCGGAAGGAAAAATAACGCCTCTTGTTGCGGCAAAGCTATTAGCGCTTTATAAAGCGCAACGTACGAATATAGGGGCCTCAGGTTTATTAGGAACGATGTTGGCTAAAGGAGGTACCGCATCGGATGAAGCAAACCGTTTGTTAAATATGCAAGCGAATAATGCTTCATTGAGTGATTACACAGACGAGCTAAAGCGCGCTGTTGCAGCTGGGTTAATCACGCCGGAAGAAGCTGCAAGCCTGTTACAACAATATCAAGCCATGCTTGCTGCGCCCGTGGGGGTGGGTGTGACGCCGGGAGTGCAAACCGTTATCCCGGGCGCCGAAGATTTTGCTAAATTGCAACGGAATGTTGAGATAAAAGGGCCTGTTGCTACCGCTGAGCCTATTGCACCAGAACAATTTGTACAAGCAGTAGCTCAAAAACAAGTTCAGTCAACAGAAGACCGGCAACGGCAAGTGCAACAGTTACAAGCTGCTATGTCCACTCAAGCACAAAATTTACTGGTAGCTTGGCATGCCCCTTCTATGAAACATGAAAGTGGGGAAGCTGTAGCGAAGAAGGATTCATCTAATACAGTGATAGGCAAGCCATTGACTACTGGAATAGGGATAAATGCTGGGGCCTCTGAAAAAGCTCCTCTAAAGCCCTCTCTCATAAAAGCGGGCACCATTGCTTATGCTGTTCTAGATACAGCAGTTGACAGTGATTATCCAGATACGCCGGTGATGGCGACTATCGTGCAGGGGCCATTAAAGGGAGCCAAGCTCATTGGAAAGCTCGCTCTTGCGCAAGGCCAGGATAAGGTAAGCTTGAATTTTACACAAATGGATAAAACTGAATGGCCAACGACAAGAACTGTTTCTGCTTTTGCTGTGGATCCAGATACAGCTCATACTGTCTTGGCAAGCGAAGTCGATTATCATTATCTTAAACGCTATGGTGCTATTATGGCGACTTCATTTTTAAGCGGTTACTCGAGTGCTATTACGCAGGCTGGTACGAGCACCACGGGTATATTTGGTACAAGCGCAACTCATAATGCCCTTAGTCCAACAAACAAGATTGCAGTGGGCTTAGGGCAAATAGGAACAAATCTAAATAATGCTGTACAACCCTATATCAATACCCCCGTTACAGTAAAGGTGCATTCTGGAGTGGGGCTAGGTATATTATTTGTGGCTGACGTGACAGAATAGACAGGATGTATTTTAAGGACTTTCAAGGGGAGTGCCATGGCGGATCAAAAAGAAGAACACTACGAAGAAGAAGGGGAATACCATTTTTCTGATGATCAGGTTAACTATGATGTTGAACCTGAGGTATCTAAAACATCGTCTGGTGGTTTAACTAAAGAATCAGTCTTAGCGAAATTTAGTCAATATCGTAGAGGAATTTTAGGTGGTGTATCGTTAATTGTGTTGATAGGTGTAGTGTATAAAATATTAATCCCTGCCTCGACAGCTCCTTCAACCGAATTTAATCAAACTTCTGCCAAACCAACGAAATCTATTGTAACCCACACCAAAACTACCGTCGTCTCTCACTCTACGTCTACGCCTGCCGCATTGGCTAATAAAATACAAACTGTTCCTGCGGTAGAAAATAAAATTATCTCCTCCTCTGTTCCTGCTCAGCCACATCCCGTGCCTGTAGCCACGGTTGCTGTTATGCCTCCATCTGCTACTGCGCAGGTGAATACCGCCCAAGTATTACCTACGGTGATAGCGGAGCAGCCGAAGGGTTTAACAAATGGAGGGATACAGCCTGTTCCCTCTTCTCCTCCCATGCAAAAGACGTTGAATCCCATAAATACCGTCCAAGTTTCGGGGATTGATGCACAAATTAAGGATAGAATAACTGCATTGGAACAGCAAAACACAGCCATGATGAATTTATTGCAAACTGAATATGCACAAAAAGTTACAGATGCAGAAACACAGGCCAATGCAATACATGGCAAGATGGAGGAATTGACTAAGCGGGTCAATCGTATAGAAACCAGTTTGAATCAAATTACTCAATTATTGCAAGGAATCAGCAAATCTCAAGCTTCAAATGTAATGGGTAATATCAGCACCTTTTCTAATGGAACAACAAAATCGGCAGAGCCCAGAATGATCTATAATGTTCAGGCAATTATTCCGGGCCGAGCATGGCTAAAATCGGAGACCGGTGATACAGTAACTGTTGCAGAAGGAGATTATTTAAAGAGATATGGCCGTGTGACTAAAATTGATCCTTATGATGGGATTGTTGCGATTGATACAGGCAATAAAATAATAACTTTATCATATGGGATAAGCGGCGATTAGAAGGGAAGCGGTACGATGAGAACTAAGATTTTAGATAAACAAATTTTGTGTTCTTCGAAGTTTTTTTTAATGCTTCTTTGCTATTTAGGTGGGGCACATTGTGCTTATGCTATAGATTTTTCGAATATTAATCCCAGCAATTTAAATGCAGCCACTTTTATTGCTAATCTAAGCAAATCGATTCCTAACTTGATGCAACTTGTGACGGCTGTTTCTTATGTGATGGGCATGTTTTTTGTTGTTAATGGTTTATTTCACTTAAAAAAATATGGAGAACAACGTTCGCAAGCTTCCAGTGAAGCACATCTAAAGGGGCCCATCATTTATTTATTGGTAGGCGCAGCCTTGCTTTATTTACCAACAACTGTGCGTGTGGGTTTTTCTACATTTTGGACCAATCCTGCCCCCTATCAGTATGAAACGGATCAAAGCGGTGCTTGGGCTGACTTGCTCAAAGCAAGCTTTATGATTATTCAATTAATTGGTACTATTTCATTTATTCGAGGATTAGTGCTGTTGACTCATTTGGGGGGAGCGGCGGGGCAACAGCAAGGTACCTTAGGTAAAGCGTTGGCACATATCATTGCAGGCATATTGTGTATTGATATGTACGACTTTTTACAAACGGTGTTCAATACGCTAGCGTTAGGAAATTAAGTGGATATTATGGAAGCTTTATTTTTTATTAATTATCTTTAAGGAGAGCATGATGAGTCAATGGGTAAAAAGAATAGTATGGTTAACAATTGGAACTATTGTTTGTGTATGTTTCGGTATGGATGTCTTTGCTGCATCGGGCGTAGTAAAGGGTGGAGGAAATAGTGTAGCAGATATTGGTACTGTTGCAGGTACAGTGAAAAATAGCTTGGGAAACATTGCAGCTCTTATTACAGCAGGTGCCTATGTAGCGGGTATGGGTTTTGGAGTAGGCGCTATTGTGAAATTCAAAGCGCATAAAGATAATCCCACTCAAGTTGCTATTAGTGTGCCGATTGCAATGCTATTTATCGCTGCCGCACTTCTTTTCGTTCCTTCCGTATTTAAAACGACAGGAGCAACGTTATTTGGAGCAAGTGGTGCCGTAGCTGGTGTTTCTGGCGTAACCTCTTTTAAATGAAGATGAGTTATGCGTGAACTTCAATTGGCAGTGAATTTAACGGGTTGGCGCATCTTTATTCGGCGCCGTGAGGACAAAGCATTCCTGCCAGTTGCGGAAAAAATATTATTGCGAGATAGCTATACTTGTCAGTATTGTGGATTTCAGGCAAAGGAATATCAGGAAATAGTGAATGCAGATGGGAATTATACAAACAATAAATTTAGTAATTTGATCACATCTTGTTGTTTTTGCTCTCAATGTTTATTTATTGAATCTATTGCTTTGGATGAAATGGGTGGAGGCCAACTCGTTTATTTACCTGAAATGACGCAAGCGGAGATTAATAGTTTTTGCCATGTCTTATTCTGTGCCATGGGAAATGGCACAGGTTATCAAGATAGTGCACAATCCATTTATCGTAGTTTTAAGTTTCGCAGTCAGCCCATTGAAAGTAAATATGGGGCTGGCACAAGTAATCCTGCGGTCTTAGGCCAGTTAATTTTGGAATATCAAGCTAAAAACTCCGACTCAAGTCGCGCTATTTTAAAAGATCTGCGTTTGCTTCCGTCCTATACTAAATTTAAAATCCAATTGGAAGCATGGGCAGCTGCTGCTTTGGAAGAGCTAGCAGCGGAGGCACAGTAATTTTATGCGTAATATAGTGGATCCTATCTTAGATGGTGTTGATTCTATTCTTGCTTGGTTTAGTACTGAGTTAAAGCAAACAGTCGAGTCTTATTGTGATTTAGAAACTGCAGATAACCAAAATACACTTGTGGCACGTGATGGCTCTCTTCTATCTGTTATTCGAGTGTATGGTGTAACAAGACTGGTTGGGACGGAAGAATTTGATACTATCCACACTGGATTAACCCAAAGTTTGCAGGCTTCCCTCAAACGTCCTGGCCATGCGGTGCAAGTTTATTTTAGCTATGATAAAGGCACGGTTAAATCTGAAATTGAGGATATTTTTTCGCCTGCAAAAGCGACTGCGAAAAAACTTAACCTTGAATTGGATGATTTATTCAAAGAGCGTATTGATCATCTAGCTAAATATTGCGCGCATGAAGAATTGTATTTTGTCTTATGGACGCGCCCTTATATATTGACAAATGAACAACGAAATCGTGCTAGCAAAGATAAACTTAAATTAATTCGTGACAATAAAATACCTCCTTTTTTAAATGGACAAAACCTTATAGCAGCCATCCCTGATTTACGTGAAGCACATGCTTCTTTTGTGAGGGCCTTGGTCAATGATTTGAATGGGTTAAACGTTTATTGCCGATTACTCGAAGTGCATGATGCAGTCTATGCCATGCGTTATTCAGCAGATTCCGATTTTACTGAAAAACATTGGCGTGCTTCTTTGCCAGGTGATCCTATTCCAGCTCATGAAGCACGGTCTTTTGCAAATGAATTATCAGGCTTGATGTGGCCCCCCTTGTCTCGTCAAATTTTTCCGCGTGATGCAGTGACCATGGATTTACGTACTGTTCGAGTAGGTGACCGAATTTATACTCCTCTCTTTATCGATCTATTTCCGCAAGAACTAAAATCATTTTTAAGTCTTTTTTCTAGAACATTACCCACTCAAGTACCTTGGCGTATTTCTTTTTTAATTGAAAGTGGTGGTTATAATATATTGCGGTTTAAATCAGCAATGGCAGCGATTTTAAGTTGGACATCAGCGCATAATGGTTTGGTCCACGATGCTACTAAGTTATTACGTAATATTGAAGTGAATACAGATGATGCCGTTATTAAATTACAAGTAAGTCTTGCAACCTGGGCTCCCGAGGGGAATGTACGTTTATTAAGAACGCGTTCAGCAGAATTGGCTAAAGCAGTACAAGGATGGGGCTCCTGTGAAGTCTCCGAAGTGTCGGGCGATGCATTCGCAGGTGTTATTTCCAGTGTGTTAGGGTTTAGTGCGTCGAGTGTAGCTACCCCCACTGTTGCACCTTTATCTGATGTCATTTACATGCTACCTTTTACACGACCTGCTTCTGCCTGGGAGTATGGCGCTGTTCTACTGCGTTCCCCGGATGGTAAACCTTGGCCTTATCAGCCAGGTTCTGCTCAGCAAACTACATGGATTGATTTAATGTATGCGAGGCCAGGTTCTGGTAAATCTGTTTTATCAAATTCAATTAATCTTGCTTTATGTTTGTCAGGGGGCATTCAACGATTACCTCGTATTGCTGTTATCGATATAGGTCCTTCAAGTAGCGGGCTCATTTCTTTATTGAAAGAAGCATTACCTGCTGCTAATAAACATTGGGTGGCTTATCATCGCTTACGAATGACATCTGACTATGCTATTAACCCCTTTGATACACAGTTGGGGAGTCGATTTCCAACCGCACAAGAACGCGGATTTTTAGTGAATTTTATTACCTTATTAGCGACTCCTATTGGTGCGGAAAGACCGTATGACGGTATTTCAGACATGACGGGTTTGATAGTTGATGAGATTTACAAATCTCTTGCGGATGATGGAAAGCCTCATCTTTATACTAAAGGAGTAGAGCATCTAGTCGATGATATTTTAACTGAAATTGGTTTTGTTCTAGATGAACATACCACATGGTGGGAGGTTACGGATGCTCTATTTCTAGCAGGGCTTCATCATGAAGCGTTGCTTGCCCAACGATTTGCAATGCCGTTGTTGCCGGATGTGGCAGCCATTGTTCGCGCACAAGCGGTAGAAGATTTGTATGGTTTAGTGAAAGCCCCTACGGGAGAGCCATTGATTCAGGCATTTAGTCGTATGATATCCAGTGCGGTGCGAGAATACCCTATTATCGCAGGGATTACACGATTCGATATTGGAGATGCTAGAATTGTTTCGCTGGATTTAGATGAAGTTGCTAAGAGTGGCGGAGATGCAGCCGATCGTCAAACGGCAGTGATGTATATGTTGGGGCGTTATGTATTAGGACGCAGTTATTATTTAACAGAAGATGTCTTGAGCGATTTTCCAGAGGCTTATCGAGAATATCATCGAACACGCATTAGTGAAATCAGAGAAGATCCTAAGCGGCTCGTGTATGATGAGTTTCATCGTACCTCTAAAGCACGTGCTGTACGTGAGCAGGTTATTTTAGATATGCGTGAAGGTCGTAAATGGAATGTGCAAATTGCACTGATTTCACAGGCGCTTGAAGATTTTGATCCCGTGATGGTGGAATTTGCAACTTCCATATTTATTATGGATGCAGGCCCAGAACAATCAATCAAACGCTCCACTGAAATTTTTGGATTATCAGAAACAGCACGGGTTGCATTAAAAACTCGCGTCCATGGTCCGCGCGAAGGAGGTGCGACTTTCCTCGCGCAATTCTCTACCAAAAATGGCATTAATACTCAATTGTTAACGAGTACATTAGGCCCTGTTGAACTTTGGGCGTTTAGTACTACGGCAGAAGATGCTCAAGTTCGTAATAAACTTTACCAGAAATTAAATCCAGTAGAAGCGCGCCGCGTGCTCGCGAATTTATTCCCAAATGGCTCAATTAAATCACTGATCGAAGCACGTCTTGCCGCATTGAAAGAACAGAAAGGTATGATTGAAGAAGCTAGCGCTTTGGGTATAGTCGATCAATTAGTAGAAGAAATTCTCCGCGCTTACTCCGCAAATCCGGATGTTAAAAAATTGTGAAGTAGAAATATATTACTAGATTGCGATTACGAGCGTCGTGCTCTCGGGCCTTTTGCCCTGGGGGGAGCTAGCACATCAGTTAAGTTTAAAAGAATCTCATTTATACATTTATAATTGTTTAGGCAATGCATTGTCCTAAGGTATGTAGTAAGGTATGCTTTGGGCTCTTTAGGCCCTATCTATATAGGACAATTAAAATGAGTCGGGAGAAATATATGAAAAATATTATAATATTAATTAGCGCTTTTCTTTTCAGTTCCCTAAGTTATGCAGCTATCCCTTATTGTAGCGGTACAGCTGTACCAATTGATAAAGACAAAGACCAAGCATTACAATATGTGGTAACCCAATTTGCAGCGGAGAATGGCTGTAAAATAGGCAATAATTGCTTATCAAATTTTGACGAAGTGAAATACTTTATAGGATGGACAGAGCCTTGTATTGCGAGCGCTAAGAGAGGGAATGACCCTAATAGCTCTACTTTTATTTGTTCTCGCGGAATTTGTCAACCTTATGGTTTCTTCTCCCCCATAAAAAGTTATGCTAATAAATTTTTCGGAGATGTCTGGTAAGCCTTTTGTGAAAAATTGACGAAAAATCCAAGCACATGAATAAATATGTGAACAGTGGGGGGGCTAAAAATATTGCCTCCCCGCTGGCCTTCTTAGGTAATGACACGAACGTTTAAATTATTTTACCCATATAAGCTCATCGCATTTTCTGATCCAGGGATTAAAGTCTTTTATTTTTTTTGGTAAATCAAATTTGGCTAATTCTGCATTGGCAAGTGCTGGGTAGGCGCCGTAAGTGAGTACATACCAATCGCGTCCATTGTGTTTAGTGCGGCCTATAGAAGTAGAGGTTTTTAAATTTAACTGTACTTGACGTTCCTGGAGAAAAGAAAGGGAGTAACTGCCTAATAACTGCAGCGTATATTTTTTATCGGCAGAGATAAATGTATTTATTTTTTTAAATGGTTGGGATTTCGATTCGGGCGACGTTGTTTCATTTCTTTGCGGCATAATGAGGACATGGCCTTCTGGAGGGGAGGGTGGGGTGGTAAGAGTTTCCAGCAAAGGGTCTTTTTCAATTTTATTCTCCATATGAGTATTGTTATTTCGGATAAGCGTTGATTCAGTTGAAGGGGATGGTATTTTTTCTTGTTTGAGAGAGATTTCCTGGATAGCGGCTAGTGCTCTGATGGCCGGGGCATAATGGGCAGTAGCTGCTTTGTTCATCCAGAATATGCCAGATTCACTGTCTTGAGTGACACCGTAGCCATAATAATACATATAACCTACACCGTACTCTGCTTGCGGAATACCTTCAGCTGCAAGTGGTAATAATTGATGAAATGCGGATTTAAAATCACCCGAGATAAAGCTGACTTTGCCACTTTGCAAGCGTTGCGTATCAACAGACGAAGCGCAAGACTGTATTAGCAAGCAGATGAGGAGGAGTGAAATAGATCGTCTAATGTGTACCATTTAATCTCCGAGCAATAAATTTTTTTGTATACCATGAAACCTGAGAGGGGGGCGTAATAAGGGTAATTTTTCTATATGATTATCATTTTCCAAGATAACACTGTCTGGCGTTATTGCTTTAATGTACACCCCAGGTGTTAAGCTATCACCTACGTGATAAATCTTAGCGGCGCGAGAGGCTTCTGAGATCATAGCTCGTGATGCACTTTCGGAATTACCTTGAACGACGCCCACCAAGCGCAATTCTAGACTGGTAATGGGGAGGCCAGCTGCTCTCTTTCCAGACATTCCGAAAAGATGGCGATCTGGAATTTGCATAATGAGTTCTCCAATGTGGTTAGTAAGAGACGGAAAAGATTTTATCGTTGTTTGAGCATGAGCCAACACGTAATCACCGTGCCAAATGATAGGTATTTCAACAAGAGTAATGAATGAGCAGAGACTAAAAATAGCTACTGCTGCTAATCCACTGCGTTGGCCCCATTTAGTGGATAGTAAGGGCGCAATGATTTCTTCAAGCATTCTTACCTCCATGCACTCTACTCTTTCTCCGACTAATTGCTACTTATGATAGTCAAATCTCAGCCATTCGGCTACTTGCTTTGCAAAATACGTTAGGATTGCATCAGCGCCCGCACGTTTTATGGCGATCAATGATTCCATGACGGCAGCTTTTTCATCCAGCCATTGTAATTGTGCAGCTGCTTTTAACATGGCATATTCGCCGCTAACCTGATAAACGAAAGTGGGGACGTGAAACTGAGTTTTTGTTTGTTGCACAATGTCTAAATAAGGCATCCCGGGTTTGATCATGACAATATCCGCCCCTTCTTGTAAGTCCATGGCAACTTCATGTAATGCTTCTTGCCTGTTGCGTGGATCCAGCTGGTATTGAAATTTGTCAGCTTTACCCAAAGCTTTTGCTGAGCCAACGGCTTCTCGAAAAGGCCCGTAAAAGCTGGATGCATATTTCGCAGCGTAGGCTAGAATTAATGTGTGAGTAAAATGAGCGGCTTCCAGTGCTTCGCGAATGATACCAATGCGTCCATCCATCATATCTGAAGGTGCGATTATATCTGCGCCTGCTTCAGCGTGAGACAGCGCTTGTTTTGTTAAAATAAGAATTGTTTCATCATTTAGTACGTAGCCTTTTTCATCAATAATGCCGTCTTGGCCATGAGAGGTGTAAGGATCGAGGGCAATATCAGTAATAATGCCTAGCGTAGGAAATGATTTTTTTAATTGCCGTGCAGCAGATTGAATTAAGCCCTGGGGATTATACGCTTCTTCAGCCAGTGGCGTCTTTTTTAGTGGCTCTATCACTGGAAAAAGCGCAATGGCCGGAATACCTAATTTGACAATTTCTTCTGCTTCCTTAAGTAAGCGATCCATGCTAAAGCGATGTACTCCTGGCATGGATGGAATAGCTTCTACCCGGTTTTTCCCCTCGAGGATAAATAAAGGATAAATAAGATCATCTACAGTTAAGTATGTTTCAGCCATGAGGGAGCGGATAAATGGCGCAGAACGCATACGACGCAAACGAGTTTTTGGGAAATGGCGATAGAGAGTCATAGCTGCCATTTTAGCTCAAATTTTAATAATAGATAGAGGATTCCATGTATCCAGAGTGTGTTGTATTATTATGTGCCACAGAGGAAGCTTCTATGCAAGCCGTTAAAATTGGAATTTTCCCTATTCTTCCTGATTTGCAATCGTTAGCGGAAACGCTTGCTCACAGGCTTGCTTTGCCCATCGTTCTTAACCATCCTGAAAGTTATGACTATGTGCTGGTTCTCACGTCAGATTATATAGGATTGCAGAAAACAAGAGCCATGCCCTTACCTTTATATGTCGATTTTCTTTCTGGGAAAATGCACTACCGTTCTCAGAATACTTCGCTTAAGAATGAGGCTTTAGTAAGAGCCATGGGATTAAAAGGAAAAACTCACCCTAAAATTGTAGATGCAACCGGTGGGTTGGCCAGCGATGCTTTTATGCTTGCTTCTTTAGGTTTTGGAGTAGTTTTACTCGAGCGTTCGCCTATTATTCATTTGTTGGTAGCAGATGGTATGCAAAGAGCCCAAAAAAATCAGCACCTTGCCCCTATTATGGATCGTTTGCATCTAATCCAGGCAGATGCTATTTCATGGCTTGAATGTTTAAAGGCATGTGATCGACCTGATATTATCTATTTGGATCCTATGTTTCCCACTCGAAAAAAATGTGCGCTTCCTAAGCAAGCTATGCTCGTGTTGCGAGATATTGTGGGAGAAGATATAGATGCCAATGAGCTGTTTAAAACTGCCTTGGCTTGTGCCCTTAAACGTGTTGTGGTAAAAAGACCTCGATTGGCATCTGCCCTTATGGAAAACTGTGCTCCTTCTTTTTCTTTGAGAGGGAATCATAGTCGTTTTGATGTCTATATGATTTAAATGCAATGGTTAGGGGGCCCCCTAGTTGTTGATACCGGAGTATTATGGCAGCGCTGCATTACATGCTAAGTTTTATTCTTCATCTGGATGAGCATCTTATTGCGTTTGTGACAGCCTATGGGACATGGACTTATGCATTGCTTTTCCTGATTATTTTTTGTGAGACTGGTATTGTTTTTTCGGCCATTTTACCTGGTGATTCATTGCTTTTTGCAGCAGGTGCTCTCACAGCCAATGTAGGTGATATCCTGAATATTCATATATTATTTTTATTGCTGGTAGCTGCATCAGTGCTCGGTAACGGCTTAAATTACCTTATTGGTAAATGGTTCGGTTCCCGGGTGTTTCGCTCAAGCAATTCTTGGTTATTCAATAAAAGAAATATAGATAATGCTCATGGATTCTTTGAGCGGTATGGTGGAAAAACAATTATCATTGCGCGTTTTATACCGATGATCCGTACATTTGCTCCTTTTGTTGCTGGCATTGGCTATATGGCATATAGGCAGTTTTTAATTTATAGCTTGATCGGTGCTGTATTATGGATAGGGGTGCTAGTGTATGGAAGTTACTTATTTGGGAATATTCCGCTCGTTAAACAACATTTCTCCTTGGTTATCGCGGCTATTATCGTTTTATCTGTTTTTCCGGCTTTAATAGCGGTGATGCGCAGGAAATTCTCTAACGTTACCACGTAAATAGCTTAGAGTCTGTTTATAATTTGTGGCAAATTGTTTTTAAAATGTTGCTAACTTCTTATATCTAGACAAAACGTACAACTTCGTGCAAAATGCTCGACATCAGTAGGGAACAGTGATTGGGCACTCTAAACTTATGGCGACTATTCTGATTTTACATGGACCTAATTTGAATTTGCTTGGGACACGTGAGCCTTATCTTTATGGCCATGATACATTAGAAACACTTGACGCTAAAATTATTGCTTTGGCAAAAAGCCTAGGGCACGAAGGGGCCACATTTCAGAGCAATGCTGAATCCACATTAATTGATCATATCCATCAAAGTGAGGCAGATTTTATTATATTTAATCCTGCTGCATTCACTCATACGAGTGTTGCATTACGTGATGCGCTGCTTGCTGTGAATAAACCCTTTGTAGAAGTACATTTATCGAATATTTATCGTCGTGAAAATTTTCGTCAGCTCTCTTATTTTTCTGATATTGCACTAGGAACACTGACAGGCTTAGGTATTAAAGGATATTTCCTTGCGGTGCGTTATGCACATTATTATTTAACAAAACAAGAAGGGGCATCCCACTATGGATCTGCGCAAAATTCGCAAGCTCATTGAGCTTATTCAAGAAACGGGTATTGCAGAAATTGAAATTCATGAAGATAAAGACTCTGTACGCATTAGCAGAGAAAATACCAGGACTGTCTCGACGGCGATAGCTATGCCGACTTCGCCGATTCAGCAGGTGATTGCTACCGCCCCTGTCATGACGTTGGGAGAGTCTACTGTTAAGGGGAGCGACCCACTAGAAATAGCTTCCAATAAGCATGTAGTGAAGGCGCCTATGGTCGGTACAGTGTATCTTTCACCTTCGCCAGGGGCAAAAGCATTTGTGCAAGTAGGTCAAGCAGTAAAAATAGGAGACACGCTTTGCTTGATTGAAGCGATGAAAATGTTTAATCAAATTGAAGCTGATAAATCGGGAACCATTACAGCCATTCTTATCGATACTGGAACCCCTGTGGAATTTAATCAACCGCTGGTTGTGATTGAATAAGCAAGGAGGTTTTATGTCGCCTATGTTACATAAAGTTGTTATTGCCAATCGTGGAGAAATTGCTTTACGTATTTGGCGGGCATGTAAAGAATTGGATATAAAGACAGTCGCGGTGCACTCAGAGGCTGATCGTGATTTGATACACGTGCGTTTAGCGGATGAATCAGTTTGTATTGGACCTGCTCCTGCGGCAGAAAGTTATCTCAGCGTACCTGCTATTATTAGTGCAGCGGAAATTACAGATGCTGATTCTATTCATCCTGGCTACGGTTTTCTTGCAGAAAATCCAAGCTTTGCTGAACAAGTTGAAAAAAGCGGTTTTATTTTTATTGGGCCCCATCCCGAAACTATCCGCGAAATGGGAGATAAAGTAGCGGCTATTGCTGCTATGAAAAAACTAGGTATTCCTTGTGTCCCTGGTTCCAGTGATCTTCTTTATGATGATGATGCAGCGAGTATGCGTACGGCCCAGGAAATTGGCTATCCTATCATTATCAAAGCTGCAGGCGGGGGTGGCGGGCGCGGCATGCGGGTTGTGCATACAGAATCCCATTTATTAAATGCGATTGCTATGACCCGTACCGAAGCAAGGGCAGCCTTTAATAATGATAAAGTGTATATGGAAAAATATTTACAAACGCCCCGGCATATTGAAGTTCAAGTGCTAGGTGATGGACAAGGAAATGCGGTTCATTTGGGCGAACGTGATTGTTCCATTCAGCGACGTCATCAGAAAATCATTGAAGAAGCGCCAGCGCCAGGCATAACGCAAGAACAACGGGAAGCCATTGGCGAGCGTTGTGCGCAAGCATGCAGAGATATGCGTTATCGGGGGGCCGGGACATTTGAGTTTTTATATGAGAATAAAGAATTTTATTTTATTGAAATGAATACACGCGTCCAAGTGGAACACCCTGTAACTGAGCTTATTACAGGCGTTGATATTGTTAAAGAGCAGTTACGTATTGCAGCTGGACAGAAGCTTTCTTTCACTCAATCGGATATCAAAATTAAAGGGCATGCCATTGAATGCCGCATTAATGCAGAAGATCCCCGTTCTTTTTTACCTTGCCCTGGCACCATCACTCATTTTCACGCGCCAGGAGGCCCGGGGATACGCTTAGATTCACATGCTTATAGTAGTTATAAAGTGCCGCCTTATTATGATTCTTTGATTGGGAAGGTCATTGCCTATGGTGAACGTCGCGAAGTTGCTTTGGCGCGGATGCGAAACGCTTTAGATGAAATGATTGTTGAAGGAATTAAGACAAATTTAACGTTGCATCAAGATATTTTGCGCGGAAATGCGTTTCAAAAAGGGATCGTGAATATCCATTATTTGGAGCAGTGGTTAAATCTTTAAGGGTTTATAGAAATAAAATATACATAATATATTGTTTTTAAAAAAGAATTTCTATATACAGAAGGGTAAGAGAAAATAATTGCCAATTTCCGTTGCTCGAACAACGATCAGTAGTGTATAATTATTTGCTTGGAAGGTTTTGGGAGCTTTTAGCTTATTTTGGATTATTTTTAAATGAGAGAAAACTAATGACTACTGATGCAGAAATAGAAATAGCACAAAAAGCGCAATCTACGTTTGTTGTTGCGCATAAAAATCAACCGTTGCATGATAGCGTTCGACAAGCTTTAGAAAGCTATTTTGCGCAATTGAAAGGTGAGCCGCCGACTGATTTATATCAATTGGTATTGGCTGAGGTGGAGGTTCCTTTGTTAGAAGCGGTAATGGAATACACTAAAGAAAATCAATCTCGGGCTGCCATTTTACTCGGTCTAAGCCGGGGTACATTGCGTAAAAAGCTGAAGATTTACGGGATGTTAGATTAAAGTTCTGCCATATCTATCCTCTCTTCTTAATGATTTTTTGGAGAGAGGATTTTTTTATTTGCGTGTGTTCATTTTATTTAGAGAAAGTAATTGTTCAAGCTCTTCTTTAGAGAAGGGTGGAGTATAGGAGAACGCTTACTAGGGAAAAAAGTCATGACCACGACGAATAATGATGGTATAGCACTTGAAGATATGCTGTTGACAGATATCATGCAGCCATCGTCTATCAAAGACGAGCCCTCTTTTTTTGCTCCGAAAAATCAATCGGTAGATCGGCCTCATAATCAATTGTTGCCTTATGGTAAATTTGCAACGCACCATTCAAAAGCAGGTTTAAATCCCTTGGTAGATATTGCAGGCTATTTGTTTTCGATGCTGGGCAAATTAAAACATCTGAAATCCTACCGTAATTTGAATAAATTACACCAAGAATTAACAGCAGAAATTAATGGTTTTCAAGATGCAGCTCAAGCTAGAGGCTACCGTTCGGAATATACTTTGGTGAGCCGTTATGCATTATGTGTGACATTTGATGACATCATTGCAAATACATCTTGGGGGGGGCAAGGGCAATGGGAGGGGTATAGTCTACTGACGGTTTTTAATTCGGAAACAGTGCAACAAGAGCGGTTTTTTCTTATTCTAGAGCGCATTATTAAGGAGCCTACTCTTTATATTGATGTGATGGAATTTATGTATATCTGCTTAAGCTTAGGTTATAAAGGGAGCTATCGGGCCAACGAGTTCAGCAATGGTGAGCTGGAAAAAATAACACATGGATTATATAAAAGGATTCGTGCTTATCATGGGGATTTTAGTAGAGCGCTATCGCCTTTTCCTATTAAACCATCTCGGCCTTCCAAAACAGCACTGCCCAAACAACCCTCTTATGGGCTGTTATTTTCTGTTACTACGATAATTATTTTATTAATGTTTGTAGGATTAGGGTTTATGCTTGATATAATTTCAGACCAAGCTTATCAAGCTTTGATGCATATTGGAAAATCGATACTCTATGAAACACATCACCTCTAATATCTATAAACAACTTATCCCTTTTAGCTTATTTATTATTTCTTCTCTTTTTGTTTGGTTTGATGGTCCTCTGATTAATATCAAAGGTTATGCACCCTTACAAGATGTGGAAAAGCGAATTGATCTTATTGGCCTATTTTTTTTATTGTGGCTTTTTAATTTTCTTTTTTTTGAACTGAATGCGAGCGAGACTGCTAACCAGAATCTGGTTTCTATAGAAATGAAAAGAAAGTTAAAGCATCTAAAAGGGTGTTTTTATGGGGCTATTAAATTTTTAAAAAAGACAGTGATTCATAAAAATGGGAAGAATATCAATTTGGTCCGCTTGCCCTGGTATTTGATAGTAGGGCCTACAGGCTCTGGAAAGACCAGTTTGTTGACTAATTCAAATGTTAAATATATTTTAGCAAAACAATTTAAAAAAGAAAATTTACAAAGCACTCCTTCTTCTGATTCATGCACCTGGTGGGTAACGCGGGATCTAGTTTTTATCGATGTTCCGGGTTCTTATCTTGCATCTGAAGGAAAAAACAGGCCGCCATCTCCGATCGCTTTTTCTTTAATCTGGAAACATTTATTAAATCTGCTGCGCTCTATTCGCAATGAAAATAAATTGCAAGGCATCATTGTTACACTGAATTTGCCAGAGTTGATGCAACAGGTTCATAGCAATAAAAAAAATAAAATCCTGATGGACTTGAGGAAACGTCTTATAGAAGTCATGGAAGTCTTTGGTGCTTCTATGCCGATTCATTTAGTCATCACCAAATGTGACCTATTGCCAGGATTCTCTGAGTTTTTTGCTGAAAGCAGCAGCGATGAAATTGCCCAAGCGTGGGGGATCACTTTGCCAAAGCGTAATGAAAATGAAAACATACTTAATATTTTTGTCCCCCGTTTTAATGCGCTCATTAAGCGTTTAAATCGGCAGCTTATTTGGCGCTTGCATCAGGAGAGGAATGAGGATGTGCGATCTTACATAAAAGATTTTCCCTTGCAAATTGAGCGCTTAAAAGAATCTATTGTCCAAACGTTAAAAGCAATAGCTATTCCTGATTTGTCTTTATCTAGTGTGTATCTTACGAGCAGTACACAAAAAAATGTAGAGAAAGCGGGAACAGCATTGTTTTCTACCGAGGAGGGAATGACGAAAGAATCTTTAGATAGTAAGTCTATTCCTGAAATGCCCGCCCGTGCTTATTTTATACGCCAATTAATATCACATATTTTAGTAATAATGCCTATGCTGCCAGACACAGTAATGAAAATACACATTATTTGGCAACGACGCGTAGCCTATATCCTAGCAACCATGGCTGTGTTGATATCTCTTATTTTGTTGGGCCATGATTTTCAGCTTAGTGTGAAACAGGCCTATTCAGTACAAAATGATCTTGTGCACTATCAATTAAGTCTGCAGAAATCAACCAAACAAAGTGACCATTTAATTCAAGCACTGCCGCTATTAAATTCATTGCGGCGTGCGGCTGAGGCTAAGGCAGATCAAGTCCTTTTGAAATTCTATTCAAACAAATCTAAAAAAACAGCGCAGTTGGTTTATCATAAAACATTGCAATCCATTGTTCTCCCCGAAATAAAAAGTTATTTTGAAAAATATTTGCAGGAGGCGAATAATAAAAATCCGGAGCAGGTCTATAAAGTATTAAAAACTTATTTAATGTTGGATGATGTGGGGCATTTCCAAGAAAATAAGCTTTCTGAAGTATTGCAACAGTTCATGCCAGACGTGCGTGACAAAGAGGCTATTGCGGCATTAGCAGATCATATTCATATAGTTTTGCGATCGGAACCTGGATCGGCGAAATTAGATTCGGCGCTTATTGAAGAAGTGCGCAAGCAATTATTAAGTTTATCAAAGCCCGCACTTGGTTTTGTTATTTTGAAGAATATAGGCAACAATAATGTAGATGATGCTATTGACCTAGGTACTGTTTTGGGTAATCCGCCTGTTTTAGTTAGTAAGTCAGTAGCCACGCTCATTCCTGCTATGTTCACGGCGAAAGCATTTAATGACATTGTCCCGAATGAAATAAATACAGCTGCATTTGAAGCATTGCAAGGTAATTGGGTTTTAGGGAATAATGTAACGCCAGTTGAGCAAGGGCCTGTTGATGCACTAGCTACACAATTGCTAGCCCAGTACGTGACAAATTATGTCGATATTTGGGAAAGTTTGTTAGCTAATATTCAGTTAAGCACTGCTGATAATCTTGCACAATTAGATACAATGATTTCTATACTCACAGGGGGACGTTCACCTTTACTGCAATTATTGAATACTATAAAAATAAATACGGGGTTGACGCCTATTCTTGCAGCAAGCCCAAAATTACAGAGTTTAAATGCGTTAGTAGGGGATACAGATCATACTAAACCGGGTGGATTATATGACATCTTTGTGAATCTACAAGAACTACATTCTTACCTTCAAATTGCTCTAAATACCTCTAGTGCCGATACGTCTGTAATTCAAGCTACGGTACCCCGCCTAAAGAATTCCCGTGAAAATCCCATTGCCCATCTTCATTTGATCGCTGAACAGTGTCCGGAACCGATGAAAGCCTGGCTGGGTACCATTGCTACAATGAGTGAGCATTTTATTTTGGAAGAAGCGGAGCAGAGTAGCGGCGCCCACCCTGAAAATATATTATAAATCAATATATTGAATTTTTTGGGAGAGCCTATCCCTTAAATGATAGGCTTAATTATTTTTCTCCCTCTAATATAGAATCCGAGTATAATGCTCGGCTAGATGATTTTTTAGAGATAGGCTATGAGCAATAAAAAACAGCTTTCAGGTTTAAGTACTTTTGCTTTGGTAATGTTAATTACCGGTGCTATTGATAGTATTCGAAATTTGCCAACGACGGCTCTTTTTGGTAGCTCGCTTATTTTCTTTTTCATATTTTCTGCCCTGGTTTTTTTAATCCCTGTAGCATTGGTTTCTGCTGAGTTATCTTCTCATTCATCTGAAAAAAGCGGAATATTTCATTGGATTCGGTTGGGCTTAGGTGAGAAAACCGCTTTTCTTGCCATCTGGTTACAGTGGATTAATACCATGGTATGGTTTCCAACCATTCTCTCATTTCTTGTAGGAACGGCTACCTATTTTATAGAACCTACCTTAGTACAAAATAAATTTTATTTAGTGAGTGTGGTTTTAGCCACTTTCTGGCTTTTGACGTGGCTTAATTTAAAAGGCTTAAATTTTTCAGCAAAATTCTCTAGTTTTTGTGCTATCACAGGAATGATTATTCCTATGATCTTAATTGTCACGTTGGCTATTGTTTGGCTGATATTAGGGCATCCTTCCCAAATTCATTTTACTGCTTCAGAAATGCTACCCTCACTCAAACATGCAGAAAATTGGACTTCCCTCACGGCCATTATGACCGCATTTTTGGGCATGGAGCTTGCGACAGTGCATGTGACAGGTATAGAAAATCCGCAAAAAACCTTTCCCAAGGCCTTGTTCTTTTCAGTATTCATTATTTTGTTAACTATGATTTTGGGTTCATTAGCAATTGCTATGGTTTTACCCAAAGAGCATATCAATCTTGTGAATGGCGTCATGCAGGCATTTACGCAATTCTTTGCAATATATCATTTTGGGTGGCTAGTTCCGATTATCACCGTCATGCTGCTTTTAGGAACATTGGGTAGTACAGTGAGTTGGGTTATTTCACCAGCCAAAGGGTTATTACATGCAGCTCAGATCGGTTATTTACCACGCTTTTTAACGAAGGAAAATAAGCAAGGGGTGGCATCTTATTTGCTTATTGTTCAGGCGGTATTGGTTAGTTTTGTTTGTTTGGCGTTTTTGTTAATGCCAAGCGTCAATGGTTGTTATTGGCTGCTAACTGCTTTAAGTACTCAGCTTTATGTTTTAATGTATGTTTTAATGTTTCTGGCAGCCATTTGCTTGAAATATAAAATGATTAATAAATTACAGGCTTTTACTATTCCCGGAGGGAAAACTGGGATGTGGTTGGCCTGCCTGCTGGGTCTTGTTGGGTGTAGTATTACATTATTTGTTGGATTTATCCCTCCTGTTGGTATTGATGTAGGCGGGATTTGGCATTATGAGGTTGTGTTTGCAAGTGCTTTAATAGCAATGATTGTGCCTGTAGGATTATTTTACTTGTATCGTGCTAAGAAGCCATTTGTTTCTTGGTTGCAGGAGCATCCGTCCGTTATTGATTTTATCTCTGAGAAGTCTGTCTAAGCTGAATAGGCTGACGAGCTTTTGACATCTCGCATAAATTTATCTAGCTAATCGGATCATTTTCGATTAGATTATTCCCCCTTTATTCTTGATTCAGAGTGCTGATAGGAGCTCGTTCGATGAAAAAAACTAAAGACCAATTATTGTCAACGGAAGTACGTCACATTGATATTAAACAATTTGATTTTTCTGCTCTGATCGAATCAATGGAAGGTACTGCCTTCCAGGCGAGAAATTTAGGTCGTGCTAGCAAGATTTACGACCAAATGCTGCGGGATGAGCAATGTGGCATTATTCTTTGTTTGGCGGGTTCACTCATTAGTGCAGGGTTAAAAAAAGTTGTTTTAGACTTGCTGGAAAACAATATGGTGGATGTCATTGTATCAACGGGGGCCAATATTGTAGATCAAGATTTCTTTGAAGGGCTGGGCTTTAAGCATTATCAAGGTTCTTCTTCATTAGATGATCTTGAATTGCAAGCCTTAGCCATTGATCGTATTTACGATACCTTAATTGACGAAGACCAATTGCGAATTTGTGATAATATTATTTGTGATATTGCTAATAGTTTACCAGAAAAAGCGTATTCTTCGCGTGAATTTATTGAGGAAATGGGGCGTTATCTAGAGAAGAATGGCAAAAATAAAGAATCCATCGTTCTGCGAGCCTATCAAAAAGAAGTTCCCATTTTTGTGCCAGCATTTAGCGATTGTAGCGCGGGTTTTGGTTTAGTCATGCATCAAGTTGCTCACCCCGATAAACATGTATGTATTGATTCAGTAAGAGATTTTCGTGAATTGACTCAGCTTAAGATTAAAGCTAATGAAACGGGGCTTCTGATGATAGGTGGAGGAGTGCCTAAGAATTTTGCGCAAGACGTTGTGGTCGCAGCTGAATTATTAGGAGCAGAAGTGCCTTTACATAAATATGCAATACAAATCACTGTTGCAGATGAGCGCGATGGGGCACTATCAGGTTCAACGCTACGTGAAGCATGTTCTTGGGGGAAGGTGTCTGTAGTGCATGAACAGATGGTGTATAGTGAAGCGACCATTGCTTTACCTTTAATTGCGGGTTATGCATATAGCCAGGGTGCATGGCGTACAAGAAAAGAGAGGGCATTCTCTCGGATGTTTAAAGAGCATACCGTAGTCGCTTAGGAGGGGAATATATGGCTGAATGGTCGGTGCAGCACGCGCGTGATGCTTATTTAGTAGCACAATGGAGCGATGGATTTTTTGATATCTCGGAGCGGGGCCATTTACAGGCTAACCCTAAAGGGGCTGGCAATGGTGATAGTATTGATCTCGTTGAGTTATCACAACGCATCAAAGAAGCTGGGCTCACTTTCCCTGTTTTGGTGCGTTTTACTGATATTCTGCGTAAGCGCATCCAGACCCTGAGTGAAGCTTTTCTTCGTGCTATTAAAGAAAATGATTATCGCGGGGCATTTACCTGCGTTTATCCTATCAAAGTAAATCAACAGCGTCGGGTGGTTGAAGCTATTTTAGATAATACTAAAATACGCGTCGGATTAGAAACCGGTAGTAAGCCTGAATTATTAGCGACAATGGCGCTTTCTGCGCACCCGGAGTCTGTCATTATTTGTAATGGCTATAAAGACAGAGAATATATCCGGCTAGCACTTATTGGCCAGCGCTTGGGTCATAGAGTCTGCATTATTTTGGAAAAATTATCAGAACTCTATCTTGTCTTAGATGAAGCTGAAAAAATGAAAGTGGAGCCTTGCATAGGTATACGTGTACGTCTAGCTTCTATAGGGGCAGGAAAGTGGCAAAATACCAGCGGTGAAAAAGCCAAATTTGGGTTTTCTGCCACGCAAGTGTTACGCGTAATTGAAATATTACGCGAGAAAAAACAACTTCATTTATTACGAGCAGTGCATTTTAACTTAGGTTCGCAAATTGCTAATATTGCTGATATTCATCGGGGTATGCGTGAATGTGCGCGTTATTTTGCCGCCCTCAATGCTTTAGGAGCCCCGGTGAGCATTGTAGACGTGGGTGGGGGTTTAGGTGTGGACTATGAAGGTACTCGCTCACGTAGTCATTGTTCTATGAATTACAGCGTGCAAGAATACGCAAATAATATTGTATATATATTAGCTGAGATATGCCAACAGCATAATTTGCCTCACCCTGAAATTATCACCGAGTCGGGGCGTGCTATCACAGCCCATCATGCGTTGTTGATTACGAACGTAATTGCGACGGAAGAAGCTTGTGACTTGAGTTGCCTTGCCCCCCCCGAAGAAAACGAAGTGCCTATGATAAAGAATTTGTGGGATGGGTATGTTAATTTGTCGGAAAATAACGCATTAGAAACGTATCATGATGTTTGTTTATGGAATTCCGAGGCACAAACGATGTTTGCCCATGGATTGATGGACTTGAAAAAACGTGCTTATGCAGAACAAATATATTATGCCACTTGCACTAAAGTGCGAGACTCTTTGAAACCTTCTGTTCGCGCACATAGAGAAGTTATTGATGAATTACATGAAAAATTAGCAATTAAATTTTTTTGTAATTTCTCATTATTTCAATCTTTGCCTGATTCATGGGCCATAGATCAAGTATTCCCTATTTTGCCTTTGTCTGGTCTAGATAAACAGCCTACAGAACGGGGAATTTTGCATGATATTACGTGTGATTCAGATGGCCGTATCGATCATTATGTAAATAATTATGGTTTAGATAGCACTCTTTCTTTATTGCCCCATGATCCAGAGCGTCCTTATTTATTAGGTATATTTATGGTGGGTGCTTATCAGGAAATTTTAGGTGATTTACATAATTTATTTGGTGATACCCATTCTGTGCATGTAGATTTAATGGAGGATGGTAGTTATAAGCTAACACAATCCATTGAAGGTGATACGGTTGAATCTGCCCTAGGTTATGTGAATTTCAATCGTAATCAATTGATTCGTTCCTTCCGAGAACAATTAGAAAAATCAGATTTACATGAAGCGCACCGTGAGGATTATTTAAATGATTTAACGAAAGGATTGCAAGGCTATACTTATTTTGAAGATTAAAAATAATATTATGAAGAAATTCGATCCCAATGCAGCTGCACCTAAAGATTCTGGTATTTTCGGCCTTCCTTATGACGTGGAAGAAGCTAGACTTGTATTGATTCCTGTGCCATGGGAAGTCACGACGTCTTATGGCAAAGGAACAGCGAAAGGGCCGCAAGCTATTTTACAGGCAAGTAAGCAAATTGATTTATTTGATATGGAATTGGGGAATTTTTTTGAAGCAGGCATTGCTATGATGAAAGAGTCTTCTGATATTCAAAAATGGAATAAAGAAGCAAGTAAACTAGCAGAGAAAATAATAGCTGCTGGTGGGGCTGATTCTAGCTCTTCCTTACAAAAAGCAACGCTGGAAGTGAATAAATACAGCATTAAATTAAATGAATATGTTTATACTACGGCCAAAGATTTGATTGCTCGCGGTAAACGAGTTGGCGTAGTAGGGGGCGATCATTCCACGCCTTTTGGTGCGATTCAAGCGTTCTTAGAAAAATATCCTGCTATGGGAATTCTCCATTTTGATGCGCATGCAGATTTGCGTGCTGCATTTGAGGGATTTGAATATTCTCATGCTTCAATTATGCATAATGTCATGGAGAAAACAGCACTCCCTAAATTAGTGCAAGTAGGCATTCGTGATTTTTGTGAAGAAGAATTTAATTATATAAAAAATAGTAATCAAAGGATTGTGACATTCTTTGATTCTATACTCGTAGAGAGAAAATTAAATGGCATACCATGGTCAGTGATTTGTGAGGATATTATTGAGTGTTTGCCTAAAGAAATTTATATTTCTTTTGATATTGATGGCCTTGATCCGCGTTTTTGTCCTCATACGGGCACCCCTGTTCCTGGTGGACTGGATTTATTGGAAGTCTTATTTTTAATAAGAAAAGTAGCACAATCAGGACGTCACATTATAGGGTTTGATATTAATGAAGTATCCGTAGGCAATGCTGCTGTGCTTGGTATGACAGATTCTGCTGCAGAATGGGATGCGAACGTAGGAGCGCGGTTGCTGTATAAGTTATGTGGGTGGACGCTTGCAAATGCTCACGTTGGGTGAAGTAACGACGTGTTGAAATAGGCGTAACATTATGAGGGAGGGATTACCACCTTAGTTGTAGCAAGGGTGAGCTAATATTCAGGGTAATTCTCTTACTTTATGTGGAATTTTTATTTCTTTTTAATGACTTTTTCATTTTCTTTAATGCCATTTTTTTCTTTAAAGGAGATAGATAGTCAATATTCAATTTTCCCAATAAATGATCTATTTCATGCTGCAGACAATGCCCTAACAAGCCGCTGCCTTCTATTTCAAAAAAATGCCCTGTTTCATTTTGGGCGCGTACTTTAACGTAAGTGGCACGGGGGGTAGTAGTATAAGTGCCGGGCACAGAGAGACAACCTGCTGACATCATTTCTGAGCCCGATTTTTCTATTATTTCGGGGTTAATAATACAAAAGGGTTTGTTTTTTTCTTCAGAAATGTCAATGACAGCAATGCGTTTATCTAGCCCGATTTGCGGTGCAGCTAGGCCACAACCCTCGGCATGATACATTGTTTCATACATATCCTGTATTAGCTGGGCAAGTGCGCTGTCAAATTCAGTGACAGGCTCGGCGATTTTATGTAATGCAGGATGGTATGAATAATAAACGATAGGTATTAAAGCCATGTTATCCTCATTTTTAGAATCTGGGGGGACCCTATGCTGGTTTTAAAATATATTCTGCGGTTACTATCCCCGGGATTTTAGCAGATGTAATTGTAAGTTGGGTGACAATCAAGCCTTGTTGTTGCCAAAGCTGAGTTAACCAAATCATTAATAAATCAAAATCTACTTGTTCAAAAGTTAATTTTATCGAATCATGGTCAGCTTGTGCAAGCTGTGTAATATTATTTGCGATAGGGCTTTGTTTCAAGCTGTTTTGTACGATACTTAGCCAAGAGCCGGCGTTATGAGTGACAACAGCTTTTTGCGTCATTTGCTCAAAAATTTTTATCTGTTCATTAGCTGTCTGCAGCCAAGAAAGTAATTGCTGATTATGTTGAACTTGATGGCGTAATGAAATAATCGCGTTATTTAAAGGTGACCAGATTAAGCTATATAAAGAGGCAGCTAAACCTACGATTACCCCAAGGCTCACTATTTGTTTTTCGCGTATATTTAAATTAAACCACCATTCTTTCATAAAATACCTTGTCTGAGGAGTAGGTTAGCTTTGACTCCACTATTATTTACACTTGCATTTTGCTGTTTCACGCTTAACCCTTGATGGTCTAATGCTTGAGTAAAGAGAGTGAGATCATCAAAATTTGGAGTAGATACGCTGAGAATTAATTGATTATCATGAAAATCCAGCGTATGTATTTGAATGCTTTTTGATTTAGGTAAATTCTTGCCAATTATGCCAAGCATAGAAAGAAAATTATTCTTATTTGCTATGGCTGTCAATTGTTTTAATTTCTCTTCCATTCGCTGTCCGGGGGCGACAATAGAAGATGCTTTCGGAAAGTTTCTTTTGTAAATATTGTTAATGGATTGTTCGGAGGTAGCTAGAGTGTGATGTAAAATAAAAAAAGAACCTAACTTACTAAAAAATGCGAGTCCGACCCAAGTAAAAGCAAAACAGGCTGCGGCTATCCAAATTTTTTTAATAGTGACGGTTCGTTGTGTGTTTTGATAAACACCCTGCAATAAATTAATGAATGGATATTTCGTTATTGATTTTGCTACCTGCTCTAAAAACTGATTTTCACTGAATTTTACTTCATTTAGGGTGATTGAATTGAATTTAATAGCGATGGCAGAAGAGGAAAAATTATCAATATGAATACCAACAGGCTTTTGCTCTACTTCTGCATATTTCAATTCTAAGTAGGTGTTAAGGTTTTCCTTATCGCAGACAAAGCCGGCATAGTCTCCGCTACGGACAACACTCATATTATCATAAATGCAGGCGTGCCAATAATGAGGCGTGCAGGGGAGGGCAAATGGAGAGGCGATGAGAAAATCAGGAATGATATTGGCGTGCTTTAATTCTGTAAGCCAGATATCCATTTTTTTTTTGGAAACAATAGCGACTGGAAAACCCACCTCAGGCTGATATTCCCCGATAGCAAAGTGTAAATTATCTATATCATCAATGAGCTGCTCTTCCAGTGCAAAAGGCAAGGCTTGTCTAATACGTTGCGGAGTTAATTTTTGCAAGTTAGCTATGGTAAGTAAAACAGCCTCACCGGGTACAATGACATATATTTCATAATTTGTAGCTAAAGAACTGAGCTCTGCTAAATTTTCATATTTGAGTAATTGTGGTATTTGATCAGGCTCATCGATGAGATAACTGATGTGGTTCGTATGAAAATAAAGGAGGATGCGTTTTTTCATAATGTGCCTTTACTCTGCCATAAAATTATTTCAGTGGGCTTCTGCTCTTTTACTGCACGTTTCAGCAATGTATATAGCACAGTTCTTTGTTTATTTATTTTAACACTTGATTTTACCAAAAAATAACTGCTAATAGCCGTTATTTTATTCTCTGGAAAAGGATTATTTTTTGCAATATCAAATTGTTGAAGACTTTGGATAGAAGGGAAGGGAGTTTTTTTTGCTTGAAGAACAATAGCTTTTGCAGCATTGATGGTCAGAGTAGGGTTGGTACTCATTAATACAGGTAGAGAAGCGTTATTAATATTGATAGGAGTGGATTCAGGTAGCACGGTGATATAGGGAGAGAGTGCGCTGTAGAGTTCCATAGACACCCCTTTAATTAACCTAAATTCGCTGACGCTCACCATAAGCCGATGGGGAGCGCGGTAAGGCGGGGTGGCTTTTATATAATAATCATCAAGCATATTGTTGATTTCCCCAGGAGAAATCCAGTTTGTTATGGCTAAGGCAATCGCGCCGGCGTCCTCTAAACTTATTTTGGGATAAACAATCATGAGAAGACGAATAAAATCATTTTGAGCGGCAGGGTCTATTAAATTATTTAAATTAAAACGACCTTGGGCATCAAAAATAATGCTAGAAATATGGGCATTTTTCATTTCATTGAGGGGGGAGTGGATAGGTGTCAAGTCAATCGGTTGATTTGGTTTTCTTTGGTGCCAATTAATGTTGAGTTGTTCCATGGCCCACGCTAGAGAGCCTTGGGCTAATAAAGTGGCTTGCACATTTTGAGTGATGAGCTCTGTGCTGCGTACATTGATACTTAATCGTTTAATCATGGTAATGGCTGCAATGGTGACGAGGCTTGTGACAAATAAAGCCACTATAATTGCGGCACCCCGTTGTTTAATTGGATTTAGCATTAGGTTGCTGTCCTGATATTTGTCCTGAAGGGTGTTCTAGGGTTTGTGCGGGAATAAGATATAATTGACTGAGTGTTCCTTCATTTTTTAAAGTGATAATAACGCGTACTGCACGTGGCAATATTACTTGTTTTTGATCTGCTAATGGCCAGGTATTTTGGAATTTACCTTGATTATCTAAATATTCGAAATGTAATGTAGTCGTATCATCTAACAAAATCCGATCTATGGGTAAGGTTTGTTGAGTCTGATCTAGCACTAGCCAAATGGAGCGTACGAGTTGATTATTTATTAAAGAATATTGGGTGCGTTGCAAAGTGCTACGTTGTAAGAGGCCCATTGGATTGGCAAAGCCTGCATGGGTGAAGGTCACCGTATCTGGTGTTCCTATAAAGGGCCCTTCCATTATTCCTTTTGCATCCGTGATCGGGCGGTTAATGGTTTGTTCCAAGTCATGCGACATTAAAAGCAATGTGATTTGTAATTGGCTCAGTCTCGTTGCGTGTTTTTCAGTGATAGATTGACTATTAAAAACAGTATGTAAAACGCCAACCATGATAAGGGAGACAATAGAAAAAATAAATAATGCAATGAGAATTTCTAATAAAGTAAATCCTTTTTTACTATTGTACATAAAAATAACCTATCAAATGAATAAGCGGTGTTTTTTGATAAACGCTAACGTCAATTTCTTGAATGTGGGGATTGGGTGTGGGCTTGCGTGAAGCCTCCCATAGCCAGTTTTCATTAAGTACCGTGCTTTCTTTTTTGAGGGAATCAGGTGAGTCCGGTACCTTACGTAGACCCACTTGTATTTCATTTATAATTTGGGTACCAATCCATAGTGCTACCGTTTTTTTTTGTAAATACAGCGTATCTTTAATATTTTGTGCTGTAGATTTAATAATCGCTGTTAGTGCAATACTCAGAATAACTAAGGCGATAAGTACTTCAACTAAGGTAAAGCCATTTTTATTTTTCATAAAAAGGCCCACTTATTATATTACCATTAGCATAACCCGTGATTTGATAGCTGGGTGGTTGATCTTTTTTTCCAATCCATATAATGAATGGAATGATGTCTCCGCTCGTAGAAATAATAATGTGGGGTTGACCATCTAAGGGAGTTTTCTTATTTTGTATAAATACGGTTACTTGTAGGTTTTTTGGAAAATGCTGAAGACCATAGGGATTATCAGTTACTGCTTGCCAGAGATTCTTATTTTTTTTAGAGGAAGGGTGATATTCAAAAAACTGAAACCCAGTGGGTGTAAAGGCAAGCCCTAGGGTAGCAGGCCGCAACATAGCTTCTTCTTCTGCAAGCTTGAGGAGTTGGGAGATATGATTTGCTAGGTCTTCGTATTGTTTTCGCTGATTATATGAGAGGGTAAGAGCTGCAATTCCTGAGATAATGCTGATGATGAGAATGACAATAAGAATTTCGATTAATGTAAATCCTCTGTCAGCAGCTCTCACTGTCTTTACGTTTCTTGGAAAGAGAGTAGCGGGCAGGGTGCTAAGAGCCATTATTATTTTCTGTATTCCAATTCCCTATTTCACTGTTCCCATCTTTTCCTTTGGGGCCATAACTAAATATCTTTAATGTGTCATTCTCATTGAGGTATTGATAAGCTTGTCCCCAGGGATCGATGGGCAATTGTTGTAGATACCCATCTGCTTTCCAATTTCTGGGCTGAGGATCCGTAGTGGGTTTAATGACTAAAGCTTGTAAACCTTGATCAGTGGAGGGATAGAAACTATTATCTAGCTTATACAGGTCTAATGCACTTTGAATGGCCATAATATCTTGTTTTACTTTAATAATTCTGGCTTGTTCTGGTCTGCTCATGATTTTAGGAACAACGATAGCGGCTAAGATGCCAAGAATGACGACGACCACCATCACTTCGATTAGAGTGAAGCCATTCATCTTTTTTGCACGAATCCTGAGTTTGTTCATTAGGTTAGATCCTATATTGGTCATTTTTAGAATGACCCATTATACTATAAAGAAACAAGAGATTTGTTTTTATTAATAGGGTGTTAAAGTATATACTATTTCACCTGGAAAGGATTTGCTAATCCGCACAGCATTGTATAAAATACGCTCAAGACCTATCATGCATTAAGTTAAGGGTGGTTGAGGCTATAAACAGAACAAATTTTTGGAGGTAGAGAGTATGCCAGCTAATAAGAAATCTAAAAAATCAGTCACAGAGAAAGATCGCAATAGGATAGTAGGGGCAGCTGCAACGGATCCCACACACCAGCGTTTAGATGCGATGAAAGATATAGTGGGAATTGAACTAACAAAAGATGTTTTAAAGCAGGCTCAACAGCGCGTGTTTGAAAAAACAAATGCGCTTACGAAAAGCAATGATGTCAAAAGACAGGCCCAAGCTACACAACCTACCGCGGGAACGCAACCTACACTTCGTAGGCCGAAGTAAAGATTAAGGTTATCAAAAGTATATTGAGGCGAGCAGAGCTCAAAGTGAAAACGAACCGTATTTTTTTGCGCGTTACAACAGGTAGGAGACAGGTATGTTCGACCGGTTGCAAAAACCCTTTTTAACGGTTGAAACTGGCGAGGCATATCAACCTATTCGCTTAACTTATACCCTTCTCCAGCCGGAAAAGCTATCGCAGACTTTGGAAGGGTTACAGTGCATCGAAAAAAATCCTACGCCTAATTCTTGGAGTTGGTATTGGAAAGCAGAATGTGATGAATTGCATTTTGAGTCGATCAATTCTTATCAACGCATACCTAATCGTCCCCTTCGATTGGCTACAGTTACTTTACGAAATGGAAAGGTTTTTATTAATTTAACTTCTTTTAAACGCGCGTGCATGGCTGTGCCTTTTTTTTATAAAGTATTTGATAAAGAAGTGCTCTCTATTCATGTGGCGGATTTCATCAATAAAGTCTTTTCATTAGATGAGCGGTTGCCGCATGGATTTGCTGAATTATTTAAAGATGATGAACTGGATCGTATTTTGCAGCAACGTGTGGAAGATTATTATAAAGTAAAAGAAAAGGTTGAGTTAGCGCCATCGGCAGAAGAAGCATTGAATCTCTTATCTCAGTATACCCAAGTCGAAGCTAAGAAACGGTTACCTTATGCGGAGCGGTATTTATTTGATCTTCGTGAAGATGATGATCCTGATGTCCTATTTCTCGCTTTTTATATTTATCTACGCGGTCGTGAATTAGTGGCTATTAGACGGTGGTTTGGACAAGTTGGTGTGGTCTCGGAATCCACGGAAGACACTTTAGCACAAGTGTTTGGAGAAATGGGCATTGATATCTTGGAATAATTATCCTGTTAATTGGTCTAATTGAAAAATAGGCAGCAAGATAGCAAGTACAATAAAAAGTACGATTGCTCCCATTAATATAACGATAGCAGGCTCGAATAAAGTTAATACTGTTTCTATTAGGCGAGTGATCTCATTATCTTGATTATTGGCAGCGCGTTCGAGCATATTTTCGAGTTGCCCACTAGTTTCGCCGCTTGCAATTAAATGAATACTCATAGGTGGGAAATACTTTGTCTGCTTTAAGGCAGAGCTCATATTTGCGCCTTCTTGCACCCGCTTTGTGGCATCTTCCACTGCATTATAAATGGGTAAATTTGTAATGAGCTTAGAAGAAATATGCATGGCTTCCAAGATAGGTACGCCTGCGGAGGAGAGAATAGCAAATGTACGAGAAAAGCGAGCAGTGTTGATTACTTTAATTGCATTTCCTATCACAGGGATATGCAATAAAAATAGATGAACTTGATTACGGAAATGAGATTTTCTTTTCATGAGATAACGAAATAAAAAGACCGCAAGAATAACTAGCAGAAAAATGTATAAACCAATGCTTTTCAAATGAGTGCTAATAGCAATTAAGATACGAGTCAGTGTAGGGAGGGTTTGTCCAATATTGCTATAGACCGTAATCATTTTAGGTACGACATATTCTAATAAAAATCCCAAAATACCCAGCGCGACACAAATCATGACCGAAGGATAAATCAATGCTTGTTGGATTTTTTGCCTCATATGAAGTTGTTGCTCAGTGTAATCCGCTAAGCGTTGTAACACAATGTCCAAATGTCCTGATTTTTCTCCTGCAGATACGGTAGAGCAATATAAAGTAGAAAATGCTTCTGGGTAATCGCGCATAGCCGAAGCCAAAGCATGGCCTTCTAATACTTTGCTGCGTACGGATAAAATTAAACCTTTAGTGCGAGTTTTCTCGGTTTGTTCTGCTACAGCGATTAATACTTCTTCCAAAGGTAAACCTGCAGCGAGTAAAGTTGCTAATTGTCTTGTCATTAAAGCTAATTCTTTAGCGTTAATGGCGGGTTTTCCAAAATTTTTTGTTTTTAAAAGAGTTATTTTTTTTTGTGCTAAAGCAATTTCAAGAGGGGTTAAGCCTTGAGCCCGCAATAAGCGCCTTGCTTCTTTAGGAGAATCTGCTTCAATAATCCCTTTTTTTGTGACACCTTTAATGTTGATAGAAATATATTGAAAGGCAGCCATTATTATTCCTCGCTCGTAACGCGCAAAATTTCTTCTAAGGAGGTGTCGCCGGATAAAACGCGCCTATAGCCGTCTTGCCGAATAGTGGGAAATAAAGTACGAGTATATTTTTTCATCTCTTGCTCGGATCTTTTATCATGAATGAACGTACGTAGTGTTTCATCGATAGCAATTAACTCATACACACCACTACGGCCACTGAAACCGGAATAATGACAATGGCTGCAGCCAATAGGATGGTAGAGAAGCGGCGCGGCGCTTTCTTGAATGCCAAGCAAGTCGCATTCACTTGCTGTTGCAACGATGGGTTTTTTGCATTCTTTGCAGAGTAGGCGCATCAGGCGCTGTGCCAAGACGCCAATCAAACCGGATGAAAGTAAAAAAGATTCAATGCCCATATCGCCTAAACGTGTAATAGCCCCGATGGCGCTATTGGTATGTAAAGTAGATAGTACGAGATGTCCCGTTAGACTCGCTTGAATAGCAATTTGTGCTGTATCTACATCTCGAATTTCACCTACCATCACGACATCGGGATCTTGGCGTAAAATAGCACGTAAACCTTTGGCAAAAGTCATTTCAACTTTATAGTTAACTTGGGTTTGACCAATACCAGGTAAATCAAATTCAATAGGATCTTCAACAGTTAAAATATTTCTTGTATTGTTATTTAATGCCGTAAGTGCGGCATAAAGTGTAGTTGTTTTGCCGGAGCCGGTGGGTCCTGTTACCAGAATAATGCCATGCGGCACAGCAATGAGTTTTTGCATTAGCCGCAGGCTATTTTGCTCCATGCCGAGCTGGGCTAGATCTAACCGTGCTGTCTGCTTGTCAAGTAAACGCAATACCACACGTTCGCCATGACTGGTAGGCATCGTGGAGACACGCACATCCACAGCGCGGCCCGCAATACGTAGGGTGATGCGGCCATCTTGTGGCAAACGTTTTTCTGCTATATCTAGTTTTGCCATGATTTTAATGCGTGAAATAATGAGAGGAGCTAAGATACGTTGAGGTTCTAATACATCACGTAATATACCATCTATGCGAAAACGAATAGCGATTCGATCTTCAAATGTTTCAATATGTATATCAGACGCGCTTTCTTTGATAGCTTCGCTAAGTATCGCATTCAGTAAACGAATGATGGGAGCATCATCTTGTTTTTCGAGTAAATCTTCAGGTTTAGGCAATTCATGCATTAAATCAAATAAATCTATAAAATCGCCTAAATCTTCAGCCATTTGCATGGCAGTGCTGGAGTCAGTTTCATAATTTTTAACAAGTAACTTTCCGAAAGTATCCTCATCCACTGTTTCTAATTTGAGAGGTAAGTTTAAATAACGACGCAGCTCACTTAAAATGTAGATAGGAGGTTTGTGATAGATGACCGTTGCGTAGTGATCTTCTAGTTGTGTAACGATAACGCCGTAGCGTTTAGCAAAAGAGAAAGGAAGTTTGTGGGATTTTTGAGCGGCACTTGTCACTGCACGTTAGTCCTCAAAGGGTTTGGGTAAATTCGCGCTTTTTAATAGAGGTAGAATATTTTCGGTTTTTTGACCGCCAATATTTGTGATATTTTCGGGCCAGTTAATTTGTGCATTCCGCATCAGTGCATACTTGGTATTGGTAATGCCCATCGCATCTTCGGGGCTGCGTAAAATGGTCGGTTTTATAAATACCATGAGTTTCTTTTTTTCCAAACGACGGGTTTTATGTTGGAATAGTTGCCCGATTAAAGGAACGTCCCCTAGGATTGGCACTTTTTCTACGCTGTTGCTAATGTTGTTACTCATTAAGCCGCCTAATACTAAGACATCCGTGCTATTGACGATGACAGAGTTTTGGATGGAACTTGTATTGGTAGTAGGATTCAGGGTGGGATTATCAGGATTTTGTAGCGAATCATTTTTTAATTTAATAGTCAGTCGTACTGCATCACCTAGATTAATTTGCGGGGTGACATCGAGATTAAGTTGAACATCTAAACGATTAATAGTGTTAAAAGGTGTGACTGTTGAAGAAAGACCTGTAGTTGCATATTGACCGGTTTGATCCGGCACTTGTTGGCCGACAGCAAGGGTTGCCCGGTGGTTATCAAGGACAACGACAGAGGGGGTAGATAAAATATCCGCCCCCGTGGTGGTTTGTAGTGCCGTTAATATGGCTTCAAATTGCATGTGCGGGATGATCCCGACTACGCCTTGTCCAATAGTTGCGAATCCTGTATTCGGAGGGGTATCGGCAACAGATGCAGTGGTAGATAACCCGCCCCATTGGATACCTAGATTTTTTGTATCATTTTGATCAAGCTCAACAATAATAGCGTCAATTAATACTTGGGCGGGGCGTATATCTAATCTCGAAATTACAGTATCTAATGCTGTCATTAGGGTAGGGGGAGCAGTAATGATAAGCGCATTAGTGGTGGGTTCTCCTTGAATAGTGGTTTTATTTTCAGGAGTTACTGTTGTCGAAGCGCCCCTCGTTACTGGGTTAGGCCTTCCTGTGATGGGATTTAATGAAGAGGGAGGATTGAAATTGGGAGAGGTTGAGATAGGAGCTATCCCTTCCATTTGATTGCCTATAATATTCTGTGCAATTTTGCCCAAAAGAGGGGCAAATGTTTTAGCTTGCAAATAACGCAAGTAAATAACTTGAGTATTACCCTGCACTCCTTTGCCAGGTGTATCGAGCTGAGTGACCAAGTTGTGCATATGTAATCGAGCTGCTTTATTTCCACTGAGTAAGATACTATTTGTACGTTCATCAGGGGCAATCGAGATTTGCGGGGTATCTCCAAGCGCGCGCCCTGAATTTTGCAAATTAGTTAAAACAGTAGCGACTTGGCTAGCTGATGCGCGATGTAGCGGGATAATGTCAATATCATTGCTGGATGCTTTATCTACATTGTGGATAATCTCATTGATACGATCTATATTTGCTGCCCTCCCTAAAACAATAATAACATTGCCAGGGGTATAGGTTGATACATTGCTCCATTGTGGTAAAAGTGGACGGATAATAGGGACGAGTTGATTTACTGACATATTCTCAACCGGGATAACGCGCACGACGACTTCATCACCTTTTCCTGGTGTTTGATTAGTGGCGACGCGGGTAGCTAGTTCGCCGCTTTGCATGTTAGGAACAATTTTTATTACATCCCCACTGGGAATTGCTGAATAGCCTAGTAATTCTAGAACCGAGAGAAATAAATCGTAGACTTGATCTGGCTGTATGGGTTTGCTCGAGATTAATGAAATTTTACCCATAACTCGTGGATCCACCATGAAATTCTTGCCTGTTTCAAGAGAGACTTCATTGATAACGCTTAAAATATCTGCATCCTGCAAATTCCAGAGCCGGGGTGACATATTAGGGGCGGCCGAATTTTTTATGGGAATGGGTGCGGAAGGTGTGCCTGCTACCACGATAGAATTTAAGCAGCAAAGAGAAAAAATGATCAATAGGCAGCACAAATGATTCATGGGAATGTAGCGATCCATTATTTAGCAAATACTGCTACCATAGCATAAAGTAGCCAACTGTTCAGCGTTTTGTTGATACCATTGAATGTGGACATCCTCTAGTTTTAGGAAAGGAGTCTCTGGTAAAAACTCTCTAGAGGGGTAAGCAATTTGAGTTGTGCTGCTGTTAGATGAGGATCTTGACGCAGCTCTTCTATTTCCTTCAGGGCTATGCGGGGGGTTAAGCGTTTTTTTCCCTGATAATCAATTAGAATCTCTTCCTCGATAGCGGGATTCATTTTTTTCATGTATTCAGAAAAGAGAGCAGCTTGAGGGGGGGAGAGGGTTTGGGGATAATGTCTGCCAAGGATGCGCAGCGCAAGCATTTGAAGGGTTGGATTTTGAATGCGCTCTATTAGTTTTGCTTTTTCTTGGGGATCAGCAGCATGGAAAGCGCAGCAAAAATTCCTTTCTGCATCATTCCAAAAACCATTTATATATAGCTTTGCTGAGACATCTGTTGCTGGATAAAGGGGGTATTGATATTCAGTATGGTAAGCGATGAGCTGTGCCAAAATGTCCGAATTTTGTTCCAGCCATCTTTTATTGTAATCAGCTAATATTCTGCGGTCAGGCGATAAGTTTCCCAAAAACCTTTCTTTCAATGGCAAAATAAAAGGGGGTTCTCCTATTTTTTTATGTATTGTGCGAGCCTGGGAAATAGTTCCCATCGTGAGTTGTGCTAATTCTTCCGTATCTAGACGCAACCATATCATTTGATTCTTATAGTATTTATGCATGCCTAAAAATAGCACAGGGCATTGGTAATGGTGCTCAGCACCGAGAATGCCATCAATCATCAGGGCAGGAGAATTCAGAACATCTTGCAAACGATTTTGATCAAGTTCTTTGTTGAAAAAACCAGCAAGATAGTTCCACATTTCGGGTTCTTTAAAAAAAAGTTGTGCTAACGCCAATGTTGCTTCTACGTCGACCATCGCATGGTGCGCGCGACCTTCTGCAAGATGATTTGCCCTACTTAATTCAGCGAGTTTGAAAGAAGGTTTTCCTGCCATCAGCGGCCATTGCAAGATAGGATTTTTAAAGAGAAAATACATTACTGTGATAGGATACAAATCCATACGTCCACACTGATTTGCATATTGATGGGTGTAGGGAGAGAGTAAATTGCGATAAAAAGAGAAACGTAAAAATTCATCATCAAAACGAAGTGTGTTATAACCTAAGCTAATAGTGTTTGGCTGATTGAGCCAAAGATGGATTTGTTTAATGCCGTCAAATTCAGTTATTCCTGCCGTCATTTCTTTTAAATTTATTTGATGTGTCATGATTGCTGCAGGAGAAGGAATCACATCAAGATTCAGCTTGATTCTTATTTCATATCGCTCTAACTCTTTTAACATGCGATCTGTTCGAATAGCTGCAAAATGTAATACTTGGTCGAAGGCTTTGTTTAAGCCCGTGGTTTCAATATCATAGAATAAAAACGTATCCATAAATAAGATTCCTTATTGGTTTTTTTAACTAGATCATGACATAATCGGCGGTTGAGTAGGGTAACATACTGCGGGTGTAGTTCAATGGTAGAACGGGAGCTTCCCAAGCTCTTAGCGTGGGTTCGATTCCCATCACCCGCTCTAAAGTTATCCCAAAATGAGGAGAGCGTATGAGAAAATTTTTAAAATGGCTAGGTGCATGCGTTGGCATTTTGTTTTTATTGATTATTCTCTCCACTATTTGCTTAATGACATTGGTGAATCCTAATCGATTAAAGTCGTTGATTGCCGAGCAAGTTATGAGAAATACTGGACGTCAACTTACTCTGGACGGAGATTTGTCATGGTCCTTATTCCCTTATTTGGGAATAAAAACAGGCCACTTGATGTTAAGTAATCCTCCTGATTTTAAAGAAAAAATATTTGCTGAAATTCAGCATGCGACCATAGGCGTGAAGCTATTTCCATTATTCCATAAGACCATCGAATCGAGTGGCATCGTTTTGGATGGATTGAAATTAAATTTAATTAGAGAGAGTAATGGCAAGAATAACTGGCAATTTCGACAAATTTTACCTACCACTCCTTCTGCTGCTATTTCATCTGCTCGCTCGAATGCCCCTAACATGAAGATTCAATCCATGGGACTGGCTATATCAAGTATAAAAATTTCTAATTCAGCGGTGAATTGGATAGATAAGCAAAATAAAAAATCAGGAAGTATCGATAAACTAAATTTAGATGCCCAAAACATCAGCTTCTTAAAATCTTTTCCCATTTCAAGTGAATTTCATTTTATGAGTGGAAACCCTGTGTTATCCGGCCACATAGAATTTATAAGTGAAATGTCTTTGAATATTAATCAGCAGATTCTTTCTTTGAAAGATCTTGTTTTAATTGCGGCCTTGCAACAAGGAAATCAAAAATTTAATTGGAAGATAAAGGGAGATGTCATTGCTAATCTGCAGCAGCAAATGTTCCAAGGCCAATTTAGAAGTGATACGTTTCAAATGAAGAAAATCACCTTGAGTCATCTTGTTATTCCTATGTATTACAAAATGGGTATGTTGAAATTAGCGCCCATAACGGCTGATTTTTACAAAGGGTTCTTGAAAGCGAGTACAGAAATAAATTTGCTTGGCGCATTGCCACAAATTGCTATACAGGCTACATTGTCAAATGTGCGTATAGAATCTTTATTGCAAGATTTGGTAAGTAATAGCCAAAAACTTAACTTGATGGGTGTTGGAGATATGGAACTACAGATTAATACAAGAGGAAATAACTATAATGCTATTATCAGAAATTTAAATGGATTGGGGCATCTCAGTATTAACCAAGGTATTTTACAGGGGATAGACATCGGTTATTTGATTGATAGTGCATATGCATTTGCAAAACAAAAGGCACTCACTACGAGGGATGCAAAGCAGACAGATTTTGGAAATCTAACAGCAAATATAGTTTTGCGAGATGGAATTATGTTTAACAATGATTTGCTACTTGATTCTTCGCGCTTTAAAACAAAGGGTAAGGGCAGCATTGATTTGGTTAATCAAAAAATTGATTTTCGCTTACAGACCGTGATAAATCAATCTGCGATGTCTACTAAAGAAGATTGGGGAAATTTATACGGCTTACCTATTCCTATTGAGATTATGGGTAATCTTAATGATCCTATTATTCGGCTAGATGCAGCTGTATTGGCTAAAGCAGTGGCCGAGCAACAAATTAAGAAAATTGAGTCGAAAGTACAAGATCAGATAAAAGACAATATACGTGGAAAAACAGGGAAAATATTGCAAGATTTACTTAGTCATTAGGTTTATTTTATGCCTCGTATTATTACTTTAAATCTCAATGGCATTCGCTCTGCCAGTAAAAAAGGATTTTTTGAGTGGATGTTACAGCAAGATGCAGATGTGGTTTGTGTACAAGAAGTGAGAGCACAACATCTTGATTTGCAGCAGAACCTCTTTCAGCCGGAGGGCTATTACAGCTATTTTCATTGTGCAGCAAAAAAAGGTTATAGTGGGGTTGGCATTTACTCAAAACAAAAACCCCTTCAAGTGATAATGGGCCTGGGTTGGCCTGAAGCAGACCAAGAAGGTCGTTATATCGAGGCTCATTTTTCAGATTTTTGTATCGCCTCTATTTATCTGCCTTCTGGAACGAGCGGTGAACTTCGCCAAGCGATCAAATTTGATTTTCTTAAAAGATATGCCGATTACTTAAAAACATTAACTTTAAAAAAGCCAAAAGAATTTATTATCTGTGGTGATTTCAATATTGCTCATCGTCAAATAGATTTAAAAAATTGGCGCGGAAATCAGAAAAACTCAGGATTTTTACCGGAAGAGCGGGCTTGGATGGATGGATTATTTGGTTCTTTAGGGTTTTTTGACGCTTTCAGACAGATTAATCAAGAATCTGAGCAATATACCTGGTGGTCGCATCGCGGGCAGGCTTGGACCAAGAATGTGGGATGGCGCATTGATTATCAGATAGTGACCAGCGGCCTGCAAAATTCAATTAAAGCGGCCTCTATTTTTAAAGAACAGCGCTTTTCAGATCATGCGCCCTTAGTGATTGATTACGACTTGTCGGGCTTCGATAAAGGAAATCTTTATTAAATTATTATATTTGCAAAACAGCTTTTTGTTTTTCTATAAGTGTCTGAATGCCAGCTTTTGCTAGCATTAATAATTGATCTAATTCTGATTGCTGAAACGTACCTTTCTCTGCTGTTCCTTGAATTTCAATAAAACCTCCTCCTTCTGCCATGACTATATTCATATCCGTACCTGCACTGGAATCTTCAGCATAATCTAAATCTAGTATAGGGCTGCCGTTATAAATACCTACTGAAAGAGAAGCCACAAATTGTTTGAAAGGATCGGATTTTAATTTACCTTTTTGTTTTAAAAATTGAATGGCATCGTATAGAGCCACACAACCTCCTGTAATCGAAGCAGTACGCGTGCCCCCATCGGCTTGGATAACATCGCAATCGATAGTAATAGTGTTTTCGCCTAGTGCAGCAAGATCGATGGCCGCACGTAAAGAGCGTGCAATTAATCGTTGTATTTCTTGGGTTCTTCCAGCTTGCTTGCCTTTTGTAGCTTCGCGGGGCATACGTTCATGGGTAGAGCGAGGAAGCATGCCATATTCAGCGGTAACCCAGCCTTTTCCTGAGTCTTTTAAAAAGAAGGGAACGCCTGAGGTAACTGTGGCTGTGCAGATAACTTTAGTATAACCAAATTCTACGAGTACCGATCCCTCGGCATGTTTTGTGTAGTGGCGAGTAAGATAAATTTCGCGCAATTCATTATTTTCTCTTTTGCTGGGGCGCATGTATGCTCCTTTTTAAATATATAGCAGGCCAAACATTATAGACGTTATAATTTTAGTCCGAAAGGTTAAAAGTAGGTGAAGTAACATGATTCAAAGCATGACAGCTTTTGCAAGAGTACAAGGTCAAGGCCTGGGGGGAAGCGTAGTGTGCGAGCTGCGTTCAATTAATCACCGTTATCTTGAACTTGCCATACGGTTGCCTGAAGTGTTGCAGGCACTTGAAGTATCTATGCGTGAATATATTCGTAATCATATTAAGCGCGGTAAAATCGAATGTTATTTACGGGTGCAGCCAAGTGATATGCCTAGCGCAGGAATGATGATTAATCACCATCTTGCCGCACAATTATGTGAGGCGAATGAGGTGATTGCGAAAAAATTAAAACAGGCCGCGCAGACTAACACCATAGATATTCTAAAGTGGCCGGGTGTTTTACAAATGGCAGAAATTGATTTGGAAGTGATGCAAGATCAAGTATTAGCATTGCTAGACAAAGCGTTGCAAGATTTAGTAGCTGCCCGAGTGCGGGAAGGTGAAGAATTAAAGCAATTGTTTTTGCAGCGCTTAGAAAGTATGAAAGCGGAAGTAGCTAAAGTGCGACAACATATTCCAGAGATTTTAATCTATCAGCGTGAACGATTAATGGCACGGTTCCGTGATGCAAAGCTTGAGCTTGATGCAAATCGTTTAGAGCAAGAAATTGTTTTATTTGCTCAAAAAACAGATGTCATGGAAGAGTTAGACCGTATAGATGCCCATATCTCTGAAGTGCACCGTATTTTAAAGCAAGGAGGTGCAGCAGGTCGACGCTTAGATTTTTTAATGCAAGAATTACATCGGGAAGCCAATACCTTGGGTGCAAAATCAACCGATGTAGGTACCACGAGGAGTGCCGTAGAGCTCAAGGTATTGATTGAACAAATTCGCGAGCAAGTGCAAAACATAGAATAATAATGGAAGCTGTTGACACCTACAATAGTTGTTCCGTTGTCAGGCCTCCAGGATGACTACATAGGTGGCTTTCCGGATGCCTTACTATAAATTCTATTTTCAGCTTCTTGGTTCACTGCAATGAGTAAAGCATTATTCATTGCTTGGGAAGCCAGTAATTTTTTTTGTGTTTCTAGCAGTTGAGCAAGTAAGACATAAGTTTGGGAATTATAAAGTAAGATTTGGCGCAAAACGAGGCCAATATTTTCAGATGCAATTTGAGTAAACCAAGTGGAATGAGTGGCTTGTTGAATCAATGAATCTTGTGTTTGCTTAACTAAATTATTATTTCTAGAATCAGCATAAAGTTCACTTAGAATATAACCATTATAAGTTTGTACCGCAGAAGTGGTGTTGTAATAATTCGTATACATAGCGATGCCTGGATGTTGTCTATCAGGAACCCAGGTAGATAAAGGAATTTTATGTCTTATATTGAGCCCAGCAGCGTACTGAGTGTAATTATAAGCAGGGTTTGAATTAGCTCGAGAATCAGGATTAAAATAAGGTTGGTTAAGTAGCGTGGGGTATGCAAGGTCATTTGCATTGAGAAAGCTATCTTGGGAAGCGGGATGGCCAAAGAAATCAGCCAGAAATTTATTTTGACTATCTAATTGGGTTTTGGCATTTTGCAATTTTGCATTGGCTAAGGTAGTGAAACTATTTTGCAATGCCGCTGTTGCACTCGAATCATCAGGTGCTAACCAGCTTAACGCCATTTTAGTAAGTTGATTCAAATAAAGAGGAAGTTTGTTGATATTAATTAATAGAGTGTCCCGGATATCTTTGAGATAACTTTCAGAAGCGCTGGGAAGAGGAGATGCTCCTGGTGTATTAGCGAGCATAGAGGAGCTATAGGTTATCGTTAAAACTACGATTATGTTGGAAATAATGAGATTTTTTTTAATAGGAAATCCTGGCATAAATTACTCTCCTTCACGATATTAATTTGAATAAGGATTAAATCCCGAGTTGGCCGGCGGCGGATTAGTCGAGGTGGGGGGTGTTAAAGTATTATTTTCGGGAGGTGGGCTAGTTGCGGGCAAGGGTGCTTGCGGTGTTTCTGGGGGTGCAACAGTAGACGGTGCTCTTGTCGAGGGAGAGTTCATTTGTGTAGAAGATCCTAATAGCTTAGCCAGGGTCGCATCAAGCCCATTTTGAGTTTGCATATTCTGATCGTCGACTGCTTTTATAAAATCTTGAGCTGAGAGAACGGGGGAAGGTGTCGCTGCAGTTAAAATAGGTGCCGCTAAAATTGATGTGAGGGAAATAAATGATATGAATCCAAGTAAACTAATAAATAGTAATCGAGAGTTAGACATGCTCTTGCTCCAGTGCTTTTAAGATAAGTTCGAAGCGTTGCGGTGAAAATACACGTGCCAAAAGACGTAGGCGTTCAAATACAATGTTGCGGCGTAGGAAAAGCCCAGCTAGTAAATTATCAGGGGAATTATTTTCTTCAGCAAACATAAGCACCTTTGAAGCGGAGCCGGGGTCAATGGTGTCAATTGCTTGCAGGAGACGCAAAATGCGCGATGTTTTGATATGGGCACAGAGCATGACGAATTGTTCTTCTTTGCTTAGCTCAAAACCCGTGAGGTTATCTAATTCATCGCCAATCGCTTTAATAGCCGCTTCTAGTTCAGGATGTCCATCAAGTGTCCAACTTTCGACACTTTCCATGAAAGCAATGACGCGAAAAATCATAGGGTCTTCATAATTTTTCCAGAATTCATGCGAGGCATGTAAATCTATACTTGGCATATCACACTGCATCCTTTGACTTACAAGATATCCATACTATACCACTCCTGCATGACACTCAATGAGGGGATTGTATAGTTGTTTTTCTGAAGCACGAATGCTAAGGTAATTAGGATATTAAAAAGGGCGATACTGGGCATGGCAGTTAAGGATATATTTAAAATTTCTCGGAAAACGTTCTTTAATCCAAGTGCGTGGCTAGGGCTGAAGGAGCTAGGTGCTTATACGCGAATTATTGGCGACAACCTTAAAACAACTTTTACTCAGCCTAAGCCGCAGTATACTGAAACCTTTGAACAAGCATTGAAACGCCTAAATGTGACAGAGACAGATCTTCAGCATAATGCTAGAAACTATAAACTTTATGCACTTATTTTTTTAATTCTCAGTGTTATAGCCCTGATAGGTGGTTTTTATTATCTTTTTAAATATGGTACCTTCGCTGGCTGGATTTTAGCAACGATGGTCGCTCTTTTGCTTGCTGTACAGGCGTTTCGTTTTGATTTTTGGTATTTTCAAATAAAACATCGTAAGCTAGGTTGTACATTCGATGAATGGTGGAGGGAGAAATCTCATCTTCATAAAGGTCCTCCTACATGAGTTTAAGTCTCTTTACAATACCTGCGAATGATCAGTCTATTTTTTATCTTGGGCAAATTTTCGGAAATATTGGTGGCGTATTGCCCGTGACAAATGCGCCTTTATTGTTGAGCGTCATGTTCAAAGTCCTTAATACCGCTGCTCTTTCTGTGGGCGCGATGATTGTCGTCTACACCACTGTCGCAGGTCTTTTATCCACAGCCAGTGAGGGAGAGTTTTTAGGAAAAAAATGGAGTGGATTATGGGTGCCGGTACGTACAGTATTAGGCATTGTAGGGCTTTTCCCTTCATCAGGGGGATACTGCGCTATTCAAGTAATTATTATGTGGCTTATTTTACAAGGAATTGGATTAGGGGATACTCTCTGGACAGCAGTTTTAAATTTTATGAACCAGAATGGCGGCTCTCCCTATGCATCCGTTAATTTCCCTGATGTAGGTTCGCATATTAAACCTAAATTCGAGAATTTATTTAAAGGATTAGTTTGCTATGAAAGCTTAGCAGCCACTTATCAGAAAGGAGGAGATCCTGAGAAGTATTCCTATCTTTGCACCAGCAATCCCAGTGACCCGCGTTGCGGTGCTTCTTTGCCAGAATTTAATGCTGAAAACCCACGTCATTCCTATGACTTGGGTGTATGTGGAACCTTACAGTTTTGTAATCCAAGCGTGCCTAATCCCCAGAATATTCCGGAATGTAATTCTGATGTGTCATCTCGGGAGTGTAAAAAGCAATTGCAAGATACAAAAAAATGGGGAGCCTGTTATGATCAAAACAGCCTAGATTGTTTGCTCTGTAAAGCGCAAATTCAAGCATTGCCGGGGATTATTTCTGTTTTTGATTCGATTGCTAAAAAATTTGTAGACTTAGATTATGACTATCAAAAATTCTATTACACTTCTACCAGTCAAACCCTGAATAAAACGCCTCAATGGATACAAGATTTCTGTAACGCAAAGCCAGGATTGCAGAATAAATGCTGTGTGAATAATATTCCCGGAATGCCTGCTGAACCTCCAGATCCTCTTTGTTCCCGTAGTATTTTCAATCCCCAATATGATCCTAAAAGCCTTGAAGGCAGTGTGAATCCGCATGTGGTGGAAGAAGTTTACGCCCCTTATGGAATACTTCCTTATCTAGGAGATGTGGATTTTATGACTGCTGCGACAAATCAATATATAGGCTTACTGACAGGAGCTTATACAAGCTATATTGCTGCTTTACCTCCGGCACAATTGTCGGGCTGGCAAGCGGAAGCAAGAAATAATGGCTGGATTCTCGCAGGTATGTACTATTTTTCTATGTCTAAAGCGAATGCTTCAAGACAAATTAATTTGGGTAATTTACCTTCTCTTGAGATGTCTGTGATGATAGATCCGATGGGAGCGCCGGACGGCTCCTCTCTCGCAACCATAAAAGGTTATAGGAATAATATAGCGGGAATGAATAGCTTGCTCGAAGCCATTAACGACGCAGCAGAAAAAAATGGCGATCTTTCGAGTTCAGCTACCCCTGTGTTTAAAGGTATTAGCAATTCAATTAGCCATTCAAGCATTAATATGTTGAAGGATTTTATGAGTTATGTGGCCGGAGGAAATGGCGACTTTTCTACCGGTGTAGCCGGGAAGCTAGCGGTTAACCCCCTCGCCAAGATTTCGGCAAGTGGTTATCATCTTATGTTTCAAACCCAAATAGCCTTTGGTGCCACCATGTTTGCAGTAGGAGTGGCAGCGGGACTTACTGCGCTTAATTTTACGGTCCTGGGGACAGGAATGACATTGCCACCCCAGTATGAAATATTCAAGGCGCTTTGGAATATCATTTCCCCTTTATGGATTTTAATGATATCTGCTCTCTTCTCACTGGGGGCTATTTTAGGTATTTATCTTCCCCTTATTCCTTATACTATTTATATTATGGGTGCAGTAGGTTGGTTGATGGCTACCCTTGAAGCTATGGTTGCAGGCCCTATTATTGCGTTGGGTATTATGAGCCCCAGTGGACAACATGAATTACTTGGGAAATCTGAGCCCGCTGTGCTGATTATTTTCAGTTTAATTTTGCGTCCTAGCCTCATGGTGTTTGGTATGATGGCCTCGATGTTTTTAGCGTCAGTCGTTGTTACCATGATTAACGTGGGATTTGCAAAAGTTGCGGATGATATGTTCTCGGGTCATAGCTCGGGACTGGTTGAAGGCATTGTATTTATGATTGCTTATACTTCCTTATTGGTGATGGCTTTAAATAAAGTATTTTCACTGATTCATGTGATACCAGAAAAAGCATTAACTTATATCGGTGGCCAAGCTATGTCTTATGGGGAAGGGGAAGGATTAGCTGGCATGAAACAAGCGATGGAAGGTGGTACAGGGGCAATAGCGGGAGGTGGCAAAGAATCTGGTCAAGCGCCTGCGGCAGCGGCAACAAAAATGGGACAAGATAGAGCGCATGCCCGAGAAGAGTCGAGACGACATCAAGAAAGCCGAGGCGGTACTGATCTTACGGCGCAATCTAAGGGTCCAGGGGGGGGACAGCCGGGAGGAGGTGCGCCAGGCGGTGGGGGGGGTGGCGGCGGCCCTTCTCCATGAAGCAACCATCCTGTAGGCTACCCTTTTTAGCTATTTAAAGGAGTCCTACATCTTTATCTTCACGCTTTGTTTGTTCTGCAATCACACGGTAATCTCGTTCCGAGATGCTGCCGGCTTCAAATTTTTCTTTGGCATCAGCTGCCATAGTGCGGCCTTGTTCTCGCACTAATTTGCGTACCATGGCTGTAATATTGAGAGGATCAATTTCCAGCAAGATATCACGTACTTTCTCATCAAAGACTAAATATTCACGTAATGCGACACGCTTTCCATCCATAGTAGGTGCTAATCGTTGCGAAATAATGAGGCGCATTGTTTCAATCAAATCAATAGTGCGGCCAGCACGTTCTTCAGCAGGATAAGTTGTCACTAAACGGCGTACTGTTTCTGCTACGCCATTACTATGCAAAGTGGTATAAACCGGATGACCTGTCATCGCTGCTTCCATCGCAGCGCTAATCGTTTCTACATCTCGTGCTTCACCCACTAAAATCAAACGTGGTTTACGGCGTAATGCATTACGCACGCCAGCAGCAAAATTAGGTAGGTGACGTGGGATCTCAGATTGGCTGACGATAGAAGATATTTTGTCTACGCTATCATATACAAATTCAATAGGTGCTTCATACGTTAAAATTTTGCGGTTACTTTCTGCATTTTCTGCAATACTGCGAATAATAGAAGAAAGAAGGGTACTTTTACCCGAACCCGTGGCGCCGGTTACATAAACAATACCCTGTTCCGGTGCAATAGCATCTAATACAGGTTGCGGTAAATGCATACTTTCTAAAGGAGGGGGATCACTGGGGATCGTACGCGCAGTAATTTGAATGCCATCATGGCCTTCAACCAAGCAGCCAGTCGCATTAATACGAAAGCGATAGCGATCGCTGCGATTGGGGCGAATTTCATAATGTGTATCTACATCTTTGCCAGAAAGAATTTGTGCGGTTCCATTAGGGCCATATATGGCATTAATGATTTCACTGACTTCATTATTAGATAAGCGACGGCGTGTTATTTTATTTAAGCGCCCATAGATTTCGGCGAAAATAGTTTCATTGGTTTGTAAGGTAATATCAGAAGCACCCATCTTAACGCAATGAATCAATATCTCATTAGTGATGTCAATGGAAAGCCGTATAGGTTCTTGGTGAAAAAGAAAATCAGTTGTCATGTTGTTGCACCACTATTGCTTTCCACGTGTGACTATCCGTTTGTAATTTAGGCAATTCTGTAATTCTCAATACTTGATCATTAATACGCATATCAGTACCGTTCCCTGTGACACCCAATTCTGTTTTTGAAACATAAGGCGGGCTCACCATTTTTTCTTGTAATAACTTACGATAGAGTATCATCCCTTGGTAATCGCGTTTTAAGCGTGCCAAATTTTGATGAAAGATGCTATAAGATTGTTCAATTCCTTTGTCCCAACCCAACTTAATTGCTTTTACCCAAATTTTGCGCTCTTCTGCTGTGCGAGGCAAGAGTACTGTGTCAGGTAGCTCAGGTTTTTTGAAAGGCATCCATAAATAATCATGCCAATTAGGAGGGGTGGTGGCAAAATGGGCTTGAGCGACGATTTTATATGTTTTATCGGCAACGCGAATAGTATTAGGATCTGCTAAGTTCAAACTATCATCGCTTTCTACCAGCACCGGCGGCAATACACCATGGCTTAACATCATGCCATTGAAATTATAGATGGTTTCAAGCGACCATTTGTCATTTTCTAAACGCGCATTAATTTCTTTTGATGCAACAGCAAGCCCCCCCTGGGCGCCTAAACTCATAGCAGTGTCTTCTAAGGCTTTTAGGCGTATTTGACTGACCGTAGCGTTGCTTGTTTCAGAATGAGTAGGATCTTCATTTTTCATGTTTTCTAATTGTTGAATATTAGTAGGATCTATTTCGTGATATCGATGTGAAGCACAGGCAGAAAGTACGCTGAATAGTAAGCCGAGAAAAAAGACTTTTGCTACGAGATTCATGCCATTTTTTCCTTCTGACTAATTCTTCGCATAGCGTAATTCTATTACTCGACTTTCTGGGTAAATCACCACAGCCGCCCGTCTCCCGCATTGATATCCTACGTCACGTAACACATCCGCTAGCATTCTATTTTTATCATAAACTGTTACTAAAACGGGTATAGCAGGAGAGACTCCCAGTACCCTAACGTGGTAGTTAGCAGCCTTACCAATTTGCCTCACTAAAGGTTCAACCGGGCCAGACCAATCAATGGAGGTGAGCCCCGCCATACCATAGGAGGCAGGATTAGGAGGGGCTGCTAATTCAGGAAGAGGGTGTGATGCTTGGGCGGTTTCTGACAAGCTCACAATAGACCGGCTCACAGAATAAGAGGCTTCAGCCAGTGAGGTGCCTGCATTGTCGGGCATGCTGGAGGCGGGTGGTTTAGCGCATCCTACTAGGATAAATGACAGAATAATCATCAGAATGAGATGGACATAATTGTTCATAAATGGTGTATTCCCTGGATTCGCTTGAAAGATAGCTAATGCTACTACCAGGGATTCAATCAAGATATAGGAGGGTTGTCAAGGCGGGGCTCAAAAATCTATTAATCCGTTTTACCGTCAGCCTTTCGAATGGTAACTTAGCTTTCAAGAGAGGCCTTAGGAGAGAGAGGAGAAGGGGGGTCTTTTTTATTTTGTTGAGTTTCATAATAAATAGGGAGATTAGGGAAAAGATTAAGTCGACCGATCATACCTACGGGCCGCCGAGTATCCAATTTTTTAGCCATGCTTATACTTTCAGCTAAGACTGCTTCATTATAAGGGTCTTCTTGTTTCTTACATTCGGTGGTTTGCTCATGTAGTTTTTGCATTAGCTCTTCGTTTATAGGCTCATAGCCTAAGGCTGTCATTAGTATTAAGGAACGAGTTAAAGTAGATTGTAGCCGGCTTCCTGTCATATTGACTGATTTTATCTTGCGTTTTTTATTTTCCTGTATGTCTGCTTTTACAGTAGAAATCTTGGCTTCTTGAAGCAAGGCTATGATAGATTGAATGTCTTGGGCATTTTTTACATCCCGCTGTAATTTCTTAGTGATTTCTTTTTTATTATGACTAACAAACCACCAACTATATTGTAAATATTCCTCTAGCAAAGTAGTCACGGCTGATTTTATTAGGTGGAGGTTATCATTTAATTCTTCCTTATATTCTTGTTCATTATCTTCCTCCTTAGATTCTCTACTTGTTGTTTGCATTGTCGATAATTTAAATATATGGCGTGGGTTACTAAGCATAGCATTTAAATAGCCTTGAGACCGTACCCATCGTCTAATAACACTGCTCTCTGATAAGGCGATTTGTTCTTTAAGAAGGGTAGAAAGAAAACGCTGCGAATCTTTTTTGCTGTCTTGATTTAGAAAATGATACGCAATGACTTCGGGTAAAGTGCAATCATTTATAGTGACTGAGACAAGATCATCAGGAAGTGATTTTTCTTCAGAAAGGGGATATTTGTAATTTAAGAAACGCTTTATTTCTTCGGCAGATAATGGCTTTTTATTTTCTTTAAAATTGTTAAATTCTGTTATGGCCTTTTCAATAAATTCATCTTGATCATATAAATTGTCTTGCTTTAAGTGGTAGTAAAGAGCTTCCAATTTATCACTAAAGCTAGGCCATTTTTTTGTAAAAAAATCGCGAGATTGCTTTCTATCTGTTAGCTGGTTTTTTATATGCCTTAAAAAATACCCAATCAAAGCATAGAGTTCATCATTAAATTCACGAGTTCTCTTCGCTATTTCCTCAAGTTCTCTTTGTTTTTCTTCTATAGAAAGATGAGGAAAATCTTTTTGATTTAAAATAGTATACACCGTTCCCTCAGAGCCTTGACGTCCTATTCTACCTGCTTGCTGGGCTGTTTTTCGGGAGGTATCAATAAACCCACGGTATACATCATATCGCTTTGTTCTATCATAAAGAATATTAGTATTACGTCCTAAGGCAGGTGTAGTAACCGTAAGCATGTGAGGGCCAGCTGCTTTTTGAATAATTGTTTTTTCATCTTCTACGCCTGTATATAGTTGTATATGTTCTTCTCGATGAGGAAATTCTGCTTTTAGTTTTTTAAAAAAACGATTAGCGGTCTCAATGTCTTTCAGGAATATCAAGGCAGGACGCTGGTGATTTTGACGAATTTGATTAATGATAGCGTCAAATTGTTCATCTTCATCCTTCGTAATAATAGGTTTTTCTTCAGTCACTTGCTTTTTCTGATGAGGTTCCACTTTCGAAAGCTCAAAACCATAAGAAAGATACTGATAATCAATTTCATCTTGATTGCCGGCCGTCGTGCCTGATGATCCCCAAATGAATCCATTAGGCCTTAATCGATAGCAATCAAGCATGGCTCGCTTATTTAAAGAAATAATGGTTTTACTTTCTGGGTCAATAAAAAAAGTATCTGTGTCTTCCCCATTTTCTTGATTCAGTTTTGCACACAATAGCTGGTGCATTCCATTACCGTACCGCAAGTCTGGAGTGGGCCTAAAATCTTTCAAAATTTTCACAAGAGGCGTTGAAATTTTTTCACCATTAATTACTTTCTCTTCGGGTTCTGTACTTACAACATAATCTATGTTCTTCCTTAATTTATAATTAACAAGGATTGCCGATTCAATCCATTTGATAAATTGCTCATCATTAAATTTATGAATTATTTTATCCGATTTATTATGCTTTTTAGCATAATCGAATAAATGCTTTTTTAGTAAAGCAATATCTTGGTAATCGAAAGTATCCCCAAATCGAAATGGACCACAAGTAAGAATAAAGTCATTGATAGCAGTGTAAATCCATTCATTTGCAATGCCCACACCCTGGGAGATGGCATAACGATCGATAGCGTTATCATCTAGAACCGTATGATCCGATTCATTGATGACAAGAGATAAACAATCATTCGGGTCACCAATTTGCACACCTTCTGCAATAGCTCTTGCATCAAATAAAACAAATTGCGGTACGGTGCCGTAATTAATTCCTTTTGCTTGATAGGTATCGAAAGGCGAAGTTGAAGTGATAGGTAGTTTAGCATGCGCAATGCCTAATAGAGTAAAAAATGGAGAATAGATTTCAATATCACGCTTTGCATCAATGATAGCTTGCGTAGGGACACTTACTCTATCGCTAGTTAACCATAATAATCCTGCTTTCATGGCCTCCACTAAACTTTTCCCTTGTCCTGTGTCAATATTAGATAGCACATCCCCTTTATGCATCATGCAGTCAATTAAAGAAATCATTTGCATTGGATAAGGAAATTCACCTGTAGAACGAAAAATAGCTTCTCGCATTAATCCCAGTGCATATAAACGACGTTGAAATAAATCAAGATGAGAAAATTCCTGGGAATTTGATTTAATTGCTAAAAATAATTCTTGGATTTCTGGATTAGATAAATCTATAGCAGGTTTATCGCGATAAAGGGGAAGATTTTTTCCTGCGGCATTCACAAATAAGAATGCTTCCATTACTTGTTTGCGATAAGTATAGGAATAAGGTTTATTATGCGTTATATCGTAGAGACCATTCACAATACGTTCAATCTGTGTAATATCAAATTGCTCTTCTAAGGAACGATCGCCAAAAGGAGATTTTTCAAGCCGAGATAAAAAATCAGCAAAAGAATGCAGAGGCTCATATTTTTTTAAAGCGTCATTTAAGCAAGCTATGTTAACAGTAGTTTTTTCGAAAAAAATATAGAGTGTATTAAATTTATCGTCGCCTAAACTGCTAATTTTTCTTACTAAATTAGCATAATCAATTTTATAGTTGGCTTGCGTGTTTTTAGAAGAAATAGCAGCACTGCGGACAATGATTTCAAGTATTTTAATTTGATTTTCAGGCGAAAATCGGCGTATTTCTGCCAAAAAAAGCTTTAATTCCTCAATGTTTAGCTTTGATATTAACTTTTTGATTAAATCTCTATAATTCTCGGAAGATTGGGTAATTTGCGCTAGTGTTAGTCGGGTATCGATATCAATTGTAGCGTCAGTGATGATCCAATGTAATAAAGTATCATTATTATTCTTAGCAAATGCCGGAATAATAAATTCCCGTAATCGATCTATTTTATCTAAATTATTTTTATCTGCTAAGGCTATTATTTTTTCGATGTATTTTGAAGAAAAAGAAGAAGAATGTAATATTTTTATTATGCGAAGTAATATTAGACATTTTTCTTTATCTGAAATTATTTTTTTCTTAGAAAAAAAGGTAATTAAAATACCTAAATAATTTCTACTAGGCATCTCCTTTAGTAATAAAAGTAGGGGAAAGAGGGTGTCAAATTCGAGTAAAGAAAAATCAATATTATCCAAGAGCTGTGTAAATTTTCCTTCACGCTCATGATATTGGAAATTTTCTCTCGATATAATACATAGAAAGGCTTCAGCTAAGCTTTTTGATTCCTGGGCAATAGATGGTAAATTTTCAAAGCTTATGCTTCCTTGAAAGCTTCTTAAGGTAAGTATTTTATTTTTTAATATTTCAGTAAAGGAAGAGTTTTCTAAACAAGAAAATTCTTGCTCAATAGTACATTGCTTTAAAGTATGTAATAAAGATTGAAATTGTACTTGATTTAAAGCGGAAATACCTCCAGAAAACCATTCGCGGGTTAATTTTTCTTTCAATTCTGTTATATTTAGTTTAGTCAATTCTTCTAATTGCACTTCATGATTTTTTAGATCGCTTAAATAGCGTATAAAACTAATCAGGATAATTTTTAAATTTTCGCTTTCTCGAAGAGAAAATGCGGGTAGTTCAGCAAAAATATTGAAACCATTTTCTTTCAACAAATGCTGAACTATATTAGGATCAAATTTATTAATTTTGCTAATTTCATTAAAAACTTTTAAAAAATCAGAATAACTAAAATCCTGTGCTGAATAAACTATTATTTTAAATGCATAATCTAAGTTATTGGGCTTAGGGCTAGAAGCAGCTTGCTTTAAATAATTTCTTACTTGCTCGATTTTTTCTTTAATATCCCCCGCATGTTCGTCTGCTCGATACTCATAGAAGTATTCATTTTCCTGCGAATTAATTAAATTAGAAAATAACAATAATTCATCGCGGTAAACTTGCGCCACAATCGCTTCCTCTCCTAAAAGCTCAGCGGTATCCAGCGAGAAAATAAAGGGCTGGCTATTGGTGCTTGACAGCTTTTTTAAAAGTTTAAGCGTGCTATGCTTATTATGAGATAAATGAAAAAATAGTTTTTTCATATAGTGAGGAATGATAGTTGATCTTACTAGCTGCCGACGCTCTGCACGAGGTAATTGAAGGTAGAAAAAGTGATAAAATTCATTACTATTTAGCGAGAAAAAGCTATTTAGGATAGTAATACCTTCTTGAGCATTTAGAAAAATACCTGAGAAATAAGCCTGGGATAGATGAAGTATAAGCTGGTTAATAAGGCTGCTCATATTCAATTGAGTTGATAACCTAAATACTTCATATAAATCTGTTTTTCTTGAATACCTTTCATGTGCTACAAAGAATAATGAAACAAAAATAGGTTCTAAGTGAGAACCTAGATTTTTTTCATATTTTTCTAATTCTGCTTGATAAGCTTGAAGAGAAATCCCCTGCCGTTGTTGCCCTATAAACCGATAAACTGCTTCATAAAAAGAATCTTCAGCCCATGCCGGACGTGAGCAGTCTTCTTCTTTACTATCTTCTGCCTGAGGGCGTGGATGTACGTGCCCCCATGTATCTTCTAAGTGAGACCATAACTCGTATTGTATTCTTTCTAAATCTACCCGATATACCTGTCTGTGAGGGTTAAACGGTATTTTATCTTGTTCATCAGGAACATAATTTAATCTCATTTTTTTAGAAACAACTACCTGGAAATCCTCTTCTGTCATAGCATAGTGGGGACCATAATTATCTAAGAGAATGTCATCTAAATAATCTACTTGTTCTTTTAAATCGCGTGCTTTTTTTAATAATGCCAGCAAACGCTCCATGTAAACGACAGGATTACCCCCTATAGGTGTTGTCCAGGTTGCAGTATGAATACGACTGATATCAATAGAATGTTTTTTACACATTTGAGTCCATTCCACCCAAAAAACATCGAAGCTAATCAACGTCATTTTTAAATTGTGTTGGGAAGAGCCTGTGTGTTGGAGGAATTTTTTCAAACAAGCAAGTTGATCTGAATCATAATTCATTATTTTCTCTAAGCAATCTAGAATAATTTTTTTATCAAGAAAATGATCCCAATGTGGAAAATGCTGAAAATAATGAAAAAATAGAAAACCCTCTATCCCAGGGTGAGCGTCATTACATGCTTTAAGCCCTTTAAAAAACCACTCAATTCCCTTCTCTCCATAACGGGCCCATAGGCTATCAAGAGGTTTTTGAAGATAATAGGGGCCAATCTGGCCATTCCATTGACATAATATGGCATCTGGAATGCGATCAAATGTAAATGTAAAAGAATCTTTTTCTCTATACACCTCAACCACAGGAGTATAAGCATTTGATTTTTTTCCAGGTGCATATAAATCGTAGTCTAATACTAACTCACCCCGATCAGTTTTTTTTAATATAAAATTTTCTGGTAAGTTCCTGGCATTTAAAGAGAAAAGTAAACGCCAATTTATGAAGCTCATAACGTCAGCAGCGGTACGAGAAAGAAATTTTATTGCATGAGGTAAATTAGCAAATAATTCACTTCTTATCTGCTGCTTTTCAAATTCATTTTTGATGTCACACATTTTTATAAATTTTTCATATCCAACCAGGGAGCCATTATATTGTACGTGTTGTTCTTGCATTTCCTCGAAATGCTGCTCTTCCATTATTGTTACAACCTCGGTTTGCTGAATATGCTGTGCTTGTTCTATATGTTGAACTTCAAATTTAATATATGAAGCACCTGCCGAGGAGGTGCGATCCCAGATAAGTTCTTTTAATTTTATTTTTTTCGCTTGCCTTACGATTGGATCTTTAGTTTCTTCCTCCTCTTCCTTGATTGCTATTTGCTCTAAATGAGAGTCTGAGAGCCTTGCTAAATTATTGGACTGTATGAGCGGAAGAATAGCTTGTAGATACATGCGGTATTTTTCCGTATCTCTCAACTCGGGAAAATCTATAAAATAATGCACCTCTGGTGGGAAATCCCTTTGCAGTATCTCGAAGGCTTGAGAAGCACCTGGCCCCTCAAAATATAATTCTTGAAGGGAGCTATGAGAAAGCGCTTCAAGCAAATCTCTAAGACAGTCCGCATCTATTATCGTATCAAGGGGGTAGTAATCTTCAGGCACTTTCTCCCTACGAAGAGCGTCGCGAGTCTCTTTATCTAATACATCTGCTTCATCCTTTTCTGTTAATAGACCTCTTTCTTCTGCGAGGGCTCGAGGAGTTTTAAAAATGACAGTATCTATGTTTAAAACTAGCTTAGAGAAAAATAAAGTGGTTTTATTCTTTTTTATATAGCTTATCAAAGCCAAAATATGTGGCTTTTTAAATCTTAGAAAATCTAACCTAGAGCATTGTAAATAAGAAGGAACAGATTGAAATTTTTCATGTGCTTGCCAAAAAAAACAGCTTAAGTCATCTGCTTCAATCTGTTCTTTTTTATCGAAACAGAGCATTATTTCAATTTTTGCAAAATCATTTAAGAAACTAGTTTCTAATTTCCATTCGCGTAATTCTTTAGGAGTAGATAATACGGTCATAACTATAGTAAATAAAAGTGATTAAGGATTGCACATTTTATGTTAAGAATAAACCAATTGCAATAAATTAAAGTCTGTTGACATTTTGCTTTGCTTAGCCCCAAAGGGCGTACTCTCCTAAGAGGGTCAATACCGTATATTTGAAAAAATCGATTTCAGGGATGACAGCACCTATCCTTTTGGGCAATAATGAAAAAAAATCGTTACAAGGATATATTGTTCATGGCTCATTGGCGTGATTCAGCAAGAAGTGTCCGGTTGTTTTTTCTGGATTTTAGAGCATGTTTTCCATTGCTCATTTTATTGTTCCATATTCGCTTGTGGACATTTCTTTTGGCCATGATAGCTACTGTTTTCTTTGCAGCATTAGAACGTTATGGTTTTTCCTTGATTGTTTTTTTACGCTGGTTCCGTTCATTCATTGCGGGTAGCCGGAAAATTGCCCAGCCCTGGTGGAAAAGATGAGGTTAGTTTAAATGGAAATCTCAGAGTTAATATGTAAAGTAGCTAGGACGATGGGTGTGCGGTTTAGCTTAAATGGCCGGCCCATGACAATGGAGGAAGTTTTTGCTCCCACCAGTTTATTGCCTGCTATTGCTCGACGAGCGGATCAACTCTCTTCATTGTGCTTAGGTTATGGAATAGGTGTGACATTCGAAGAAACGGAAGGTGCCACCTTGGGCGTAAAAGTTATTTTTGATGATATTACCCCGAATGTGTTACGCATGTTATGCATCACTGATGTGTTGCATGAATTGGTGCAGCCTACACCACGCGGAGAAATGACATCATTAGATCAGTTGATGTATGATTAAATTAGTGACCGTTTTATATCGTCCTACTTCCGTACAACTTTTACGGACATTGAATGATGGCAAGTGACCTTCCATTTCAGTGCGGCGATTGATATTAAGATTTCGGAAGGAAGTTATTATGTTGAGAATATTTTTTGCGATATTATTAAATTTTATATTCCTAACTATATCGCAAGGGTGTACAGTTTGGGGAGCCATTACTCCTACAGAAATTTTGATTGCTAAAAACCGTGATTTTTATCCTAGACGAGAAGAATTTATCACTGTAAGCAATAAAAATAAATATAAATTTTTTGGACTATATGCGCATGAACAAAATAATAAATATGCCATTAAGATGGGCGTAAACTCAGCGGGGCTTGTTGCCTTTGTAACAAATGCAAGCAGCATCCCGTTTAGTCAGCGTAATTCCCAAGTAGAATTGCATAATAGAATGCACTATATTTTGGAAAATTTTGATAATGTAGAAGCTATTAATGAAAAGAGTGCTACTCTATTTAAAGGTGGCGGGGCCAGGAATTATATATTTGCTGATAGGCAAAAAGCTTTATTATGTGAAATTGGTTTACACGATGATTATAAATGCGAATTATATTCAAGAAAAAATAGCGAAAAACCTATTATTTTTGCGCAAACGAATCATTACATTTTACCAGAATTAAAGAAATACAATATTCTTCCTTTTGTTAAACAGCAAACGTCCTATCTTCGATTTAATAAGATCACAAATCTTCTAGAAAATAATTTATCGACGCTTACACTGAGTAAATTTATTCGTTTTAGTTTTAATACTGAGGCGAAAAATAGTAATCCATTACCTAGATTTGAAGCAGGCTATGAGAATACTTATCAAGATAATAGTATTTTTAGAACCTTGAATGTTCATCCGGACATAAGAAATAAAGCTAATCCTAATAGCGAACAAGGAGTTTCTGCTATGATTGTGCAATTACCTGCAGATAAATCGAAGCCAATCACATTATATCTAAGAATTATAAACGATATAACAAATTTGAATGATAAAAAATATACGCAAGAAGTGCAGTATATTGAAGCAACCACTACATTGGACGAGGCCATTAATAATTCAGCTTCTATTAATTACGTAGCTAAATCATGTAGAAGAGATATCTATTCTCACTATTGTGAAGAGAAAGACGATTTATCTAGATAATTGTTCTGGGGGCAGTTAACTCAAAGATACAGGACTTACTGAAGAATACTGTCTTGCTATCAATTCAAGAGGAAAGATTAACTATGTCAAAACAAGAATGGGTGGATTTAATACTTAATGAGTATAAATTTTCTGATCCACAAACTGCGCATAACTTATTGGCAGAATACTGGGAGCATGCTTGTGCTATGGAGGCGGAGAGTATTTATCGTCCCTTATCACAGTCGGTAGGTCTGACGGCAGGTATAGGTTTTAGCTATTATTTGGGCGCAGGGACGAGTTGGAGCTTGATGTTAGCTGCGGGCCTGGGGGGTGCCTATGTAGCAAATATGGCACCTTTCACCTCTACTCTTAATGCTTCACTCGTAAAAGAGTCTATATGGATAAAAAATATTTTAAAAGATTTGGCAGCGAGAAAAAATATTTCGGGCCCAGAAGCGGAGTGTGACCAAATAGTTGCTAACAACATAGAATCCCTGCGAAGAAGACTAAGCGTTCTGCGAGAAAAGGTATGGTTACAATATGGAGGATATATTGCCGGCGGGGGAATAGGTAAACTTGCTTATACTCATAATATTGGGATTCAAGGTACACAGGATTCCTTGGCAGCCAGCACTGTTTTATGCGCAGCTACAGGGGGGTTTATTGGAAATATAGCAGCAGAGCGTTTTTTTTCACGTCAAGCTCCGGAAGAAAATAAAGAAGAGAGGTCGACCTTACGTAAACGGCGATAAAATTTATCTTTATTTTCGTTAGGATCTGTTGACAATTCGCTGGCGGAATAATTTGGATATTGATAAGGGATTAACATGAATATAATTTCTCTGAATAAAATAAATAATATTCTCTTGAAAAAGATAATCATTCTTTTTTGGGCAGTCTGGTGGCTCATCGCATTATGGACAGACGTTACTGGAGGGCTAGCCTATATTCATCTGATCCACGCTAGTTGGGCATCTCCTAATAATTATGTAGCTTTGGTTGAGTCACTAAAAATGTATCAAGTACCGTCGTGGTTACCTCCTCTTTTTTTTATTTGCATTCTAGGGGGGTCTTTACTTTCTACTCTCGCATTCTGTTGGGCGATTATAGCGCTAAGAAAAAATAAAAGCATATGGATTAAAAGAGCAGCAATAGCTTTTATTATTTCTCTAACTTATTGGCTTACATTTTTTCTTGCAGACCAAGCTGTCATGAAATTTGATATAGAAGAAAATCATATGGTTCAGGGTGGTTTTCAATTGTTATCTTTTCTTGCTTTATATTTGTTACCTGATTAGCAACTTACGGATTGGTGCTTTTTAGGCTCTCCCCTACCTCTCTAGGGGCACGTTAATCAAAAATAGATTACTTTCATTAAAATGCTTAAGGCGCTCAAAGAGAGCGCTTTTAAGCGGTTAGTCAGGTTAGGAAAAGCACTTTATCAATGGCGAAAGGAGGTAGTTCGGATGTGGCGATTGAGTAAGAGCAATGGGATAACGGAAGGGTTTCACCGCAAGATGAAATTGATTCAAAGAAGAGCATATGGTTTTCAGAACTTTGAAAATTATAGGTTAAGAGTTAAAGGGTTGTGCTCATAGGAAAAGTGCCCCCTTTTTCGGGAAAGAGCCAGGTGGATGAGTCCATTACATTAGGGAAGAGCCTAGTTTTTTTGGTGGCCAGAGGTGGAATCGAACCACCGACACGAGGATTTTCAGACAGGGCGGCTAACTTTATTTTTCATTTAAAAACAACACCTTACGATGTTTTAGCTGAATTAAAATTGATCTAATTAGCTCATAATAGGAGGGTATCCTACTAGGAGTTGCTACAATTCTGCTACAGAGGTTTTACTTGTTATGATTGAGCTAAAAAACATAGAAATATCCCAAAAATAGGATATAATAAAGATGAGAGAAATAAAAAAATTAAAGTGGGTTGGTTCTTCGTTAGAAGATTTGAAAGAATTTCCAGAAGATGTAACAGATGCTATAGGGTATGCGTTGCATCAGGTACAGGAAGGGCTGAAGCCACAAAATGCTAAGCCGTTGTCAGATATTGGTTCGGGTGTCATGGAAATTGTTAGTGATTTTGATACCAACACTTATCGGGCAGTTTATGTGGTTAAACTAGTGGATGCTATTTATGTTTTACATTGTTTTCAAAAAAAATCTAAGCATGGCATCAGCACACCTAAAAAAGAGCTTGATTTGATCAAGCAACGATTGAAAGCAGCACAACAATCGCTTAAGCAAAGAGGTCACTAATATGGCTCGTGAAATTAATATCACTGATAGCAGTGGCAATGTGTTTGCTGACTTAGATTTTGCTGATGCAGCAGAACGCCTGGCCAAGGTAAAGCTTGCTATGAAAATTAATCAACTTATTGAAGAAAGAAAATTGAAACAGGTGCAGGCTGCAAAAATTTTAGAAATTAACCAGCCAAAAATTTCTGCACTTGCAAATGGTCGGCTAAAAGAATTTTCTATAGAAAGACTGATTGAATTTTTAAATAAATTAGATCAGGATGTTGAGATCGTTGTTCATGCAAAACCGAAAAATCGTAAGGCACCAGGTAGATTGAGCATAGCGTTGGCTTGAGTAAACTGGTTGCTCGCACTAGACTCGAACCCTTACCCTGATAATTAACAAGTATATTGGTCAATCTTCTCCAATCCATTGCGGCTCTCCTGCGTATTTTTATTCAAAATTTGATTGGCGGAAAAACAGAACAGGTCGCTAGGAAAGCTATGCCTATATTGGCTAACATTATTTTTTAACCTTGACCTTTGCTTTTGCCTAATCCTCCCCCTGTAGGCAGTACAATAGCAGGAGGCGGGGCAAGATTATGGCCTTCTGCTGTCAGTGTTGTAAGTGAGGGCTGTTTAGGATTAAAAAACATACTCACTGAAACGGTAGGTGCTGGAGGCTCAGATAAAGTCTTTGTTGCAGATTCCGATGCAAGGGTCCTGTTCGCATCTGCGATCCTACTCGATTCTGCTGTTACCGTGACTAACGGGGGCTCAACATAAGAATCTTCATATTTTTCTTCACTAAGTTTGATAATATGCACTTTTTCTTCTACCCGTAAAGGTCGCCATAGTTGACTTAAGTTGTTGTGCCCAAAGCGATGCTCTTTTCCCGTGAAATAATTTTCTACGACGCAATTATCCACTTGCTGCTCCCTCTTTGACATTTTATAACTTGAAATATTTTCAGGCTCACTGCATTTTTGTGGATAAAGAAATGGAGAAACACTTTCTTTCGACAATTCTTTTGCTTTCCATTCCGGGGAACAAGAGGAATTAACCAATTTTTTGGGATCTTTCTTCGTACGCTTATAACATTGTTTTACAAAAAAACTATCAGTTAAATAATCTGTTAAATTTTTTTGATCATGAAAATAGGTATTGAGAAAACAAGAATACCTCCAGCCCTCCTTTGAAGAGGGATGTGCTTTACGAAGGGCTCCTAAATTATCAATGCGAGCATATATTGTATTATTAGTTGGGTGTTTTAAAAAATTTACATAAATAGCATGGCCGTCATATCCTGATGCAAAAGAATATTCATGTGGGGTCTCCTGTATTCTTTTTGCAATTATATTAATATAAGCATCTATGACCTCTTGTTTTTCCTGAGACGAAGCACGGGTATTGCGTTTAAATCCTTTTACGATTTGCTCACCTAAATGAAAGACAGAGGCCATTTCTAGCATGCCTAGTAACTCTTTTTTAAGAAAGAGTTGTGTTTCTTCTTTTTTCAATAGGTCGTCATGTCTTGAAAAATCATTCTTCAAATCAACATTGCGTTCAGCCCCTTTTACGGATTGCTCGCCTAAATGAAAGACAGAAGCCATTTTTTCTAGCACGTCTAGCCATTCTTTTTTAAAAAAGAATTGTGTTTCTTCTTTTTTCAATAGGTCGTCATGCCTTGAAGAATCATTCTTCAAATCAGCTAAGAGCTCTAAATAGAATCTCGCATGCATTGCTAAGAAATGGCTAATTTGCCAACCAGCGATTCGATAATCTTCGAGATCAGCTTCAGGAATAGATTTTTTTTGGATAACTTGAGCTAAGCCTTTTTTGTCTTTATCTTGGCCTTCTGCTTTGAGATCAGGGAATTTCTCCACAAGACTTTTAGGTACTTCTTTGATAGAGCCTACTATAAGGGGTTCTTGTTCCGCTAGGACGATTCCATCTTTTCTATCTAAATGTGCCAAATATTTATCAAGAGTGCCTGCACGGTCAAGACGAACTTTCATCACGTCAAATTTCAACAACTCTCCTATTTTGCTATCCAGCAATGCATTATTTTTTCTCATTTGTTCTTTGTGATAGAGTCCAAAATATAAATGCCGACTACATTCTTCTATTATCTCATCTACTCTTGTTTCTGAAATAGGCACATATTTTTCCAATAATGCGATGGATGTCCGAATATGGCCGCGACGGCATGCGGCGATTAGAGGAGTTTCATAAGCCTCTTTGTTAGCAATGGAAGAGGGGGTAGGTATAGCGACTAACTCTGCATTTGCGCCTTGGCTCAGCAGCTCTTTTACCACATTTTCTTTCCCTCTTTCAGCTGCCATGATGAGAGGCGTCTTTCCCTCACAATTATATTGATCTCGTAGACGTAGACATTGCTCTTTATTACAAAGCAGATCCTGAATAACAGACAGAGGAGCATCTTGTTCAATAGCGCGGTGTAATAATGAATCTTCTTTTGGTATGGTTTCGAAGCACCGTTGCTCTTCTGCACGGGCCGCCTTAAGTAGTTCTGCATTATAATTGGCTGCCGCACTCTTTCCTTCATAGCGATCTCCATCTCTTTTCAATTCACTCATTTTACGTGCCACCTTTTCCAAAGCTGGCACAGTTGGTGAATGGAGCGCCTGTGTTGTTTCTAAGTCGACTTCAGCTAATTCTCTAAGGGCGGGTTGATTGGAGGTTAAATTAATAGCTTCTTCTAAATACTGTATTGCATTTTCATAAGCACCTAGCTTAGCAGATGTAACACCTGCGCGAATACAAGCTTGAGGAAGAGATAAAGCTTGTTTAAAACTTGCCAATGCGTCTTCTAGACGGCCTAATTCCTCTAGCACTGCCCCTCGGTTGTAATAAGCCTCTGCATAGTCAGATTTACAACGAATAGCTTCATCATAACTTGCCAATGCGTCTGCTGGACGGCCTAATTGCCTTAGTACTACCCCGCGATTGGAATAAGCTACTGCACAATTCGAATTACAACGAATGGCTTCCTTAAAACTTACCAAAGCCTCTTCTGAGCGACCTAATTGGTTTAGTACGCCCCCTCTATTGGAGTAAACCTGTGAGTCATTCGGGTCGCAACGAATAGCTTCATTATAGTTTGCCAAAGCTTTTTCTAAGTGGCCTAACTTACGTAGCACATTCCCTCGGTTGTAATAAGCCTTTGCATAATCCGATTTACAACGAATGACTTCATTATAATTTGCCAATGCTTCTTCTAGACGGCCTAATGCATCTAGCACCACCCCTCGGCCGTAATAAGTCTCTGTGGAATTTGGATTACAACGAATGGCTTCATCAAAACTTGCTAAGGCATCTTCTGGACGGCCTAACTCCTTTAGCACCACCCCTCGGTTGTGATAAGCTATTGGATTATTCGGGTTACAACGAATGGCTTCTTCATAACTTGCCAATGCCTCTTCAGGACGGCCTAACTCATTTAGCACTACCCCTTGGTTGGAATAAGTCGATGCAGAATTCAAATTACAATGAATGGCTTCCTCATAACTTGCCAATGCTTCTTCAGGACGGCCTAACTCATTTAGCACTACCCCCCGGTTGGAATAAGCCGCTGCATGATTAGGTTTACAACGAATAGCTTCTTCAAAACTTACCAATGCGTCTTTTGGACGCTCTAATGCAGCTAGCACAATCCCTCTGTTGTAATAAGCTTCTGAATCATTTGAGTTACAACGAATGACTTCATTATAATTTGTTAATGCCTCTTCTAGCTGACCTAACTCCTTTAGCACTGCCCCGCGGTTGTAATAAGCTTCTGCAAAATTTGGATTACAACGGATAGCTTCTTCAAAACTTACTAATGCATCTTCTGGACGGCCTAACTGGCTTAGCAACACCCCTCGATTGTAATAAATCTCTGGGGAAGCTGGGTTACAATGAATAGCTTCTTCATAACTTGCTAATGCGTCTTGGGGCCGGCCTAATTTATTTAGCACATTTCCTCGATTGCAATAAGCCCCTGCATGATCAGCTTGACAAGAGATAGCTTGATCATAGCTTATTAATGCTTCGCTTAGATGGCCTAACTCACTTAACACATTTCCTCGATTATTATAAGCCTCTGCAAAATTCGGGTTATAACGAATGGCTTCCTCATAACTTGCCAATGCCTCTTCTAGACGGCCTAATTTATTTAGCTCGCTCCCTCGGTTGAAATAAGCCCCTGCATGATCAGCTTGACAAGAAATAGCTTGATCATAGCTTATCAATGCTTCGTTTAGACGGCCTAACTCACTTAGCACAACCCCTCGACTAGAATAAGTCTCTGCGGAATTTGGGTTACAACGAATGGCTTCCTCATAACTTGCCAATGCCTCTTCCGGGTGGCCTAATTCATGGAGCACCACCCCTCGGTTATGATAGGCCTCTGCATAATCAGCTTGACAAGAGATAGCTTGATCATAGCTTGTCAATGCCTCTTCTGGGCGGCTTAACTCTCTTAGTACATTCCCTCGGTTATAATAGGTCTCTGGATCATTCGGCTCACAACGAATAGCTTCATCATAATTTACTAACGCGTCTTCTGGACGGCCTAGCCCACTTAGCACATTCCCTCGGTTGAAATAAGCCGCTGCATAATCAGATTGACAAGAGATAGCTTGATCATAGTTTGTCAATGCTTCGCTGGGGTGGCCTAACTCACTTAGCAACACTCCGCGGTTGTAATAAGCCTCTGCAGAAGTCGGGTTACAACGAATGGCTTCATCAAAACTTGCTAATGCGTCTTTGGGATGGCCTAACGCCCATAGCACAGCCCCTCGGTTAGAATAAACTTTTAGATGATTGGGATTATAACGAATAACTTCATTATAATTTGTCAATGCCTCTTCTAGACGGCCCAATTTATTAAACACCACTCCTCGGTTATAATAAGCCTCTGCAAAATTCGGATTACAACGAATGGCTTCATCAAAACTTGCTAATGCGTCTTCGGCGCGGCCTAATTCCTCTAGCGACACCCCTCGATTGTAATAAGCCTCTGCGGAATTCGGATTACAACGAATAACTTCCTGATAACTTGCCAATGCTTCTTCTAGGCGGCCTAATTCATCTAGCACCACTCCCCGGTCAAAATAAGATCTTGCGGAATTCGGATTACAACGAATAGCTTCATCGTAACTTGCCAATGCGTCTTCCGGGCGGCCTAATTTATTAAGCACCGCTCCTCGCTCACAATAAGCCTCTGCATAATCAGATTGACCAGAGATAGCTTGATCATAGCTTATCAATGCTTCGTGGGGGCGACCTAACTCACTTAGCAACACTCCACGATTGTAATAAGCTTCTGCGGAATTCGAATTACGGTGAATAATTTCATTATAATTTGCCAAAGCCTCTTCTAGACGACTTAACTTAATTAGGGCAGCTCCTCGATGGTAATAAGCTTTTAGATCATCAGGATCACAATGAATAGCTTCATTATAATTTGTCAAGGCATCCTCTGGGCGACCTAATTTACTTAGCACAGCCCCTCGGTTGCAATAAGCCTTTCCATGATCGGGATTACAACGAATAGCTTCATTATAAGTTGCCAATGCGTCTTCTAGACGGCCTAATTTCTCTAGCACTACCCCTCGATTGAAATAAGCTTTTGCGAAATTCGGGTTACAACGAATGGCTTTCTCATAACTTGCTAATGCGTCTTCGAGACGGCCTAACTGCCTTAGTACATTCCCTCGGTTGTAATAAGCCTCTACGAAATTGGGGTTACACCGAATGGCTTCATCAAAACTTATTAAAGCATCTTCTGAGCGACCTAATTCATCTAGCACATTTCCTCGGTTGCAATAAGCTTCTGCATAATCAGCCTGACAAGAGATGGCTTGGTCATAGCTTATTAATGCTTCGTCTGGACGGTCTAACTCACTTAGCACTACTCCTCGGCTGTAATAAGCCTCTGCAGCATTTGGATTACGATGAATGATTTCATCATAATTTGCTAAAGCCTCTTCTAGGCGGCCTAACTCGCTTAGTATATTCCCTCGCTCGTAATAAGCCTCTGCGAAATTCGGGTTACAACGAATGGCTTCATCATAACTTGCTAATGCGTCTTTGGGATGGCCTAACTCACTTAGCACAGTCCCTCGGTTGTAATAAGCTTTTGGATCGTTCGGGTTACAGCGAATAGCTTCATCATAACTTGCTAATGCGTCTTCGGGACGGCCTAATTCATCTAGCACCACCCCTCGGTTGGAAAAAGCCTCTGCATAATCAGATTTGCAACGAATGGCTTCATCAAAACTTGCTAATGCCTCTTCTGAGCGACCTAATTCATAGAGCACCAATCCTCGGTTGTAATAAGGCTTTGGGTCATTCGGGTTACAATAAATAGCTTCCTTATAACTTGCTAATGCGTCTTCAGGACGGCCTAATTCATCTAGCACCGCTCCCCGATTGAAATAAGCCTCTGCGAAATTCGGATTACAACGAATAGCTTCCTCAAAACTTACCAATGCGTCTTGTGAGCGACCTAACTCATTTAGCACCACCCCTCGATTGAAGTAAGCCTTGGCAAAATCTGGGCTATAACGAATGGCTTCATCAAAACTTGCCAGTGCTTCTTCTTGATAACCTGAGTTTGTCAAAATGATACCTTCAATAAAATGCCCCAAAGAATTATTGGGATTTAATTGGATGGCTTTAGTAAGTATTTTAAGGGAAAATAATGGATCAAAATGTACTAGGAATAGTGCTTGTACAATCAAATAATAATATTCAATCGCAGGTTCTTTTTGAGATAAATTCTGAAATAGATCAAAAAATTCTTCTACTTCCCCCTTTTCTAACAAGCTTATTGCTCCTCTAACTTCTGGCATGGCGATGAGCAATAACTTTAATCCATTCTCATTGTCTATCACTAATTCTGTTAGTGCTTGGAAAAGCAACTTTTCTTTATTTTCCTGGGCTTCTTCGCATCGTGTGCTGTTATATAATTGGTAACTAATTAAGGCGGTACCGAATCCCAGAATAAGGGGAACTTTAAAATTTTTAGTAGCTTTTTTATGGGAAGCAGGAGAAGAGGTTGTATCGGTATTATTTTTTGTTGAAAAACGAGCTTGTTGCATGAATTGTTGAGGTAATATACTAACTGTATTTTCTTTTGTAAGAGAAAGCATACTCTTGGGTCTTTGCGGGTAATTTAAACCCTGAGGAATATGATTTAAGCTTTTCATGAGAAAACTCATAGTATAACGACTACTTTTCATAGATTATTTCCTTCAGGTGCTCTACCATATCTTTCGCTGTCGTTTTCAGCAGCGGATTGTGCCAATCTTTGTTCTTCTCTTGCAGCAGCGACACGTACCATATTTCCCACATCCCTAATAGGTAAGGAAGGACCACTATCAGTGATTCCTAAAAAACCACAGGCTGCCCCCAAAATAGCTCCGCCTATTGCAGCATTAACAAAACATGCTGGATCATCTGATGAAAAATAATTTGAAGCACGTGACAAAGCGAAGATAGACCCCGCTGACAACACAGAGGTGGTAGTCAAACCAGACACTGTCGTAGAATCACCGTCAACAGAGGAGTTTCTTTTTGAAACGCGCGGTTGTACATCCACCCATGGATCATCATTTCTCTTACCGCCAAATAATAATAAACCCCCGATTGCTCCTGTTGCTCCGAAAAAAGCGCCTTTCATTAAGCTAATTCTTTTAGGTAATAATTTTTCTATTCCCCCTGCATATAATAAGCTTGTCACGAGACCAGAACAGTTTTTTACTTTCTCTACATTCTCTCCCTCTGCAGGATAGCTACTAGAAAATAACCTAAAGAATCCATTTAATTTATTCCATTCAAAATCATCTCCTGCCATAAATTCTTCAAATTGCCGCTCTATTTTTTTGACCTTTAGCGTATGAAGTTCTTGCTCAATGGGGGCACCATAATTTGTATAGTATCTATCACATTTGAATGTGACTAAACATCCTTTCCCAGGAATCCTCTTTATCAAAAGTTCTTCTTTTTCTTCTTCTTTCCATTCATCATATTTCGGGTTGTCCGGCCAAAAACTAATGTAATGGTTAGGTGTTTCAAGGGAAATATGTCCGGTACTATTTATTCTTCTATCTGACCAAATTCTAATAGTGACAGCTGGCATATTTTTTCTCCTATTTTAAGAATTTTATATTTAAAGAAGAGCACACGCAGAAGGTTTATCCACCATACTCGGTTTGGCTACAATCACGTAAGCAGTCCAATGTAATTGTGCTTCTAGTCCTGCTTGATTCAATTTTTCGACAGACCACGTATAACAATTATGATATCCAGGCCCTGCTAGGGCTTCACTACCACTTAAACCATAGCGTGGAGGGTCTCTCATATCGTTAGACACGCACTGATGCAGTGCGTGATATTGCTCATGACTACATATCCAATGCTGATATTGTAATTCACTCCTTTCAGCGAGAGAAATAAAATCCTCTCTGCTGGCAGAGTTCATACTCACATGCCCCTCTAAGCCTGCCTTTGCTTCCTGAGAAGCAAAGAATGCTCTTGGAATTTGACTGAAGGATTTATTAGAAGAAGCAATGATCGCATCACCAATAGCCCTTTCAGCGGTCGCTATGGTTCTAAAATCATAGCGTTCCATTCTCTGCCGCTCATCTTCGACGACAATAAACGCATGTTGTGTGTTTTTCACATTCACTAAGAAAACCACTTTTTCTTCTTCAGAAAAATTAATTTTTGGATTAATTTGACTAGTTGGCATTTAAAATACTCCATAGTATATAAATTTTTTAAGCAATAATAATTTCTCACTGATTTTCTACATTTTTCTTGTTACTCAAATTCCTCTTAAAAAAACACTTCCTAATAAAAATACCTCCATATTAAGGCTTTACAATATAGAAATTTGTACTTGGAGTGATTCCTGGAGACGTCTCCTTAAAGCTTTGCATGTAAAAGCTGATTAGAAAACTCAAGGCTTCGTAGTGTACGCTCATGATTAGATTTGTATGTAAGAGATTGGCGTAACTTTTTGTAAGCCAGGGGGCAGGTCATAAAACCTATCAATTGATTATTGCTCCTAAAGAGTATATTTTACTGTTTAAGAATCGGTGAATAATAGATAGGCAATATGGAATGGGAATGCTGTCAGAAATAGTTGATTTTATCAAAAATAATCGAAGGGCTGATAAGAGATTACGTTATATTTTTAGGAAGAATCAACATTAATTTTACATAAGTAAAAAGGCCGAAAAATTACCGATGTCTGATACTCAATTCAAACATCTTATCGAGATAGCACGTTATTGAATATCTGAAAGATTAAAGGAAAACTCATTTGTAAAAGCACTTTAAAATAGATTAATATGTCCCCTCAATGGAATCTTTAACTTTGCATGGAGCATAAGCAATGAATTACTATAAAGCCAAAGAATTTAGCAAACTTACTTCTGTTACCATTCGCACCCTGCATTATTATGATGAAATAGGGCTATTAAAGCCAAGTCATACAACCACCAGCAATCATCGACTCTACACTGATCAAGAAGTTCAGCGTTTAAAACAAATCACCACGTTGCAGCATATGGGACTTTCATTAGAAGAAATTAAATCTATCGTGCTGAATAAAGTTGATTTCAAAACCTCCCTGGAAAAACAGAAAAAAATAATTGAAGAGCAGGCTGAGAAGTTAACTCACGTCGCAAATCTAATGAAAAATCTGAACAATCAATTAGAGTTAGAGAACCCTGTTGATTGGAAAACGGTTCCTAAGATCATGGATGTCATACGAACTAAGGAAGCTAACACTCAAGGCTGGTATGAAAACTATCTCACAAAAGAAGAATTAGCGGAAGATGCTAAAGTGGCAGAAAGCCGTTCAACAGAATATTGGGCAGAATACACTAAAAGATGGGAAGTCATGTTTAAAGAAGTGGAAGGTAATTTGCATACGGATCCTGAAGGCGATGTAGGAATGGAGCTTGCAAAAAAATGGCTTGGCTTAGTAGAGGAAGTCTATCCTCAGCCCTCTAGTTTAAGGAATAAATTGTGGGAAGCCTATAAATCAGGGATTATTCCAGAGGATAGGATGCCTTATAATCAAGAAGTGATTGTTTATATTACGAAGGCAACGAAGAAATATAAGATATTGAGAGGCTATTAGCTATTGCGGCTTCTAATGCTGATTCATATAGACATTAAGATATAATTAGATTAGATATTAAAACCGTAAGCATCCCTTTTGAAAATTGCGCTCGGGCGCCGTTTTGATGTACTCGATTGCACCCTTTACAATGTCAAAGCCAATTTCAGAAAGAAATGGCTAAATTAGTCTCTTTTCCTGAGAATAGAATCTAGATTTCTCTAAAATGTTTATTATAATTTTGATATTATTCGCTTTGAATGGGTCAAGAAATCAGTATGCCGCCTCTCAAGCCAAGCAGGCCGCAGCCACTAAAGCAAAAAAACATCGACTGCAACAAGCAAAAATGCAGCTATAAGGCTTAAAAAAGCGCTATAAAAAAGCTGTGATTTGAAAAAGAAAAAATTTTTAACCGATTGCCTGTTTCCATCCATGCTTTAAAACAGCGTATTTCTTATTTTTTTCTGCTTGTTGCCAAGCCTTATAAAAAATCTCGGCGCTTTTTCCTTTAAGAGCTTCCCCCGTTCCTTTTGGTAAAAGAGAGCGAGTTCCAGTGATATATTTTTTTCCTCCTTTATAATTAGCGTAGCGACGAGCACGGGTAAATCCCATTTGAAGAAATTTGCGTGCCATATCAGCCCCTGGAAAATCTTCTTTCTTAAGATACGATAAAAATAATAGATAGATTTTTTTTGCACTTATTTTTGCAAGCGCAGGTGTGCGAAATTTCCAATGCACGAGTATCTCATCTTTATAAGGCTGACATACTAAAACGCCTTGCTCGCCTTTCCCTACCTTATATAACTCTTTATGTCGACGATAATCTATCGTCGATTTCCATGCATACTGATCTAATTTAAATTTTTTATTCATCGATGGAATCAGTCCCCTTTTCGGTATTTTGCTATGAATGTCAATGCTGATCAATGAATCATAGACCTTGTGGCTACTGATAAATTGAAAAGAAACCAGCAAAGCCTAAAACAATTAAAGGCCTTATCAAGAAATAATGCTAGCTTCTATGGCCCTGTCCTGAAAATTTCTCCCCAAAAAAATAGCGTATGGCCATGCAAAAACTTAGGATATCTCTGCAGATAAAGGTTTCGTTTCGCCTCATGGACTACATATTAAAATATCCTAATGATGTCCTCGTCTAAAGCATACCATTTTTGTGGGAATGTTTCTTTTACAAATTGTTAAGAAAGCATCTTTCAAATAAATAAATTGACGCTCTAGGTTTGGGCTAACAAAGGCGCGATCCATAATAGAGCCTATCTGTTCAATGCTGTTTTTCGCTTCTTCTACATAAAAACAAATATCGAGAGAAGCGAGAACATCAATATAAAAAAGCAATCTTTCTTTAACAGAAGAATGAGCCATTTTCTGAATCGAACGTCTAAGATCAAAGCAAGCGTTTTTAAATTCATAAAGAGTCTTGTGCGATACAGAGATTGGGGTGTGGTTTGGTAGAGCTATTTTTGTCGCGTTCATTTTTCTATCTCCTCTTTAGAAGGGCAAGCTCTTTTCCTTAAAATAAGAAAGAGTCCAGGGAAAACCTACTCTACAAGAGAGGAATGAAATAACAATAATGGAACATACCGAATAGACTACATGGGTAGCATGTTCAATAGGTTATTTTTTTAATAAATCATAGGATTGTATTTTTTAATTATGTTTTTTTGCATAAAAGGGGCATTTATTTCTTACAAGGGAAAGAGACAATTTCTTACAAATTATTTTATGAATAGGTGATAAGGCACGCGAATCTCGCTAATTAATAAACGGAACGCAGCTACAGGAATTAAAATTGTTTTGGCGTCTTTGTTTTTTTAGTTTTATCAATCAGTTTCTTAAAATTATGCGGCATCCTGCCTCGGGTTAACCACGCTACAAATTTTATGATTTGATATTCTCATAGCTTTTTCTAAATCATAGGAAATCTGTAAATTCATCCAAAATCTAGCTTCCATCTTAAAATAACGTCCTAATCTAATAGCAGTATCTGCAGTAATAGCACGTTTACCACGGATAATTTCGCTAATTCGAATGGAGCTCACATGAAGCGCCTTAGCTAGACAATATTGAGAAATATTCAGGGGTTTGAGAAACTCTTCAATTAAAATTTCTCCTGGATGCACAAGAGACAGATTTTTTTTACTCATAATTCACCTCAATGATAATCAATAATTTCTACTTCAAAAACATCTCCGTCTTTCCATATAAAACAAATTCGCCATTGATCATTTATGCGAACACTATGTTGACCTTTCCGGCTACCTCTCAAAATTTCTAGCTTATTTCCAGGAGGTACTCTTAATGTATCCAATACGGTCGCAGCATCTAACATTTTAAGCTTACGTAAAGCCGAACGCTGAATATCAGGGGAAAGTTTCTTGATGAATTTCCCTCCAAATAACTTCTCTGTTTCTTTACATTTGAATGTTTTTATCATTTTATCATGATATCGATATTCGATACTATCGTCAATCAGTCATATTGAGATACTTATTTTTTTGGAACAAAGCCAATATAAAAAATCTTTAAAATCTCGCCATTAAATAAATGTGTAAAATTTAATCAGACAGCCAGGAGCATCTTCAAAATTAACAATCGAATATATTCATACTTTAATAACTTTACTTTCAATAAAAATATCGCTGTTCTCTTGCAACCTCACGTTACGTTAGGTTTACGCTCAACCAATCACCAAGTTTCAAGCAGGACACGGATATGTCAGTTGAACAATCGCTGTATAAAGCTATTAAGCTCTGCGGTAACAAGCAAATCAACCTAGACAATGCCATCGGGGAACCACGGGATAAAATCCACTACTGGTTAAATAGCGGTAAGCGCGTGCCATGTCATAGAGAAAGTGATTATTTATTAATATAGGGAGATATGAATGACAAATATCAAAATCAAGCAAAGGAAATTCAAGAATGCAGAAAGCCCTTTTACCGAATTATTCAGCCTACTGAGGCGATATGAACTTTTACCGCAAGGCCATTTAACATTGGCTTATCACACA
>JAJNBC010000001.1 GCA_021156085.1 Gammaproteobacteria bacterium | reverse complement strand
TTCTTATTAGAAGGCACTTTTAAGACCACCTTCCCCAGCTTAGGCTATAAATACCTGATGGTCGATGCGACTTCTTGGATTAATTTAGACAGTGGTCAGTATGATATGCAGGCTTATATTAAGGCGTTAACGAGTTTAAGTGACCCCGTAGGTATCCTACCTGCGATACTCGGATTACAGCGCATGGATGATGACTATGAAGCGTACAGAGACAGTTGCCGGCAAGACTATCTAGTGCATGTGTCCGCATTAAAATCTCAACTTGAAAAAATTTATGCGTTCGTGCCGGCCCCCGAGGGAGCCCCTGGTGCAGATGCAGAGGAAAAACAATCCCTTCCCCATCAGGCGCACCAGGACATCACACCTCTCGAACGCTGGATGGAAAGCCTGACAGAGAGCATTCACTCCTCTGAGGGGAGCCAAAAAGCCCTTCAAAAAAAAGAAGCGGCATTTTTTGAAAGATATGCGTTTTTAGCCTATGAAAAAGCACAAACCGATGAAAGCTTGTCAGCACCCCGCGGTGCCTGTGAAGAGACCCATCAAAGAGTCCTTCAAAAACTCCGCGAAGGAAAACAAGCCTTTGTCAATCGAAACGCTGCTCTTTTTACGGTCGAGAGGGAAACCCAACTCAGAGAAGCCTTGCTCGAAAGAGAAGCTCGCGTTAACCAACTGGAAAACCAGCGTAGTGTTTTGGAATCCACTCGTGCCGAGCTCACCACAGAACTGGATGCCCATAAGTCTAAGGCTGGTTTATTAGAGCAAGACATCCGCCGACAACAAGCGCAGCAGATCAACTTGGTCAAAGACTCTGTGGTGTTAGCAGAGAGACAGAATGCCAAGTTAGAACAATTACTCCAGCAAGTGCCTGCCTCAAACGAGACAAAAGAAGAGGTGTCCGACTGTCAGGAGCTCCTCTCTGATATCCTTTTGAAGACACAGAAATTAAAAAGCATGGGTGAAGGTGTCTCACCCGATTTCGAACGTTGCAATGAATTAATGATTGATTTAGGAAAACACTATCAGCGATGTTACGTGGCTATTATCAAACTCATGCGTCAGGCAGGTGTAGGCAATGCTGCGAATGATGCCAAAATAGAGCAAGAGAAAGCAGGCCAAGAACTACAGGAATGGAAAAAGCGTTATGATACGTCTCACTTAGAACTGGCTGCTGCAAAACAAGCGCATGAAGAAACAAAGAGATTATTAGCGGAGAAAGAAGCTCGCCTGTCTTCCTTGGGAGCACGAGAGCAAACCTTATCCACCGAGCTAGAAAAAAAACAAGCTGTGTTAGAGGAAGTGCTACAAAGACAAGAGGCTCTCGAAAAAGAAAAAGCCCAGGTCTCCGAATTAACACGGGCAAATGAAGCACAAAAAAGCGCTTGGGAAGAAGAGCAAAATAAATTAAGGCAACAATTACAAGCCATAGAGAAACAATCTGCCGAGCAATTAGTGAAAATAGAACGGCTAAAAGAGGTGGAAAAAGAAAAAGACAAACAGATGGAAGCAGAAAAAGCAGCCGCGTCTACTTCTCTAAAAGCACAGACAGAGCTCAATGCACAAGCTGCTCTACAAGCCGAAGCAATACAAAAATTAAAAGAAGAATTAGCCGCAGAAAAAAAGAAATGGGCTGAAGAAAAAGAGAAATCAGCAAAAGCAAAAGAATTGGCCGAGAAACTGGCCTTAGAAAAAGCGCAAATAGAAGCTGTCCGTCAATCGGCAGAAAAAATACAAGCAGAACAAAGGGAAAAAGTAAAAGCCGAAGCACAAGCTGAAAAAGTCCAAGCGGCTTTACAAGCTGAAGACTTGAAAAAATTAAAAGAAAAATTCGCTACTATGGAAGCCGAAGCAGCCTCTGTCAAAGCGAAAGCCGAGCAATTAGCCGCCGAAAAAGCCCCAGTCGAAGCCGATCAGAAATACGCAGAAAAAATACAAGCTGAACAAGCGAAAAGAGCCTTAGAGGAAGAAGAGAGAAGCAAAGCGGAAGCAGAGCAAGCACAAAAAGAACAAGAAAGAGCAGAACAAAAAAACAAAGCGATAGAAGAAGAAAAAAAAGAGGAAGGAACAGAAGGACGAATGAAAGTGCATTCGCGCTTTTGGAAACTGGCCAAGGCCACCCCGCCAGATGTGACTGCCTTTTTACGACTCGTTGCAGAAGGTGAACAAGACAAGGCGGAAAACCTGTTAAAAGCAAACCCTGGGTTATGGGTAGCGGCAGGGAGTGTCACTGACTTATCCAAAAGGACATTTAAAAACATCACAGCACTGCAATATGCGCTATGGGCATTGGATTGGAACATGTGGATGATGCTTTTAAAGTACATACCGCGAGAAGAAGCGCAATTGCAAGCGATGGCGTTAGAGAAGGGCGGCACGGAGCATGGGAAATGTTTTGACTTCAGTCAACTTCTCGGTGCGTATGAGTCGTATAAACAGAATCATGATGCTTGGTGTAACGCAGAAGCCTGGGACAAGATGGAAGCGCATTGGTGTCAGCAAGTCGGCGGAGCGCAGCTGTTATTACCAGCCCATGTAGTGAATGAATACTGCCGACCTGACAGAGCGTTTTATCCCCTACCCAATTTTAATGAAGAAGGGTTACCTCGAAGCAGAGGGTTGTACAATAAAGCAGAAAACGAATGGTATACCAAGGAATATAACGGGGGCCAGCTGGGGTGTAAATGGGCGTGCGCCCGGGGGATGAGCGGTGCGGTAGCGGTGTGGTGCATAGCTGATAATGATTTGTTTATTGAGGTCGATCATTCAGCAGTTGCCGCATTGTCAGAAACGCGCCTCTTGCAGCAACAAAGTATGATGAAAGAGCTATTGACAAATAAGCCCTTGATCAGGAAGAAAAGATAAATGCAATAGCCCTCTCCCTAACCAAACAAGCTTATGTTTTAGCCCAGTTGCCTTGAGAACCCATACACTTAGCAGGTGTTCCATTGATAGTTTTTTCATCGCTGCGCGCTTCTATGTCATGAATGAGCGAGTAAAATATGTTAACTTAACGATAGGCTTTAGAATACAGCGATTTTATATAATTAAGAGGAGCAAAGTATGTCATTTGATCGCAATTTTTTTATTAAACCTAATCAGGTAAAAATAAATATCAATTTCTCTCTATTTAATAAAAGTCCTACGAAACAATATGAGGATATCAATGAAGAAAATGAAAGAAACTTACTTCAAGTTCCCGCCGCACTTTGGTTATATATTTATAATTTTTTAGATGCACCTCCTTTAATAGCATTAACGATAACATGCAAGACGTTCAGTATTATTTCAAAAGATCCCTCTGTTAAAAAAAAGATAGACTGTGCGCATAAAAATAAAAAGTCTCTGGAGACTAAGAAATCACTTTTTGCGCAAATTGCAACTGAGAAAGAACCTTTTCTTCCCAATCTCTTGGCTTATTCTGCGAGCCCCTCTTATGAGCGTTTAGTAAAAATTCAAGAGGCTTCTATTGTTCATAATGACAAGCCCGGACAAGAGTTTTGCATGAAAAAAACTCTATAGAGTAAGATTAGAAAAAATAAATAAGGCCGAGATACTGAGGGGGGAAAAGAGGAGATCATTATTTTAAGTTGCTCCTACATTCTGAGCTGAAGCTCATGTCACTGCAATGTAGCAGAATTGTAGCAGCTCATTCTAGGATACTCTCCTATTATGAGCTACTTAGATCAGTTTTAATGCAGCTAAATCATCGCAAGGCGTTGATTATTAATAAGAAATAAAGTTACCTAGCCTGTCTCTTAATCAATAGGTCGTAGGTTCGATCCCTACACGGCCCATCAATAAATAGAGTAAAATCAATAGATTATATATTGTCCCTTCTATGAGTAGCTTGTGACTGTAGCAAATTTGTAGCAGAGCCCCCTCTGAAAATTCCCGCGTGTCGAAACTGGGTCGAAGGTAGAATGCTTTCTTGGTATGTAAGAGTGATCATTTAAAGATATAATCGACTGTCATTTCAAGTTGTTTCCAAAGGAAAGATTGTGAACGATAAGAGTTTTTTACATGAGGTTTATTCAAAATTCTAGATGGAATTGATGTCAGTCATCATCTTCAATATTTTTATATATTCAGGTTTCGGATTAGGTTTGTGGCTCATCAGGTAATTCATGGCTTAATTTCATATCATTTTTTTCCATTAGTAGTATTGAACGAATCAAAGCAGGAGATCTCTTAGTTTGCGAGCCACCGCTTCCGCAATTTCATTGACACTAGCGGTGACTGGTTTTTTATACCTAAATTCTGAATGATTTCACCTTGACGATGTTCACCTACGGCGCCGTAACTGAGGGAAGTTGTTAGCACTCTCTCGTGGCCAAGATTTTGGCTCCACGCTTTAAACTCCTATGGATTTTGGAATTCAATTTACCCGCAATATGCCCGAAGGGATTTAAAAGATAGCGGCGAAGCTCAAAGGGGTGTGAAGAGCAAGTGTTTAGTATTAATTGCTGCTTGAAGCTTAGTTGAAAGATTATCATCTGGGTTTCTTGCTATATATTCTTTTGCATTTTGATACCGATCAGCATCACTTTCTGTCTTTAAAATTCTTTGTATTGCCTTCTTATTTTCTGCCTTAACGTGGCTTAAAGGTACATAAAAAAGATAATTTCTGCGATTTTTAGACGTTTCAATGACTTTTTCCACTGCTTTTCTTGATAAAATCGGCTTTTTTCCCAGGGGTGGGGCATAAGCATTAGCTGCTTTCTTTATTGTTTCTAACCCGGAAATTTTAATATCACTATTTGCCAAATAAGTTGCAATTATATAAATAAGAGGAAGAATGTTAAATAATGAATGATGTTTATCATTGCTAACATTTTTCATCCAGATGAAAAAAAGATAGCTGTCAAAATGGATAGCGCACCTTTCTGCACTATTTATTCCTACGGGAGAGTGAAGCATGATTTCTGCTATTTTATCCGTTCTTTTTAGAAGATTAAAGAAGTTGATATTAAATTTATAAATAACAGCTTTACTAAATAAATTATTCGAAGGCACAAGCGTAAGCTTCTCCATTTCGTTTAAAAGAATTATTCTTATTTTTCTGGAATCAATAAAAGAAAAAATAGAAAGTGCGGATGCCTCATTGCCTAAATGTCCCCCCTCCATTAATCCTCTAACAGCTATTTTCTCCATGCGGGGGTAACTTATCATCAGATTGTTTAATAAAGTAGGATGGCCTCCTTGTGCTGTACCTCTTACTGCTATATTTTTATTTTTTTCGGTGCTGTTAAGAGCAAGTAATGCCATAATACTTGCTTGATGCCCAGCAAGCGCAGCTCCATAGATCAACGCATTTTTAATGATAGGAAAGTATTTTTCAGAAAGATTAGCTTGATTTATTATATCCATAGCTAGAACATAATGACTCAGATAAGCAGCAATTCGTATAAGATGAATAAATTGTTTATAATCTTGCTGTTTTTTTCTATAAAAGAATTTTCTTAGTAATTCAGAAGTGCGAGTATTTTCTAGTATAGCTTTTATAACCGGCTTATCTTCTGCGCGTAACATATCATTTCTTTCTATGCGGGCCCCAAAATGATCAACGAGGAAAGAGGCGACAGAGAAATTGCCTAATTCTATCAAATGGTCATAAGGTGTTTTCCCATGATAGGAAAGATTAACGCTAATTCCAGACCTAAACAGAGTGGTTAATTTTGCATGAGCAGTAGATTGTTCTATGCTCATGGGTGATTCTGTGTCTTGTACTACAGTGACCCCACTAGCTTCTTGTGCATATTTGAGGACACTAAAAAAAATTTCTCTTTGCTTTTTTTCCAACGCATGAGCATTCAGGTGTAGCATTTTTATTTACCTACTGAGAGAAGTAAAAAAATTAAAAAAAATCCATTCACCCTAGGCAAAAAATTTTAATAGAGAAAATTGAATTAATCAAACAAATTACTTAAAAAAATGGCTTTACGAATCAGACTATTTTCTTTATCTTCTAGAATAGAATAAAAAATTACAAAATAGACTATAACTCCCCCTTAATTGACCTTATTTTTTACATAAGGGATAATTCTTGCTTTAGTAATTAAAGATCTTAAATTTCTATCATTGAATTCTAAACTGATTAATATACTTGATTGAAAGGTCCATTTTTCGCTAGAATACCCTAAAATTTAGCTTCACTATCTAAGGTATAGGCTATGCGTAAATTTTTATCTCACTGCCTCATTTTATTTTTTATCTTATATGCTCAAGCAAATCTTGCTTATGGTGTGCACGAGAGCAATCCTTATACTTTCTCCATAACTAAACATATTTATAAGCTTGCTGAGATGTATCAAATCAAATCTTTTCAAGATGAGACTTATCCCGGGACAGTGAAAAAAAGCGCATTTCGTGTTCGCACCAACTATGATTTGTCTAATGCAGAGGGGTGGCAGGCCACTGGGATTACACGAATCGCTTCCCTAGGCACTATTTACCCGTGGGCTAAAGAAATAGATATTTATGATACTCGTGGAGTAAAAATTGCCTTTATTGATGGAGAGTTTGCGACTCTTGAATCAGCAAAATTTACTCTTTATGAGTATGATGAAGTAGGGCATGCAATGTTGATTGGTTTTGCTTATGCCAGTAAAGATTTTACTCATTTTGCCGTCGTTCCTTCTATGAATGATCCCCGGCCCCTAGCAGAACTGAACTCAAACCCCGATGGCCAATCGTGGAATGTGACTGTGCATTATCCGGAGAAAATTGATGATCGCCTTATAAGAATTTTTGCCGGTTTTGTTTTAGATTATCAATACAAATTTTTATCTTAAATGAGAGGGGGCGTCTTCCTGTATGCGGGTGATCTATAACCGGATCAGAGTAAATTAAATAGCGTGCTGATGATTATAATAATCGCTGTTATTAGTAGGACATGTAATTTCTTGTATAGATGAATTCTTAGGAGTAAGTATGTCTAAATCACGTATAACCCGATTTTTAGCAAAATCAGCCTCGGTGGTAGGGCGTCAATTTCATGAGAAACCTCCGCTATCCTCGAGGCAGTTTTCTCCAACTCCATTTAATTCAGGAAAATGGTTAGGATTAGCTATGCTATCTGGGGTGACAGCGAGTACATTTTATTATGTCCATAAGAAACAATCAGCTGATCACGCAAAAGAAACTTACATTGTTACCATAGGTTCATTATTACAACTGAATTATCAAGCCAGTATTGCCGCCTTCCAACAAATTGCCGCGAAGGAGAATAAACAAATTAATATAACCAATGCACTGCTTCAAGATATTTTTAAGGAAGATGATCTTTTTAAGCGCGGAGAAATCGATGAATCCATTTTTAGAGCTAGAATCAATACAATTTTAGGGATTAACGCGTCTGATGAAGAATTTGACTATGCTTGGAACGCTATGTTGGGTGATACAAAGATATTGGCTGATCGCATGAAAGTCATTAAGAATTTAGGTATTAATCTTGCTTTTTTGAGTGGGACCAATCCTATTCATGCAAAAAAACTTGGCTTCCATGAGTCACAGGATATGCCAGTATTTCTTTCTTATAAAAATGGTTGTGTCGGTGTAAAGTGCTATGAGAAAATGAGGGATCAATTGGGTTTAAATCCGCATAAAACTACCTTAGTATTACGGGTTGATAATCTCAATTCAGGCTCAATCAGTGAAAGAAACCAGCATTTTTCTGATACTGCGGAGGCATGGGCCGCATCGCAAGGCATAAAAATTTGTAAGTGTGGTAGAAACGTTGAAATAATTTCTGCTATCGAAGTTTGTATTGCAGACCAGAAAAAACAAGAAAATAATTCTCACTCCAAAGAACTTAAGGGCTGTTGACAATTTGCTAGGCATAAGCGCTGAGCTAATAATTTTGAGCCCTTTTCTATTTAGCTACGGAGCCCCACTCCTTTTTTTAATAAAAATAAACACCACATAAAGAGGCCAATAAATAAAAAAATCGTTAATAAAAACGCATCATAAACATTAACATCAGAAATCCCTAATATGCCATATCTAAACGTATCAATCATATTTAATAGGGGATTTATAAGTGAAATCTTTTTCCAAAAAGGTGGCAATTGCTTAATAGAATAAAAAACACCCCCTAAATAAGTGAGGGGGGTTAATATAAATGTTGGAACAAAAGCCACATCATCAAATCGCTTTGCAAAAATACCATTAATAAATCCACCTAATGAAAATAGCATGGAAACTAGGATAGCCATGCTAATTACAATTGCTGCATTATGAATATAAAGATGGGTAAAAAGAAGTGCAACTAACATAACAATAATACCTACCAATAATCCGCGTAACGCTCCTGAAAACATATATCCGCATAAAATAATATAGTTCGACATGGATGATACTAGCATTTCTTCAATGCTTTTGCTAAATTTAGCGCCAAAAAAAGAAGAAGAAGTGTTGGAATATGCATTCGTCATTATTGACATCATTACTAAGCCGGGAACAATATATTGAATATAAGAAAATCCTTCAATCGATGGCAATTGCTTGCCTATCAATTTACCAAAAATGATAAAATAAAGCGTCATAGTAATAGCAGGGGGTAATAATGTTTGTGTCCAAATTCGAAAAAATCGCATAATTTCTTTGTATAAAATGGTTTGGAGTGCGATGCTATTCTTATTAGAGTTTATCATGGGAGAAAAAATCATAGGGAGGATGCCTTATTTTCAGAAATTAAACGAATAAATAATTCTTCTAAGCGATTTGTTTTATTATGAATGCTATTGATTTGAATATGTTGCTTGCTAAGTTCATCAAATAATCCATTTAATGATTGATTTTTAAGTAGCTCGACTTCGATCGTTAAGTTATCTAGTAAACGACAAAAATAATTTCCTAGCTTCATTAAGCTATGAATAGGAGTAGCTAATTTAAGAATGACTGTGTGTATTGCCATGTCATTAATCAGCGAATTAGTGCTGGCATTTTTTATAATCTTTCCCTGATCAATGATAGCGACGTTTTTGCAGAGCTTTTCAGCTTCTTCAAGATAATGCGTTGTCAAAATGATAGTGGTACTTTGTTTGTTTAAGTCAGTTAGAAATTTCCATAAGGAATGTCTTAATTCAACATCAACGCCTGCTGTAGGTTCGTCAAGAATCAGTAATTTGGGTTCATTAACGAGTGCGCGCGCTATCATTAAACGTCGCTTCATCCCTCCCGATAGTTGGGAAACGCGTTTTTCACGAGATTCCCATAATCCCATTTCTTTTAAATATAATTCTGCTCGTGGAATGGCAATTTTACGAGATATGCCGTAATAACCTGCTTGATTAACAAGAATATCCATTATTTTTTCAAAAGGATTAAAATTAATTTCTTGGGGCACGATTCCAATGCAAGCTTTAGCTGCTTCAAAATCTGTATCAATATCATATTCAAACACACGTACTGTTCCTGATGTTTTTTTTACAAGTGAGGATAAAATGCCAATCGTTGTTGATTTTCCCGCGCCATTGGGCCCCAGCAAACCAAAAAAATCACCTTGGGCAATAGAAAAATGAATACCTTTAAGCGCAGTCAACTTATTAGGATATATTTTGGTCAAATTTTTTACAGTAAGTGCTAACATAAAATGATACTAACACATATAACTATTTAATTATAAATTTTTTCCAATGTTGTGGTACATTAAACGCTGGATTTCTATTAATAATTTTTAAAAGAAGATGAAAGTGAAACCAGCATAGGATAAGGAAGATTTTCTTTATTAAAAAACAAGCTTTCAAAGGCAGGCTGCTGTTAGGAATCAACCCATAAAGAAATTCATCTTACTCCTTCTACTCTTATATTATCCATTTAGGTTAACTTATTATGAATTTAATTATTAATAAAACAAACCTATTTCACGGAGACGTCACTCCCCCTAGCTCTAAATCCCATAGCATTCGGGCAATTTTTTTATCTACTTTGAATGAGGGGAAGTCTATTCTAAAAAATATTTTGCACTCAGAGGATACCCGGCATGCAATACATGTTTGCACACATTTAGGAGCAAAAATTGAAGAATCTGCGTCTGAGCTTGTTATTCGAAGTAGTGGATTACCCTTGGAAATGTCAAAAGGTGAAATTAATTCTGGAAATTCAGGTATTACCACTTGTTTTGTGATGCCAATATTAGGGTTGAGGAAGAATACGGCAAGTCCAATTATTTTAAATTGCGGTGAGCAGATGCGGACGAGGCCTATTAAACCCTTAGTTGAAGCATTACTAAACTTAGGTATGAATATTCGATACCTAGAGGATGAGGGTCGGTTACCTGTGAGTATTGTAGGCGAACTAGTAGGAGGAAAAACAGAGATAGAGGGCATGACATCACAGTACTTGTCAGCTCTTCTTATTGCATTACCTTGCGCGAAAATAGACAGTGAAATTAAGGTAAAAGATTTACATGAACGCTCCTATGTAGAAATGACTTTAAATTGGCTAAAGCAGCAAGGAATTCAATTTAATCATGAGCCTCAAAAAAATAATGATATTTACCTTATTAAAGGGCAACAAAAATATAAAAATATTCATATCACTATTTCTCCTGATTTCTCTTCGGCATCTTATCTCATTGCTGCAGCTGTATTAATACCTGGTAAGGTAATTTTGAAAGGGTTGAATATGGCTGATGCTCAAGGCGATAAAAGACTTCTTTCCATTCTCCAAGAAATGGGTGCAGATATTATCATTAAGCCAGAAGAGTTATTTATTTATGGAGGTAAAAAATTATCAGGAATAAAAATAAATGCGAATGATATCCCGGATTTATTACCTACACTTGCGGTGCTGGGCACCTATGCGGCGGGAAAAACTGAAATTTATAATGTGAGGCAAGCAAGAATAAAAGAAACTGATCGTATTCACTCTATGTCGGAGGGTCTGGCCCGTTTGGGTGCCAAAATAGATAAATATGAAGACGGTTTAACTATACATCAAAGTAGACTCACAGGAGAAAAAGTCAAAGGGTACGGTGATCATCGTACTGTCATGGCCTTGGCCATTGCAGGTATGGTTGCTGAAGGAGTTACAATAATTGAAGATGGCGAATCGATAAATAAAACCTTCCCGATGTTTGTTCAAACTATGCAATCATTAGGTGCAAAAATAAGGATAGAAAATGCCCCCTCTGCCTAAACATATTGTGCTTCTTGGATTTAAACATGTTGGAAAATCCGTTATTGGAAAGAATCTTGCGAGAAAATGGAATAATCCATTTATCGATTTAGATAATCAAATTGAATTGTTATATGAAAAAAAGAAAGGTGCAAAACTTACTTGCCGAGAAATTATGAATAATGCAGGTCAGCATTATTTTCGTTTGTTGGAAGTCAATGCACTTTGTCAAACTCTTGACGCAAAACCTTCTGTAATATCGTTGGGAGGAGGGACGGTATTGAATTCAGAAAGTCGAAGGCTTATTAAATCCTCTATCTTGGTACATATTACTGCGCCCCGCGATATTGTTTTTGAAAGAATTTTAATGAGTGGAAGGCCCGCTTTTTTTACTCCCGATGAAGATTTTTTAGAATCATTTAATCGATTATGGGAAGAGAGAAAGAAAATTTTTGAAAGTATATGTGATTATTCCATCGTGAATAATGGCACAGTAGATCATACAGTGGATGAGATTATTAATAAAATAAAAATTAAATTAGGATAAAATGAAGTATATAAAAATGATAAATGAGAGCCCTCAATTAAATATGATCATTGGATATCCGCTAGATCATACACAAAGTCCCCTATTACATAATACTGTCTATCAATTTTTAGACTGTAACGCCGTTATGTTAGCGAATTCTAATAAAAATTTATCTTCCGTTATGTTAGAAATGAGAGCGTTAGCTGTGGGTTTGATTGCTATTACCATGCCTTTTAAGGAAAATATTCTGTCCTATTTAGATGAGATGACCGATGAAGTAAGACAGGTAGGAGCTGCGAATACCGTCATACGCCGTGATGATAAATTATTTGGTTATAATACTGATGTAGATGGCATTGAATATGCATTGCGTTCCTTATTTCTATCTAATAAAAATGTTTTGATTATTGGAGCAGGAGGTGCGGCACGTGCTGCAGGCTATTATCTTCAACAAAAGAAGAGCCATTTGTTTTGGTTAAATCGAACAGAGGAGCATACGCTGCCATTGATAAAAAAATTTGGGGGGAATAGCGTCGATAGAAAGGATATTGATGATTTACCTCTGGATATTATTATTCATGCCACCCCGCTAGGTATGTTTCCTGAAATTGATGCTTCACCTCTTTTAAATTATCAATTTAAAAGGAATCAATTTGTTTTTGACATGGTGTACCGCCCCCCTAATACTGCCCTACTTAAAAAAGCAAAATTGCATGGTGCGGCCTGTATCTCAGGATTAGATATGTTCATAGGGCAAGGGTTAAAACAAATTGAAATATGGTTAAATAAGCCCATTTTAAAAGCAGAATTATTTGATTTAATTAAAGTCAAAATAGAGAAACAACAGACTTCCTCCGAGGAAAGATTATGAATTACACTATCACCAAAAAATTACCTTCTGCTGAAGAGATGATGCACTCTATTCCTTTATCTATCAAAGCACAGCGGCAAATCCTGAAAGATAGGCTTCAAGTCAACAATATTATAGAAGGTAAAGATAAAAGATTATTAATAATTGTTGGGCCATGTTCCGCGTGGCCTAAAGAAGCTGTTTTAGAATATGCTAAACGCTTAGCAAGCTTAAGTAAAAAGCTAGAAAATGTATTAAAGATAGTAATGAGAGTCTATATCCAAAAACCCCGTACTACAAAGGGATGGACAGGCCCCATGAATCAACCCAATCCATTTATCACCCCTGATATTGAAGCAGGAATGAAATATTCTCGCGATATGATGATAAAAGTAATAAATATGGGTTTGGCTATTGCAGATGAAGCACTATTTACCCAGAATGCCAAAGGTTTTTTAGAATTATTATCTTGGGTTGCTATAGGAGCAAGAAGTACAGAAGATCAAGAGCATAGAATTTTTGCTTCCGCTATTGATTTTGCAGTTGGAATGAAAAATCCCACCCATGGATCATTATCCATTGCTGTTAACAGCGTTATTGCTGCTCAGCATCCCCATATTGCTGTGTTTGATGGAGAGGAAGTACAGACCCATGGGAATGCTCATGCTCATGTAGTTTTGCGCGGCGGGAACTATGCTCCTAATTACTCTATTGAACATCTTAATGAAATAAAGAAATATATGGAGGAAAAAAATATTATTAATCCCTCTGTCATTATTGATGCAAGTCATGACAATTGCTTAGTGAAGGGTAAAAAAGATTATAGCGTGCAACCCTCTATTATTTTTGATGTGATTAAAAAGATAAAAGATAACTCTGATTTAAAAAATATGGTGAAGGGATTCATGGTAGAGAGTTTCTTGAAATCAGGTAACCAAAGAGTAGAAGGAAAGTCCGCTAATGTCATTGATCTCAATGGATTATCTATTACTGATCCTTGCTTAGGCTGGGAAGAAACTAAAGAAATGTTAATAAAATTAGCCGGTATGTTTAAATAAGGAAAGTGCGGATGGATAAAATTATTATGCAAATCCCCGCTCGGCATGCATTTCATTGTCCAATCTTGATTGAACCTCATTTACTTGATCATCCTAATAAATGGTTATCTACTGATTTTTTGGGTAAGTCTTTAGTGATTATTACCGATGAAAATGTAAGGAAATTTTATGGGAATAATTTATTACATAATCTGATGAATTATAATCCTTTATTATTATCATTTGCTCCCGGGGAAAAATCAAAAAATTATCAAACTAAACAATATTTAGAAGAAAAGATGTTTCAACATCAGTGTGGTAGAGAGACATTAATTTTGGCTTTGGGCGGTGGTGTCGTGAATGATATGGCAGGTTTTATTGCAGCGACCTACATGCGAGGAATTTCTTATATTCAAATTCCGACCACTTTTCTATCAATGATAGATAGTAGTGTAGGAGGAAAAACGGGAATAGATACAGTGTATGGCAAAAACTTGATAGGTGCATTCTGGCAGCCTGCAAGTGTTATTATAGATAGACATTGTTTGACAACCTTATCTCGTAATCATTTTGTTAATGGATTAATTGAAGCGTTAAAAATATTTATGACAAGCGATGCCTCTAGTTTTCAGTATGTTACTCAGCATCTCGATGAAATTATTAATCAAGATACTTTTATGGTGGATAATATTATTCGACGGGCTATAAAAATAAAAATAGACATTGTTAGCAAAGATGAGAAAGACAACAATCTCAGAATGATATTGAATTTTGGCCATACTATTGGCCATGCTTTGGAAAAACAGAGTGATTACACTTTATTGCATGGTTATGCTGTTGCTCTAGGAATATTAGTTGAGGCAAAGATATCACAACTATCCGGATTATTTTCTCTTGATGATTATAAAGTTATTCAATCTTTATTTTTAAAATTAGGTATTTGTGGGTCATGGCTAAAAACAATAGATAGGGAAGAAGTAATAGAAGCTACAAAACTAGATAAAAAAATAAAATCGGGAAAAGTAAGATATATTTTATTAAAAAAATGGGGGCAAGTTTGCAGTGAAGATAATAATTATGCTCATTTTGTACCGGATAACATGGTTAAAAAAGCATTACTTGAGGTAAGCGAGGTATAATATGGCTGGAAGTAGCTTTGGAAAATTATTTAAGATCACAACTTGTGGTGAATCGCATGGAGGAGCGGTAGGTGTAATTATTGATGGTTGTCCTGCAGGATTAGACATTTCAGAAATAGAAATTCAACAGGAATTAGATAGAAGAAAACCCGGGCAAAGCCACCTTACCACGTCCCGCAACGAACAAGATAGTATCCATATATTATCCGGTGTTTTTGAAGGCAAAACCACGGGTACACCGATTTTATTACTCTCTTACAATGCAGATATGCGTCCTGAAGATTATGAGACATTAAAGAAAGTATATCGTCCTTCTCATGCTGATTACACGTATCAAATAAAATATGGTAGACGAGATTACCGTGGCAGTGGAAGAGCCTCTGCTCGTGAAACGCTGGCTCGAGTGGCCGCGGGTGCCATTGCAAAAAAATACTTGAAGACAAAGTTGAATATAGAGATTTTAAGTTATGTGGAGCAGGTTGGTTCTATTTTCTCAGAAATTGATTATAAAACGGTAAGAGCGGAGGCAATTGAATCGAATATAATTCGTTGTCCAGATTTAAATGCGGCTGAAAAAATGATGTCCTTCATTGAAGAAATAAGAAATAATGGTGACTCCATTGGCGGCGTTATAAAATGTGTTATTAGGCATGTGCCTGCCGGCCTAGGTGAGCCGGTCTTTGATAAATTAGCGGCGGATCTAGGAAAAGCAATGTTAAGTATTAATGCTGTCAAAGGATTTGAAATTGGCTCTGGATTTAAGGGAGCCACGATGCGGGGTAGTGAGCATAATGATCCGTTTGTTATTGAAGAAGGAAATCTCAAAATAAAAACGAATCATGCAGGCGGAACATTAGGAGGAATTTCAACAGGAGAAGATATTTATTTCAGGGTAGCGTTTAAACCTGTCTCTACTATCAGTCAAATTCAGCATACTGTTAGCTTGGCACATGATCCTATGCTACTTGAAGCCACAGGTAGACATGATCCTTGTGTATTACCTCGAGCGGTGCCTATTGTAGATGCGATGTCTGCTCTCGTTATAATGGATCATTTTTTAAGGCACAATGCATTCTTCGCTAGGCCTCTAAAAAATAATGGCTAAAAAGCGTGGTGATCCCTAACGAGCTATCGCATTACTCACAATTTAAATCTTTTGGCCTAGAATCTGTGGCCAATTCGCTAGGCCGAGATGGAACGCTTTGATTTTTGAGCACCGAAGCGCAGTTGACATGCGAGTCAATGAGCATCAGAACACAGAAAATCAAATTGTTACAGCCGGCATAGTAGATCTGAGAACAATTCGCTAGGCCGAGATGGAACGCTTTGATTGTTGAGCACCGAAGCGCAGTTGACATGCGAGTCAATGAGCATCAGAACACAGAAAATCAAATTGTTACAGCCGGCATAGTAGATCTGAGAACATCGCTAGGCCGAGATGGAACGCTTTGATTTTTGAGCACCGAAGCGCAGTTGACAGGTGAGTCAATGAGCATCGGAGCACAGAAAATCAAAGTGGTACAGCCGGCATAGTAGAATTGTAAGCAGATCCTAAGGATGATTCTACTTGCTTGTCCACCCTTGTTTGTATATAACGCTTATTTTGCTATGAAGATATATCATCACCCGTTGGAGTAGTAGGCTGAATGGGCCATTGTCCTTGCATAGGCGAAAGTGGCGGAACTGGTAGACGCGCTGGATTTAGGTTCCAGTGGGGTAACCCGTGAGAGTTCGAGTCTCTCCTTTCGCACCATATCGAGGGTTAAAAAATCTACTATAGTGTTAAACAAAACTAGAGTATAATCATTCTCCGGCACCACTCTTTATAATTTATAATTACTTGTTTTTATTTGTAAAATTTATTTTTCACTGAGGATTTTATGCAAGTATCTGTAGAAGCACCGAATAAACTAGAACGTCGTGTTACTATTACTGTTCCTGAGGCTGTTCTCGAGGAAGCTTATGATAAGCGTATTAATCAACTGACTAAAACAGTCAAGGCTAATGGTTATCGCCCCGGAAAAGTGCCTCGGACAATTATTGAAAAACAATACAGTCATTCTGCACGTCAAGAAGCATTAAGCGAAGTTATTCAAGCTTCACTTAATCAGGCTATTAATCAAGAGGCGCTTAATCCAGCCGGGGTACCTACGGTTGAACCTAAAAATATTGTACCAGGCCAGCCTTTAGAATTTATAGCAACCTTTGAAGTGATTCCCACGATTGATTCCGTTCGTTTTGAGTTAGCTACACTAGAGAAACAGATGGCAGTCATTACTGAAAAAGATGTTGAAAATGCATTTAACCGTTTATGCCAACAATACATAACATGGCAAGTAGTTGATCGTCCGGCCCAAGAGAAAGACCAAGTGGTGATTGATTTTCGCGGTAGTATGGAGGGAAAGTTGTTTGCGGGCGGGGAAGCGCATGATTACCCTATTGTATTAGGTAGCAAATCCATGATAGCTGGATTTGAGGAAGGGCTTGTAGGAATGACAGTGGGCACCACAAAAGTATTGCATTTAATTTTCCCCGAAAATTATCATTCCACAGAGATGGCAGGTAAATCTGCTGAATTTGCTGTAACTATGAAAAAAATATCCCAACCCCAGCTTCCTGAGGTAGATGAAGCCTTTGTAAGAAAGTTAGGTTGCAAAAGCGGTAAGCTAGAAGATTTAAATACGGAAATCCGCAAAAATCTTGAGCGGGAGTTGGATCGTATTATTAAGGCAAAATTGAAGGGCCAAGTGTTTGATAAATTACTTGAACAAAATCCCGTCGAAGTCCCCCAGGCATTGATTGAACGTGAAGGAAAGCGCATTCATGATCAATTGCATCCCCATCATGCGGGTAAAGATCATGGGCATTCTGCTGCAGAAATGGCGGTGTTTAATGAGCCTGCCAAGCGTAATGTATCGCTGGGGTTATTGGTTGCCCACTTAATTAAGCAACACCAAATTGAAGTTAATAAAGAACGGGTGACAGCTTATCTTTCATACCTTTCTTCTATGTATGAGGACCCGGCTGAAGTAGTAGCTTGGTATACAAAAAATAAGCGTGCTATGTCCGAAATTGAAATGCAAGTTTTAGAAGAGCAGCTTATTGAAAAATTATTAGAGAATGTGCAATTAACGGAGAAAATGTTAAGTTATAATGAATTGATTACCGGTCAATCTAACTAACCCAGGGAAATGAAATGATTACCAACACAGCAAATACTATTATTGATTCAAATCTGGTACCTATTGTTGTTGAACAAACCGCGAGAGGGGAGCGTTCATTTGATATTTTTTCAAGATTATTAAAAGAGCGTATTGTTTTTATTGTGGGCCCCATTGAGGACTATATTGCAAATCTTGTGGTAGCACAGTTATTATTTTTAGAATCTGAAAATCCAGATAAAGACATTTCTATTTATATCAACTCTCCTGGCGGTGTGGTGACGGCAGGGCTTGCTATCTACGATACCATGCAATTTATTAAGCCTGATGTGGGCACAATGTGCCTAGGGCAGGCTGCAAGTATGGGTGCCTTATTATTAGCCGGGGGCGCAGCAGGTAAACGATTTTGCTTGCCGAATGCCCGGGTGATGATTCACCAACCTTTGGGCGGCGTACAAGGACAAGCTTCTGATATTGCTATTCATGCGGAAGAAACTCTCAAAATTCGTACACGTCTTAACCAAATTTTGGCAAAGCACACGGGGCAGCCTGAAACGATTATTGCAAAAGATACAGATAGAGATAATTTCATGACTCCGGAGAAAGCGCGTGACTACGGGCTCATTGATAAGATACTTGAGCATCGTAAAAATGAGAGAAAACCAGAGGCTTGATTTTTTATAAATTGACACCATATTAAAATAGAAGATTTCAATCAGAAAAAGCAGAAAAGTTTTGCGATATGAGTAAATATTCGCTGCTTTGTCTTGGACAGTTACCAACATGAGCGAGAAGGGAAAGGGGGATAATACTGTGTTACATTGTTCATTCTGTGGTAAAAGTCAGCATGAAGTGCGCAAGCTTGTGGCAGGAGCTTCTGTTTACGTCTGCGATGAATGCGTGGCCTTATGTACCGAAATTATTAATGAAAGTTCAGCCTCAAGCAGCGAAGTTTCAAGCGAAGTTGTCAGCGTAGTGTCTAAGCTGCCTCCACCCGTTGAAATTTGTAAAATTTTGGATGAATATGTCGTAGGCCAGAGGCATGCAAAAAAAACTTTATCTGTTGCCGTATATAATCATTATAAGCGGCTACGTAATAAGTCCAAAGAAGAAGTCGAGCTGAGTAAAAGTAATATCTTGTTAATTGGTCCGACCGGCAGTGGCAAAACATTATTGGCAGAAACGTTAGCAAGATTATTAGACGTTCCTTTTGTGATGGCTGATGCAACCACGCTTACCGAAGCAGGCTATGTAGGGGAAGATGTAGAAAATATTATTCAGAAATTGCTACAAAAATCGAATTATGATGTAGCTAAAGCTCAGACTGGCATTGTTTATATTGATGAAATTGATAAAATTTCTCGTAAGTCTGAAAATCCCTCTATTACTCGAGATGTGTCGGGTGAAGGTGTGCAACAAGCCTTGCTTAAACTAATTGAAGGAACTATTGCGTCCATTCCTCCTCAAGGAGGGCGGAAACATCCTCAGCAGGAGTTTATTCAAGTTGATACTAAAAATGTATTATTTATTTGCGGAGGGGCTTTTGCCGGTTTAGAAAAAGTAATTCGTGAACGTTCCGAACGTTCGGGTATTGGTTTCTCTGCTGAAATTCAGAGTAAAATAGAGAGTAAATCGATAGACCAACTTTTGTGTGATGTAGAGCCTGCTGATTTGATCAAGTATGGTTTGATTCCAGAGTTAATTGGACGATTACCCGTTATTGCTACGTTGGAAGAATTAGATAAAGAAGCGCTTATTAGTATTTTAACTACTCCTAAAAACGCATTAGTGAAGCAATACCACAAGCTTTTTGAAATGGATGGAGCAGCGCTTGAATTTCGTGAGCCAGCTTTGCAACTGATAGCGGGACATTGCTTAGAAAAAAAGACAGGAGCACGTGGCTTGCGTTCTATTCTGGAAAAGATTTTGCTTGATACGATGTATGAATTACCCTCCTTAGCCTATGTGGCTAAAGTTATTATTGATGAGAAAGCGGTTACGGGTGAAACAAAACCTATTATTATGTATCAAAATAGTGAACAAGTATCTGCTGTAGCCGACTGATAGTTTCTCTCTAATCCGAGTATACTAATAAAATAATAACCTTCATTTAAGGAAAATAATATGAATAAAACAGATAAAGCTATCTTAGGTGTGCCTGTCTTACCGTTACGCGATGTAGTGGTATTTCCTTATATGGTGGTGCCGTTGTTTGTAGGGCGGGAGAGGTCCATTAGAGCCCTTGAAGTGGCCATGGCTGCCGATAAACAAATTTTAGTGGTAACCCAAAAAAGTGCCACAGAAGATCAGCCCACAGAAGAAGGGATTTATCTAGTAGGTATGTTGGCCACTGTTCTCCAACTTTTAAAACTTCCCGATGGTACGGTTAAGGTTTTGATAGAAGGAGTGAGACGGGCAAAAATAGTTCGATTTTTAAGTAAAGAAGCTTATTTTCTAGCTGATGTTGAATTGCTGGAGGATACTAATACGGCCTCACGTAATATTGAAATCTTAATTCGCTCATTAAAATCTCAATTTGAGCAATATGTTAAATTAAATAGAAAAATTCCTACGGAAATTCTAGCGTCTGTACTTTCGATTGAAGATGGAGCACGGTTAGCGGATGCTATTGCTGCTCACTTATCTTTAAAACTAGATGAAAAGCAAAAAATACTTGAAATGGGAGATTTATCTAAGCGCCTTGAAAAAATGGTGGCAGTGATGGAAGCAGAAATTGATCTTCTTCAAATTGAGAAAAAAATTAGAGGCCGTGTTAAACGTCAGATGGAAAAAACTCAACGTGAGTATTACTTAAATGAACAAATGAAGGCAATACAAAAAGAACTGGAAACAGATGGTGTGCAAAATGAATTTGAAGAAATCGAAAAGAAAATTCAAAAAGCAGGTATGACAGAAGAAGCTTATGAAAAAAGTATGTCAGAATTGCGTAAGCTAAAAATGATGTCGCCCATGTCGGCAGAAGCAACGGTTTCACGTAATTATTTAGATTGGATATTAGCTTTACCTTGGAAAAAAAGATCAAAACTACGTGCAAGTTTATCTGAAGCAGAGGCCATTCTCGAAGCAGAACATTATGGACTGAAAGAAGTAAAAGAGAGAATCATTGAATATCTTGCTGTGCAAAGGCGGGTAAAAAAATTAAAAGGCCCAATTTTGTGTTTAGTAGGGCCGCCCGGGGTAGGTAAAACTTCATTAGGGCAGTCTATTGCACATGCAACAGGAAGAACGTTTGTTCGTATGTCTTTAGGAGGCATACGGGATGAAGCAGAAATTCGGGGGCATAGAAGAACTTATATTGGCGCTATGCCAGGAAAAATAGTACAAAAAATTTCTAAGACAGATTGTAATCCATTTTTCTTGTTGGATGAGATAGATAAAATGGCCACTGATTTTCGCGGGGATCCTGCCGCTGCTCTCTTGGAAGTGTTAGACCCCGAACAGAATCACGCATTTAATGATCATTATCTTGAGGTGGACTATGATCTTTCTGACGTCATGTTTGTGGCAACCGCGAACACCTTGGACATTCCCGCTGCCCTGCGTGATCGTATGGAAATTATTCGTATTCCAGGCTATACCGAAGATGAAAAAGTGAATATAGCTTTGCGCCATTTATTACCTAAACAAATGGCAGTTAATGGATTAAAAAAATCAGAAATTGAAATGGGAGCTGATGTCATCCGTTATATTGTGCAATATTATACGCGTGAGGCGGGTGTCCGTAACTTAGAAAGGGAAATATCTAAGATTCTTCGTAAAGTTGTAAAAGAAATTTTATTAAATCATAAAAAAAAGCAAACAGGACAAAAGAAAATTCTCAAAATCGTCGACCTTGAAAATTATCTAGGTGTACGCCGTTATCGCCATGATATTGCCGAAGAAAAAGATCAAGTGGGTCAAGTGAAGGGCTTAGCGTGGACTGAAGTAGGTGGCGAGTTACTTAATATTGAAGCAGTCACCGTGCCAGGTAAAGGAAAAGTAATGAATACAGGTCAGCTAGGTGAGGTCATGCAAGAATCCATACAGGCTGCATTAACGGTGGTGCGCTCCCGAGCACCTATGCTGGGTATTCATAAAAATTTTTTTGATAAGCATGATATTCATATCCATGTTCCAGAAGGCGCGACACCTAAAGATGGTCCTAGTGCAGGCATTGGTATGTGTACAGCATTGGTTTCGATCCTTACTCATATTCCTGTACGAGCGGATTATGCGATGACAGGGGAAATTACTTTGCGTGGAGAGGTTCTCGAAGTAGGGGGGATTAAAGAGAAATTATTAGCTGCACATCGCGGTGGGATCAAACATGTTATTATTCCGGCTCAAAATGTAAAAGATCTTAAAGAAATTCCCGATAATATTAAAAAATATTTAGAGATCAGGCCCGTGCGTTGGATTGATGAAGTATTAGCGTATGCATTGAATGGCTACCCGGAACGATTGCCAGCCAAAACTAAGCGATTAAGGTTAAAGAGAGAGATGGTGAGTAATAAAAAATTACGTAAAGGGGAGCGAGCTCGGGCCCATTGAAATAATTGCATCCATTGCTTGACACGCCTTTCCTGCAATTGGTATAAATCACAGTTCACGATTTCAAACGGATTTACTAGGGGTTCATTGGGCATTTTGCTAAAGTAATAAGAATGCAGGTTGAGAAAGTGTGAGGTCGGTATTAGGGTCTAGTAGAGTAAGATCTTAGTAACTATAGATAGGTTTTTTTAGAGAGTAGAGTACTTATGAATAAAGCAGAGCTTGTTGAGATGATTGCAGAAAAAGCGGAACTCACTAAAGTCGCTGCAGAGCGTGCATTAGGTGCATTTTTAGATGCAATTGCTTTGTCTTTGCAAAAGGACGAACCCGTCGTGCTAGTGAATTTTGGTACGTTTGTTGTAAGACAAACTGCAGCACGTAAAGGACGGAACCCCCAGACAGGTGCAGAAATAGCAATCAAATCTGCGAAGAGAGTAGGCTTTAAAGCGGGGAAAGCATTAAAAGAAGCTGTAAAAGATACAAAAAGAGATTAAAGTCCAGTCTTGGATATTTCCTTTTTATCATAAGCGCTGGTGGGGTTTATAATCCTGCATAGCGTTGCATTATCTTGCTGTGGCTTTTGTCCCGTAAAGATGAGAAAGTTAAAGTTGTCATCCTAAGCAATAGCGAAGGATCATGTGATAGAAGCGAGTTTTGGGGTGCTTAGCTCAGCTGGGAGAGCATCGCCCTTACAAGGCGAGGGTCGGGGGTTCGAACCCCTCAGCACCCACCATAATAGGGATGACTCACTGCGAGGGAAGGTTTTTAGGGGAGTGGTAGTTCAGTTGGTTAGAATACCGGCCTGTCACGCCGGGGGTCGCGGGTTCGAGTCCCGTCCACTCCGCCATATACTAAAATTATTAACAGCATGGGTAGCCTAGCTTGCAACCTGATGTCTCAAGAATTCAGGAAGACAAGGGTACAAACAATAATTTGGAATTCTAAAAAATTATGCTAATGAGGATTCGGGATCATACTCATGGTTGGATAGCGACTGGTATTATCTCCTTGCTTATCTTATCTTTTGCCTTGTGGGGAATACATAGTTATATTATGGGTGGCTCTGCTTCTTCTGTTATAGCTAAAGTAAATGGCATCGAGATTTCTAAAACTCAATTCACGACCGCTTATGAGCGATTGCATCGACAAATGCAAATGCAATCTCATTCTGAATTATCTTTGAGTGCAGAAAAAAAATTAAGAGAGCGCGTATTACAAGAATTAATCTATACCCAGGTTTTAAAGCAAGATTCCTTAAAGCAAGGATATCGGATTTCTTCTCGTCAAATAGATGATTTTTTGGAATCCATGCCTCAGTTCCAAGTAAAAGGCCAATTTTCACAAGCACGTTTTCAGCAGGCAATGTTTTTAACTTTGTACTCGATTATCGATTTTCTAGAGCTCATTAAAACCACTTTGTTGATTGATCAGCCCCGGTTGGGAACTATATTTACTTCTTTCTCCTTACCTAATGAAGTAGAAGAGGCTGTGGCACTCGTGAATCAAGAGCGTGAAATTCAGTATGCTACACTCTCCTTGCCAAATAAACCCATGCTTGTTTCGCAGGAAGAAATACGAGCTTATTATCAGCAGCATGCAGCCGAGTATAAAACACCTGAGCAAGTGAGTGTGGAATATCTTGAACTCACGGTTGCTGATCTTGAAAAAAAAGCGCGTCCTACTTCTCAAGAATTAAAGAATTTCTATAATGAAAATGCGACTTCTTTTGTCTTACCTGGAAAGAATAATCCAAAAAATGCAGAAATTCAGCCATTTGAAAAAGTAGAAGAGAAGGTAAAATCTGCCTTTATCCGTCAAAAAGCAGAAGAACAATTTGCAAATGCTAAAGAAAAATTAGCTAATTTAACGTATGAAAATCCAGATTCATTAATACCGGCTGCAAAAGAGTTAGATTTGCCTATTAAAACCACTGGCCCTCTTATAAAAGATAAAGCAAGTGAGGGGATTTTTGCAAACAATAAGGTGCGGGAAGCCGCTTTTAGTCATGAAGTACTGAATTTAAAAAATAACAGTGATGTGATTCAAGTGGATCCGAATACGTTTATTGTAATGCGTGTTAAATCCTATGTGCCGGCTGCACTAATGAATTTTGATATGGTGCAAAAGCAGATTCTTGTTAAATTACAGCAGAGAAAATCGGATAAAGCCTTGCAGCAACGCGCTGCGGACATTTTAAAAGAATTACAATCTACAACCCACTCCGATCTTGTGATGCGTCAGTATCATTTAAATTGGGTCTCACCGGGGGTCATTGGGCGACATTCTACAAAAATAGATTCTGCTATCTTAGATGCTGCTTTTTCTATGCCTAGACCTGAAAATAAAGAAAAAGCTTCTTATGCAATAGCCAAAATACCTACAGGATATGCGGTTATTGCTTTAAAAGCAGTAAAAGAAGGTGTTCTAAATAATAAAGATGAGTATCGAGTCTTTGCTGAGCAAATACAAAATTCTCAAGGGCTATTAGAATATGAATTGTATAAAGATAGCGTAATGAAGCAAGCGAAGATTGTGATTTCTTAATTATCTTTTCCGTAAATAATGACTAGCCAATTTCTGTTTGAGTCCCTTCCAGGCCCAGTTTATTTGCATTCGCTATAGTAGGGCGAATAATATCTTTTCCAGTATAAATAATTTTTTCAGAAGAGGGTGTTTTTTTTGAATTAACTTTAATAAGCGTTGCATTTAATTCGAGAATGGAAGCAGAAAAGGCATTGAGACTAAGCAGCAGAGTACTTACGAGAACCACCGATTTTATCATTTCTATCATCCTCTTGAAGAAGTGTGTAATAAATTTATACACATTATACTAGATTATGGAAAGAATGCAAGAGAGCGTTCTTTTTAGGGGGAATGGCTATCAGCGTGCTCCGGTAGCTCCATGTCGGAATTTCTCCCTGAAAGTTCGACTTGCTCGATTTGATCGAAACGTTCTGTGATTTTCTTGGCCGAGGTGTGGACTTGTTCCACATCGGTATGCGCTTGTGCAATATGCCGGGCAAGATTGTCCATACGTTTTTGGAAACGATCAAAATCGGCCGCAAGAGAATGTAAATGCTTTTGAATGATATGGACTTGTTGACGCGTAGCGGCATCTTTTAACACAGCACGAGCGGTGGTGAGGATGGCCATCAGAGTGGTAGGTGAAACGAGCCAAACTTTAGCACGGTGAGCTATTTCCACCAAGTCCGGATAATGAGCATGAATTTCAGCAAATACAGCTTCGGCGGGAATGAACATGATGGCGCCATCGGCTGTTTCTTTGGGAATAATATATTTTTCGGCAATATCTTGAATATGTTTGCGGATATCGATTTTAAATTTCTGCTCTGCTTGAGATCTATCAGTTTCTCTTAGAGAAGAATCAATGAGGATACGGAAATTTTCGAGCGGAAATTTTGCATCAATAGCAATATTACCCGTGGGTTCGGGCAATAATAAAATGCAATCTGCTCGTTTGCCATTGCTTAAAGTATGTTGAAATGAAAAATGCTGCTCAGGAATAACATTGCGTATTAGGGCTGATAATTGCACCTCCCCAAAGGTACCGCGGGAGCGTTTATCATTTAGAATGTCTTGAAGGTTCATAATGCTGCTTGAAAGTTCTGTGATTTTTCTTTGGGCGGCATCAATGAGAGCGAGACGCTGAATTACTTGCGAAAATGTTTCTGTGGACTTTTCAAATCCTTCTGCCAACCGTTTTTCAACTTGGTTATTTATTTCTTTTAATCGAGCATCGGTGATGGCAGTGAGGGAATCAACACGTTGTCCTAATGTTTCGGAAGAATGGGTTAGTGCTTCTTTTACTTGCGTGCGTGTTTCTTGTATTCCTTTTTCTAAGGTATCTTGTAAAATTTTTATTGCTAATAGTAATACGCCAATAACGGTAATTAAAATGGCGATGAGAAGAATAGCAGTTAGCATAGGTATACCTTTAGGAATTACAATGCGTGAGCCAAAAAGATAGATGTTGAAGATATTGTACGGGTCTTTCTTCAATAGAAGGAGTAAAAAAACGGATGCTTAAAAAATGGCGCCCGATACTAATTTCGGGATAGGCAGGTAGTGATAGAGGAATGCTTACTCGTATCAGACGTAAATTAATCTGGGGATCTAATAATTCTTGGTAAAAGCCATGTTCTGCAGTTTTTTGTTGAGCTTTGGCGCCTTCACGAATGAGTTTTAAGATAAGAGAAGAAGCCATGCGAATATTATCAAATTGAGCTAACCACTTAGCTAAGGTTTCTTGACGGATGGTAGCAGATTGTTGTAACCAATAATGATAGAGAGGTATATCAAAACTACAGCCCCCACCGGGACTAGCTAAATGTAAGCGCAAATTATTCAATAATTCAATTTCGCGCAGAGGATGCCCAATTTTTTTGCTGCTATCAATGAAACAACGGGAAAGATCACTTAATTGTTTCAAAAGGGCCAATAATTTTATTTGGTCAATTTGAGGGGATTCTTGTAACCGTGTTAATACAGTCATTTGATGGGTAAGTTCTTTAGCTAATTTAGCTTTTAAATCTGGCCGATCGAGTAGTTGTAAGAGGTTGATAATGAGCGCTACAGTATGGCGAGTATTAAGAATAGATGCTTCTTTTACTTGATGATCAATTTGGCTAAATAGCTGCTCAAGGCGTAAGCAGACTCTAATGAGTTCGTTGAGAGGTTGTTCGTATATAATTGTTTGGGTGAAATCCATCATGAAAGGCTATAAGAGATTGTTAGATTAGAAATAACTATAGCATAGATGATAGGCGAAAAAAGGATTTTTTAGCATTAAGGCCTAATGAGCGAAAAAGCCTTAGCTAATTCGCCTTCCATTTTAAATGGAAGGCGAATAGATAGGAAACTAACGCATGCTGCGTAGTTCGAGCTGCGCGCTCGTTTCGGCGGCCGCCTTCTTGGGGCTGTCTTCCTCATTTCTGCCGCCGCCGTCGTACCGTGGTTGGGTATTGTTATTATCACTGTCGCCCTCCGCAGAAGCAGGCTTAGATAATGAAGAGAAGAACACAGAGTGACGGGGTTGGTCCTGCTGTATTTCCCCTTTTATTGCGACCCGTAAATCTTCTGCCCGGTTTATAAGCCAAGTAGAAGGGATTGGCCAAGGATAGAGCTTACTTGCTAAAGCAAGGCCTAGGAAAATAGCCCCTAGCGGGTTACCTGTGGCAAGTAAAATCCACCCTGTCATTTCTATGCCTTTGGTCCACGTGTCTAGTGAAAGCCAGTCTTGTTTGATAAGAATTCTATCGCAAAATTCGAGTCCACTGGTGATTGCCAGGCCGTAGAACGCTGTTAAGGGATTATGAGTAGCCAATGCCTGCAGGCCGTAATATAATTCCGGAGCCCCTTTCAACATTTCAAATAAGGCTCTGACTGCCATGGACAGAGGAGTGTGTTGGAACTCTTCGAACCTTTTGACGGGTAAGCTCGTGTTAGTTTTTGCTAAATCTTTCTCTACTCCCTTCAGGTCAGAAAGAGTATAAACCAGCATCGACAAACCAAATGCCAGCCGAGCCGCGCCATCGCATATGACTGCACCGGGGATAAAAGTGTGGCTAGCTGCGTTAAAAAGGGAGGATGATGACAAAGCTTGGCTGATTTGTCCGGTAGAAGCCGCTGCAGCCGTAGTCACTGCAGTGGTTGCCAGGAGGGCAGTGTGTTCCACACGTTGCGTTTCTTGGGCCAACATAGATAGGATGCTGGAAGCTATTTGTTTTTTAGTGGGGCCGGCCATATTAAAAATCCTCAAGTTAAAGGTTAAGTAAAAAAATCTAATTTAGGCGTGGGACAATATCATAGTAGAAGAGGGAATTGCAAGTAATTCTTGAGAGGGAAATCCTGGTGTTGTTTGCCTATTTAGCTATTTATTTTAGTAGTGAAATGATAAAATCGAGCCGCTTTATGGGCTATCCTAGCCTAGACAAAAAGAGAGGTGGTGGTGTTTACACATTATGTGAAAGACCGCAATATCTTAGCGGTGTTATTACTTGGTTTTTCTTCTGGCTTACCCTTAGCATTGACAGGCTCCACTTTGCAAGCTTGGTTTACCCAAGCCGGGGTCAATGTTGTTACCATTGGTGCTTTTTCCTTAGTAGGACTACCCTATGTTTGGAAAGTCCTCTGGGCGCCTGTGTTAGACCGATTTATTCCACCTTGGTGGGGTAGGCGAAGGGGCTGGATCTTAATTACCCAACTTGGTTTATGTCTGGCTCTTTTTGTATTGGCTCACATGGATCCCCACGGCCAGCCGCTGTGGATAGGCGGCTTAGCTTTGACCATTGCATTTATTTCAGCTTCACAAGATATTGCAATTGATGCCTATCGTACTGATATTTTATTGCCTGATGAGCGCGGCCTAGGAGCGGCCGCCTATATTTTTTCTTATCGTATTGCGATGTTGATTTCAGGCGGATTAGCTTTAGTGTTAGCAGATCATGTAGGGTGGCGTGTGACCTATGAAATCATGGCGATTTTAATGAGTCTCTCCATTATTTCTACTTATTTTGCTCCTGATATTTCAGATTCTATTCGAGCGCCGCGCACCTTTGGGGAGGCGGTTGTTAAGCCTTTGCTGAATTTAGTAAAGCGGGAACGAATTATTATTATTTTGTTATTCATTACATTTTATAAATTTGGCGATGCAGTCGCCTTAGCGTTAATGAGTAATTTTTTACTCAAGGGAATAGGTTTTTCTTTAACTACGGTAGGCATGACGTATAAGACATTTGGTTTGTTGGCCACTATCCTTGGCGCCTTTGTTGGCGGCGCTTGGCTCACCCGGTTGAATTTATTTCGTGCTTTGCTTTTCTTTGGGATTTTGCAGGCATTTTCTAATTTAATGTTTATGTTTTTGGCGATGGTAGGGAAAAATGAAATTTGGATGGTCACTTCTATTTTCATTGAGGCATTTTGCAGTGGCCTGGGAACGGCAGCATTCGTTGCATTTTTGATGGCGCTTTGTGATCACCACTATACGGCAACGCAGTTTGCTTGTTTATCAGGTGCTTCTGCTATAGGGCGAGTTATTATCGGTCCCCTGGCAGGAATCATGGTTTTGCATTTAGGCTGGGTAAGTTATTTTGCTTGGTCGTTTATTTTATCTTTTCCGGGAATTTTATTATTGTTTGCGTTGCGTGGTAAGGTGAGGCTGCATGCAGAAAAGATTCTTTAGCTGCTTTAATTTTAATAACTTATTTTTTTGTATTGTTTTTTTGTATTGTTTTACAAAAGCGTTTGGCGCGAATGCACTCGAGAGAGTAGATAGCCAGGATAACTTAAAAATAAAAGTAATTGCTCAGCAAATTGAATTATCTAAAAGTAGATATGCTCAAGCGGAAATTGAACTCGCTCATTTACAAAGCCAACAAAATAAGCAAAGGATGACGTTATCTACGGAGCATGTTAATAAGCAATGGCTTGATGAGATTAAAATCGATGTGGATGCGGCTAAATCTAATTTGAATGGTATAAGCCTTGAGCTAAGTGAATTGCAGCAAACAGTGAATTCTATAGAAAAAGAAATTCAGTCGCTGAACGAGCAAATTAATGCTTATGATGTGTTGGGTGTGAAAATGGCCCAAGATAGGGGGCTTGGCTTGAGTCGCTTGCATTCGCAGTTGACCTACCAAAAAACAATATTAAAACTCGAAAAATCGCACGCTGATTATTTGCAAAAATTACAAGTTATTGCCGAAAAAAATTTGCAATTATATGAAATGAGCTATGCATACATTGAATCTTTACTTAAATCACGTACGATGATGGAGTTCAAGGAACGTCAGGAAAAATCTGAGATAGATTACCAGCACCAACAATCTGTTTGGCTGAAGCAATTGGCAGAGCTGTATGCGAAGCTTGCTAAAACGGATCACTCTCAATCCGGGGACAAGCGAGCTTATGCTCAATTACAAAGTCAGATTTTTTATGCAAATGAAAATGCTAATTTTATATATTTGCAAAGATTGATTGCGAGTTATCAAGATCAAATTCAGCAATTAAAAGTGTCTATGTCACGTAGCACTTCTCTTACTTTTTTGAATAAGGTAAACGAGCAAGCCCAAGCACTTAATAAGAAATTGGCTCTTATGCATAATCTGTTGTCAGATCGCATTATGATTTTAGAAAAGCGCAAAGAATTTCAGTCTAAAAATGCATTCATCGGTCCGTCGCATGTCGTATATCTGAGTGGGTTGGAAAGTCAATATAAGGCCTCGAGGGAGAATGTCGATCAGTTAAATCAAAAGCTTAATACTTTACATGCTTCCCTGGATCAAGCGATAAAACATGAGTTGTCGACTCGTCAAGGATTCATAGGATTTGATGCTAAAACTTGGCAAGACTTATATGCTCAAATTTTGTTAGTGCCTACTTTAACTTTTCAAGTCGTTAAGAATCTTGCACAGTCGATTGTAAATGCATTGAATAAAATAAGTTGGCTCGGATGGGCATTTTTATGTTTTCTTGAGATAGCATGGATAAGTTTATTTTATTTATTGAATAGATTATGCCGGGGATTATTGACCATTCCTGACCACGCACTTGGACATATTAGTCTTAAATGGCTCAGCATTCAGTTGTTGCATCGGCATTTACTGGATATTGCGGTGCTTGGCAATTTTTTTTGGTTTTTTTATTTTTGTCACATTCCTTTTGAAAGTTTTAATTTTATTATTTATTTAGGTTTGGTAGGGTTATTTTTTAAAATGGCGATTGTAAGTGCACGGCTTTGTTTAGTGGAGACAGTGCAGGATCGTGCTGGCCATGATGTACGTTTATATTATCGATTGAAATGGACTTTGTTAATGGGTGCGGTTGTCACGGCGGCAACAGTTTTTTTATATCAATGGCCTTTACTTGAAGTGCAGAACTTCTTTTATAGATTATTTCTACTTTTTCTTGTAATTGTTTCAGTATTTTTGCTACGGGCACGTGACCTCTTTTTAGGCTTGATTTTACATCATATTGATGAGCAACGAACTTATTTTAGAAGAATTGTGCGTTTATTAGCTGTGCTAGTGCCGCTTGTGCTTTTAGTGAATTCCGCTATTGGATTTTTTGGATTTATTAATTTTGTGCTCTCTGTATATTGGTATGAAGGTATTTTCTTAATTGTCCTAGCTGCTTATTTATTAATAAAGGGCTTATTAGGTGATATGATGGAGTATCTTTCGCATCTATTGATACGTCATGTATCGAATGGATGGTTATGGACGGAAGCTTTTCTTAAGCCTCTAGATAATATATTACGGATCGTGTTATTTCTCCTAGCATGGGTGGTATTATTCTTTTTATTTGGTTGGGATCGGCAATCATTGGTGGTTGCAAATTTGACTCAATTAATTCATTGGCCTTTATTTGAGATACTGAATACCCGCATTACCCCCATGAGTGTGCTTGAGTTAGTAATCATTATTTCTTTATTGTATTGGACGGCACGGTGGACACGAGAATTTGTTTATCGGTTTTTATTGTCACATACCAAAGATACCGGAGTGCGCAATAGCATAGCTATTTTAAGTCAGTATACAATGATTTTAGCAGGTATTTTGATTGGATTACGTGTATTGGGCATTGATTTACGAGCATTAACGGTGGTGGCGGGCGCATTTGCTTTTGGTATTGGGTTGGGTTTGCGTGATTTAGCTAATAATTTTGCTTGTGGATTTTTATTATTGTTTGAACGTCCTCTCCGGGTGGGGGATATGGTCAGCATTAATGGGCAAGAGGGCGATGTGATGCACCTGGGGGGACGTGCAGTTACTATTCGTACGTGGGACCATATGGAACTGATTGTGCCGAACACGGAAATTTTTAATAAAACATTTATTAATTGGACGGCGCAAGATTATATTGTGCGTTCTGTGGTAGAGATGAAAGTAAATCGTCTTGATGATCCGCATGAAGTGCAAGCGTTAATTTCTCAAACTTTGGCGGATCATAAAGATGTGTTAAAGGATCCTGAGCCGGAGGTTTTTTTAAAAGAATTGGCAGGCGATTTGATTGAGTTTGAAGTGCGTTATTATATTAATTTGCGTCAGGTCAGATCGCGAGTGAGCGCGCGTTCCAGTGTGTTAATGGCAATTTGGGATGTCTTTAAGCAGCATGGGGTTCAGCCGCCCTATCCTCATCATGAGGTCCATTTCCAGTAAACTTTCATGCCAGAGGAAACAACGATGTTTCCTAGAGCGAACAGTTACGAAAGAGAAAGGGCTTATGTATTTTGATAAGCGATGACTAGGCCGCTGATTGTTTTATCATCTTTATTCAAATTGATGACTGCATCTCCACCCATCGAAGCAGCCAGCTTGCGCATGGCGTCATTTAAGCATGCTTCTTGGCGTTTTATTCCGCCTAAATTATATTTAGAAATCGTAGCTTTTCCGAGAATAATATAAGGGGTGTTAAGCGGTTGCCGTGCAGAATAAAGCGTTATAGCAAGAGGATTCTTGAGTTCGAGGGTGGCTTGTGTTATTGGTTTAAGGGAGGCATGCTGTTTTTTTATTGTTTGTTCATGACGAGTGGTGGGGGTGCTGCATGCAGCTAGCACTAGAAAGAGACCTGTGGAAATAATAACAAGCAAATATAATGTTTTCATAGCAATGTCCTTTTGCGTATTTTATTTTCTTAATGTTACTATGTAGCGCAGATAGGCACAAGCGATACGTTTTTTAATAGGTAAAACAGATGACAAATTTTCTTGAAATTGCCCGGCATGACTTATTAGACCCAGCAGGCTTGACGGATGGCCAATTACAAAATGTGTTGGGCACCGTTTTAGGTCATTCTATTGATAATGCAGATTTATATTTTCAATCTTCTTATTCTGAGGGATGGATCTTAGAAGATGGGATTATTAAAGGGGGAAGTTATAATATTGATCGCGGGGTTGGGGTGCGAGCAATGAGTGGAGAAAAAACGGGTTTTGCTTATTCTGATGATATTTTAATGCCGGCTTTAGAGCAGGCAGCTTCTGCTGCACGTAGTATTAGTTTAAGAGAGGGGCGGCAAGCTATATCTGCTTACCGCTCTGTTCAAGGCCATGAATTGTATTTGCCTATCAATCCTCTTAATTCGATTAATGAAAAGGATAAGGTAGCTCTTTTACAGCGGCTGGATCGCTATGCTCGTCAGCAAGACCCCCGGGTGATACAAGTCAACATTAATTTGGCGGCAGAATATGATACGGTGCTGGTGGTAGCCAGTGATGGGCATCTTGCAGGAGATGTACGGCCATTGGTGCGTTTAAATGTCAGTGTGGTGGTGGAGCAAAATGGGCGACGTGAGCAAGGTTATGCGGGCGGGGGAGGGCGTTACGATTATTTGTATTTCCTCGAAAGTGATCGCGCAGAAGGTTATGCGCGTGAAGCGGTGCGACAAGCCGTAGTGAATTTAGAGGCAGTTGCTGCTCCTGCAGGTATGATGCCAGTCGTGCTAGGGCCGGGTTGGCCAGGTGTTTTATTGCATGAGGCAGTAGGCCATGGTTTGGAGGGTGATTTTAATCGTAAAGGTTCTTCTGCGTTTAGTGGGCGGCTGGGCCAACAAGTGGCGTCTTCAGTTTGTACGGTGGTGGATGATGGCACTCTTGCTCATCGCAGAGGCTCATTAAATATAGATGATGAGGGAACGTTAACGCAATGTACCATACTGATTGAGAAAGGCATTTTGAAAAATTATATTCAAGATAAACGCAATGCCCGTTTAATGGGAATGCAATCTACAGGGAATGGCCGAAGAGAGTCTTACGCTCATATGCCTATGCCGCGTATGACCAATACCTATATGTTGGCGGGACAATCGACCCCTGAAGAAATTATTGCTTCTGTAAAAAAAGGTATTTATGCCGTGAATTTTTCGGGTGGGCAAGTAGATATTACATCGGGTAAGTTTGTTTTTTCAGCGAGTGAAGCGTATTTAATTGAAAATGGTAAAGTGACCATGCCGGTGAAGGGCGCCACTTTAATCGGTAATGGGCCGGAAGTAATGACTAAAATTTCCATGGTGGGGAATGATTTGCAGCTGGATTCTGGGATCGGCGTGTGTGGAAAAGAGGGGCAGAGTGTTCCGGTGGGAGTAGGCCAGCCTACCCTTAAGGTAGATTCATTAACGGTAGGGGGGACGGCAGCGGATTTTTCTTAAGCGACTCCCCTCTCCTTATTTCACTAAAAATGTTATCTTTTTCGTGAAAAGGGCTTTGCTTGAAGGGGCCCTTTCTTGGGCGGCGGCGCTGCATTTCCTTTTTTAAAAAGAGAATTGTGAATAGTAACCGCCGGAGGAATAAACGCGTTTGTCGCTTTTTCAGTCGTCTGGATTTGGGGGGGTATCGCCGAGAGCATAGTAATGTGTGAAGCATGTGTATCTTGATGGCTAACACGCGGGAGTAGGCTGGGTTTTTTTAGGGAAAAAAAATCTTTAACATGCGGGCTTATAGTAACATAGGCATATCTTAATCCCACCGTACCCAATAATAAGACACCGGCTAATCCTAGGGCAGGACCTACAACAGGAATGAATGCGCTGAATATTCCTAGGGTACTCACTGCCGCAGCCATTTTCCATGCTGCTTCAGATTTATCTTTTTCGGCTTTAGCTTGGTTGTATAAAAGCCTGGCAGGGGCAATAGCGAGCATTGAAATACCGATGAGTCCAACTAGAGGGCCTGCAGGGGGGATCGGTCCACAAGCAATTAATATCATTGCTATAACATTGACTGCTTTCCATGTGGATTCACGTCTTGCTTCAGCTGTTTGTTTTTTTAATAATTCGAGTTTTTTAATATCTTCAGAAGTTAATAAGTGATCTTTATCAAGAGCGGGGAATTTTTTCATGGCGTTCTTATTTTTTTTATATTCGCCGAATGTTTCATCAATCCACCCCACAAGACTTGCAGCCGCTAAAAAAACTACTCCTACAGGGGTAGTGATAATTCCTACAAATGCGAGTGTACTAAGTATATGAAGTGTTAACACAATAGATTTAAATATAATACTGGTCTTCAGGAGAGATTCTGCGTCTTTTGATTCTTGTTCTTGGAGAGCATTTTCTTTTGCAAGTACCGTATTAGAACGGCTTTTTTTTACAAGTTCAATGATACTGATAATGAAGTTACACAATATCGTTAAAGATACCAATAATGAGTGAATGGGCTTGAAAAGAGGGGAGACGTGATGAATAGCCACTCTTATTCCCGCATGCCAGGCTCTAAATAAGATCATCCCTGCCTTGAGAACGTTATCTAGATAGTCGCCCGTGCTAAATAAATTTTTACCATAATGTACAGTGGCTATTTGTTCATCCAATTTTTTCGTTTCATTATATACGTGGATTTTTTGGTTTAGCACCTCCAGATGCTGCTGAAATTTGCTCTCCGTACTGTCATTTAGTTCATCTATGGAGGAGAGAGTAGTATGTATATATTGTAGGATTTCATTAAGTTGTTTTTCTTGTTCTGGAGAGTTATTTTTTTGTTGCAATAATGTATCGAGAGTAATGTTGAATTGGATAATCATTAGCGATTTTTTTTGATGAATATTATCCAACATGCCCTGGGGAATGTTTTTTTCTTCTAATTCCAATAATTCTTGTTGTAAGGATGCTATGAATAGATTTTCAGGATCAGATAATCTGCTCTGCGTCATATTTTAATCCTCTTCCCCATTTTGTGTCTTATTTGGAGTATAGCCTAAAATTTCTTATTTTTTTATTATTATTAATCAATATGTTATGTTTACACTGTTTGATTTTTACACTTTCAGGATGAGGAAGAGAATAGAGAGGAGGGTTTGATTGAAATTAATAATTTAGTATTAGGTATCTTATTTTACAGTTAAGTATCTATTACATTTTGCAAATACCGAAATAATTCTTTATCAGGAAGAGAGTTTTTTTTAGCATTCCGTATTAGCTGTCGTAGATGTTGTCTGTCTACATCCGGGAATTGCTGTAAAAACTGGTCTAGGGTTGCATCTTGTTCTTCAACTAATTTATCGCGCCATCGTTCAATTTGATGAAATTTTGCCTTGCTTTGTTGGCTTTTTAGAGCAAATTTGTCTAGGGCAGTTTGAATAGAGGCAATATCTTCTACGTCACGCATCAATCGACCAATATACTGTAATTGCCTGCGCTTAGCGTTGTGGCTAGTAAGAGAACGTGCAACAGTGATAGCTTCTAATAATACCTCATTTAAGGGTATTTTTAACAATTGTGCCGCTGGCAAGGTTACCAATATTTCGCCTATTTTTTGCAAAGCAATCATTTGGCGCTTGCGTTCTGATTTACTATCGCGTGGCGGCACATTGTTTTGCATTTTAAACCAGCTTATTGTTGTGTGTCTGAAGCTGACGTTTTTTCTACATTTTTAGGATGCTTATGCATGCAATTTTTGCAGTGGCATTGGTGATGACGCTTCTTAACGCTATGCTTAGTGGTGGTTTGATCCACTTGCTGCATTGTAGCATCTGGGCTTCCAGTTTGTTCATCTGCTGCAAATGCAACAGGAGCTGCAATAATAGAAGCGCTGACTAGTAAAGCAATAAATTTCTTCATGTTCGCATTTCTCCAATGTTAATGTGAAGTTGATTAGGATACTATAAAATTATTCAAATGCATACGAGAGAAATAAAATATGACTGAGGTGATTCATGCAGGTTTTACGGGAACACATTTAAAAACACTTATATCTAAAATTTTAGATGAGGCCACTCAGCAAGGTGCGACAAGTGCCGAAGTTGATGTAGGAGTCAATAAAGGTTTTTCAGTGACAGCTCGAAAAGGTGATGTGGAATCCGTAGAGTATCATCAAGATAAAATTATTGAGCTGACAGTTTATTTTGGCAAGCGATCAGGTTCGGCCAGCCTTTCTGATTTTAGGTCAGAAGCAATTTGCTTAGCTGTGCAAGCGGCTTGTCACATTGCCCGTTTTGCTGATGAAGATCAATATAGCGGCCTCGCAGATAAAGATTTGCTCGCTTTTCATTATCCCGCATTGGAATTAGCTTATCCGTGGTCCTTAACCGTAGAACAAGCCATTGAAAAAACAAAGGCTTGTGAAGCTACTGCCCTAGCTTATGATAAACGCGTTAACCAGTCTGATGGTACAAGTATTTCAACTATGGAAGCATGGAATGGATATGGCAATACCCAGGGTTTTATAGGTGTTTTTCCCGTGACTCGCCATGAAATGAGCTGTGTATTAATTGCCTCAGAGGGGGAAGAGATGCAGAGAGATTATAGCTATACAGTGGCATGTGATCCTCAGCTCTTGACGTCAGCCGACCAGATTGCACAGGAAGCGGCGCAGCGTGCCGTGCGTCGTTTAAATGCAAAATCTTTGCCGACTCGGCGTGTACCGGTTATTTTTGCAGCCGAAGAAGCAAGAGGGTTGTTGGGTCATTTTGTGCAGGCTATTTCGGGTACTCTGCTGTATCGTAAAACTTCTTTTCTACTAGACCAGTTAGGCCAATCTATTTTTCCATCACATATCTCTATCGATGAACGTCCACATCTTGCTAAAGGGTTGGGCAGTGCACCTTTTGATGATGATGGGGTGGCAACCCGTCCTAATTTATTTATTAAAGAAGGGGTTTTACAAAGTTATTGTTTGGGAGTGTATGCAGCAAGAAAATTAGGTTTAAATACCACAGGGAATGCCGATGGTGTCCATAATTTATTTATTACGACCGGCAAGAAAAAATTGTCTGAGTTATTAAAAACAATGGGAACGGGATTATTAGTGACTGAATTGATGGGGCAGGGAGTGAATTTGGTGACAGGTGATTATTCGCGTGGTGCAAGCGGTTTTTGGGTAGAAGGCGGAGAAATCCGATATCCAGTTGAAGAAATAACCATTGCAGGCAATTTGCGAGATATGTATAAAAATCTTGTTGAAATAGGACAAGACATTGATCTGCGTGGGAATATTAGAACAGGCTCTATTTTATTAGAAGAAATGATGGTGGCAGGAGCATAGTAGGAGGAGGGTAACTGAAGAGGCCACTCCGGATGACTCCGCTGACGAATTATAAATTAAAATCTTCGCCTAGATAGACGGCGCGAACTTGTTTATTACTCAAGATAGCTTGGGGTGGTCCTTCGCAAATAATTTCACCTTGATTCACAATGTAAGCACGTTGGCAAATGTCTAGAGTTTCTCGGACATTATGATCGGTAATGAGGACGCCTATATTACGTTTACGCAAATGCATAATAATCTGTTTTACATCTATGACGGAGAGAGGATCAATACCTGCAAAAGGTTCATCTAATAAAATAAATTTAGGTTCAGTGGCAAGTGCACGCGCGATCTCAACACGACGGCGTTCTCCCCCTGAGAGGCTGATACCGAGGGTATCGCGAATATAATGAATATTAAATTCTTGCAAGAGTCGATTGAGCATTTCCTTTCGTTGGGTTTTAGTCAGATCTTCACGTAACTCTAGAATAGCCATGATATTATCGGCAACACTTAATTTTCGAAATATAGAGGCTTCTTGGGGTAGATAGCCCATGCCCAATTTAGCACGTGCATGTACTGGCAAAAGAGTAATGTCTTGCTCATCTAAAAGCAGGGTGCCTTGAGTGCACGGAACCAAGCCAACAATCATATAAAATGAGGTGGTTTTGCCAGCGCCATTGGGGCCCAGTAATCCGACCACTTCGCCGCGGCGTATTTCTAATGAGACATTCTTAACTACATCTCGAGTATTGTATCGTTTACTAATATGATTAACACGTAAGGTATGCATTATTTAAATTGTTCAGGTTCAATGAGGATAGTAGCCCCGCCTTTTTGAGAAGCAGGAGCCGTAACAATTTGATCTTTCATATTATAGACGATGCGTGAGCCATAGAAACTATTTTTTTTCTGAGTAACAACTACATTTTCTTCCAAAATGACAGTTGAAAGAGGTGGATAAAATTTAATGATGTTGGCTTTAGCAATGAGTACGGCATCTCCTTTTCTGGGTATCGTGGTATATTCTGCACGTTTATTTATTCCTGTGGCTGTAGCAAGGATCATTTTATGCTGTTTATTTTTTTGGGTCACTAAACGGTCGGCAGTTAAATGGGAAGTACCTTGATCTACTTTGATATTTCCTTCGTAAGTATCCATGCCTGTTTTATAGTTGAATGTGGAGGAATTGGCGACGATTTTAAAGGATTGCTCACGATCTTCAGGTAATGCAAAAAGTAAGATGGGCATAGATAATAAAGAAATAATAAAAAGAGCGGCTTTAGGAATGGTTCGGCACATATTCCCCCCGTGCTTGTGAAATTAGTTGAACAGTACCATCATTTAGATTAGCTAGCATGCCCACTCCCTGAATGGTGGTATCAGGTTGGGTGAGAGTCACATTATCATTTGTTTGGGCAATTTGTGTGTCGGGAAAGACAGTAAGTGTTCTGGTTATCATCGTCGTTGTGGGGTTCGTCCTATCGCTAATATGATGGATGATGACATGGTCCCAAAAATAGATTTGGCTTAAACCTTGAGTTGCTTTTGCATAATTTGCCCGAATATGCCAAGGTTCAGGCGAGTGGCGGTACATAGTAATATGGGGGGTTTTGATGTCGGTGGTATCATTATCCGGATAGTGAGTCATTTTAGGCGCTTCAATTTTGAGAGCAGGGGTGCCCTCTTTGTTGATAATGGTTGCTATCACCTCTTCCATGAAGGCATCGGGCCGATGACTGGCCTCAGAATGCAGGGCCTGGGTATGTTTAGCAATAAAAATAAACCAACTGCTGAGGCTTAAAGCTAAAATAATTAAAAAACTGATAATCGCATTTTTCAGTAGGGGCACAATCATTACCTAGCTAAGTAGAAATCAAGGATAGATTGGTAAGTACCTTGCGCTTGCATAATGAAATCACATATTTCCCGGGCAGCCCCTTTGCCACCTTTATTTTTAGTTGTCCAATGTACATACTGCTGCATAATTTTAGGTGCATTTGCAACAGTGATGGCAAGCCCTACCCGGTTTAAAATAGGAAGATCAGGAAAATCATCCCCCGCATAGGCGATTTCTTCGTCGCTTAATTGTAATTTTTCTTTCAAATTCTCATAAGCCATTTTTTTATCTGATTGCGCCTGATAAATATGGGTAATGCCTAAATCCTCCATGCGACGTTTAACGATGGGAGATTTACACGCAGTAATGACGGCAATATTCACGCCCGTTTGCAGAAGATGTCGGATGCCCTGCCCATCATGTACATGGAAGTGTTTGGATTCAATACCTTCTTTGCCATAATGCATGCCGCCTGCTGTGAGTACGCCATCTACATCAAAGGTAAGGAGGCGAATTTTCTTTGCTTTTTCAATTAAACTCTCCATTAGATAACTCCAGCACGTAAGATATCGTGTAAATGAATAACGCCAATAGGATGATTTTCATCATTGATAATAATAAGAGAAGTAATTTTATAGGTTTCCATCATATGTAATGCTTCAGCAGCCAATATGCCCGGACGAATCACCTTAGGCTTCTTAGTCATGACTTGATGAATATAAGTGTTATGAATATCCGCATTATTATCAAATGCGCGGCGTATATCGCCATCGGTGAAAATACCAGCTAACTGATTATCTTCTTGCACAATGGTCGTGATACCCAATTTTTTTTGTGTCATTTCTACCAAGGCTGTTTTAAGTAAAGCATCGTAATTGACTTTGGGAAGTGCATTGCCGGTATGCATTAATTCATCAACACGCAGCAATAATTTTCTACCTAAGGTCCCACCTGGATGTGATCTTGCAAAATCTTCGGCGGTAAATCCCCGCTTTTCCAACAATGAAATAGCTAAGGCATCACCCATAGCCAAGGCTGCTGTTGTGCTGGAGGTAGGTGCTAGGCCTAGCGGGCAGGCTTCTTTGGCTACGCTGACATCAATATTAACCGTGGCGGTTTTGGCTAACGTAGATTGCGGGTTGCCTGTGAGGCTAATGAGCACAAGGTTAAGTCGTTTAATGAAAGGAAGAATGGCTAGAATTTCTTCTGTTTCGCCAGAGTTAGAAAGTATGACAATAGCATCTTTAGATGTAATCATCCCAAAATCACCATGCTTGGCTTCGCCGGGGTGAATAAAAAAAGCAGGGCTACCTGTGCTGGCGAAGGTCGCTGCAATTTTTTTACCGATATGACCTGACTTACCCATGCCCATCACAATAATTCGACCTTCGCAAGCGAGCAACTTTAGACAAGCGGTGGCAAAAGCGTGGTCGATGCGGTCGATGAGAGAATAGATCGTACTGGCTTCAGCCTCGATCACTGCCCGGCCCAAAGCGCATATTTTTTCGGTTTCTTGCATAGGAGGGAAAGCGCCTTTTGAATTTTAATAAAGTGGCATCTTACCACTTTATTAAAAAAATTTTTACTAAAATAGCCCTGGTTGTTATACTCCACTGTCCTTGCTTTGATATGGGTATTTATGAAGAACTTGGTTGAAATTAATAAGTTGGCTTTTCAGCGCAATAATCGATCTATTTTTAAGGATGTTGATATTTTTATTCCCAAAGGAAAAGTAACAGCTATTATGGGGCCAAGTGGTACCGGTAAAACAACCTTATTGCGTTTGATTGGCGGCCAATTGCTGCCTAACAAGGGGAGTATCAAAGTAGCAGGCCAAGAAGTGCCTACCCTCAGGCGGAGCGCATTGTATCTTTTACGCAAACGAATAGGGATGTTATTTCAAACAGGTGGCTTGTTTACGCATTTAAGTGTTTTTGAAAATGTGGCTTTTCCGTTAAGAGAGCACACGCAATTGACGAATGCTATGATTCGTAGCTTAGTATTGATGAAATTAGAGATGGTAGGCTTACGTGGGGCAATGCACTTAATGCCAAGTGAGTTATCAGGCGGAATGGCGCGGCGGGTAGCCTTAGCCCGTGCCATTGCCTTGGATCCGGATTTAATTATGTATGATGAACCTTTTTCAGGCCAAGATCCTATTTCAATGGGGGTGCTCGTTAAATTGATACGTATGTTAAATGATACTTTAGGTCTCACTACGGTGATTGTTTCTCACGATGTGCAAGAAACTCTGAGTATTGCGGACTATGCTTATGTGATATCTGATGGTGGTGTCATTGGTCAAGGCACAGCGAGTTCAATTAATAAAGATACATCCCTTCAATTACAACAATTTTTACGAGGTTTGCCGGATGGCCCAGTAGCATTTCACTATCCTGCTCCTTATTCCTTGGAGGAGGACCTGATGAGCGAGACAACAGATGTTTAATCGAATCGGCATGCTAGGACATATTGGGCTAAATGTGCTGGAAAAATACGGTAGGGCCGGTATGATATTGTACCGTGCTATTTTTCGTATACCGAATATTTCTAAAGGGTTTCCGTTGGTTCTCCAACAGATTTATGCTGAAGGGGTGCTTTCTTTATTGATTATTGTGGTTTCCGCTTTGTTTATAGGGATGGTAGTAGCATTGCAAGGGTACCATACCTTATCAAAATTTGGGGCGGCACAGCAATTGGGGCCTTTAGTTGCCCTCAGCGTAGCTCGTGAGCTAGGCCCCGTTGTGACGGCACTTTTATTTGCAGGTCGAGCGGGGTCTGCTTTAGCGGCTGAAATTGGTTTAATGAAAGCGACTGAGCAGTTATCTAGCATGGAAATGATGGCAGTGGATCCTTTACAGCGAGTGATTGCCCCGCGTTTTTGGGGTGGTTTTATTTCTATGCCTTTGTTAACTCTTATTTTTAATATGGTTGCCATTTATGGTGCTTATTTAGTAGGAGTAAAGTGGCTAGGGATGGATGCAGGCGCATTTTGGTCTAATATGCAATCGGCGGTGGATTTTCGGTTAGACATAGTCAATGGTATTTATAAAAGTGTAGTATTTGGTGCAGTAGTCACATGGATTGCTTTATATCAAGGGTATGATGCAGTTCCTACTTCAGCAGGTATTGCGAATGCAACAACACGTACTGTTGTTTATTCGTCGTTGGCTGTTTTGGGTTTGGATTTTGTATTAACAGCGATGATGATTGGAGGATGGTGATGTTATCGCAACGAATAATTGAAACAATTGTAGGGTTTTTCTTATTGGCAGCTATCTTAGCTTTTGTTGCTTTAGCTTTTAAAGTCAGCGGCTTAACCAGTTTTTTTAAACAAGAGGGTTATGATATTACAGCAGCCTTTGATGATATAGGGCAGCTGAAAGTTAGAGGGTCGGTTAAAATAGGCGGGGTCACCGTGGGTGAAGTCACCGCTATTAAAATAGATGCCACCTCTTATAAAGCCATTGTTACCATGCGGATTAATGCGGCAATAAATGATATTCCTACGGATTCTTCTGCCAGCATTTTGACAGCAGGGTTACTGGGAGATAATTACATCGCTATTACGCCTATGTATGGTAAAGAATTTTTAAAAAATGGCGATGAAATACAAGAGACCCATTCAGCAATGATTTTAGAAAAATTAATAGGACAATTCTTATTTAGTGTTAGCCATCCTGGCGAAAAAAGTCCTAATTTACCGGAGGAGGGAGCAAAGATATGAAGAAAATAACAATACTAGTAGGGATTTTATTTGCCTTTTTCTGGGGGAGTGTGCAAATGGCTTTTGCCAATAGCAATGATCCCGTTGGCATGATGCAAATGCTGGCAAATGAAATGATTACAAGCTTAAAAGCGCATAAAACTACTTTAAAAAATAATCCAAAGTTAGTGTATTCCCTTGCCTATAAAATTGTTATTCCCCATGCAGATTTAGATGAAATGTCACAGCGAGTGCTACCTCCTCAAACGTGGAACAATGCATCAGCCAGTCAACGTACTCAATTTAAAAAAGAATTTACAGATTTACTTGTACGCACTTATGCTTCTGCTTTAGGAGATTATACTGATCAAAACATACGATTTTTTCCTGTCCGCGGAGGCGCGAGCGGTAAAGATACAGTAACCGTGAATAGTCAAATCGTTCGCTCAGATGGTCCCTCTGTGGCTGTGAGCTATAAATTGCATTTAAAAGGTTCCTCGTGGATGGTGTACGATATGGCTGTTGAGGGGGTTAGCTTATTGCAAAGTTTTCAAGAACAGTTCCGCCAAAAGTTATCGCAAGGAACGATGGATCAGTTATTGAAAGATCTCAGAGAGCATAATATAAAGAAACCGAGGCGAAGCTAGATGGAAACTACTGCAACCATTGTATGTGAAGATCATCGTTTGAGGGTATCAGGTGAGTTAAATTTTAAAACTGTGGAGGCATTGTGGAAACAGAGTTTACCTTTTTTGTCATCCCAACAGTCTAGCATTGATATCGATTTATCTCAAATTACTATGTCTAATAGTGCAGGTTTGGCTTTGTTAGTAGAATGGTTGAAATATGCTAAGCGCGAAAATAAAACGATAATTTTTCATGGCATACCGCCTCAATTACAGTCTATCGCAAAAGTAGCCGCAGTGAATCTTATATAGCTTTTAGGTTATAGGCATAAAGCGGTAATTCTTCCTAAGCGGCCCTCATTAAATACCCCAAGGTTGTCGTGCGTAGTGAGATAGGAAACATCAGGGCTTAATTTTTTTAATTCATCGAAGAGTATACTAGCAGCCTCTAGCTTAGTGTGTCTTTTATGCTTGCCAAATAAGCCCGTATGACCAAGATAGGAACTGCGATTGGCTTCTCGTATCTTTTTATAAGCAGCAACGCTGATTTTTAGCAATAGTTTATAAATGTTTGGAGGTAATTTTTCTCGCGACCTCGCATCCATTTTTTTATTGCGTTCCATATTTTCTATGAAATTGGTTAGTAAATAATGTTTTGCGATGTGGTCTATTATTTTATTTTGAGATTTTTGGAGCGCGGCTTGTTTTGTCGCTAGTTTAATATCATTTCTTTGCAAGAATGAAAACAGTATGTCTGTGTTTTCATTATTAAGTTCGATATCAGGCAGAGCAAACATGGGAGTAGGAGTATGATCAATAATTTCTATTCCCAGTAGATTAATTGCTTCTGTTATTTTGCTGCTGTGGCACGCTTTTTTTTGCAGGCTCTGATCCTCATATTTATCGAGTAGCTTGCCTATTGCTATTCCCAAGGCAAGAGGTAAGAGGGGAAGAAGGAGCCCAGTATGTCCTGTCTGTTTTATAAGTTCAGGCTTCATACGTAAACAAGAGAGCGCTATCCATGCTGACATTATCCCAATTATAAGTGGAACTAAGGTAGTTGTAATAAAAGGCGTGCCAAGAAAAACCCCAACGGCAATAGCTATTACTTCTGCTATAGCAATAATATTTCCTATTTTTTTCCCTATTTTTATTCCTTTTTTAAAATTAGCTGTACTGTCTTGGATAAAATCTCTATTTTTAGCTACCCCCAGTAGATAATAGTGGTCATTTCTTCTAGGCAAACCAGGTAAATCATAAATCTTAGAAAAATTATACGCTAAATTGGCTAAACAGCTCTGTGGATCATGTTTATCTTTTTTAAAGAGATTTTGTAGGTAGGAGGGAGGGATCACATAACCTTGTGAAACTGAAATAGAGGAAGCGGCCACCTCTCCTCCGTTTATCTGATAGTAGAAAACAGGCTGATAAATGGCTAAGAGATGCAAAATCAATTCCAGTGAATAGCATGAATCTAAACCGAGGGGAGAACTTTTAGAATTATCTAATAATTGTAATATTTGTTCTCGATAGCCACTCATTTTTTGATATTCGTTGGGTGGGAGTCGCTGCTCTGAGCCTTGAAAGAGCTTACGCATCAAGTGACTTGGGGATTGTTCTTCTTTTATCTCTTCTTCTTTTTTCTCTGCTAGACAGAGATCAAGTGTTGTTAAAAGAGTCGCTATTGTTCTGGGTTGCATACTCTCTTCTCTTACTATAATTTCCAAAAAACATATAGAAAAAGAGTTTAATTGTCAATAAAATATCCATTTCTCATTATAAACAAATTACCTTATACTGATGGTATTATCTTTATTTATTAAAAGGATACTGTCTGGATGATAAACAAAAAATCTGTTTATTTAATAGGGTATGCGTCTAGTATTGCGGGTCCGGGCCCGGGTTGCAGTTCTGGCCCTTTGTTTCTGCAGCAATCTACTATTTTTGCAAATCTTAATAAGGCAGGCATCGATTTACATTGGCAGCTTATGACTGTATCTGCTCCCCAGGATTCTTCTAAATTAACATCGGTAATTAGACAATGTACTCTTATTGCAGATCAAGTTTCTGACTTAGTACAAAATAAAAAATTTTTTATTGTTATGGGGGGGGACCATTCGTGTGCTATAGGGACATGGAGTGGGGCGCGGCGCGCAATGCACTCGCAAGGCCCTCTAGGATTGATTTGGATTGATGCGCATATGGATAGCCATACGCCACAGACTACATTAACAGGTAATATTCATGGCATGCCTTTGGCGTGTCTTTTAGGGCGGGGTGAAGCAAGCTTGGTTAATTTGGCGATACCCCATCAGAAATTTCACCCAGAGCACGTTTGTTTAATAGGGGTCCGTAGCTTTGAACCTGCAGAAGAAGCATTATTAAAACAGCTTCATGTAAGAATAATAGGAATGAACGAAGTTAAGCAACGTGGGTTAAAGGATGTGTTGATAGAAGCAGTGGACATTGTTACCCAGGGCACGGTGGGATATGGCGTGAGTATTGATATGGATAGTATCGATCCTCGGGATGCCCCGGGGACCGACGTCGCAGAGCCAGATGGTTTGGAAGGCGAGGCATTATGTCAAGCAGTGAAAATTTTTGCAGAAGACAATCGTTTGGTGGGTACAGAAATAGTTGAGTTTGATCCTTATCGCGATCAAGATCAAAAAACAGAGAAATTAATTACTCGATTAGTGCATGCTATCACTTTGGGGAAGCTTAATAGCTTATAAAATCAGGGAGAATCGGGGTAGAATGTGATATGCTTTATAAATAATAACAGTGGGTGTGCTATGCCAGACAAAATTCATGAATTACTTAGCTTCTGGTTTGGTGATCTGGGTTGTGCTGATCTTCCTACGAGTGATCGTACTAATTTATGGTTTGGCGAGAATGAACAACTGAAAGAAAAAATGCTGCGGATGTACAAAAAAGAATATGAAGCTGCCATTGCAGGTGAATTAAAAGAGTGGGCGGATATTCCTCGCGGCAGGCTTGCATTGATTATTCTTATTGATCAATTTTCTCGTTGGGCTTATCGTCATTCTTCTGAGGCATTTTGCTATGATGCTCTTGCGCAGCAATTATGTGCAGAAGGTCTACGAGAAAAAATGGATCAGTCTCTTACTCTTATAGAACGAGTATTTTTTTATATGCCATTGGTTCATGCAGAAGATGCACAGAAGCAAGAGCAATCCATACAGTTATTTCAAAATCTAGTGTCACTCTCTATGGTGGAGACAACGCAAGTCTATCAATTATTTCTTGCTTATGCGTACGCTCATTTTAGAGTTATAAAAGAATTTGGCCGTTTTCCTCAACGTAATGAATTATTGGGCCGCGACTCCACTGCAGCAGAAATAGCATTTTTAAAAAGCGCTTAATTTTAAGAGGTAGGGGGAAAGTAAGAGGTGCGGGGAAAGTAAGAGGGGGAGTTTTCTTAACTGACCCTCGCAGAAGTCACTCTACATCATCGTATTAATAGTTGAAATCCATCTGCTAAAGCGACTATCATGAGCCAATTCTATTGGTTGGATTACAGTCATGAATAGTATCTTAGAGCATCAATTTTCCAATTGGAAAGCCATACTCCTTTATAGTGTAGTCTCATTTTTCTTATTTTTTGAGATGGCAGTCCAAGTCTCGCCAAGTGTTATGGCTACCCAATTGATTCACGATTTCAATATTGGTGCATTTGGCCTAGGTATTATGTCTAGTGTTTATTTTTATAGCTATACAGCAATGCAAATCCCTTCAGGTATTTTGTTTGACAAATATAACCCTCGAGTTATTATCACTTTATCGATTTTGGTTTGTGCCCTAGGTACTTTGCTATTTTCCTTGTCAAAAAATATTTATCTGGGATCTATCGCCCGTTTGCTAATGGGCTCGGGTTCAGCATTTGCATTTGTTGCTGTCTTAGTGGTGACGGCAGATTTATTTAAGGCTAAATATTTTGCTACCATGACAGGTATTACTCAAATGTTAGCTGCTTTTGGTGCGATGGCAGGGCAAATGCCTATTAGTATATTAGTGTCTTATTTAGGATGGCGACATACATTATGGATTTTAACAGCGCTAGGTATTTTATTGTCTATCATTGTTTGGAGCCTCTTGAAATACGAAAGAGATCGCGGCCCTCTGCATTTGCAAAAAATTCAAAAAGAGATGCCTACTCTCTTGCAAAGTTTAAAGAAAATTATTTCAAACTCTCAAACTTGGTATATTGCCTTGTATGCTTGTTTATTGTGGGCGCCTATATCTAGTTTTGCATCGTTATGGGGGGTTCCTTTCCTGATAAGTACTGATCATTTAGGGGCAACGACGGCTGCATTTTTATGTTCTTTTATGTGGTTAGGGCTGGCATTGGCTAGTCCTTTGTTAGGAATGCTTTCTACGGCAATGAATAATAGAGTTTGTCCTTTGGCTATTTCTGCACTAATAGGCGCTCTTTCTTTTGGTATTATTTTGGAATATCACTTATCTCTAATCATGCTAGGTATACTTTTATTTTTTGCTGGGGCCGCTTGTGCTGGTCAAGCGCTCAGCTTTACGCTGGTAAAAGAAAATAATTTAATTTCCGTCAAAGCCAGTGCCATTGCTTTTAATAATATGGCTGTTGTTATTTCGGGAGCTGTGTTTCAACCCTTGATCGGTAAACTCATTGAATCAAATCAGGCTGGATCTACTCTCACCGATAACCCTCATCATTTTAAGCAAGGACTATTTCTGGTTTTAGCTGCTTATATTATTGCTTTTATTGTTGCTATAGGGTTTATTAAAGAGCCTAAACACTAAAGATTTATTGAGGCAAACAAATTACTACTTCGCCCATTTGATATTACATCCGACACTAGGCAATTGATGTTGATCAATAGGTTTATTTGCAATAATTTGATCCAATGCATTTATTAATTCTTTGCCTGTGACTGGATAATGATTCCCGGGCGTGGCATCATCAAAACGCCCGCGATAAACACAAGCAAGTTGATGATCAAATATATAAAAATCAGGCGTACACGCCGCTTGATATGCCTTAGCAACTTCTTGAGTTTCATCATACAGATAGGGAAAAGTATAATGATGTGCTTGTGCTTCTTTGCGCATATTTTCTGGGCTATCTGCAGGATATTTTTTTACATCATTGGAGTTGATGGCAATAAAAACAATTCCTTTTTTTTGATAAACGTGCGTAACATCAACCAACTTGGCTTGAATATATTTCACATACGGGCAATGATTACAAATAAACATAATGACTGTTGCAATAGTTGACTTTAGGTCGTCTAGCGATACCTGTTTTTCCGTACAAACATCCCACAATTTAAAAGCAGGCGCAATTGTGCCTAATGGAAGCATTGTTGAAGCAGTTTCTGCCATGATGATTCTCCTTTTTTCATGCAAGCGGCGAGAATGCCATAATTAAAAGGTGCGGCGCAAGCTTTTAAATCTTTCTAAGAGGGAATATTATTATGGGGTGTACCATGCGGTTACAGGGGAGCTGTTATTGTTATGCTAAATAAAACAGCTAAAGTTATTGAAAGGAATAGTTTCTGGCTCTCCTTATTTTTTCACTGTCTTTTATTTTCAGGGATATCTTTTGTATGGCTTTCTTCCTCTAAGTTAATAAAAACCAAAGAAGAGGATAAGCCTTCTCTTTCTATTCCAGCCTATGTTTATCATAATGAGGCGGCTCCTCTCATGGAACCTTCATCTATTCCAGATCATTTGTCGACTGCCAAAACACAACAAAAAATTCTTCCTCCTTCCTCACAAAAACAGATAGCTACCTCAAAATTAGGTATTGAAAAGCCTCTTAGAAGACATATAAGTTCCTCTTTCAATATCACTCATCCCATTGATATTAGTCGTTCACCAGAAACTGAGCCAGTACACTTGATTGGAGATAAGAAAATTGATAAACCGCTTTTAACATTATTAGGTAAGGCTCTTACGCGGCACTTGGTTTATCCCAAATCTGCTCTTGATTTAAATGTTAAAGGGACTTCAGTGATTGGTTTTTTACTTTATCCCGATGGCCAGATTACTGATGTTCAATTGTTACAAACAAGTGGAGCAGAGGTACTGGATCAATCTGCGTTAGCAGCGGCAAAGGCAATAGGGCCAGTGGCCCAGGTAAGCCAATATTTAGATCAGCCGAAATGGATGGTGATTGGAATTATATACTCGTAGAATAAGACTAGAATGACTCATAAGGAAATGACCCATGAATAAAATTTTTACATACGCGCTTATTTTTATTTTTCTTAGCTTTTCTCTTCCTGCTCTAAGTGGTAATTTTGCATTTTTATACGATACTCCCGCACAATATTTTGGTGCCCAAGATTGGAAAATGCTTGAAGCAACTGCAAATTATGCGCTTAATAAACTTCCTAATGGTAAAAGTGCAAAATGGCAAAATCCCAAGACTAGCCATCATGGTATTATAAAGCCGCTTAATTCCATCAAAAAACAAGGTATTCTTTGCAGAGATTTGCAAATAACCAATTATGCCCAACATCGCAGCGATCAATATGTTTTTATGTTTTGTAAATTTCATACAGGCTGGAAAGTGCCAAATAAGCAGATATAATGCCGGATAAAAAAGTAGCATTCAAAGTGTAGAATGCGTTACAATATGCGCTGTTGCAGCCAGGGACAGGGAAGGATTATGGTAAAATCAAGGCTTCTGATTTTTATCGTTTCTTTTATTATGTTTTCAATAAGTGCTTACGCCTTGGATTCCCCCGGCTCTTCTCTCTGTCTGAATATCAATACCATTCAAAAACTCACGGGACAAATAGGCCAGGTTGACAAAGAAAGAAGAACTTATAAAATTATTATTCCGCAAAATGAGTTGAAAGTGCTTATAAGTGGTATGCCAATGACTTCTGAAATGGGGCTTTCCTCTTGGATCGTATTTAAAAAAACAGCCTATCAAACATTTCTTAATGGTGATTTAGTTTTACTTCAAGATCAAATTAATCCTGTTATGAGTACTGCTCTTCTCAATGGATTACAAGTTACTGGATTGCATAACCCCTATCTTTGGGATTCTCCCCGGGTTATGTTTATGCATATCAAGGGAGAGGGGGATGAGACTCACTTGGCCAGTGCAATTAGACAAATCTTAAATAAAATCAAGGCTACAAGTAATGGCGCGGGGGATTTTCCTTTAGGTGAGGATGCTAGCATCCCTGAAACTACGCTTAACGGCTCTAAAATAGAGGCTATTTTAGGGCAGAAGGGACGATTAGAAAATAATGTTTATAAAATTGAATTTATCCATGGAATAAAAAACCCCGATACAACTACTAACCAAGCTATTGCAATTAATACTTGGGCGGCTTTCTCTGGTTCGGATAAAGAAGCTATTGTCAATGGTACTGTGGCACTGAGAGAATCTGAATTACAAAAAACATTATTCGCATTACGTAATGCTAAAATTTATATTTTAGCTATTTACCGAAACCGAATGGATGAGGATGACCAAGAGTTAGTGTGGGTCAATTTTTGGGGCATAGGAGGGGCGCAGAATCTAGCGAAAACTTTGCATTCTGTATTTCTTTTTTCAAATGATAATACTCGCCCCGAAGAAGCAACCTTCTCTATGAGGTCCGCCCTAGGCAGGGAAACCAAAACTGAACTCATTCCTCTGCAATTATCTTTATTTCAAAATAATATATGCGGTTATGTCAAAGAGAAAGAATTATATACTTCAATAGATACCAAGCAAAATATACCAATGACTTATCCTCAATCCCCATGGAATCTAGCGTTACATACAGCATTAAAGTCTACACAGAAAGTAATGTCAGAAGAAATAATGCAATTTATTCAGTTTTTTCCAGCCCTCATGCGAATGGCTCAAAGTATAAATGATACTCAAATAAAGCCTTTAACTCATATAATTTTGTCGACACTTACGCTTAAGACAGAGGCCGAGCTAACTTCTTTCGTCAATACAATAAGGCAATCTGATGCGAGTATGGCTGTTGTAGAAGGGGGCCCGCAGGCGACGAAGGCACCTTTGAGAAATATTTTTGCGCCGTCTGCTATGCGGCTACTTACAACGTTATCAGTGATAGAAAAAAATAATAATATCGATATATTGAGCATATCCAATGGATATATTTATCCCTATCTTCGTCAATTTACCATGTCCTCTATTAGAAATACTAGTTTAGGTATACATGGATTTTTGACCTATTTATCTGATACAATTGCCGCTATGACAAAACATATCAATACATTAACCACTGCTTATGCTTCTAAAACCTACTCGCTTGTTAATATTTTATCTGCGGATTTTTCTAATGCAGCGACATCTCTGAGTCAGTTAAGAACAACAGTAGTATCTTTAACTCAAACTTATATGAAAAATTTTGGCCTATTATTGGCACAATCACTGTCTTTGCCAATGAATAGAGATGCAGAATCCTTTCCCCTATTCAGGTCAACGCTCTTCTCTTCCCCCGTTATAGCTGCCTTTGCTCCCCTTTTGAAAAAACCTCCTTTGCAGCTAGCAGTGGGTAGCCCCAGCCCGAAATATCCCCCCTCGGACTTAAGCAGTCCCAGAGGATGGTATGTTTAATTTTTTATATCGTTTATCTGATATCAGTTTATTTGTTCTATTAGTTTGTTTTTTTGTGGGAGTTTCAGCAGTCGCTATTTTAATTATAAAATATTTTCTTCCTCTTAAGCTGCGTTATAAAGATAATGAGGTCATAGGTAACATCAGCTCCTTGATAGGTATTATTTACGGCGTTTTAGCTAGTTTAATGTCTTTATACTTAATTAATAATATTAATATGGCATCCGAAGTGGTCCAACGTGAGGCAAATGCTGTAGTGAATATTTATCTTAGTAGTAAGGAATTAAAATTATCCTTGCAAAAAGCTATCCAAACTAAGCTAAAGAAATATGTGGAGAATGTGAAAAATAAAGAATGGCCTTCTATGAAAAATGGAGAACTGCTTAATGAGGAGGGAGATGATTTAATAGAAAACTTAACAAATCAAATTATTCATTATAGTCAGTCTCCTCATGCAAATTTATTTGTGGCGCGGGATATACTCAGTGAAATTAAATTGCTTTATGATGCCCGTCAACAACGGGTTAATCAGGGCTATTCTTCATTAAATGTAGAAGTTTGGGTGGTTATTTTGATAGGCACTCTTTTGCTCATTGGGATTAATTACTTTTTTAAAGCAGGCGTAGCATTGCATTTCATTGCTTTAGGAGCAGCTATTATTATAGCTTCTTCGATGATCTTTTTATTGTTGTCATTAGATAAACCTTTTCAAGGCGATTTTGCAGTTGAACCAGAAGCATTCCAATCGGCGCTCAGATTAATAAGCAAGTAATTTAAGTGTTTACTAAAGCTGGGTCATGATATAATCGTTGCATTAAAAGTGCAGAGAATGTCAAGCTAATAATAGCTATGATAAGGGGCATTTCCGAGTCTAGGTTAGCTAATATCCCCATCAATAATCCATTTAATCCAAAAGCAAATGCCATCACTGCGCCCGTGATGCCCATTACCCAACCTTGAGATTTTTCATCTACTTGATTCGAGAATAAAGTTAACATGGCTGAGTAGCAAACTGCCATAATTGCACCCAGAAACATATCATAAACCCATACATAAGCGGCAGCAGGGGCTGTAATAATCAAGGTGGTAATGGCGGCGATGAGTAAGCAACTTCCTATCATGCATTGTTTAAGTGAAAAACGTTTTGTAAGAGGATCCATTAAAAATCCTGTGCCAATGCCGAAACCAATTCCTAGCAAAGCCATATAGAAACCGTTTTCCAAGGAACTAAAATGATATTTATGCAGTAAATACATAGAAATGAATGAATAAATGCTGCTCCACCCAAAAATCATGACTAAAAACACAATAGAAAGCCCACAAATTTTTTCATGTTTAAAGGCCTGAATAAAAATTTCCACTGCATAATGTAGTTTGAAATGCAGTTTTCTATTCGTACGAAGAAAAGTTTCCTTAAAAATAAATGCTAATAGAATAGCATTGATGAAAGAGATGAGTGCAGCAAAATAAAAAGGAACAGCATAATTAAACCAATATATTAATGTAGAGGCTGAGAGTATTCCACCTATCATAGGACCAACCACAAATCCAAGCGAACAAAAGAATAAAATTAAACCTAGATTTCGTGCTTTTTGGTCCGGTTCACTAATATCAACAATAGCAGCTTGCGCAATAGATTGACTGCCTGCGGTAAACCCAGCGATGATTCGTCCAATTAATAACAAAGTATAGCTATTAACTAGAACGGCCAGTGCTGATATTAAATAACCAGCACAGGCACCCACTAAGCAAATCAGTAATGATTTTTTTCTCCCTAATTGATCTGATAAATTTCCTAAAAATGCCGCCCCAAAAAACCAGCAGAACATAAAGATACTAATTGTAAATCCATAAAGAAGATTACGAAAATGCGTACTCGCCTCACTTGCAATAAAGTAAGAATGTGGATCGATTACGAGAGCATTTAAAATAGGAAAAACAAGACCTAAACCCATGCTATCAATAAAAAGGACAAGAAATAAAGGAGCTGCTGACATAAAAAAGCACCGTTTAATTTACTAAGAAAAAACCTTCGCATTGTACAAAATTATTTTCTATAAATCGATAGCTAGATGATTTAAACTATGTCTATCTTACTTTCGTTTTTATCCAGGGTGATCTAACATGATTAGAAAGATAAAATTCTTCCTACTGAATATTTTTCTTGCTAGCTGGGTTAATCATTTTTGTTTAGCGCAGAATTCAGTAAATCCCTTCTTAGGCCCTAATGTAAGAGCTATGGCTGCACAAGCGCTTGCCGCAGAAAAGCGTGGTGATTTAGCAAGTGCAATCGATATTAATAAAAAAATTCTTGAGACACAGCCAGCAAATGTTTGCTCAATCAATAGCATTGCAGGGTTATATGGAAAGCTAGGACAGTATGATGATGAAATGCAGTGGGCAGAAAAAGCGATAGCCATCGATAAAAATTATAGCTTAGCTTATATCAATTATGGCGATGCTTTAGCTGGAAAGGGAAGGGTGGAAGAAGCAAAACAAGCCTACCAGACAGCATCCACACTGAATCCCAAATTGGCGATTCCTCTATATAATCTCGGAGTGCTATCAGATCGACAACATGATTATGTTACAGCCATTCAATTCTATCAAAAAGCCATTATTTTAAATCCAAATTTTGAAGATGCCTATTATAATTTGGGTGTGGATTATATTAACTTAAAAAAATTTCCAGAAGCTATTTCTGCTTTTCAGAAAGTATTAAGCTTGAACCCAAACGCCGCAGATGCGAATAAGATATTAAAAGACCTGAAGCAAAAAGCTAAAAAAGAAAAAAAATAATAATGAGCACTTCGAGCCATTTATTGAAAATAGTTCTTATTTTTAGGATTTTTACGAGAAAAATAAGAAAGTTACCTGGCATAGCTAAATTGTTTTTTTAGAATAAAGAAGTAAGTTAGTATCTCCGTGCCTAGCCTAGTTAAATGTAGAAAATAAATCCTACCAAATCAATGAAGATAAATACTTTTTAATAATCAGGCACAGACACAAGAGTATAATGGTAATCGTGTAGACAATACAGGAGTCATTGTCATGCGCGCTCTATTTTATTCATTACTGTCTTATTCATTTTTCTTCCTACTGATCTCTTGTGCGACAACCCATTCATCCTATTATGCGAATTCTAATACGGATTATTCTGAGCGCTTGCCTCAGTACATAGATACCCATAATAGACAAATGGTATTGGTGGATCCTAATGTGCATGCATGGGGGGCTTATGATGCAGAAGGTCGGTTAATTCGTGCAGGCATTGCCACAGCTGGCGGAGCAACTTGTCCCCCCGATGCAGATGAAAGCGATTGCCGTACGGGGATAGGTACCTATTATATTACTTCTATAGGGGGAGAAGAGTGTTATTCAAAAATCTATCCAAGACCTAATGGCGGAGGGCTCATGCCATTTTGTATGTTTTTTAATAAGGGACAAGCGCTGCATGGGTCACCCGATGATATTGTCGTTGAAGACAATATAAGCCATGGCTGCATACGTATGCGTATTCCTGATGCGGAATGGATGGTAAATAACTTTGCCCATATAGGGACAAAGGTAGTGGTGGTGCCTTATAATTCATAAACGAACTTTATTATGATTCTGTCCTACTAGTTACTCTTAGAGAATCGGTAAAGTGCCAAAAAGTGTCTGGCTATTAATAGCTCATTTAGGTATAATTCGAGATTCTTTTCCCTATAATCATAAAAGAAATGCAATGATAATTAACGTCTTAGACAAAATAGCTGGCGTGCTCGTTGGCATGATCACCGGTAGCTTGGCTGCCGTTTGGCCCACTTTTTTTGCCTACTATCTTGTGGCGCAGTCAATGAGAAAATCAGGCTATTCATGGGGGGCTACGCTGTTAGTAACCTTGACGATCGGGCATTTCGCCGCATTGGTTACCCTGTTTTGTTCGTTATGGGTAGCGCAATTTTCTCTGGTCTATGGAATGATTGCAGGAGGACGCAATGGATTATGGGCTGCTCTTACCCTGCCCTTACGTCTTCCTCGGCAAATAAACCGTTATTTACAATATATAGTTGAAGATATATTTGAAGAAGATATCTCTTTCAGTTTAAGCAGCGTAGAAGATTTTTTCCGGACAATAATAAAATTAATCGTGCTAAGTCTTTTTCTATTGGGAAAAATTGTTTTTGAGATATTTAATATATTTGAATATAACCCCGAGCACGCTATTGATAGCGATTATACTTATGCTCCTCCCCAGCAATCTCAAACATTACTTTCTAGAATACAAGCCTTACCCACTGACACTGCGCATCCTTTGTTTGATCTTACTGAAAAAGAAATCCAAGATTTTGAGAAGGCGATCCAAGCTCAAAGAGAGGGTCCCATAAAAAAAGAAAATGAACGTTTACATGCTTATATGACAAGGCAGTGCCCCTTATCTTTGGCTTCTCTCGCTGAACTTAACGAGATAAAGGATGCAAATCAACAAGTTATTCCACCTATTACGGTAGAAGCTAATTTTCCCGGACGGCCCTATGTTATTACCTATGATTATGCTAATTTTAAAACATATTTGGAAACAGAACAGAATAAACCCCGACTTATTGCCATTGTGAATGGAACAGCAGATGGCGATAAGCTTCAGGATAAACATGTTCGTATTTATAGGGGGTTTTATTCTGTGAATGTGGAGGCTATACGGGCTACCATTGCAAAATGGAAAGCGCAGCAGGAGAGAACCCATTTGCAGAGAGCTGCGGAAATCGAGCGGCGTGAGGCTCCGGCGGTAAACACAGAAACATCTTGGAAAAATTGGGTAACATCGAAAGCGTCGAGTGTAAGGGCAAGTTTATTTACTGTTCGGCCTGCACTACCTCAACCTCAGCCTCAAGCTATAAAACCTTCTACTTTATTGCTAGAGCAATAACTTTTCTTGAAATGACCTACGTAGAGTTTTTAATGATATGGTTTTTGATATTAAAAATTTCTTAAAGACACTCACGACACAACCTGGTGTTTATCAAATGCTAGGAGAAGGTGGCAAAGTCTTGTATGTAGGCAAAGCGCGTAATATTAAAAAAAGAGTGGCTAATTATTTTTCGGAAAAACAAAAAGATATTAAGACCCTAGCACTGCTCAAGCACGTTCAAGATATTCATATTACGATTACTCATACTGAAAATGAAGCTCTTTTACTCGAATGTAATTTGATTAAAAAGCATAAACCTCATTACAATGTTTTATTCCGGGATGATAAAACTTTTCCTTATATTCTTATTACTGATGAACGTCCTTATCCTTCTATTAATTTTTATCGGGGCAATAAAAAAATAAAAGGAAGTTATTTTGGGCCTTATCCTCATTCTACTGCGGTACGAGAAACTATTCACTTTATTCAAAAATTATTTGGATTACGTATTGCAAGTGATCGCTATTCTCCTAAACGGACACGGCCTTGTTTGAAATATCAAATTGGATTATGTTCTGGGGCGTGCGCCGGTTTAATTTCAGAAAAAGACTATAATCTACATGTCCAGCATGCGATTTTATTTTTAGAGGGTAAAAATAAACAAATTCTCGAAGCGCTTCAACAAGAAATGCAACAGGCATCCCAGGCTTTAGAATATGAAAAAGCAGCTAAAATACGAGATCAACTTGCACAATTCCGTTATATTCAAGAACGTCAATGTGTGAGCGCTGAATATAATGACGCAGATGTCATTGGATTTGCTCTTAGGGGAATTGTTTGTATTCAACTGCTTATGATCCGGGGGGGTCGGATTTTGGGAAGCCAAGCTTATTTTCCTACTGTGCCAATTCATTCTACCAAAGAAGAAATTTTAACTTCTTTTATTACTCAGCATTATTTAGGCCACACTAAAGAAGTCCATGTTATTCCCAAAGAAATAATAGTAGATGTTCTCTTGCCAGAACAGGACTGGCTAATGAATGTGCTGCGAGAACAGAGTAAACATAAAGTTGTTTTACTCTCTTGTGTGCGTAGCGAACGGAAAAAATGGCTGGAAATAGCCAATGCAAGCGCTCAACAATCTGCGGAAAGCCGTTTTCATCGTTATACTACGACCCAAGAACGGTTTATTGCTTTACTAGCGTTGCTGAAATTGAAAAAAATAGACCGTATAGAGTGTTTTGATATTAGCCATACCATGGGCGAGGCTACTGTCGGATCTTGTGTTGTTTTTAATACGCAGGGTGCAGTTAAAAATGATTATCGACACTTTAATATAAAAGAGATTACGCCTGGAGATGATGTGGCTGCCATGCGTCAAGTCTTATTTCGACGTTATCAACGCGTACAATCAGAATCAATTAACTTGCCGGATGTCATTTTAATTGATGGCGGGCTTACACAACTTGCTGCAGCACAAAAAACATTAGCAGAGTTGGGTATTCATCAACCTATTTTAATGAGCGTAGCCAAAGGGGCTAGCCGCAAACCTGGTCTTGAAATACTTCATATCCCCGGCAAGCCTCCCATCCGCTTGGCATCGGATGCCCCTGCATTGCATTTAATTCAGCAAATACGTGATGAAGCACATCGTTTTGCAATTACAGGCCATAGACATCAACGAGATAGAAAACGGCTGAGGTCTTCTCTAGAAGCTATTCCTGGTATTGGGAGATATCGTCGGCAAGCATTATTACGTTACTTTGGTGGAATCCAAGCTATAAAGCATGCTAGTCTTGATGAATTAGAGCAGGTTCCTGGGATTAGTCGTTCGCTTGCACAACGGATTTATAAGGCGTTAGAGGCTGTTGAAAAGAAATAAAATGCAGTGGGATATTAAATTTCAACTATGAACAATTTACCCAATTTTTTGACATTTGTTCGAATAGCGATTATTCCTTTTTTAGTATTCGTATTTTATTTACCTCTACCTTGGGCGCATACCGCAGCTTCCTTTATTTTTGCATTGGCTGCTTTAACAGATTGGCTAGATGGTTATCTAGCTCGTAGTTTAAAGCAATCGACTAAGCTAGGGGCTTTTCTGGATCCTGTTGCCGATAAACTCATGGTATCTGTAGCGTTAGTGTTGATTGTGGGGGAACCCCAGTTCCAGTTTGTTAGTTTACCTTCTGCAGTTTACTCTGTTCCTATTCCGATTATTACTATTCCAGTTGCAATCATTGTGAGCCGTGAAATTGTAGTTTCTTCTTTGCGGGAATGGATGGCTGAAATGGGTAAACGAGCCACTGTTGCAGTCTCTCAATTAGGAAAAATTAAAACAAGCGCACAAATGATAGCGGTGGTTATTCTGCTTTATTGTACGCCTAGGTCTCATGCTTTTATCGCTATTACGGGTTATATGCTACTTTATCTAGCAGCCATATTAACAATATGGTCTATGTCAATTTATCTTAAAGTGGCTTGGCTTGAATTGAAAGATGAAGAGGCATAGAAAAATATCATTCTTTGCTTGACACCACAAAGCCCTCAGATAGAATGACCGCTTTGCTCCATGGCAGAGATATAGTGCGGGAATAGCTCAGTTGGTAGAGCACAACCTTGCCAAGGTTGGGGTCGCGAGTTCGAGTCTCGTTTCCCGCTCCATACTGTCATTTAGGGATTTTGGCTGGGTGGCAGAGGGGTTATGCAGCGGCCTGCAAAGCCGTGGACGCCGGTTCGATTCCGACCCCAGCCTCCAGTTGTAAGCAGGATTGCCCGGGTGGCGGAACAGGTAGACGCAAGGGACTTAAAATCCCTCGGGAGATTCTCTCGTGCCGGTTCGATTCCGGCCTCGGGCACCAATAATCTTAAATTTCGATATGATAAGGGGATTTGGGAGGAGAAGAGCTGCGATTCTTTTTTTTCGATGGTAATATCCTTAGGGAGCAAGAGCTTGCCATTACGAGAAATGCAAAACAATCCATCTTTCAAATTCCGTTTTAAAAAAATTTTCGGAAATCAAGCCATGACTTTCGTTGTTACAGAACAATGTATTCGTTGCAAATACACAGATTGTGTGGAGGTTTGTCCGGTAGATTGTTTTTATGAAGGCCCTAATTTCTTAGCCATTAATCCAGATGAATGCATTGATTGTGCTTTGTGCGTCCCTGAATGCCCAGTCAACGCTATCTACTCAGAAGATGATCTCCCGGAGCAATATCAATCTTTTTTACAACTTAATAAAGAATTAGCAGAAAAATGGCCCACTATTACACGGATAAAAGAAGCGCCGGCTGATGCCGATCAATGGGCAAATGTACCTAATAAGCTACCCTACTTGGAGAAATAATTCTGAATGATTCTTCCGTTACCATTCTGGGATCTGATGGTCCGCTAAGTCAAATTATTCCAGGATTTACCGCCCGTGATTCCCAGCAGCAAATGGCAGAAACGATTGAGCATAGCCTGGAATTGGGAACCTCTCTCATAGTAGAAGCAGGAACGGGCACAGGTAAAACATTTGGTTATTTAGTTCCTATTTTTCTTTCTCAAAAGAAAACCATTATTTCCACTGGGACAAAAAATCTTCAAGATCAATTATTTTTTAATGATATTCCCATTATAAAAAAAATTTTCCCTTTGCCACGAAAAGTAGTGCTATTAAAAGGTCGTGCTAATTATCTTTGTAAACACAGGGTAGAACGCAGCTTGCATGATGGATATTTTTTGTCCCGCCAGCAACTCTCACAATTGAATCTTATTAATGAATGGAGTCGCGCCACCCAAACAGGTGATATTGTAGAAATGACCACTGTTCCTGAAGATTCTAGTATTTGGCCGCAAGTAACTAGCACTGTCGATAATTGCTTAAACCAGGATTGCTCATTTTACAAAGAATGTTTTGTAGTAAAAGCACGGCAAGAAGCCATGGCTGCAGACATTTTAGTTGTGAATCATCATTTATTTTTTGCAAATATGGCATTACAAGATAGGGGCTTTGGAGAACTCTTACCCGGCGCTGAAGTAGTTATATTTGATGAAGCGCATCAGATACCTGATATTGCTTCGCAATTCTTTAGTACAACGCTCACTGGACGGCAATTAATAGAGCTAGCGCGTGATAGTGAAACTGAAGCAGGAAAAGAGGCAAAGGACATGAAGCAAATTCATGACCAATCTCTGAGTCTGCAAAAAGCAGTGCAAAATATGCGGAATTCATTAGGAATAGAGCTACGCCGTGCGCTTTGGCCTGAGACACCTCCGCCTGAACTTGAAAGAAGCATACAAGATGTAAAATCAAATTTACAACTTCTAGAATCTATTTTAAGAGACGCGGCTATACGAGGAAAAGGATTAGAGAATTGTTGGCGGCGTTGCGTGCACCTCTTAGAGGTTTTTAATTTACTTAGTGAAAAATCCACTATGGACACCGTGCACTGGTTTGAAACTTACTCGCAGAGCTTTAGTTTGCAAATTACACCTATTGTTATAGCTAAGCCTTTCCAAAATTATATTAAAAATCTTAAACGTAGTTGGATTTATACTTCCGCTACATTAACCGTAAAAAATAGTTTCCATCTTTTCTCAGAAGCATTAGGTTTAAATCATGTAAGGCAATTACAATTAAAAAGCCCATTTGATTATGCGCGCCAATCCTTACTGTATGTTCCGCGTAGCTTACCTGACCCGCGAGCAAGTCATTATCTTGCCATCATGCTAGAAACTGTTATTCCCGTGCTAGAAATAACCCAAGGCAAGGCATTTATTTTATTTACAAGTTATAAAGCTTTAGGATTGGCTGCAGAGCAATTAAAAAACCGGATTCCTTATCCTTTACTTTTGCAAGGGGCGGCGCCTAAACAGCAATTGATCAACGATTTTAAACGATTGGGTAATGCAGTTCTTTTGGGCACAAGTAGTTTTTGGTATGGGGTTGATGTACGAGGTGAAGCATTATCTTGTGTCATCATTGATAAATTACCTTTTGCCTCTCCTGAGGATCCTATTCTCAAGGCGAGAATTGAGCGGGTGCGGAAACAAGGTATGGATCCATTTCAAACGTATCAGTTACCTAATGCGGTATTGTTATTGAAACAAGGCGCAGGGCGGCTGATTCGCGACATACAAGATCGTGGTATCCTTATGATTTGTGATCCCCGTTTGGTTTCGTCAAATTATGGTCAGACATTTTTGCAAAGCTTACCTGAGATGCCTCGTACTCGGGAATTAGATAAAGTACGTGAATTTTTTAACTATGAAAATACTTGCTCTTGATACTTCCTCTACGGCGTGTTCGGTTGCATTATTGCTTGATGATAATATAAGTTATTTGCATAGGGTTTTACCTTCTCAACAAGCACAATTTATTTTGCCTATGTTGAAAGAGCTTTTGGCTATCAATAAAATAAATTTAAACCAATTAAATGCCATTTCTTTTGGATGCGGCCCCGGTAGTTTTACTGGAGTCCGTCTTGCGGCCAGTGTGACCCAAGGCTTAGCCTATGGATTAGAAGCCTGTGGCTTAGAAGAGTTTCCTGTGATTCCCATTTCATCTCTTGCTGCTCTAGCTCAAGCAGCGTACCACGATTTAGGATGGAAAAAATTATTAGTGGGAGTAGATGCTCGCATTCAAGAGGTTTATTGGGGCGCTTATAAAGTAAATGAGCAAGGATACGTGGAATTAATCAATACAGAAATAGTTTGTCCCCCTGCGCAAGTCATTTTGCCTGAAGAAAAAAACTGGTATGGAGTAGGGAATGCATGGGAAATTTACGCAGGTCAAATAGCGTATGAGCCGCCTGAGATAGATGCCACACGCTTACCCATGGCAGCCGCTTTGCTAGAGTTAGCTAAGATAGACTATCTTAAAAAAAAATGGGTCTCGGCTAAAGAGGCTTTGCCTGTCTATTTACGTGACACTGTGACTAAAGAATAGCAAACGTTCATGCCTGATGAAACAACAGCCATTCATGGGGCAAGGTAACTCTTAGAGGGTTCCAAAAAATAAGCCATATAGAGAGATTTTATTGTATTTTCTTGCTAATAAGAGCTAAAATTCAGCGCATTACACTAAAAAACGCCCCGGAGGCTAATGTTTTTATGGCAGATCAAAGTGGTCATGGTCGACAAGAAATAATTAATCAAATATGCAATTACATAAAAAACCGAGTCCCTAAAAATCAAGCCAAGTTGTTGGGACTATTTGCTCAACGATATTATGCTTCTTCGGCTCAGGAAGATCTGAATGCTCGCAGTATTGAAAATTTAGGGGGCGCTTTACTTTCTCATTGGAATTTAATTTATCAGCGTAAGCCATCCGAGTCCAAGGTTAGAGTTTTCAATCCTGATTTAGAAAAAGAAGGCTGGCAATCCACACATACCATTATTGAAGTTTCTCATGATGATATCCCTTTCTTAGTCGATTCTATTCGTATGGAACTAGATCGAAGAGAGGTGCTGATCCATCTTGCTATTCATTTTGGCGGGCTCAAAGTGATACGAGATTCTAATCACTGTATCGTCGATATTTTGCCTATAGGTACAGTTGATCCTAAAGCCACTTCAGAAGCACCGATTTATTTTGAAATTGATAGACAAAACGATGCTGTATTTATGAATGAATTAGGCATGGATATTAAACGGATATTGGAAGATGTACGCTTATCCGTCAGTGATTGGCGAAAAATTGTTATGCAAGCAGAGAAATCTTTACTTGAACTTGAGCAAAATCCACCTCCTCTGGATCCATCTGAAGTAGTAGAGTCAAAAGATTTTTTGAGATGGTTAATCGACAATCACTTTACTTGGCTAGGCTGTCGTGATCTTAAATTAATTGGTAATGAAACAAACCGAGCACTACAAACTATTCCAGGAACAGGTTTGGGAGTGTTGCGCGATGATAGTGATTCTATTACGTTACGTAATTATGCAGACTTACCTCCGCAAGCACGCAAGCTGGCTTTAGCAAGAAACAATATTTTGATTATTGCTAAAACCGATAGAAAAGCCACAGTACATCGTGATGCCTATACCGATTATATCGGAGTCAAACGGTTTAATGAAAAAGGAGAATTGATTGGTGAGCGCCGTTTTGTAGGGCTTTATACTTCTACTGCTTATCATTCAAGCCCAAGGCATATCCCTTTTTTGCGCCATAAGGTTGCTCAAGTTCTAGAAGAGTTAGGGTTTCCGCCTGATAGCCATAATGGTAAAGAAGCCGTTCATATTTTAGAAACCTTACCTCGAGATGATGTTTTTCAAGCTACTCACGAAGAATTGCTTGAATTAACCTTAGGAATTTTACAGCTACAAGAACGGAAGCATGTACGTTTATTTGTACGTAAAGATGCGTATGGTCGTTATTTCTCTTGCTTGGTGTATGTCCCGCGCGATATCTTTACTACTGACCTTTGTATGAAGATGCAAGAAGTGTTAAATTACGCATTTCAAGGCATAGAATCTGATTTTAATTCTTATTTTTCGGATTCCGCCTTGGCTCGTATCCATTATCTTATTCGTGTTAACCCTAAAATCTCTGTGGAATATGATGTTGCGGCACTAGAACAAAAGTTAATTGCTGTGGCTCGTTCGTGGACAGACGAATTAAAATCTCAACTCATCGAAACATTGGGTGAAGCTGAAGGACTTCTTCAGTTCAACAAATATCGTAAAGCCTTTCCTTCGAGTTATACTGAATATTATTTACCTGCTACCGCTATTGATGATATTAAAAAAATTGAAACTCTTAGTATAGCCAATCCCTTAGGTATGATTTTTTATAAAACGGGAAAATCGGGATTAAGATTAAAAATATTTCATAGTGAGCACTCTATTGCTTTATCAGATGTACTACCTACCTTGGAAAATATGGGTCTTAGGATTAAGGGCGAACGGCCTCATGAAATTATTTTTCGCGATGGCCGCATTGTATGGCTTAGCGATTTTGATATGGAGTACACCAATGGTAAGGAAGTTGATGTCATTACCCTGAGAGAAAACTTTCAAGATGCGTTCGCTAATATCTGGTTTAAAAATGCAGAAGATGATGGATTTAACCACCTCGTTTTAGAAGCACAATTGAGTTGGCATGAAACAGCTATTTTGCGCGCCTATACTAAATACTTGCGCCAAATCGGCTTTAATTTCAGCCAGAATTATGTTGAAACAGCACTACTAAATAATGCTAATATTGCTAAAGATTTAGTGAATTTATTTATTTTACGTTTTTCTCCTGACTATCGTGCAGATACCTCTGAATTAATTGCCAAAATTGAACAATCATTGGAAGCTGTGGCAAGTTTAGATGAAGATAGAATATTACGTCGTCTGTTAGAAGTCATGCTTGCTACCCTACGTACAAATTATTTTCAAAAAACAGAAAAAGGCCAATTTAAATCATATATTTCTTTTAAATTTGATCCCTCTGCTATTTCTGACCTCCCTTTACCAAGACCCATGTATGAGATTTTTGTTTATTCTCCTCGTGTGGAAGGCATACATTTACGTGGTGGGAAAGTAGCAAGAGGTGGCATACGTTGGTCAGATCGTCGAGAGGATTTTCGGACAGAAGTGCTGGGCTTAATGAAAGCCCAACAGGTAAAAAACTCTGTTATTGTTCCTGTGGGTGCAAAAGGGGGATTCTGTCCCAAACAATTACCCTTGGAAGGCGATCGAGATGCGCTCATGACAGAGGTCGTTTATTCGTATTCTACTTTTATCCGGGGTTTATTAGATATTACAGATAATATAGATAATCATAAGATCATTCCTCCCCCTAATGTGGTTTGTTATGATGATGAGGATTTTTATCTTGTGGTGGCGGCAGACAAAGGGACGGCAACTTTTTCAGATATTGCGAATAGTATAGCAAAAGAATATGGTTTTTGGCTGGATGATGCATTTGCTTCGGGTGGCTCAGTAGGCTATGACCATAAAAAAATGGGAATTACCGCACGTGGCGCGTGGGAGTCAGTTAAACGTCATTTTCGGGAGCTAGGAATTAACCCTGCTAAGACAGATTTTACTGTTGTGGGCATAGGTGATATGAGTGGGGATGTTTTTGGTAATGGAATGTTATTATCAAAGCATATAAAATTGCTCGCTGCATTTGATCATAGACATATTTTTGTTGATCCAACCCCCAATCCCCAAGCCAGTTTTGAGGAACGCAACCGCTTATTTAATTTACCGCGTTCCACATGGGCAGACTACAATCCCGAGCTTATTTCGCACGGGGGGGGTGTTTTTAAGCGCTCCGCTAAATCTATTAAAATTTCTCCTGAATTGCAATCTGCCCTCAATATTAAGGTAGATCAACTTCCACCTAATGATTTAATTCGTGCTATTTTGATGGCACCCGTAGATTTACTCTGGAATGGGGGCATAGGTACTTTTGTTAAAGCCAGTTTTGAAACGCATGCAGATGTGGGCGATCGCACAACTGATGCTATCCGAGTGGACGCTAAAGATCTTACTGCGCGGGTTGTATGCGAAGGGGGTAATTTAGGTTTTACTCAAAATGCTCGTATAGAGTATTCGTTAAATAATGGCATTATTTACACTGATTTTATTGATAATTCTGCCGGCGTAGATTGCTCTGACCATGAAGTCAATATCAAGATTCTTTTAAATAAATTAGTTATAGACGGAGAAATGACACTCAAACAACGCAATAACTTGCTAGAGAAAATGACAGATGAAGTAGCTGAATTAGTATTACATGATAATTATGAGCAAACACAAATCTTAAGTCTTGAAAATTCAATTACCACACTTACAATTGATTTGTTTAGGCGTTTCATGAATGAGTTAGAAAAGCGTGGCCGTTTAAATCGAGAATTGGAATTTTTACCGGATGAAAAAACGCTACAAGAACGTAAAGCTAATGGTCAGGGCTTAACTAGACCTGAAATTGCTATTTTGATTGCTTATAGCAAAATGTATTTAAAACAAGATATTTTGGCTTCTAAAGTGCCTGAAGATCCTTATTTCACAAAATACTTACTACTAGCTTTTCCCAAAATGTTACATGGAAAATATTTAACTCAAATGAAACACCATCGATTAAAGCGTGAAATTATAACGACACAGCTTGCTAAAAATATAGCTGATCGTATGGGGGTTAATTTTATTGAACGTCTTCAGCGTGAAACAGGCGCATCTGTTGAGTTTATAGTGCGCTCATTTGTTATTGCAGATGAGCTTTATGGGTTAAATACATTATGGCAGCAAATTGAAACACTTGATTGGAAAGTTAATCCTCCCATCCAGCATGAAATGATGTTGCAAATTTATTCTTTGATTCGTCGGGCAACGCGTTGGTTTTTACGTAATGCCAAGTCGGATATTCAAATTGAAAAAACTATTGCTGGTTTTAGTAAGCCTTTATTTGAATTAATGAAAAAATTGCCTACGTTATTAACAGAAACGGGGCGGGAGCAACTAGAAGTGAATATTCAAGAGTATGTCCAAAAAGGTGTGCCTCCCTTATTAGCTCGAAAAATTGCGAACTGTGAACCCTTATTTACTTCATTAGATATAGTAGCAGCCTCCATTAAATATAATTTTGATATTGCTGAGGTCGCAAAAACGTATTATGTACTTGATTCCCGCTTGGAATTAAATTGGTTCAGGAAACAAATGAATGCTTATTCACTTGAAAATCAATGGGATGAGTTAGCGCGCTCTGCTTTTCGGGATGATTTAGATCGTGTTCAAAAGAAACTGAGTGTTAGCGTGCTTAAAGCAAGGTTGAAAAAAATGCATGGGCAATCGATAGAAGAGCGCATTGATAGTTGGCTTAGCCATCACCATTATTGGACTAATCGTTGGGAAAGCCTACTTGCAGAAATTAAATCGAGCGCTGCTATTTCTTTTGTTACTTATTCGGTGGCCTTACGTGAATTATTTGATTTTGCTCAAGCCTAAATCTTAAGGATAGTATTATGACAGATGAAAAAATAAAGGATGAATTTTCTTATGAATCTCATAGAGTGGATATTGATGGATCAAAAATGCATTATATTGAAGAAGGAGAGGGAGAGCCTATCTTATTCTTACATGGGGTACCTACTTCTTCTTATATATGGCGTAATATTATCCCTTTTCTTTCTTCTTTAGGCCGTTGTATAGCCCTTGATTTGATGGGGTTTGGTAAATCAGATAAGCCTAATATTGAATATACCACCTTTGATCATATCCGCTATGTAGAGAAATTTATTGAAAAACTAAATCTAAAAAATATTATTTTTGTTTTACACGGATGGGGCTCGGTTATTGGTTTGGACTATGCCATGCGGCATGAAAAAAACTGTAGAGGAGTCGCATTTTATGAATCTTATTTACGCCCGTTTACAGGTGCAGATCGATCGTTGCCTTACCAAATGCAGTTGCTGGACTTGCAGAACCACCATCATCACTATGATATTGTTAAAGAAGGGGCGCCTTTTGTAAAAACTATTTTAGCGCAAGCCGCATTACATAAATTTACTAAAAAACAGCTAGATGCTTATTGCGCGCCTTTTCTAAAAGAAGGGACAGGTAAACCTTTAGCCCAGCATTTACAAGAAATTCCGATGACTAAAGAGAGTACCGTGAATCAACTTATTTCTCGCTATTCCACCAAACTTACTCAATCTACTTTACCCAAGCTATTAATGTATTCTCTCCCTGGCTTTCTTACTCCCATTTCTTCAGTTGCATGGGCCAAAGAAAATCTTTCTCATCTAGAAATTGTTGAGTTAGGAGAGGCTTTGCATTTTGCTCAAGAAGTAAGCCCCACTTTAATGGGGGAGACAATCAGTATTTGGTTGCAAGGTATAAAGTAGTCAACAGCTTGCGAGGAGTCCATTATGAGCGTGTCAAAAATAAATGTGGCCATCATAGGTGCAACAGGTATAGTTGGATCGACTCTATTGTCTATTTTAGAAGAACGTCAATTTCCTATTAATCAACTTTATTTATTAGCAAGTGCTCGTTCCGCTGGTGAAACGCGGAATTTTAAAGATAAACTTTATGGGATAGAAAATATCACTCATTTCAATTTCAGCCAAACACAGCTTTGCTTTTTCTGTGCGAGCAATAGCATTGCAGCAGAATATGCGCCTAAAGCAGCTGCCCTGGGGAATATTGTCATTGATAAAAGCTCTTATTTTCGTTATGACCCCGCTGTACCGTTAATTATTCCCGAAGTTAACCCAGAGGCATTTGCTACTGCTCATCGTAAAAATATCATTGCCAGTCCTAACTGCAGTACGATTCCCATTGCCATGGTGCTAAAGCCTATTTATGATTCCGTAGGAATTAAACGAATTAATATAGCAACTTATCAATCAGTTTCTGGCACAGGAAAAGATGCTGTGTCTGAACTAGCAGAACAAACAATCCAATTACTCAACGGGATGCCGATTGAAGCTAAAGTTTATTCTCAACAAATTGCTTTTAATATCCTGCCTCATATTGATGATTTTATGGAAAATGGTTATACCAAAGAAGAAATGAAAATGGTCTGGGAACTACAGAAAATTTTTAATGATGATACGATGGGAGTCAACCCTACCGCTGTTAGAGTGCCTGTATTTTATGGGCATTCTGCTGCAGTCCATATTGAAACTACAAAAAAGATCACTGCTCAGCAAGCCACAGACCTCTTAAATAAGGCAAAAGGAGTTCAATTGCATGAAGGAAAGCAGCCTTATCCTACTCCTGCCGTAGATGCAGCAGGAAAAGATGCAGTCTATGTGGGTCGCATAAGAGAAGATGTTTCTTGTGAAAACGGACTGAATCTTTGGGTGGTGGGGGATAATTTACGGAAGGGCGCTGCTTTGAATGCTGTCCATATTGCAGAACAGATAATGCTTAAGGCGGACATGACGGTAGGATGAAAGCACATTTGATATTTTTTATTGAAATTATTCTTGCCATTATTATTCTTTTGGTTAGCATTTTCTTTCTCAAGAAGAAACAACCCCTTCAAGTCAATTTACCTAGGGTTACGCACGACATGCCTGAGCCTATTAAAAAAGTACCCACTCTTATCACTAGTCAAGATATTAAAGCCATTGCCGGTGATGATAGAATGACTACTCAATTGGATTTAGCGCGTGCTTATATAGAAATAGGCAAAAAAAAACTAGCTAAAAAAATTCTTGACCATGTGACCCAATATGGCAATTTAAACCAGCAGCAAGTTGCAAAACAATTAATGATGAATCTATAAAGTTACGAGATCCTGATAAAACGCTAATCAGGTCGAGTAGATGTGAGACAAGGGCATAAACGAATATGCGCATTGCGTTAGGCATTGAATACAATGGCTATACTTTTTTTGGTTGGCAAACACAAAAAAACCTACCTACTATCCAGGGTAGCCTTGAGTCAGCCCTTAGCCAAATTGCAGATGAGCCTATTACCCTTTGCTGCGCGGGTCGTACTGATGCGGGTGTACACGCGACCGGTCAAATTGCGCATTTTGATACTCAGGCGGTGCGATCAATGCGCGCATGGACATGGGGTCCTAACGCCCTTCTTCCGCCAGCTATTGCCGTGTGTTGGGCTAAAGAAGTCTCAGATGATTTTCATGCCCGTTATAGCGCAGTATCGCGCTGTTATCGCTATATTATTTCTAATGATCCAGCCCGTCCTGCTATCTTAGCTGGGCAAGTGGCTTGGCATTATGATGTGCTAAATATTGCAATGATGCAGCAAGCTGCCAATTATCTGATTGGAGAACATGATTTTAGCGCATTTCGTTCTGCGCAATGCGAATCAAAAACTCCGATGCGCAATGTACAATTACTCCATATTACACGAGATCGTAATTATATTATTTTTGAAATAATGGCCAACGCATTTTTGCATCATATGGTACGTAATATAGTGGGTACCTTACTTCAGGTAGGGGCGGGTTTTAAGGAACCCGAATGGGTCCAGGCTGTGCTAAATAGCCAAGACCGCCGTCAAGCTGGGGCAACAGCAGCTGCCGCGGGATTATATTTAATACAGGTTAGGTATAGTGATTCTTACTCCCTTCCGCTGCAATCTCGGGTAAGTGTGCCGCGCTAAAAAATGACTGTTCACTCGCCTTAATTACTTCTATAATCACTTTTTCTTTTAGCGATTGAGCGTCGTGTATTATGAGTTGGTTTAAAAAATTATTGCCCTCTCGGATTCGGACTGATGCCATTACTAAAAAAGGTGTACCGGAAGGGCTATGGTCAAAATGCGACAAATGCAGTGCCATTCTCTATCGTTCTGAATTAGAAAGAAATTTAGAGGTATGCCCCAAGTGTGACCACCATATGCGAATCTCCGCTCGCAAACGATTAGAGTATTTTTTGGATGAAGGGGCCAAAGTGGAAATCGGCGCCGAGGTATTGCCTATAGATAGGCTAAAATTTAAGGATTTAAAAAAATATAAAGATCGTTTAACCACCGCTCAAAAAGATACCGGGGAAAAAGAAGCATTGATTGTTCTTCGCGGACAGGTTTTTGGTTGTTCTTTGGTTGCAGCTGCTTTTGAGTATGGTTTTATTGGGGGTTCAATGGGTGCGGGTTTGGGAGAACGATTTGTCAGAGCAATTAATACAGCTATTGAATTTAAAATTCCATTGGTTTGTTTTTCAGCCAGCGGGGGTGCTCGTATGCAAGAAGCACTTATTTCATTAATGCAAATGGCCAAAGTAAGTTGCGCTCTTGCTTGTCTTGCCGAACAGGGTATACCCTACATTTCCGTATTAACCGATCCTACTATGGGGGGCGTATCAGCTAGCCTGGCTATGCTAGGTGATATTATTATTGCAGAACCAAAGGCATTGATTGGGTTTGCAGGTCCTCGTGTTATCGAGCAAACAGTACGAGAGACATTGCCTGAGGGCTTTCAAAGCAGTGAATTTTTGTTCGAACATGGAGCCATCGATAAAATTGTCCATCGTAAGGAGATGCGGGGCTATATTGCAAGGATACTCACAAAGTTACAGCGGTTTCCGCAGTATAGGAATACAGGTGACGTGGAAATAATATCATAGTGTAAACAATATATTAGGAGAGGAACGATGGAAAAAAGAAAAATGCAGCGCATTATAGGCATATCGATTGTGATTGCACTCGTTATTATTTCAATGCCTTTACTATTTAGCAAAAAAGAGATGCTGCCCCAAGAAAAAACGGCACTGGCAACACCTTCTGATCAACAACCGGTAACTGCACTTACATCTGATGCCAGCCCGGGAGTGGAAAACCCAAATAATACTAGCAATACCCCACCGTCTTCTGCAACTTCCATAGCGCAAGATAATGATGGAGTGACCCCAGCGGTATCAGGCGATACCCCACTACCTTCTGCAACTTCAATATCACAAGATAATGATAGAGTGACCCCAGGGGTATCAGTCGAGCCAAGTACACAAAAAAATACGGCTTCTACTTCCTCTGGTAATCCTATAGAAACCAACACTGATACCTCTGCGCCCGCTAGCTCTACCAATATATCTAATCCTAATAATACGTCTCAACAGACGACTACGCTTGATACACATCCAAATGTTAAATATACCGGCAATACAGTGGAAGTGACCCCGGCTCCTACTCAGCAAGCTAACACTCAAACTAATTCCTCTTTTTATACAGGAGAAATTTCTCCTACTGCCCCCACCGAAATTGCTCCTGCTCCGCAAAATACAGTAGAAAATACCCTTCCTAGGGTCTCTAAACCCCTGCGTACTCATAAGAAGTTGGTAATAAAGAAAAAGAATTTTTATTCTGAAAAAAATTTAACTCATTTGAAAAAAACTGCTTGGGTTCTACAAATGGGGAGCTTTAAAGAAAAATCCAATGCTCGTCGTCTTGTTAACCAGCTTAGAAACGCTGGCTTCAAAGCATTTCCTCATGAAGTGACTTCGACGGCAGGCCTCACAAGAACTCGGGTTTATATCGGGCCAGAGTTTAAAAAAGCATCTGCTTTGCAATTATCAACACGAGTGGAGCGGGCAGTAAAATTACGTGGCTTGGTTGTACCTTATAAGCCAGTGGCATTATAACTAAACATAAAAAATACGATGTCAATAAAAATAAAAGACCCTAAACTCTCTACTTTTGCTTTAGTGATGCTTATCACAGGCGCTGTCGATAGTATACGAAATTTACCCGCTGCGGCTTTATTTGGTAGCGCGTTGATTTTTTTCTTTGTCTTTTCGGCGATCGTCTTCCTCATTCCCACAGCATTGGTATCAGCAGAGTTAGCCTCAAGCTGGACGGATAAAGGAGGGGTATGTTATTGGGTAAAATTAGCATTCGGTGATAAAGTAGCTTTTATGGCAATTTGGCTACAATGGATTGCTAATCTAGTTTGGTTTCCTACTATTCTTTCTTTTATTGCAGGCGTCATCGCTTATCTTGTTAACCCAGATTTAGTGCACAGTAAAACTTATCTAGTTAGTGTGATACTCCTTGTTTTTTGGGCTCTTACCTTACTTAATTTAAAAGGTGTTCATGTATCTGCCCGGTTTGTAGCTATTTGTACTATCATCGGAATGGCTATTCCCATGGCTCTTATTATTGGATTAGCTACGATTTGGATTTTATCAGGCCACGCATTACAAATTCATTTTACAGCTGCCACCCTTTTACCTTCTTTTTCTCATATAGATAATTGGATATCCTTGACAGCTATCATGACTGCATTTGCAGGCATGGAACTTTCTGCTGTACACGTGAAGGAAATAGATAATCCTCAAAAATCTTTTCCCCGCGCCTTATATATTTCAGTATGGCTTATTTTAATTACCATGATTTTAGGATCATTGGCCATTGCTGTGGTACTGCCCAAGGAGCATATCAATCTTGTTAATGGCATTATGCAAGCATTCACCCGCTTCTTTGCGGTATATCATATTACTTGGTTAATGCCCATTATGACCGTCATGATATTACTAGGCACGTTGGGTGGCATAATTAGTTGGGTAATATCCCCCGCTAAAGGGTTATTACAAGCGGCGCAACTAGGTTTTTTACCTACCTTTTTTAAACAAGTTAATGAGCATGGCGTTGCTGCGAATTTACTCATGACCCAAGCTGTTATCGTGAGTGTTATCTGCCTCGCTTTTTTATTTATGCCGAGCATTGGCGGCTCTTATTGGTTGCTGACCGCACTGAATATACAGCTTTACATGATTATGTATGTAATGCTATTTATCGCGGCACTTTATTTGCGTTATAAATTTCCTAATAGACCTAGGCCTTTTTCCATTCCAGCAGGCAAAATAGGCATGTGGATTGTTTGTATTCTAGGATTAATGGGCTGTGCTATCACTTTAATTGTGGGATTCTTTCCCCCCTCTGGTGTTGAAGTAGGTAGCCTCCTGTCTTATGAAACCACTTTTATTTCTGGCATTGTGGTTATGATCTTGCCCACTCTTCTTTTTTATTTATATCGAGAAAAAACTTTTTCTTAAAAAACTATATATTCCTTCTCTTAAAATTTCTCATTCAGGAAAACTGTTTTATGAGATTAAATTTAAATTATAAAAAAGAGAATATTATTCAATTGACTATAACGTAAAAAATCTTCACCAAAAGGCACTATACTTAATTATAAGCCCATCCTTATTACGCTTATAAAAGGAGCATCGAATGCCAATTTCTAACGATAAACAGAATGTTAACAATTTTAAGGTAATAGACCAAATGAAGGAGCTACGTAGAAAAACGCCGGCAGCGCCGGGGGCGATGGCGCCCTCTGGCGTTGATAAAGTGCCTGATGCTAAAATAGATGAAAATTATTTAAAAGAAGTCTGTAACCAATTATACAATCTAACTCAACTATATCAAAAGAGCTGTAATAATCATGTATTCCATTATAAATTGAATGATCTTTTAGACAGTATCTCGAACAGAGATAAGAACATGAATGAAAAAAATCCGGCAATGCGCATTATAGAATTTGAAAAAATATTAGCCGAAATACAAGAAGAAGAAAAAGAACTAAAAGCAAATAAAAAAAAATCCCACCTAGACGCTGATTATGGACGATTAGGAATACGTGTGTTTGTAGAAAAGGTATATGATTTTCTCTGCGGGGCCTCTATACTTCCAGCTCTCTATCGAGCTGCTAAAAATTGGGGTAACTATGGAAGTTTTTTTAAACCCCTCCCTAGAGAAGCTGTTAAGCGTTTTGAAGAAGTCCTCAAAAAATATAGAGAAGCTAGCCAGTTTACACCCCAAGGGGATGAGATAGAGATGAAAGAGTTGAGCGCTAATAAAAAGCTTCGCTGATTATAGATGCACTAGCTTACGCTCTCCATTTGAATAACACATTAAGGCACTGCCGTGATGGTGCCAAGCGCCTAAAACAGTGCGTGTAGCAGGCTTATCATTGAGTTGAAATGAATGTACGGCTTCTCGATGGGTGTGTCCGTGAATTAAATGCTGTACGCCTTTTTCGTGCATCACCCGCTCTACTTCAGCTTGGGTGACATCCATAATATAATCCGGAGTTGTTGAAATATGAGCTTGGCTGGCTTTTCTATAACGTGCGGCAATAGCCTGACGTTTAGCCAGCGATTTCCATAAGAATAATTTTTGAAATAATTTATTGCGTGCTTTTTTGCGAAATTTTAAATAAGCTACATCACCTGTACACAAAGTATCTCCATGCATAAGCAGAGTAGGGAGGCCATTAATATGAATTATATATCCATCTGGAATGAGCTTGACCCCTGTCATTTCTAAGAATTTCTTACCTAATAAAAAATCGCGATTTCCATGCATAAAATAAATAGGTAATCCCTGATGAGTAGCAGCTTTGAGTGCTTGAATGATAGATTGGTTAAAAGAAGAAAGGTGATCGTCACCAATCCATATCTCAAAAAAATCTCCTAAAATATAGAGGGCATCTGCTTTTAGTGCTGCGCCCGCCAGAAATTCTAAAAAAAGAGCAGTGATATTAGGACGACTTTCTTCTAAATGTAAATCTGAAATAAAAATAATATTACTCATAATACATAACTATCCTGACAAAAACTCAATTTATAACTTATACTTAAGAGGAGAAGCAACATTCTGCAATTTCATTACAGGGAGCAGTCTTGATGAATATATTAGTAAATTCAACCGCGGTAGCCTTATGGTATGAGATTATACATGAAGCAGAGAAAAGTTGTGCGATTACCTTAAATAAAGAAATTGAATCCTACTTAGTATTTTTGATGATGCGTTATCTCACTCAACCTGAAGTAGTAAAACACATCATGGCCCATGAGTTTTTAGCAGGGATGCAATCCTCAGCCGCACAGCGGCAGCTAGCTTTGCAAGGAGTAGGAGATAAGTGCTTGTTATTTGCTGGATTATTCCCTAATTTAGCCGAAAAACGCTTAGTTAAAATCAGTTATTTTGTCCAGTTAGGTCAATCTGCTTATAATGTCTTAGCTAGAAGTCGGCATGATATTTATGCATTATTAGGAAAGCAATTTGTTACCTTAATGGACATTTTACAATCAGTGCGTCAACATACTTACGGCTGCCCTGACCTCCTTCCTCTTCAAGCTTATGATTTATGGAATGAAACAGGCAGCCGGCGGGCTTTTTCAATTTTAAAGCAATATACCTCAGCTACCCCTCTTAAGAGTCCAGTCACGGAGATGAACGAACAGTTATTCATAAAGAAAGACTAGCCTTTTACTGGCTTTTATTAATAAAATAGTTAGCAGTTTTTAGTAGCAGTGGAGCACTGTAATGCGTTTAGTTTTACTTGGCAGTCCCGGGGTAGGAAAAGGTACTCAAGCAAAATTTATTTCCCAACAATTTGGTATTCCCCATATCTCCACAGGAGATATATTACGCGCCGCAGTGAGCGCAGAATCTCCGCTGGGTAAACAAGCTAAACAAATTATGAATGAAGGGGGTTTAGTGCCTGATGAAATAATGATTCCCTTGATCGAAGAACGTCTACAGCAGCCTGATTGTAAAAAAGGTTTTTTGCTGGATGGGTTTCCGCGTACTCTGGAGCAAGCAAAGAGCCTAGACCAACTCTTAAATAAGCATCAAACTCCCTTGAATTTTGTTATCCAACTTACGGTGCCAGAAGAAGAAATTATTAATCGTTTAAGCGGTAGACGTGTGCATCCAGCCTCGGGTCGGGTTTATCATATTCTTTACAATCCCCCCCAATATACGGGCTTAGACGATTTGACAAACGAACCGCTTATTCAGCGTCCTGATGATGAAGAAGATACAATTCGCAACCGCTTAAGAGTTTATAACCAGCAAACAAAACCACTAATACAGTTTTATTCGCTTTCATCTTCTTCATCCCATCCCCATTATTATGAAATAAACGGTAGCAAACCCGTGCAAGAAGTGAGTATTGATCTTAATAATATCCTTAATAGGGAAGGCTCAAAAGTAAAACAAAAGATCCATTAACTCTGTTAACGAAAGGTTAATTTATCACCTAGGAGGAATAATTGATGGAGCATAATATTTTATTATCAATCATGCTAGGTATACTTTGCAGTTTCCTCTTTATACATAGCTATGCTCAAGAATCTACAAGCGATACGCCCGAAGGTTATTGGAAAGTGGTTGATAATATAACAGGCCAACCTAAAAGCATTATAAAAATTTGGCAAACACGGCACCATGAATTAAAAGGGAAAGTAATAAAGGTATTTACTCAAGAGGCCGGGAGCCAACGCTGTACTGCCTGCCAAGGCAAACTCTATAATCAACCTTTACTAGGCTTGACAATTTTATCAGGATTGCAGCTTACCTATCCCCACCAATGGGGGCAGGGAAAATTACTCAATCCAGAAAATGGTAAAATATATAGTTGTACTTTACGCACCACAGATCACGGTAATAAGTTAACCGTCCGTAATTATATGGGCTTACCTTATTTTGGCCGTGCTGAAATATGGGAACGAGTAGATTTATTATCGTGAAAGTTTATACTGCTGCACGGTGCTGGGGGCTTCTAAATCTGAAGTTGAAGAAGAGGTAGGGTTAGAAGGGGAAAATAGAGTATTTCTAGAGGTTGTTACACAAGAAATGCAGCAAATATAGAAAATAAGGAGGCTAATTAAACTTGCTGCTATCGAAATCATAATGATGCTATGAGCTACGATCGCAAAACCGCCTATAATGCTAGAAAACAATATGAAGCCTCTTAAAATAGCTTTTTTATCAACTATTCTGGGGGGCATTTGGTTGTGGGGCTTTGGTAGGTCTTGAGCTTCTTCTGAGTCTTCTCTATTTTCCTCTATTTCTTTTTCTTGCCTATAAACTTCCTCTTCTGGTAATAACTCTACAGTGACTAATTCTTCACCGTACATCCCCATTAATTTTAAATTCATTTCTTTGATAAATGTTAACACTAGCCATTGGAGTTCCTCTAGAGTATTAGCGTGAAATGTAATAGTCTCATAATCATCTATATAGGTAGACATTTCAATAAAAGCAAGGTGCTTATATTTACGAACTACATTAATTACCTGCATTAAATGAGAAAATACCTTTTCCGGTGACCAGCCGCAATGATAATTCAATGCGCCTATCCCTAGTGCCTGGCAAAAGATATTATCTACCTCTTGGGGGACAATCCCAGAATTTCCAAAGCTTCTTAAATAACCTTGCTTAGCAAACAGGATATAGAATTCATATTTCCCATCATTTTCTCTGCACTCTACCTCACATATTAAGTTTTTTATATTAAGTGCATTCTTTACATTATTTTCTAGGGTTGGCTGAGGAAGAGATGCAATCCTATTTAATTTTCTAAGCAAATAAGAGCGAGCAATATGCTCGTTAATCGATTCTAAAGTGGGAGTTATTTCTTTTTCCATGCCATCACGTGAAACAGCCATCTATTCGCTTTCTTTAGATATATTTTAATTTCAAAAGCCTATCATATGCATAAAATAAAATCACTAGTCTGTCACCTAACCCACACAAATCTGGCTAAATCCGAGCCCTTTCTTCTGAATTCCTTGGATAATCGCCGGTAAAGCTTCCACTGTCTGTTGACGTTTATCATATCCATCATGCATTAAAATAATTTGGCCTGAATATATATTTTTAAGTACCCAAGATACAATTTTTTGCACCCCTGGGCGATTATAATCAAATGAATTAAATCCCATAGGCACAGGCACCATTCCTTGTGAACGGATAACTTCTCTCACATGCTCATTGGACATGCCAAATGGATAGCGTAAGCAAAGAGGCTTTTGGCCAATTATTTTATAAATAATGACTTGTGGAGTAGCAATTTCTTTATAAAGTTCTTTATCATTTAATTTAGTTAACATAGGATGAGTTAAGGAATGACTATTAATGGCTTGGCCCTCTGCTAATACTTGTTTTACTATCTCTGGATATTTTTTTGCATTAACACCCACCATAAAAAAAGTGGCCTTAATATTATATTTTTTTAAAATTGCCAAAATTTGCGGCGTATAAAGAGGGGAGGGGCCATCATCAAACGTGAGCGCAACCGTGCCTTTTAATGGTGTAGTGCGCACCGGAAGAGGGGTGGAAGCAAAGATAGTAAAAGATAATAAATAACTCATAATGCCTAAAAAAATAGGGCAAAAAAGTCCGCTTTTCATATTGCCTTCCTTTTATATTAAAATTCGTCCAGTTAATTTCTCTAATATCTTTAAGGGAGAAAGCGCAGGATTCTCCATTGCTTTCACGGGTAAATAAAAAGTTTGTTCCAAGACATGTTGCCCTGCCATCGCCGCATGCGAGACATGGTCTGTTTGCACAATCCAGCTTGAACCCGCTGCAAAATGAATATCTTGCTGAGGCACTGTAGCTTGATAGAGGGTGTCCGCTTTCATTTTATTGTGCAGTTGTAACATAAGATGATCGTAGGGGGTGCGCTTAGATTTAGTAATATTTAATAAATAAAGGAGAGCCGCACTACCTGGCCAGGGGTGATGTCTGATCCGAGATAAAAAACGGGCAGCGACCTCTGCAAAAGGTTCGCCAATACGCCAATGACGCGCTGCGCCAAAAGGGTTAATATTGCTAAAAACGCGTAAAATGCGCCGCCCTTGATTAGGAGTGGCAGGAAAAGCATCCACATGCAATCGCGAGTCATCTTTACGATAGGAAGAAGCTCTTCCCGCAATTTCTACTGGTCTGAAACTCGTACGTCCTAGTTCTAAAGCATCTCTATACGAAACAAAAATTTGCCGTATTAATTGCTCAGCTTGCATAGAAAAACGCTGTAGCATGGCTTTGAGATGCTGATGCGTTTCCAAAGAGCAGGGAGCGCAACGAAGGATATTGGTGGCCCTATTAAAACTAATATTTTTAGCTTTAGCGTGAGCTAAAGAGGGTGATAAAAATGCATATTCATCAGGCAAAAGTGGAAAAGATAATGCTGGAAAATAAATAATATTACCCTTTTCAAGCGCCAAGACAGCTTCTGCGCGTATTTTCTCTGAAAACGAACACGCCCACTCACTCCCTTCTAATCTTTTCAAAATTGACATATATTATTCTCAATAAGCTCCCTCGCCTCACTCTAGCATGATCTGCTTCTGGAATTCTATTATTTCGGACTGGCAGCAGCAGGCTTAAGCGGGAAGATAGCCAGTGCTTTATCAATTTTTTCTTTATCCTGGGTTTGGCTATGTTTTCCTATATAGAAAAAGAGGAATGAACCTGCAGCTCCAAGGAAGGGGGGGGCAATAATAGCAAGGGCTGAAACAGCTGCAGCTGCCATAATTGAAGCAGCAGTAAGAGCCGCACCAATAAACCCAGCGATGGCTATTTTTACAAAGAGGGGTAGGGGTAAGTTTTGTGTTGCTCGTTTAAACTCATTTATTTCTAGCATAGAAATAGGGGCCTTTTTTTCCTTTTTAGCTAAAATAGGTGCAAATTTTTCTTGTAAGTATTTTCTGGTAGAAAAGGATAAACCATTATTTTTATCTTCTAATAAAATCTTTAAATTTTCGTATTGTAGATCAAAATCATATAGGATTTTTTTAACAAGCCATTCGCATTGAGCCGTTGTCATAGAAAAACCGTATTTATTTTGAGAGAGCTTTTCTACCGGTGAGTCACAAGCAATCTCTGGAGGTGTATCTAAGACGAATTTTAAATGTACAAGTGCTGCATCGTTCTCATCTTCAAATGAAAATTCGTAAAGATCATTATTCATTTGCTGCTGCACACTACAATTTTTAGAATACAAAGAAGTTATTTCTGATACAGCTTCTTCAATATCAACTGCTAATCGATACGCCTCTATTTCTCTCCAGTATTCTACTCGCTGCTCATAGTAATTTTGAATTGATTTCCATTGGTCGAGAGTAATGGAAGAGAGGTAAAACTTCGAATCACTCCCTTTTATTAAGGATATATTGTAGTATGTACAGTCTAAAATAGTTTTTAAGAAATTTAATACGAAATCTGCATCGGCGTGGGAAGTAAATGAGAGCAATATAGAAGTAGGCAATATAGAGACGTCTGGTGGTTTTTTGCATAGATTGTGAATTACTAAAGATACCTCTTGTGGGAACCTTTCTTTGGCTTCTTCTCTTAGCATTCTTGCTTGAGATTGAGGATGTTTTACGGGTTGCCAACTTCTGCCTGATCGAAGATTTTTTAGTTTTTCTTTAGCGATATCCTCCCTAAATTCTTCTAGTTTAGGGAGTAACTTGGGATAAAGATACCGCTGGCTTGTGCGTAGTAATTTAAACAATTCTTTATCATATTCTTTCCATTTTTCATAATATGTATGCGCTTCCTCGTACACACTTGTGTTTTGAAATTTGACTCTACATGTTGAAAAATTATAAGAAAATTCCAGATGAGTAAGCTTTTCCCATTTACATAACTCCGCATATATTCTTAATATTAAAGTTAGTTTATTTTCCAATGAAATGGTCGGATCATCCTGACGTAATTCCTCCATCCATATCCCTTCTTTTTCTCGAAAGGGCATTTCTCTGGTTGCTGTTGCTTCTTTTTCTTTTTCTAAAAGCTCTTGTAGTTTTTCATTAATGGCATCTTCTGCAAATTGTTCTATTGCAGGGAATAACTTAGCGTAAGAATGTAAGTTATTTTCCCGTAGCGCCTTTTTTAATTCGGCGCACTTTCTTCTCCATCTCTCCGCAAATTCCTTAGCTTGCTGGGATGTATCTTTATTAATATCTAAGCAAAATAAATCAATTTTCTTTCTAACAGAGGCGCTTTCGTGCATAATTAACGCACGAAATATTTCATTTATTAAAGATAGCTTTTCCTGAAATGGAGCGGTAGGAGCGCAAGAATTTAATTGTTGCATCAGCACTGCTTCTTTTTCCTTGGATGCAGCCCATGCTTTTTCTTTACTCTCTGCTGCTATTGCTGCTTTTTCTGCCGCTTCCTGGACTTTCTTCGCCTCTGCTTTTTTGTTTTGTTCTCTCTCGCAAGCTAGCCATTCCATAGTAGCTTTTGCTTCTTGGGCTTTCCTCTCCCCTTCTTTTATGTTTTGTTCCTTCTGGCGAGCTATCCCCTCCATAGCAGCTAATTCTTTTTCTTTATTCTCTGCTGCTATTTTTGCTGCTTCTGCTGCTTCTTGGGCTTTCCTCTTATATTCTTGTGTGTTTTGTTCGCTCTGCAGCATATAAATTTCCTCTAAATTTTAAAGTAGCCGTTATCTCAGTTGGCAGCGATTATAACACAAAATGTGCTATTAGAAGTACAAAGAGAGGGCACGTAGGTTGTTGGAGGGAGGCGCAAGTAAACTATAATAATTTAATGGGTTTTTTCCTTGCTGAAGCGTGCCGTGCTCGCAATTCAATATCAATATACTGATCCGTAATGGCGCTGGAGCTGTGCCCCGCATCATCTCTGACATGTTCTCGGGGGCGCGTTTTAACATCTTCAGAAATGCCCGTATGACGTAACCAGTGAACAGTGGCTGTCATAATCATATCAGCATCCTCTCTAAATCCATCTGCTTTTAAACGCTCAATAGTTTTATCAAAACAATCTTGCACAATTTTACGTATATGGCGAGTCCCCTGGACTGGGCCTTTCCTCCCTATTTTAGGGATAAGGGGTGTCGTTTCCCCGGGAGAGGGAAGGGATGTTAACCCCAGACTCCTACGATAGCGTTTTAATGCTTCTAACATCGCATTACTCACACTCACATCCCGTTCTTTGTTACCTTTGCCTACCGTTTTAAACCACCAGTGACGATCTGTATCTTGATAAAAATGACCCATTTGCGGAAGCCAGCGAGGGCTGGCTGCTAATTCTGAAATACGCAAATACATAGCAAAAAGAGCATTCATTATAAAAAGGGTGCGTTCGTACAAACCAGGATTGTCCTTTGCCATCTGTTCGGCAGTCTCAATAACATAAGACCATTGCAATTCTGATAAACGGCGAATGATTTTCTTGCTATGATACTTCCGTAAAAACTTACTTTTTTGCCGTATCTGAGCTATAGGATTGCCAGCCGTATAATCTTCTTGTTCTAAGTAATTAAAAAAACTGCTTAAAATAGCAAAAATCGCTTGTAAGGCACTTTGCGATAGCATGTAAGATTTAGCATTCGGCATTTCTCCATCCCGATGTGCTTGTTTGCTTATTGCAACGACAAAGGGCCGCCAGTGAGGATGAGGAACACGCACACCCTCTTTATTAATAAAACGAGCAACATTTTTGATGCCAATCCAATGGGAGGGGGGAGCTTGGCAAAACTCAAGGAAGACTTCTAAATCATTTCTTCGTAATTCTTTTAATGTTTTTTTTCGCATAAACCATGCCCATTGTAAAAGCCGTTCGATTTCTCTGCGATAAGACTTTAAGGTTTCAGCACTTCCCCGATAAGCATATAAAAATTGGCATGTCTGTTTATAATCAGAAGCCACTTCTTCAGCAGCAATATCTTTTGGAAGTCGAGATTGAAGCTGGGCTAGTTGGGCATTTAGCGAAGAGTCCAAGTGTTCCAGGGCATCAAATAAAGGTATAGGAGTATAATCATTGGCCATAAATTAAGTCTCTTCTACAATGGCCGGTAATAGGATTTACCGGCTATTATTAGATAACAGAAGGTCATAAATCAAGTAAATTCAGATAATATAGCAAAGGTCGCCTCTTGGAGTAATCCTGCTTCTGATCTTATTTCTTTAGAATACTCAATTAGCACATCATGATATTTTAATAACGGAGCAAGTTCATCAAATATATCTGTTAAATTAGGCTTATTGATATGTTTTATGCCATTCTCAAGATTGGAAAATTCTTGTGATAAATAGCTAGTATGATAAGGGAAAAGTAAAACTAACGAAGCTGAAGATAAGCTACGTAATGCCGCTAAGATTGCCATAAGTTCTGCCTTACCCGGATTATCGCAATTTTCAAGAAGCTTCGACTCTATTTTTTCTTCTTTATCGGCTCGAATGAGATAAGAATAAGCGGAATGGCCATGCATAGATTGGCTATATGTAGTCAGAATGACCTCATTAACTTGTTGTTTTTTTTCATTTATATTTGACATGCTGTATTCTTGCGTAAAAATAACTTACTTTCCCGCTCTACAGCTAAGCTGCGGAGAGGGAAAGTGACGATGTTGATGGAGTTTGAAGCCGAAGGGCTATAAGACTCAAGTTACTTTTTAGTAGCAGGTTTTGTTTTTCGACGCTTTACAGGCTTCTTTTTAGCGACTTTTTTAGTGGTTTTCTTTACCGTTTTCTTTGGGGCGGCCTTTTTAGCAACTTTTCTTTTCTTCGCGACTGGCTTCTTTTCTACGGTTTTGGTTTTCTTCCTTTTCTTAGCTGGCATAGTTACGTTCCCTTTAACAGTTAAATGAGAGATAAGAATATAACAAATTTTTTTTAATGTCGATACTTCTGTTTTATCCTAGGGTTAGTCAGGGTTAGTCACCCCTAAAAGAGTAATGTAAGTATATTGGCATTGTATAGGCTATGTCTTCAGGTATAATAAGCGCATCGAATTTAATTAATGAGATTCTATGGCAATTACTTTCGGCGAGTTGAAGCTAGAGGTTACACAAGCGGAGATCGTCTTTTCCACTTTAGATAGCATAGATCTTAAGTCTATATTTCCAGAAAATTCCACCCCTTTCTCCAATCTTGAACAAGCAAAAGAAAACTTAGCTTTTCAACTCTTTTTAGCTTATAGAGATGGCGTGTGCGTGGAGCCCCATGAAGGAATAGCTGCTGCCTATTTGGCTTTATATTTTTCTTTAAAATTACCAAGTAGCTCAGCTGACGATGCCCTATGGGGGCTTTCTTGGTGGACTACTTTTCGCTTAGCAGATATTCGGAATAATCGTTTTTCTGGACTTCTGCCTTTTTCTCCCATCCACGATAAAAGCATGCTATCTTCCAATTTTCCAATTTTCCAGTTTTCTTATGGTCTTGAAGTGATGACTGGTATAGGAAAGTTGGTATATCATTCATTTCGTCCTGAAACAAACAAAGATCTTGCTAATCCAGAGTATATTCGTAAATCATGGTTTAAACGATTGCGAGAAAGATTTAGTTGGGAGAGATATAAAAAAATAAGAAATAATAATGACTTTCAAAGCCTCATGTCGAATGCTATCGTATGGTTTCTTGTAAACGGCCTGAGTCTTCTTTTTGGTTTGGCATTAGGTTGGCTAGGCGCTCCGGCAGTGATGGTATTAGTTATTCCTTCTTTAATTCAAATAGTAGGTTTTACTTATGATATTTACCATGATTATAAATACCCCGCAGAACAACGTAAGGCTTATCAAGAATCATTGGAAGTACTCAATAATCTAGAAAAAACAATAAATGTAAATGATACTGATTATGTAAAACCAACGATTCAAGCTTTAAAAAAGAAAATGCAAGTTAATATTGATGATACTTCGAAAAAAATCCGCCGAATGTTTATTATCGCTGTCGGTATTTGCATTGGCATGGCTATTTTTTATTTTCTTCCGCTATTAAGTGGTTATGTCGCTCTTCATCTTCCCGTCGCTGGTGCTACACTTTTACTTTCGTATGATAAAACTAAAGCCTTAGCTGCCATTGTGGAAGAAATTTTTAAAACACTAGGTTCAAGTATTGCTTTATTATTTGGTTTTATATATGGGGGTTTAATAGGTAGACTTTGGCGACAACCGGGAAAAATAAAATCAGGACAGAAATTCATAAAATCAAATTTTTTAGAATTAGTCCTCTCAACCGCCTTAGTTTATTTTAAATTTGCTGCATTTATTCCCCTTATGGGAAGCTTTATCGTGGGTGCACCTATCGTGTTTTTATTTACATTTATCGCCGTTAAAAGCAGTGTGTTAATCTTAAAAAAAGTAGAACAATACCTAAAACTATCTAAACCTACTTTGTTCCGCAAAGAACGAAAAAAATTAGCTAGCGTCTTATCAAAACTTATGCTCACCCATTCAGAAAACAACTTAATTTATAACTTGAAAAATCTTTCAAAGAAAGAGAGAGCCTTATTGCAAAAAGCATCGGGCTTAGATGACAGTGAATGGATAAGACATCTTGTAAATTGGACTTTGCCTGTTCCCCAGAGAGAGGCCTCTCTCTGTTATTCCGATTTTGACGCTCTGTATACGAAATTATCCAAACAATATGGGGTGTCCCCCGTTTCTCATAGATCCTTGCCAGACAATGTTAAAGAGATAAAAGAAGAAAAAGATGAGAAAACAAAAGAGATAGACAGTACAAGTACAGCGCTCTTTGATACAAACCTAAAAACCATAGTAAGAAAGCCAAGTGGAGGAAGCCATAGACGAATTCAAAGTCTGGGCGATTTGCCCTCTCAAGTCCCCTGTCGAGTCCAGAGGTCAAGAGAGTCAAGTTCTTCAAGCTATATTTTATCTACCACCATCCGGCTTCCCTCTCCCTCTCCTTTAGCCCAAGAATTTTCTATATCCTCTTTATCCTCCTTATTCTCTTTAAGTTCAATAAGAACAGCTTCAGATATTTCTATGCACTCAAGAACATCTAGTCCATCTACGGCAGGCTCGGATATATCGCAAGGTGCGATGGATATTGATGAAGGAGAGCTCCTCATCCCCGCGACAGCCCCCCAGCCCCTTCCTAGCTCGCTAGCAAGGCCTCAGCCTAAACAACCCCTAGACTTTTCTCTACTAGAAACGGCTGCGAGCAGTTCAAACACTTTTATTAGCCATTAAATAATCCTGTCCCAGGTATTTCTGTAATGCTAAAGGTATTTTAACTCCTCCTTTTTCATCTTGATAATTTTCTAATAGCGCAACTAGCGTTCGCCCCACTGCCAGTCCTGATCCATTTAAAATATGCAAGAGTTCAGGTTTATGCGTTGTAGTATCACGATAACGAGCTTGTAAGCGACGAGATTGGAAGCTTTCAGTGTTACTGCAAGAGGAGATTTCACGATAGCATTGTTGGCTAGGTAGCCATACTTCTAAATCATAGGTTTTAGCAGCAGAGAAACCCAGGTCAGCAGTGCATAGAGAGACAACGCGATAAGGAAGCTCTAAACGCTGCAAAACAGTTTCTGCATGACGAGTGATTTCTTCGTGAGCCTCATACGATTTTTCTGGATGTACAATTTGAAGTAATTCTACTTTTTCAAATTGGTGATTGCGAATCATGCCACGGGTATCTTTACCATAAGAACCTGCTTCGCTACGAAAGCAAGGAGAATGGCAAACATATTTCAAAGGCAATTGTTCAGACTCTAAAATTTCGTCACGTATGGTGTTGATAACAGAAACTTCGGAAGTCGGAATGAGATAAAATCCTTGTTCGCCATCTACTGCAAATAAATCTTCTTTTAAATTGGGTAATTGCCCCGTACCAAAAAGAGAATCTGAATTAGCTAAATAAGGCACATAGATTTCCTGATAGCCATGTTCTGTGACGTGTAAATCCAGCATAAATTGCACCAAAGCACGCTGTAGTTTGGCAAGTGTGCCATGCAGCACAACAAAGCGAGCACTGGCGATTTTAACAGCGGCCGAAAAATCCATGCCAAGTTTTTCGCCAAGATCAACATGGTCTTTGGGAGTAAAAGCAAATTTTGGAAATTTCCCCCAAGTCCGAATAATTTGATTATCTGCTTCACTTTTACCGATAGGCACTGAACGATGGGGAATATTAGGGATATGCGCCAGTAAATCACTTAATTCAGATTGGACGCGATTAAATTGTTCTTCGGATATTTTTAATGAATCATTTAATTCTTTAAGCTGTTGAAATAAAGGCTCTACATTTTCTCCCTTGGCCTTAGCTTGCCCTATTGCTTTAGAGCGAACATTACGTTCGTTTTGGATATCCTGTAATTGGGTCTGTAGCCTTTTACGTTGTTCTTCTAAAGCATGTATGCGCGGGATATCCACTACTATCCCGCGAAGCTTCAATTTAGCAGCAACAGCATCTAAGTCTTGCCGAATCACTTTAGGATCTAACATGAAAAATTAAGCCTTTGCTTTTTGTAATATATGAGCAGCCATTTTCCCAATCTCCGCAGGTGACTGGACTGTATGTACACCGGCAGCTTCCAGCACAGCAAATTTCTCAGCCGCCGTCCCTTTACCCCCGGCAATAATCGCGCCCGCATGACCCATGCGCTTGCCTTCAGGCGCGGTCACCCCTGCAATATAAGAAACTACAGGTTTAGTCACATGTTTTTGAATGTAATCTGCTGCTTCATCTTCAGCTGTACCTCCAATCTCACCTACCATGATAATTAGCTCAGTTTGCGGATCTTTTTCAAAGAGAGCTAATACATCGATAAAATTCGTACCTGCAATAGGATCTCCCCCAATGCCCACACATGTGCTTTGCCCTAACCCGAGTTCTGTGGTTTGATGCACTGCTTCATAAGTTAAGGTACCTGAACGAGAAACGATACCAACCCGTCCGGGTAAATGAATATGCCCTGGCATAATTCCAATTTTACATTCTCCTGGTGTAATGACACCTGGACAATTAGGCCCTATTAAACGTGTTTCGGGGTGATTTTTTAAATAGGCTTTGATATCTAGCATATCTAAAGTAGGAATTCCTTCAGTGATGCAAACAATCAATTTAATGCCGGCTTCAACCGCTTCTACAATTGAATCTTTACAGAAAGGCGCCGGCACATAAATAACAGAAGCCTCAGCATGGGTTGCTTCATAAGCTTCTTTGACTGTATTAAAAACAGGTAAACCCAAATGCCTCTGCCCTCCCTTCTCTGGAGTAACACCGCCCACCATTTTTGTCCCATACGCAATGGCTTGTTCTGAATGAAGTGTGCCCTGCTTGCCTGTAAAACCCTGACAAATAACTTTTGTATTTTTGTTAATTAAGATACTCATAGTGATACACCACCTGCTACTTGAACGACTTTTTTAGCAGCATCGGTAAAGCTTGCTGCTGGTATGATATTAAGCCCGCTTTCACTTAATTTTTTAGCGCCTATCTCCGCATTATTACCTTCTAGGCGAACAACCACAGGCAAAGTTGTTCCTACTTCAGCTACAGCCCCAATGACACCATCAGCAATTAAATCACAGCGCACAATGCCGCCGAAAATATTGACTAAGATAGCTTTCACATTTTTATCCGACAAAATAATTTTGAAGGCTTCAGTGACACGTTCTTTTGTGGCACCTCCTCCCACATCTAAAAAGTTCGCTGGATTACCGCCATGTAATTTAACAATATCCATGGTAGCCATAGCTAACCCTGCGCCATTGACCATGCAGCCTATATTACCATCGAGTGCGATATAGTTAAGCTCCCAATCACGTGCACGGTTTTCACGTTCATCTTCTTGGGTAGTATCACGCATAGCTCGTAATTCAGATTGACGATAAATTGCATTATCATCAATATTGATTTTACCATCTAAGCACAAGAGATTGCCTTGTTTGGTAATAACGAGAGGATTAATTTCCAATAAACTTAAATCATTTTCTTCAAATAATTTTCCAAGCCCCATTAAAATTTTTGTAAATTGCTTCACTTGATCGCCTGCCAAGCCTAAGGCGAAACTAAGTTGGCGAGCTTGATAGGGTAAAATACCTAGTAAAGGATCAACCACAGTAGTAAGAATTTTTTCGGGTGTATCATGTGCCACTTTCTCAATTTCTACACCACCCTCAGTGGATGCCATAAAAACAATACGTTGTTTGGAGCGGTCAATGACGGCGCCTAAATAAAGTTCTTTACTAATATCACAAGGTTCTTCAATTAAAATTTGATGGATAGGCTGGCCATCTGCGTTAGTTTGATAAGTCACTAGACGCTTGCCAAATAAAGCTTTGGTTGTTTGAGCAATTTCATCTTTGGTAGAAACAAGCTTCACACCTCCTGCTTTACCTCGGCCACCTGCGTGTACTTGTGCTTTGACAACCCAACGCGATGTACTAAGTTTATCAGCAATAGCTAAAGCTTCCTCCACATTCCAAGCAACTTCACCTTTAGGCACAGGTAAACCGTACTTAGCCAAGAGCTGCTTGGCTTGGTATTCATGCAAATTCATTTAATCTTCTCCCAGGTTATCAAAAAAATTATATTTCGAGTAAAAGACGAGCCGGATCTTCAAGTAAATCCTTAATAGCGACAAGAAAGGTGACAGAATCTTTACCATCGATAATCCGATGGTCATAAGACATAGCAACATACATCATAGGGCGTATCACAATTTCTCCGTTTTCTACCACCGGACGTTGGTCAATTTTATGCATACCTAAAATAGCGCTTTGAGGTGAATTTAAAATAGGGGTAGACAACAATGAACCAAATACCCCGCCATTAGTGATAGTAAATGTCCCTCCTTGCATTTCTTCTAAGCTAAGCTTGCCCGCTCTTGCTTTATTTGCATACTCCACAATCTGAGATTCCATATCTGCCATGCTCATTTGATCTGCATTTCGTAATACGGGTACAACCAAGCCACGATCAGTCGATACAGCGACTCCTATATCAAAATAACCATGGTACACGATATCTTGGCCATCAATAGAAGCATTGACTGCAGGAAAACGTTTTAATGCCTCCACCGCTGCTTTAACAAAAAATGACATAAATCCTAAACGTGCATTATGAGTTTTTTCAAATTTTTCTTTGTACTTATTACGTAATTCAATGACAGCTTGTAAATTAATTTCATTGAATGTGGTTAACATCGCTGTAGTTTGTGCCACTTCAAGCAAACGTTCAGCAATACGGGCCCGCATGCGAGTCATGGGCACACGTTTTTCAGGGCGTTCTGTTGTACTGGTAGGTATTTGCAAAGCCGCTACGGCATTTTCTTTTGTAATGCGACCACCCTTACCTGTCCCTTTCACTTGAGACATATCGATATCATGCTCCGCTACCACACGGCGTACTGCAGGGCTTAAGGTAGGGGAGGCAGCAGCTGCTGTGGGGAGAGGCACGGCTTGGACTGGTTCGTTTTTGCTAGGAGTTGTTGCTACAGGCTTCGTGCCTGCTTCAAGGATAGCTACTACCTCATTAGCAGTCACAGTATCCCCTGTTTTTTTGACAATTTCTTTTAAAATACCATCGATAGGCGAAGGAACTTCAAGCATCACTTTATCTGTTTCCAAATCCATTAAGTTTTCATCGCGCGCCACAGCATCGCCCGCTTTTTTATGCCACGCTGCAATGGTTGCATCTGCAATGGATTCAGGCAACATTGGAACTTTTACTTCTACTGTCATTTGGAATTTTCCTTTTTCATATTACTTAACTATTTGACCAGCCCTAATGCTTGCTTCACTAATGTCTCTTGTTCTTTAAGATGCACTGAAGCGTAACCTACTGCCGGAGAAGCAGAAGCCGCGCGACCAGCATAGCTGAGCATTTGTTTGTGATTTAGGCAAGCTAAAAGATTATGTTGCGTACTATACCATGCGCCTTGATTCATAGGTTCTTCTTGGCACCAGACCACATTTTTAACGTGGTTATAAGGTGCTAATACCTCCTTAAACCGCTCTTCTGGGAATGGATAAAGTTGCTCAATTCGAATAATAGCTACTGTATTAAGCTTATTTTCACGCCGTGTTTTGAGCAAATCATAGTAGACCTTGCCACAGCAAAGAATAACACGATCTACTTTTTTAGGATTGAGCTCATCAATCTCGGGTATCATTAATTGAAATTCCCCTTGACTTAAATCATCCAAACTCGATACAGCAAGCTCAGCACGTAAAATACTTTTAGGAGTCATAACAATTAATGGTTTTCTATAAGTTCTAATCATCTGGCGACGCAGTAAATGAAATATTTGCGAAGGCGTGGTAGGTACACATACTTGCATATTATGTTGTGCGCACAATTGGAGGTAGCGCTCTAACCGAGCGGATGAATGCTCGGGACCTTGCCCTTCGTAACCATGGGGTAAAAGCATCACTAACCCACATAAACGCCCCCACTTTTGCTCACCAGAGCTAATAAATTGATCTATTACCACTTGGGCACCATTCGCAAAATCACCAAATTGGGCTTCCCAAATAACTAAGTTATTGGGTTCTGCTCCAGCATACCCATATTCAAAAGCTAATACAGCTTCTTCAGACAGTAGCGAATCTACTAAATTGATTTGAGCCTGCTCCGGTGTAAGATGGCTTAACGGAATATAAATATCATCGGAATTTTGATCATGTAATACAGCATGACGATGCGCAAAAGTACCGCGGCATGCATCTTGTCCACAAAGACGAATAGGATAACCCTCATCCAACAGCGTGGCATACGCTAAAGTTTCTGCATACCCCCAATTTAGCGGCAACTCACCTTCTGTCATTTTTTGGCGTGCTTCAAGCATTTTTTTAACTTGCGGTTGCAATACAAAACCTTGAGGTAGCTTCTCTAATTTCTTAGCTAATTCTTTAATTTTTTTCAGTGGAACTGTAGTTTTAGCAGGAACTGTCCATTCTTTTCCAATAAAACGTTCCCAAGAATTAATGAACTCATAATCCCCGCCATTAGGCACAAGATCTACAACGCTTTTACCTTCATCCATTTTCTTTCTATAGGCATCGACTAACAGCTGCTCGTGGTTATCCTCAATGATACCTTCTACTACCAATTGTTTGGCATAAAGTGTACACGGCGCAGGCATTGCTTTAATAATTTTATACATCATAGGTTGCGTAGCAGAAGGTTCATCTGCTTCATTGTGACCATGACGTCTGTAGCAGACCAAATCAATAACAATATCTTTCTTAAAACGCATACGATAATCTGCGGCTAATTGCGCCACAAAAAAAACAGCTTCGGGATCATTGCCATTCACATGTAAAATAGGTGCTTGCACCATCTTTGCAATATCCGTGCAATATAAACCCGAGCGCGAATCGCGGGTATCGCTAATAGTAAAGCCTACTTGATTATTAATCACGATATGAATGGAACCTCCTACCCAAAACCAACGGGCTTGCGAAGTAGCAAAGGTTTCCATAACTACACCTTGGCCTGCAAAAGCAGCATCACCATGAATTTGTATAGGCATAACTAATTTACGCTCTATATCTTTACGACGCCTTTGCCTAGAACGTACAGACCCTTGTACTACCGGCGCAATGATTTCTAAATGCGAAGGATTAAACGCTAAGGCAAGATGGACTTGACCATATGGCGTTTTTATATTTGCAGAAAAACCTAAATGGTATTTCACATCACCTGAGCTGGATTCATCAATTCCTTTTCCTTCGAAACCCGCATAAATTTTTTCAGGCTCCTTACCCAGCACATTCACCAGTACATTCATTCGTCCGCGATGCGCCATTCCAATGACAATTTCTTTAATTTCTGTTTCAGCGCCCCGAGTAATAATGGCATCTAACATAGGCACTAAGCTATCACCGCCTTCCAATGAAAAACGTTTTTGTCCTACGTATTTAAATCCTAGATATTTTTCTAATCCATCTGCCACGATCAAGCGATCTAAAATCCGTAATTTTTGTTCTTTGGTCAGTACGAAATGGCTTTCTTTGTTTTCCATGCGCTGTTGAATCCACTCGACTTCTTCAAGCTGTAAAATATGCTTATACTCAACGCCTATGCTGCCGCAGTAAATTTGACGTAATGTCTCATAAATTTCTTTTAGAGTAGCAGTTCTTTTTCGCATTGCTCCTAAAGAACCTACATCAAATACAGTATTCAAATCGGCATCGGTAAAACCATAATAGGATAAATGCAGAGCAGGATTATCAATGCCGCGATAGAGCCCTAGGGGATCAATATTTGCTTGCAAATGACCTAGGCTACGGTAAGCTGAAATAAGATCAATGACTTTTTCTTGTTGCTGTTGGTAAAAGGAATCAGAGCCTTGCGCCGCAACATTGAGGGGGGTAGATTTAGCAAGATTCTTAAAATCATTGCGAATAACAGAATGCGGAACATCTGCTACCTGGCCGTGCCCTGATTGGCTAAAATACGCTTGCCACTCGGAAGAAACATTTTCCGGCGATTTAAGGTAGGTTTCATATAATTCTTCTAAATATCCTTCGTTATCACCCGCAAGATAAGAATCATTCCACCAGGCTTGCATTGATTTCTGCTGTGTCATTTATACAGCCTCTTCCAACATAAGTTCTTTAATTTCATTAATTGCTTTTGTTGGATTTAATCCTTTAGGACAGACGTCAACGCAATTCATGATACCGCGACAACGAAACAAGCTAAATGGATCAGCTAAATCAGCTAAGCGCTCGGACTTTTCTGTATCCCGTGAATCTGCAATAAAACGATAAGCTTGTAATAAACCCGCTGGCCCCACAAATTTATCTGGGTTCCACCAAAAGGAAGGACAAGAAGACGTGCAGCACGCACAAAGAATACACTCGTACAAACCATCTAATTTAGCACGCTCTGCAGGAGATTGTAAACGTTCTTTGGCAGGGACAGGCTCCGAGTTTTGCAGATAAGGTTTTATTTTTTCATATTGTTGATAGAATTGTGTCATGTCGACGACTAAATCGCGTATCACAGGTAACCCTGGCAAAGGGCGAATAATGATAGGCTCTTTTAATGAAGATAAATGAGTTGTACACGCTAATCCGTTTTTACCATTTATATTCATGCCATCAGAACCACACACACCTTCGCGGCAAGAACGACGTAAAGTTAAGGTGTCATCCATGGTATTCTTAATCGCCAGCAAAGCATCTAAAACCATATAGCAACTATTGGCCTCTGAATCCAAATCATAGTCTTGCATATAAGGCTTTTTATCTGTTTCTGGATTGTAACGGTAAATAGAAAAACGCATAAGTACCCCTTAATTACTCTCTGTCCTTAAGCTTAATTGGTTCAACTTCATGTGGTTTCATGTTAACAGGACGAAAATCAATTGTGCCATCACTAAAATACATAGAATGCTTTAACCAATCCCTATCATTGCGTTTCGGAAAATCATAACGCGCATGTGCTCCACGGCTTTCAGTGCGTTCATTAGCAAGATAAGCCGTTGCTAAGGCCGTCTCCATCAAATTATCTAATTCCAGCGCCTCAATACGGCTAGTGTTAAAGTATTGGCTTTTATCTTTAATAGATGCTGATTTTAAACGTTCTTGTAATTTCTCTAATTTCTTAAATCCTTCTTGCATATGCTCTGCAGTACGAAATACACCAAAATCATTTTGCATGATTTTTTGCAATTCATTGCGAATAACATCAACGCTTTCCCCATTCTGGTTATTATTCCATCGATTAAGGCCGGAAAGGGCTGCTTCAATATCCGCCGAGGATGGCGTGCGATAACCTAACCCTTCCCGTACACTTTGTTGTACATGGAGCCCTGCTGCCCGACCAAAGACTACTATATCTAAAAGCGAATTGGCACCTAATCGATTTGCGCCATGTACCGAAACACAAGCACATTCACCTGCTGCATAAAGCCCTTCTACAATATGATCTTGTCCATTTTTTACAGTTAAAACTTGGGCATGAACAGTCGTAGGAATACCGCCCATTAAATAATGGCAAGTAGGAACTACAGGAATAGGATTCTTCAGTGGATCCACACCTGCAAAGGTAATAGAAAGCTCGCGAATACCGGGTAAACGCTTATTAATAACCTCGGTACCCAAATGATCTAGCTTGAGTAATACATAATCGCCTTTAGGGCCACAACCACGACCTTCTCGAATTTCAATCATTGAAGAACGTGCTACTACATCACGGCAGGATAAATCTTTTAAATGGGGCGCATACCGTTCCATATAACGCTCGCCCTCTTTATTAATCAAGTAACCCCCTTCACCACGGCTGCCTTCAGTAATTAATACACCTGCACCAGCAATACCAGTAGGATGAAATTGCCAAAACTCCATATCTTGTAACGGCAAGCCTGCGCGCAAAACCATACCAAACCCATCACCTGTATTAATATGGGCATTTGTCGTCGATTGGAAAATACGCCCTGCTCCGCCCGTAGCCAGAATGGTAGCCCGGGCTTGCAGAAAAACAACTTCACCTGTCTCAATATTTAAAGCCATTACGCCGGCAATACCCTGCTCCGCTTTGACTAAATCCATAGCGAACCATTCATTAAAAAATTTAGCTCTAGCAGCAACATTCCTTTGATAAAGAGTATGTAGCATGGCGTGCCCGGTACGATCTGCTGCGCAACAAGTACGATGCACCAATTCACCACCAAAATTTCGTGTTTGACCGCCAAAAGCGCGCTGATAAATTTTGCCATTATCCAAGCGTGAAAAAGGCAAGCCCATATGCTCTAATTCATAGATTGTTTCAGGAGCATGTTTGCACATGTATTCAATTGCATCTTGATCGCCTAAAAAATCAGACCCCATGACAGTGTCATACATATGCCAACGCCAATCGTCGCTGCCATCCGTATTACCAAGCGCAGCATTAATTCCACCTTGCGCGGAAACAGTATGAGAACGGGTGGGAAATACTTTGGAAATCACAGCTACATTTAAACCGGACTGGGCTAATTCTAAGGAGGCCCGCAACCCTGCTCCACCACCGCCTACAATTACGGCATCAAATCTCTGTGTTGCTAAATTCATTACTTAAACACCCCATAAAATCCACAGTGCAGCGAAAAAGAAAACAATCAAACTTAATAATAAAAAAACTTGCAACACAAGGCGCAATAAGAAGGATTTAATGTAATCCGTAAAGACTGTCCACATTCCAATCCAAGAATGAAATAACAAAGATAAAATAAATAAAAGAGTCGCAAGTTTCATACATTTAGAAGAAAACAAAGCATGCCACTCAGCATAGTCCAAGCCAGGATGCATAATTAAATAGGCGAACAGCCCTACGCTATAAAGCATCATTATGACAGCACTGACGCGCTGTATTAACCAATCTGTCAACCCTTGATGGTTGACCCCTAGAACAGATTTCACCATATCCAAATGCCTGCTAATAAAATAAATACAATACTGATAACCATCGTTAACTTTGCAAATAACTGCCCGCTTTTAAGTTCATCCCCTACATGCACATCCATCAATAAATGACGAATACCAGCAAAGAAATGGTAAATAAAAGCTGATAAAAAACCCCAGATCAATAACTTCATCAAAGGCGATGATAAAAATAAATGCAAATCATCAAAATCCTGAGCCGAAGAAAGTGAAAGTTTCAGGGCCCCTAGGACTAAAGGAATAAATAAAAATAACGCTACTCCAGAAATACGATGCAATATAGATATAATAGCAGGCAGGGGGAATTGAATAGTGAATAAATTTAAATTTTTTGGTCTTTGTTTAGCCACGATGACAAGGTTCCCTTATTATCTCAAAGACAGAGATTATATCTACCAGGGGTAGGCAAAGCAAACATTGCAACCAGAATGTGACTTCAATTATAGTTGAAGTCTTAGCAATGGAGATTTCGCATGGCGGAAAAAAAAGCAAAGTTAAGCATTGGGAATATGAGCACGGAGTTTAACGTACTCTCGGGAACATTAGGCCCGGAAGTCATTGATCTCGCTACTTTAGCTAAGACCGGTTATTTTACTTATGATCCTGGCTTTGCTGCGACAGCGGCCTGCGAATCTAAAATTACTTTTATAGATGGCGAGGAAGGGGTTTTACTTTATAGAGGCTATCGGATTGAAGATCTAGCCACTCACTCCCATTTCCTTGAGGTTTGTTATTTATTGTTAAATGGGGAATTACCGGATACCTCACATTACGCCGAATTTTGCAAAACGATCAATCGTCATACCATGGTTCATGAACAAATTCGCAATTTTTTTAATGGATTTCGCCGCGATGCACATCCCATGGCGATTATGGTAGGCGTGGTGGCAGCCTTATCCGCTTTTTATCATGATTCACTGGATATTAAAAATCCGGAACATCGTGCCAGCTCAGCTTTGCGTTTAATTGCTAAAATGCCAACTATTGCTGCCATGTGTTATAAATATTCTATTGGACAACCTTTTATGCCCCCCCAAAACAGTTTGTCTTATGCAGAAAATTTTCTTCATATGATGTTTGGGACACCATGTGAAGAGACCACGCCTAATCCTATTTTAGTTAAAGCACTGGATAAAATTTTTATACTACATGCTGATCATGAGCAAAATGCTTCAACTTCCACGGTACGTTTGGCCGGCTCCACCGGTGCCAATCCTTTTGTATGTATTTCGGCTGGCATTGCGGCACTTTGGGGACCTGCTCACGGGGGGGCGAATGAAGCAGCACTCAATATGTTGCATGAAATCGGCAATGTATCACAAATTGGAAAATACATTGCACGTGCCAAAGATCCGAATGATTCTTTTCGTCTCATGGGATTCGGTCACCGCGTTTATAAAAATTATGATCCACGTGCTAAAGTCATGCGTCAAACCTGCTACGAAGTGCTCGAAGCTGTCGGTGTACATAATGATCCCTTTTTCAAACTTGCGATGGAGTTAGAAAAAATTGCTTTAGAAGACGATTATTTTATTCAGAGAAAACTTTATCCTAACGTGGATTTTTATTCTGGTATTACTTTAAGTGCCATCGGTATCCCTAAGAATATGTTTACTGTTATCTTTGCTCTTGCTCGAACCATAGGATGGATTGCTCACTGGAATGAAATGATTAGCAGCCCTTACCGATTAGGCCGCCCCCGACAGCTTTATACGGGGCCTACTGAAAGAAATTTTGTGCCAATTAACGCTAGAGATCTTGAAAGTAAGAAATAAGCAGAATTCAAAAATAAATAGTGTAGTTTATTATTAACCTTTTCTACCTATCAAAAAACTTACTCCAAAATTAATCATATAATCATTTTCGCCTGACCCCGTGGTGGTATAAAGATCACGAATTTCTCCACGCAATGCGATGCCATCACTAAAGAAAATTTGTGTTCCTATACCCGCATTAACATTGCCTTGATGTTCGCTATTTAAACCATTCGGTTTCATAGCTAATACTCCGACTCCGGCAATCACATAAGGTTCCCACTGTTGATAAGGTAAAAAGCGATAGATACTGTCAACCGTGTACAAAAACCCATGCACACCTGCACAGTTGGTGGTAAGGACCGGCCTTTGGTTTGTATTTACCACCCCTACCTCGCCTTCGATGGCCCAGCGGTCAGTAAAATTATAGGCTAAGGCAGCATTCGGTAAGAAGGTATTCTCTAAATGACGTGAAGGTGCAAAATGGTAAAAACCATTAGCAAGCGTTAATGTGAAAGCACCAGGCCGATTGCCTGCTATCACCTGGCCCGTACAAAAGAACACAAATAGTGCCCATATCCACAATTTATTTGTTTTTTGCATTACTAACTATCCTTGAAGGGAATGTCATTCAAAGCTATCTGTATCATTTTGTCAATACCCTTGCCATGCTACAATAAATACTCTCAAAGAAATGGCACAAGGTGCATGGAAGCTCATTCAGATATTTTTATTATTGGAGGCGGCATTAATGGTACTGCTATTGCCGCAGATGCAGCAGGTCGTGGTCTATCTGTTACTCTATGCGAGAAAAATGATTTGGCTGCAGGCACCTCTTCTGCCAGCAGCAAATTGATTCACGGGGGTTTACGCTATCTCGCATCTTATGAATGGAGTTTAGTACGCAGCGCATTACGGGAGCAAGAAATTTTACTGCGTAACGCACCGCATCTCATTTCACCTTTAGAATTTATTTTACCTCATGAAAAACACTTACGCTCTGCTTGGTTAATTCGACTAGGGTTATTTTTTTATGATCATTTAATACTGCGGCGATCGTTGCCACGTTCTCGTACGGTTAATTTACGAAATTATCCTTATAGTAACCTTTTATTATCTAAATTCAAAAAAGGCTTCTCTTATTTTGATTGTTTGGTAGATGATGCCCGCTTAGTTATCGCTAATGCACTATCTGCAAAAAAGAAAGGCGCTAATATTTTAACGTACACTACCTTTCTTTCGGCAAACCGTGAAAACACATCATGGAAAATTGAATTACAAGATAATTCTTCTAAAATTATTTTTTATCGTTACGCAAAAACACTGATCAATGTAAGCGGCCCCTGGGTTAAAGAAATTCAAAAAAAAATAATAGGCTCGGATTTAAGCATATCGGTTATGTTAGATAAAGGCAGCCATATTATAGTACCCAAGCTATACGAAAATCATTTTTCTTATATTCTACAAGCTACAGATAATCGCATTGTATTTACTATTCCTTTTCAAGAAAAATTCACCTTAATTGGTACCACAGATACCCTATGCTCTGAAAACCTAGATGCTTTAAAAATTACAGCGATGGAAGAAGAGTATCTTTGCAGTGTGATTAATCACTATTTTAAGCAAGGTATCCATCGAGGGGATATCGTTTGGTCATATGCGGGCGTGCGCTGCTTAAAAGCCAGTTATGAAGAAGATCTCGCCATGATAACACGCGATAATCAATTGCTGCTGGAAGATAAAAATAATTTACCTTTATTAACGGTCATTGGCGGAAAACTTACAATGCACCGCTTCCTGGCCGAACAAGTCCTAGCAAAGTTGCAATTCTATTTTCCTCAAATGGGAAAAGCATGGACAGCTTATAAAGCGTTACCGGGGGGAGATATACATAATAAGGATTTTTCTCTCTTTCTAAAGCAACTCCAAAAAGAATTTTCTTGGTTGCCTGTAGACCTGGTAACCCGTTATGCAAAAAATTATGGTACCTGCGTGTATTTATTATTAAATTCCGCTAGAAATCTCCCTGATTTAGGGGAACACCTTGGCCATGGACTTTATCAAAAAGAAGTGGAATATTTAATTGAACATGAATGGGCAAAAAAAACAGATGATATTCTTTGGCGAAGAACAAAATTAGGCTTATTATTTTCCAAGAGTGATATTAAAAAATTAAATCATTTTTTAGAGAGCGCACGATGAGGAGTTATCTATTCAAAAAATACTCTTTACAACAATACATGATATTGCTTATTACCTCTCTCGCTTTATTCATGGAAACTTTAGATACCACTGTAATTAATACAGCTATCCCTACCATGTCCCAAAGTTTAAATGTTAATCCTATCGATTTAAAAATTGCGCTAATTAGTTATCTGTTAAGTCTGGCAATTTTTATTCCTATTAGCGGATGGATTGCTGATAAATGGGGCATTAAATATGTGTTTATCAGTGCGGTTTTTATTTTTATTAGCAGTTCACTTTGGTGTGGTTTTTCTCATAATTTATGGGAGCTTGTTATGGCTCGCGCATTACAAGGTTTGGGTGGCGCGCTGGCAATTCCTAGCGGACGCTTAATTATCCTGCGCACGTTTGCGCGATATAATATTATTGAAGTGATGAGCCAAGTGGCTATCATCGCTTCATTAGGTACAATGTTAGGCCCTATGTTTGGTGGATTTATTACCTATTATTCTTCTTGGCGCTGGATTTTTTGGATAAACATTCCAGTAGGTCTACTATGTATAGGATTAGCTTCTTTTTGGGTGAGACATGAATCTCCCAAAAAAGTGATTCCCTTAGATAAAATAGGCTTTATTTTATTTGGAAGTAGTCTAGCAGGATTTACATTTGGTTTATCTGCTTTTAGCGAATCTACTATGGCAGAATCATCGGCTTTATATATTACTGGTAATTCGCTATTGCTTATGTTCTGCTATATCATATATTCAAGGCGAAGAAAATACCCTATAATTAAAACTCAATTATTGCATATTCGTACCTTCCGGGTTTCTACGCTAGGCAATTTATTTTCTAGGCTCGGCTTTGGAGGTATCCCTTTTTTAGTGCCTTTGTTATTACAAATAGGATTACATTATCCTGCCCAAATTTCAGGAATGCTCCTGGCTCCGATAGCGTTAGGAATTACATTAATAAGACCTTTTACATTAAGATTATTACGTTTTTTTGGCTATAAGAAATTACTTATTCTAAATACCTTATTCCTCAGTTTTTCCATCTGCGCTTTCTATTTTGTGAATAGCAATACTCCCCTTTACACTATCATAGCTTTAACTTTCGCATTTGGATTTTTAATTTCTTTGCAATATAGCTGCATGAACTCCTTAGCTTATGCTAGCATCCAAAGTGATGAATTGAGTCAGGCTACGAGCATTATCAGTACCTTACAGCAAATTGCACAAAGTTTTGGCGTGGCTATCAGTGCATTATTTTTACGGTATTTTTCGATGCATCAGCCGGGCTTCTCTTTGTCTCTACCCGTTTTTCACTCTACTTTTTTAGCAATGGGAACCATTACTTTATTCTCGACTAGTGTTTTTATGGAATTAAAAAAAGAAGATGGGCGAGAAATGATAGAAATTCCTTGATAAATCCCCATTTCCACAGTAAATTCTATGCGATAGTAAAAAATAATTAAGCGCTTAAGTTAATGAAAATAACACAAACACGTATTTTAACTCTTCTAAGTTTAGTTCAGATGTGCAAATGCTTTAGTCATTTTGGTGTGCGTACCCTTTTGATTCTTTATATGGTAAAGCAGTTACATTATTCTAATACACCCTCCTTCGGTATCAATGTATAGCGCAAATATTCCAGAGATCAGCTTCGTACATTTCTTTTATATCTTTTTGCTTTAATTTTATTTATGGCAGTTCAAGATCAAATCATGTTCTCACTGGTGCTATTTACAGAAAGAATGACAAGCCAGACTTTATTTGGCTGGCAGATTATACCCAGCTCCCTTATTACCAGCATTAATCCCATCACTGTCGTCCTGTTGGGTATGTATATTGCAAAGCAACGTGTGCCCATGATGTTCTCCTTTCTGATTACCTCCGCTGCTTTTGGGAGCCTTACTGTTTTCTGTTTTGCTCAGATGGGTTTCTCTATATTAGGGGTGATGGGGATGTAGTACTTATTTCTATGGCAGAACTTATGATTGGTCCTCGCGTAATGAGTTACTCGTCTGAAATAGCAAACAAGGGGAATCCTGGCATTATCATGGGAATGATACCCATTTCTTACTCGCTTGCTTATCAGTGCAGTGGTCTATTAAGCAGATTAGTAGCTGTCACAGAACCCGCTGCATCATTAAATATTTATGGAAATTGCTCTAATAACACTTTGTGGAGGATTACTATTAAGTTGTTTATTACCACGCAAACGCAACTAATGTGTGGCGGGGCGAATCAGAATTATCCCCACAAACTTTATGTGATATCCCATTTTAGCTCTAAGCCATACACATCGGCACTCGACGTAATAGCTCCATTGATTGTTGTTACTTGATCGCCGGTGGTTTGTGATAATTGATTAATCCGCGTATTCATAGCAAATAAATGTGTCCATCCAAGATCTACTCCCAAGGTGGGAGTTGCTTGAAAATGTGCCCCTAACGCCATAGCGATTTGATTGCTATCAGGGAATCGCAAATTGCGATACCTATTATTTGAGGGAGTTTCATCATATCCTACTCCCGTACGAAAGAACCATTTTTCATTAAGATGATAATCCGTTCCCACAGCATAATTCCATGTATTATGATAATGCTCCGGCATAATCACGAGAATACTATTGTTACTCAGCCCACCACTGATACCCGCTACATTTTGCAGCATCAATTGATTAAACACAGTCCATTGCGTATAGCTCACTGTACCCATCACATCCCACCCAGAATTAAGAGTATGAAAAATACTGAATGTAGTAGTAGAAGGTAAAGTTACATTTGCCTTAAGAGCATTAGTATATTGAATGCCACCGCTCCCATTATTTGCTAGGGGTCCAGACAACTGACTGCTACCACCATGCAAATGATGTTTCACTTGCGATAGAAAGTTTAATCCCATACGAGTTTGTTCAGATGTTTGGTACAGTATGCCAAGGTGATAACCGTAACCATAGCTAGACCCTATATTTTTGGTAAGCGTATTTGAATTAGGCCCAATAGAGGTAAGTACATAATTAAACTCACCTCTTGCATGTTCTAAATCTAACCCAAAACCCACCGATAATTTATCGTTATAAGCAAAACCCAAAGAAGGCACTACATCGATCACTTGAATCGAAGATTCAGTGGCAGCATATTGAGCATTGGAAGTTAAACCATAATTAGTGACAGAGCTAAAAGGCATCATCACACTGAGACCAAAAACTAAATTATCTGCTAAAGGCGCTGCGTAATGTTCATTAGGTAAAAAATTAAAAGTGCCACCTTGTGCTGTGACTGGCTGGGGCCCCGTGCCCAGAGTATTAACTGACACCGTCCCTTGAAAACGAATATCAGTAGTAGTGGGGGCTAATCCTAACAATAATTGCTGGTTATGAATCCGAATTAAGCCTGCAGCATTATAATAATTAGTGCTCGCATTTTCAGCAATAGCGGCGCGACCCGCATGGTAATTGCCTATGCTGCCCCCATCTTGCCCCCATAATTGAAAAACTGCTGCAAAAGCATGATTTGCTACACTTATCCCTATTAGGAAAGCTATTTTTTTAATAACCCATTGCTTTTTCATGAATCGTAACAAACCTACTTTATTCGGTGACAGAGGAAGTATGCCCTTCTACTAAGCCTAATCGAATTGCCAACAGAGTCAGTTCAACATCGTTATTGATACCTAATTTTTCAAAAATACGGTAACGGTAACTATTAACTGTTTTTGGACTTAAACACAGCTTAATAGAAATATCTTGTACTTTTTGGCCACTAGTAATCATTAACATAATTTGCAGCTCGCGTTCAGACAACGAATCTAAAGGGGATTCTTCAGCTTTAGAGAAGCGTCTAAGAGCGAGTTGCTGGGCAACATCACTACTAATATACCGTTGACCGGAATGTACGGTACGAATAGCCCGAATCATTTCTTCTGAAGCACAGCCTTTGGTGATATAACCTACTGCACCAGCTTGCAGCAACCGCGAGGGATAAGGTTCATGAGCATATACAGTTAAAGCTAAAATTTTAACATCTGGATTGTGACGTAACATTTTACGCGTCGCTTCCAAACCCCCAATTCCCGGCATCTGGAGATCCATAAGCACTACTTCAGGAATCAAATCTTTAGCTAAACGTACTGCGTCCTCACCTGTACAAGCTTCACCAACGACCTTAAGCCCAGAAACATCTTGCAATAAGCGTTTAATACCGATGCGTACAAGCTCTTGATCCTCAACTATCAAAATTTTGATCAATTTCCATTCCCCCACTTACTTAAGATGAACCACTTGGCGGAGAGAGAGGGATTCGAACCCCCGGAGCCCGTAAGGACTCAACGGTTTTCAAGACCGCCGCTTTCAACCGCTCAGCCATCTCTCCAAAATTCAATCTAAACACGGTGTTATGAACTTAATAATCCTTAGTGCGTACATATTAACGCTAATTCGTTCATATATTCAACTTATAATTGCGCAATAGAAAAATATCATGTCGCCTAGATTTTACTAATTACTAGAAAAATCCAAATGACCACCTTAGTGAGAAACTATTGCTGATAACAAGCACGATAGCAGTCGCATTGATAATTTTAATATGGTAGCATGGAATATCATTTTTTGAGGGGTTGTTTTATGCCATTGAATGAAACTACATTAAGTCAACGCGAAGCATCTTTATTAAGTACCCATTCCGTCTTACGCAATACTTATTTACTCTTAAGTTTAACCTTATTATTTAGCGCGGCAGCAGCAGGCTATGCCGTCATGACCCAAGCTGGATTTGGCTCTTCTATTGTGGCCTTTATCCTTTCATTTATTCTTTTATTTGTTACAACCTCACTACGTAATAGCGCTTGGGGTATTCTTTCTGTTTTTGCTTTTACTGGTTGCATGGGTTATTCATTAGGGCCTATGTTAAATGCTTTCATTCGTGGTTACAGTAATGGGGGACAACTTATACTGACTGCTTTGGGAGGGACAGGAATCACCTTTTTTATTTCTTCTCTGTATGTGTTAACTACCAAAAAAGAGTTAAGCCACTGGGGAAAATTTTTAATAATTGGTATGGTTATTTGTCTTGTGGCTCTTTTAGCTAATATTTTCTTAAAAATGCCTGCCATGCAGCTTGCTATTTCTACTCTACTTACTTTAATTTCTACGATGCTTATTTTATACGATACCAGTCGCATTATTCATAATGGCGAGCGTAATTATATTATGGCAACCATTAGCCTTTATATTGATATCCAAATGTTGTTTCAGAATTTACTAATGTTATTAGGTTCATTTAATAATAGAAATTAGATTTCAGGCTTTTATTTTGTGTAGGCTCTGCTTTGCTGATGCGGCTAGCGCAAACCATTTAGCTTTGCTAGGAAACACCCGGATGTTCTTGGTGGGCAATTAACTCAGTTGCAGTTGCTTGTAAAACAATTAAATTACGTACTTTTTTAAGAGGAATCCTTGCATTCGATGCTTCAGATGGTTCTGCTTCTACCACATCTAACGTATCAAATAAACTTCCCTGCCCTCCGGTCATTGCTAAATACACTTGAGCAAGCAATTGGGCATCAAGTAAAGCACCATGTAATTCACGGTGAGAATTATCAATTTTATAACGTTTACATAATGCATCTAAACTATTGCGTTGGCCTACATGCAATTGCCGAGCTAATGCAAGCGTATCAATAATATGACAATGGTCTGTGAGTAACTTCCATTTTTTTTTCGCTAGACTCAATTCATAATTAATAAAGCCCACATCAAATGGTGCATTATGAATAATTAATTCAGCGCCTTTTAAAAAATCCATTAATTCTTCAAGAATATCTTTAAAAAGAGGTTTATCTTTTAAAAATTCAATTGAAAGACCATGTATAGATTGAGCTTCCGCATCGATTTCACGCTGCGGATTAATATACCGATGATAACGGTTACCGGTACATTTACGATTGATTAATTCAACACAGGCTATTTCAATAATTCGATGATTATCTGTGGTATGCAATCCTGTTGTTTCAGTATCAAGTACGACTTGCCGCATAAAGCTATTCTCTATTCAGGAATTTCCGCTCATCGCGCGGGAATTTCTTTCTTGGTTTATATGCTGCGCACCAGCCAAGCTTGTGCTTCTATTCAAGGAAGAAAATCGTGGTTCTTCCTCTTGAAAATCCTCTATCGTGTGATAACAGAGAACCGCTGTTCTCTATTCATGTAATTTATCAATGGCTTTATTAGCCAATGCATCCACTAATTCATTTTCTATGTGGCCATTATGGCCCTTAACCCAATGCCACGAGATATGATGGCGGCGTGATTGTTTTTCCAGTTCTTGCCATAAATCTGCATTTTTAACAGGTTTATTATCCGCTTTTTTCCAATGACATTTCTGCCATTTTGGCAACCATTCAGTTATCCCTTTCTGGACATACTGGGAATCAGTATAGAGTTCAATAATACAAGTTTCACTAATCGCCGCCAAGCTTTGAATGGCAGCCATCAACTCCATACGATTATTAGTCGTATTTGCTTCTCCCCCCGAAAGTGTTTTCTCCTGATTACCATAACGCAACAATGCTCCCCACCCTCCAGGACCTGGATTTCCGCGACAAGCACCATCTGTAAAAATAATAACCCTCTTCATTGCCGGTCTCTCATAATAGGCCCCGGCAGCGTAGCAGAAACCGTCGATACTTTTTGCTTCCAGTTTAATTTAATGGGAGTTAAGGGAGTGACTTTTGCTTTTGCCGTTAAAGTATAAATACCCCCAAGGAGAGGAAAAAATTTATGCCCAATCCATTCAATAAAGCCAAGTTTTTTAAATATTTTCTTTTGCGAAAAAGGTGGCTGAAAAAAGAAGGTCTGCTTGTGATTTATTTGGAAAGCAGCTAATTTCAGCCATGTGATGACTTGAGTAGCACTAATAAAGTGACTATTCCATGGAACACCAGCATTCTTTTTATGAGTAAAATATTTTCTCAGCCCGCACAAACTAAATGGATTAAATCCTAAAATAATGATATTTCCCTCTGGTTTCACAGCACGGCAGGCTTCAAGAAGTAGCTTATGAGGATTATCAACAAACTCCAATGTATGAGGCAATATAAGCAAATCAATACTGCCAGGAAGAAGAGGTAACTCATAAAAATCACTTTCAATATTCTGAGTAGATGTATGTTTATTAATAAGCGGACTAATCATCACGTGACATGACATGAGACTGGATTGCAACAACGGAGATTGATGAGGAAGACCCAGTAAGACAGCATACTTTCCATAGGATTCCGCATAAAGCCGCGCTAATAATTTTTTTTCAGCATTCAAAATAGTGGCGCCAAGAAATTCAGTAAGCCAATGATTCCATTGTTGTAGAGTTCTATAAGTTTTAACCAAAGTAGTCTCTTCTGCTGATTGATGAAAGCCTATTTATCTCCAAAAAGTATACCTTAAATAATTTTCGCATGTAAAACAACTTCTATGATAGTATCGAGTGAGCACTTTTGAATCTTTTAAAATCCTTTTTGGCCCCACATAATGATACAAAGAAGGTACAATTTAATCATAGAAATAGTATTAGGCATCCTCTGCATTGTTATGAGCCGTCTCTCTATTGCTCACTCTAATATTGAAGGCATTCAAATTTATCAAAAAAATCTCCACTTTTCTGAAGCCCCTAGGCAAAGTTTAGCTGATGATATTGATCGTTTTCATAATGCAGATAATATTTGGGATTTACTGCGCTCTGAATTTACTTTATATCATTATGAAACCAACCCCGATGTTCAAGACCAGCTTCATTTTTTTTTAGCTAATCCAGATTTTTTATTACGCTCAGCACAACGTGCCGCCCCTTATCTCTACTACATTTCGCAACAAGTTAAAAAACGTCACTTACCTTTGGAAATAGTATTACTTCCTATGATTGAAAGTGCCTATAATCCCTTTGCCTATTCTAGCGCCGGAGCCGGAGGTATTTGGCAAATCATGCCCAACACAGCAACGGGCTTTGGTATTAAACAAAATTGGTGGTACGATGGCAGACGAGATGTAATTGCTTCAACTAAAGCTGCTTTAGATTATCTAGTTTATCTTGGTGGATTTTTTAACGGGAATTGGTTGCTTGCTCTTGCTGCATACAACACAGGCGAAGGCAATGTACTCGCTGCAATTCATAAAAATATCCGCGAAGGAAAAAACACAGATTTTTGGTCACTGCCTCTAGCTCAACAAACCCGTGATTACGTACCCCGTCTCTTAGCTTTAGCTATTATTATTGCTAATCCTGACCGTTATCCTCTTCATTTTCCTTCTGTACACAATGCACCTTATCTTGCACAAATTGATGTAGGGAGACAAATTGACCTCAATCATGCTGCTTATCTAGCGGGTTTAAGTATAAAATTTTTGAAACAATTGAACCCAGGTTACAATCATATTGCAACAGATCCTAATGGCCCTTTTAAGTTAATTTTGCCTATTCAGAACGTCAAACAATTTACAGAAAATTATATGAGATCGCCGTTACTCTATGCCCCGAAGCAAATAAACCCATCTTACAATACATCTAACTCTTCTTTGATGACGATGCAAAAAACACTTAATATCTCATCGCCTTCTACTCTCAAAATAGAAAATAACTCTGAGCCTTATTCCTTACAACCCGGTGATACCCTTTATATGGTACGGCAAGGAGATAATTTAGAAATCATTGCCAATAAATTCCATCTTCCTCTTAAAGCTCTCTTCATCGCAAATTCATTAAAAGCGCCGGTAGAGCTGACGACAGGCACTCAGTTGATTGTGCCTACCCATTGGCGTAATTCTAATGGTGCACCAACATATCAATTAGCACCTGGAGATACCGTTTATATAGTACGAAAGGGTGATACCATAGAAACCATCGCTAAAAAATTTCATGTTATACCCCCTGCTATTCGACTTGCTAATTTGTTAATGACCAATTCTATCGAAGAAGGAGATCATTTAATTATTCCCACGCATACTTATGGATGAAGAGCTGCGGCCTTTTTTGCCTGAGAAAACTAATTCTGAAAAAATGACGGTTTGCTCTACTCATATACTTTCGGGGTTGCCAATACTTTGTGTTTTTGCATAACGCATAGGACCGCCTCGGAAAGGCGCAAATCCTGTACCAAATATCATGCCTGCGTCTAATAAATCTGCATCAGTTACCACGCCCTCTCTCAAACAAGCAAATGATTCGTTTAACATTCGTAAAACAAGCCGATTAGCAATCTCCGTCGCAGGTTTATCATACGATTGAGGCTGAGGTTTGAGTTGCTTACCGGCTTTGGTATATCTATAGAAACCTTCGCCTGTTTTGCGGCCCAATTGACCCCGTTCTACTAAGGCTGCCAAGCGAGTGGGAATAGCGGTATGAAAATAACGACCTAAATGCGTGGCTACAGAAAGGCATACATCTAATCCTACTACATCAGCCAAAGTCACCGGCCCCATAGGCATACCAAAATCAGTCATTGCTTTGTCAATAATAGTAGCCGGGACGCCCTCTTCCAGCATTTGCACACTTTCTAGTAAATAAGGCATAAGAATGCGATTCACTAAAAAACCTGGGCTGCTTTTCACGGGCAAAGGTAAACGATCGATCTTACGTACAAATGCAATGGAGTTATCAATCACTTTTTCTGCGGTGCACTGACCCCGTACTACTTCTACCAATAGCATTTTGGGTACAGGATTAAAAAAATGAATTCCCACTAAGCGTCCAGGCATTTGCATCACACTATTTATTTCATCTAAGGGGATACTAGAGGTATTCGTTGCTAAAATAGCCTGCGGCTTAGCTTGCTTCTCTAGCTCTTGGAATAATGTTTGTTTTACCTTTAAATCTTCATAAATTGCTTCAATGATGATATCTGCCCGGGAGATACCTAATCCTGTGATATCGGGTTGCAATCTATCCATGGCTTTTTGCACTAAATGAGCTTCTTTTAATTTTTCATTGAAAAGAAGAAAAGCGCGCTTGATTGCAGGGGCAATTAGTTTGGGCTCGCGATCTTGTAAAGTCACTTGCATACCTTGTAACGCACACCAAGCAGCAATATCTCCACCCATCGTACCTGCACCTATTACATGCACATGCTGAGGTGCAAAATAGGATTCTTTTGCTAAGTTTTTTAAGCGTTCTTGCAAAAAGAAGGCCCGCACTAAATTTTCTGAAGTTTCACTAAAAAATAATTTACCACAGGTTTTGGCTTCTTTTTCCAGGGGAGCTTGACCATAAATACCTACTTGCTCCCAGTTATTGATGACTTGAAAGGGAGCTGGATATTGCTCAGGTTTGATTTTGGTATGCAATTTTCTAGTTAAATAGGTTGCTACTATTCTACGTAAAATTACATTGTTAATGATTTGATTTGATTTTCTTATTTTTCTAGGTATAGCTGATTGCAAAACATAATATTTTGCAGCATTGACTAAATGACGCTGGGGAACGGCAGCATCTACTAAACCTAATTTAGCTGCAACTTTACCACTGATTGTATGGCCAGAAAGAATCATATTAAATGCTTGCGGAACCCCTATTAAACGCGGTAGCCTGACTGTGCCACCCCATCCAGGGTGAATGCCTAATTTCACTTCCGGTAAACCTAAACGTGTTTTTGGGCCGTTTTCAGCTACCCTATACCGGCATGCAAGCGCTAACTCTAAGCCCCCACCTAAGCAAAACCCGTTTATCAATGCCACCGTGGGAATTTTTAAATTCTCAAGTTTATCAAAAACCCTTTGCCCACCGCGTAACAAATTAACAGCTTCTTCTATATTTTTAAATTTATTAAATTGAGAAATATCCGCGCCTGCAATAAAACCATGCTTTTTAGCGGAGGTAATGATTAAGCCTTTATAATCGGGATTTTTTGTCAACTTATCCAAAATGTCAGAAAATTCTTCCATCACTTCTTCATTAATTGTATTTACCGATTCCTCGTATCTATCCAGGGCTAGCCATAATAATTGGTCTACATCTCCTTCTAAACGCCAATGCTTATACTGTTTCATACGCTTACCTCTGAAATGTTTTCAATTAACATTGCTCCCCCTTGCCCACCTCCAATACAAATTGTTGCCACACCGCGTTTCGCTTCTTGACGTTTTAAAACATGTGCTAAATGCAATAGAATGCGTGCGCCACTAGCACCTACCGGATGGCCCAACGCTATTGCCCCACCATCGATATTTAAACAATTCCGATCAATTTTTCCAAAGGCTGCTGTTAAACCCAAATAATCACGGCAATAGTCTTCACTTTCCCAAGCAGCTAAACACCCTAGTACTTGCGCTGCAAATGCTTCATTTATTTCCCAATAATCAATATCTTCACATCTTAAATGATTGCGTTGCATTAACTGGACAGAAGCATGTACGGGGCCTAATCCCATTTCTGCGGGATCAACCCCTGCCCATGCCACATCCTTCACTTGCGCCAATACAGGCAATTTATATTTTTTAATGGCTTCTTTGCTTGCCAGTAAAACCAGGGCAGCACCATCCGTGACTTGAGAGCTATTTCCTGCAGTTACATTCCCAAATTTTTTATCAAAAATAGGTTTTAAAGCCGCTAATTTTTCTAAAGTAGAATCTCGTCGCACCCCATCATCTTCCACAAAATATTCACCGGTCACACTGAATATAGGCAAGACTTCATTTAAGTGATGGTCAGTTTGCGCTATGGTTACACGGCGGTGGCTTTCCAAAGAAAATAAATCCATTTCTTGACGGGTAATGCCAAAACGATAGGCTAAATTTTCGGCTGTTTGCCCCATGGAAAGGTTAACCGTGGGATCAGTGAGTCCTTTTAACAATGCGATTACCGGGGATAAATAACTAGGCCGGAATTTAATAATTTGTTTTATTTTGTCGCCCCATTTTTTTGTGGAACGTAGCCCTGCCAGCCAATCTATCATTTTAGCATCATATAACAAAGGAGAGTGACTCATTGCTTCAGTGCCGCCGGCTAATACAAGATCATGCCGACCCATCATAATATCTTTGGCTGCACTATCAATAGCCTGCATGCCCGAAGCACAGTTACGTTGTACAGTCCATGCAGGCATTTCCTTCCCACAGCCCAAACGTAAAGCCACAATACGTGCAATATTCACTTCGTCAGGACTCGGCATAACGCAACCCAATATGACTTCTCCCAACTCTTTTGGCAAAAAAGGTTGCCTAGCTAATAGCCCCTCTCCCACCTGCACTGCCAAATCTGAGGCAGATAAAGAACCGGCTTTACCGCGCGCTTTTAAAAAAGGTGTGCGAGCTCCATCAATGATATAGACCTCTCTCGCTTTTATTTCCATCACTGCCTTTCCTTTTCTGTTAAGTCACTATAGAACGAAGATCAAATGAGAATTCATTTACTTTTATTATTTCTTGATAGAGAGCAAGAAATTCTTGCAACGTTTGTTTTTCATGTTCAGTTAATATTTTTTTTACCACAGCCAGTTGTAATTGTGTATCTAAAGCTTCATAAGCTGGAATAGTACTATCACGCACTGCACTTTTAAGTTTCTTCCAAAGCGGATCCACCTGTTGAATTTGTGCCAATGCTGTTTCTATGCGCTGGAGCGTATCATGACTATGATTCGAAATATAACAATACTGTGTCAACCTTTTACGTAGATCACTTAGCTCGAGCATGGGAACAGTAATGCAGTGAGATAAATTATCTTGAGGTTTATGATAAGAAGGACCCCAGGGGAAAAGTATCCACCGCAAGATTTTTCCTAACCAAGAGAGGGGAAAATTATGAAGTAAATCATCACATGCAATCTGGATATCAGCTAAACAAGTTTGAATACACCATTTTATATATTCCAGATCAGTGGCAGGCCTACCCTGATCATTAAAATATTTTAATACCGCTGAAGCTAAATAGAGTTGGCTTAAGATATCGCCTAAACGCGCAGAAATACGTTCTTTGCGTTTAAGCTGCCCGCCTAATAAGAATATGCTGATATCTGATAATAAAGCTAAGGCGCTACTCATTCGTGTTAACTGCCGATAATAACGCGCCACAGGATGCCGCACTGGAGAAAAAATCAAATGGGCGCCTGTTAAACCGCTTACCCAGCAACGTACTATACGACTAATGACATGACCTAGATGTGACAAAAGTAAGGGATCCAAAAGAGAGACATTTTTCTCATTATCACCTTCTGTTAATAAATTAATTTCTTTTAAAAGATAAGGATGACACCGTATCACTCCTTGTCCGAAAATAATTAAATTTCGCGTTAAAATATTAGCACCTTCAACCGTAATACCCACAGGAATAGCTGTATAGGCCAGCGCTAAGAAATTACGCGGCCCTGCTTGAATACCATGACCTCCATGCACATCCATTGCCGCGTCCATGACTTTTCTTGCCATTTCCGTCATATGGTATTTTGCTATTGCTGAAGCAATAGCAGGGCGAACATTTTGATCAACTGCCCCTGCTGTTAGGAGGCGCGTTGATTCCAGCAGATAAGTCAACCCTGCTATATGGCTTAAAGCTTCTTCTACCCCTTCAAACTGAGCAATCGGCAAATTAAATTGCTTACGTAAACGCGCGTAAGCGCCCGTAGCCCGATAACATAATTGGCCACAGGCACTACTTAGGGCGGGTAATGAAATAGCACGCCCAATAGAAAGACATTCCATTAACATTTTCCATCCCTGCCCTATTTTTTCAACACCGCCAATGATCCAATCCAAAGGCACAAATACATCCTGACCACGCGTAGGGCCATTCAAAAAAGCAAGACGTAAGGGGTAATGTCGGTGACCTATTTCCACACCAGGATGTGAAGTAGGCAGAAGACATAAAGTAATACCCAAATCTACTTTATCCCCTAATAAATTTTCAGGATCGTAGAGACGAAAAGCCAGCCCCAGTAAAGTGGCAATAGGCGCTAACGTAATATAGCGTTTGGTCCAATTTAATCTCATCCCTAAAATTTTTTTGCCCTCATATTCCTCATAACAAATTATACCCCTATCGGTAATAGAACCGGCGTCGCTGCCTGCCTCAGGGCTCGTCAAGGCAAAACACGGAATTTCTTCGCCCCGCGCCAACCGCGGCAAATAATATTCTTTTTGCTCCGTTGTGCCATAGTGCAATAATAATTCTCCTGGGCCTAGTGAATTAGGTACCATCATATCAATAGCCAACGTTAAACTATGTGTTGCTATTTTAGTCACAATAGTGGAGTGCGCTAATGCTGAAAAACCATGGCCGCCATATTCTTTAGGAATTACTAACCCAAAGAAACGCTCTTGCTTAAGATAATTCCACATTTTTTCAGGTAAATTTTGAAGATCATTAACAATGCGCCAGTCATTTTCCAGGTTACAAAGAGTTTCAACTTGGTTATCTAAAAAGGCCTGCTCTTCGGAGGTTAAGCGAGGCAGCGGCATAGATAATAACTTTTTCCATTGAGGACGTCCGCTGAATAATTCTTTTTCCCACCAAACGTCACCGGATTCAATTGCAATACGTTCAGACTCGCTGATCGACGGCATGCGTTTGTAGAGAAATTTGAGGAGAGGGCGGGTGAAGTAGCGCTGGCGTTGATTTTTTAAAAAAACAAATAAGGTTGCTATAATAAACAATAGCCAGAAAATGCTTAATGTAAAAAATGACAAAGTGCCAATAACACTGGTGAGGACAAGTCCTACCCCTATTGCCGATGTCCAAAGTATAACCGGGGCTTGTATATAAGCGAGTGCCAATACTAAAACCGCCAGTAAAACGATCTCCATTTGAATTCCTTATCCCAAGAGCCACAGCCTGCAAGTATATGATGAAATGTAGCTTAAACGCTAGCAAGTTTCCCCCTGGCCGGTGGTGCTGTATTTTTAAAAAACTCTTAAAAGTTACCCACAGTTTCTGGGGATAACTTTGTTATTAACCTATAGAGAACTACCTTAACTCTAACAAAGATAAGCTTCCTCCGTTCAAGAACACAAAGTGAACAGAAGTAAACACTTTATATTTTTCAACAAGTTGTGAAAAATAAAACAAATTAAGGAGAAATAGAGAAGGAAAAACTGAACAGAGTTACATTTATTTTAAAATTGTGTATAAAATTCCTCTGCTTCTGCAGCCGTTGAAATTAGTCTTATCTTTTGAGCCTCGAGAGAGACCCCATTTCAATTCCTTCAGCACGAGGCTCAGCGTGCGAAACTTTGCCGGCTCTTTTATTAAAAAAATCACCCCAGGCTTTCACTGCTTGCTTGCACTTAGCAAAAACATCCTGAGTTTTTTGACAATGGGCTATTTTTTCTACCGCATCTCCCAATTCTGCTAAACTCAATTTATTGTTAAAAATATTGTCCCGTCTGTGTCTAGTCGCAAAAATAGTTCCCCCTAATTTATACATTTTTGTCCCTGTAAAAATTAAAGCTACACCGGCTGCAACCATGCCTACACCAACAGGTAAACCTCCAATTAAGGAACACGCCAATCCACCTGCTACGATCATTGAGGCACCTACTGCCGCCATCAGCATTCCTACACAGGTTGAAAAAGAAGGACGTCTAAGAAGAAATTTGGTAACCTCATTTTCTTTTACTTCTTTCACATCGTTTAATATTTTTTTGATTACCTCAGGGTCTTGAAAACGAGTATTAATTAACTCTGTAGTATTATCAATTACTGTAGAAATAAAGTTTAATGCTTGCATTCTTTCTTCAGGGTTTAATCCAAAATGTGCTTTCTCATCCATGGCGCATGCCGCTTTTTTCACAATCTCGCAAATTAAAAAAGGAAGTTTTTCTATGACTTTCTTATCTATATTATCAGGTAAATTGTTAAGATTTATTGGATTCTCAGGTAAGCTTCTCCTAAGCTTATCAAGTTCACGAAGCTTTTCTATTACTGTAGTTTGAAGAATAACCTGAGGTAATAATTCATCTATGAACTTATCATCAAATCTCTCCCTACCCTAGAGGATAAGGCTTGTGTGGGAGGTATCATAACCATAATAATTGTGATATGGCCGAATTGTAGTTTCCCTAGTCAATTCATTAAGTTTTTCTATAGCTTCTTCCAAAGCCTCTCTCTTACTTTTACTATCGTTATCAGGCATACCTCCTCCTTCTATAGCTATCCTCACCGCAAAATTATTTTGACTTATATAGAAGTATAGGTGAATTTTAATAAATGGAGGCACACCGTAGAATTTTATTGAGGGAAATATCCCCTAGCTCGTATAAAATTAATAAAAATAAATAGTTAGGGAGAAAGCGAAGCTTCTATGCGAGTGATATCTTTTCCATAAAAATGTTTCAAGGCTTGTAGCATATGATGCAGGGGAGCATGTTTGGCAAAGTCTGTATGCAAATCAGTAGTCCATATGCCTGTCTCCAGATTTACTAACACGGGCATCATCCATTGCAAAGTTTGAGGGTATAGCGCTAACACCCAATCGCCATAAAAATCAGCATATTGTTTACTAGAGAGAATCCATTTCATCATACTCGGCCGAATACTGAGACGCGTTGTTTTAGGGTTAATTTGAATATATTCAATTCCCTCAAATAAGACTTTGCGCGTTTCGGGATTCACTGAACGTATTGCTTCAGGTGTAAAATCAGTCTCCGTGAAAAAATCAACGTGCCTAGGAACAGTTAATTTTTTACCGGAGATCGCATCAAGCAAAGATTGGCCTTCTGAATTTTTATCAGGTACATGTAATAAATTTAATAAAGTGGGTTTAATATCTAACAACGAGACCCGACCTGAAATAAGGCGTGCTGTTTGCTTTTTCCCATTAAAAAATCGAAATGCTAGAAGGGTATGATATTGCGTTAAGCCTAGCACATCTGTTCCATGGCCGGCAGATTGATTAACTTCTTCTTTTGATTCGCTTTGAGGATAAAAACGGGGAAGGGGTTTTCCCATCTTGGAGATAAATAAATCGGGTTCTGTCACACGATCTCCTTTTAACTCAAGCGCCTCGCCATGATCAGAAAGCAATATCACAATACTATGTTCTAATAAGCGGTTTTTTTTTAGAAGTTTTAATAAATCCTCTACTTGTTGATCTGCCCGATGTATGGCTTGCTGGTAATTATGTAGAGAGGAACCATTCGTAGGCCGTCCCGCCCACAAATAAGGATAATGTGTTAAGCAAAAATGTATAGCGAGGAATAAGGGCTGGGTATGCGATTCGATTAAAGCAGGTTTTAATAAATTTAAAAAAGTAGCAGGCTCGTAAGTAATATAAGCGGGTCGATTGCCATAACTATAAGGAAATAAATAGCGGCCTAAGAAAGTATTCACTAATAAATTAGAGAAAGGAAAATCATTTAAACTACCCAATAAAAAATCATTAAAACCTATGGGCGGCGTTACAAGGTGATCAAAACCAAAACGCTGGTCGATATTGCTAAATCGTGTTTCATCTGTCGCATATACGGTGTGATAACCTTGTCGCTGCAATATAGCAGGTAATGTTTGATACAAATCAAAATGCATCTGATCAGTTAAGTCAAAACGCACACCGTTTTTTTTTGGATATTGGCCTGTCAAAATACTCACCCAGGCAGGGTAAGTTCTCGCCAGCGGAGTAAGTGACTCAGAAAAAACAGCAGCTTGGTTTAAAAAATTATCTAGATGAGGGGTGTGTTTGCCACCGCCAAAATAGCCTAAAAAATCAGGCCGCACAGCATCAACACCTATAATAATGATATTAGGTTTAGAGGCAGTCGCTGCGCTTATTCTTGCTGTAGGAAAGTGAGAATACCATACCGTAAAAGCGCTTATTAGAAAAACCCCTATTATGCAAAATGTCTTATTGCTTTTATATAAACCATAGAGAGCCAACACTAGGGCAAGGCTAAATACCATTAGGAGAATAATAAAACAAAGAGTCTGAATAACATCCGGAACTAAATCCGAAATAAGAATGGAAAATTTAGAATCGGGGTAAAAATGGTGATTCGCCAATAAAATAAGAAAAAGGCCCATAATACCTAAGGTGAGACCTAATCTCTCTACTTGTGCCTGCGTACAGTCTAAGGCAAAGCTAATGAAGATAGCTAAATAAGCAATAAAAAAAACATAGGCTATATGAATCAGTAATTGCATAGCCAGAAAATAAGCCACGCCTGGGAAAATTTGAGTGGGAATCTTTAAATGATAAGCAATTTCTTTAAAAACATCGAGGTAAGAGTTACTTGCTTGGATAAAAAAACTGATTTCTAACAGAAGAAAAAAGCTGGTTAAAGCAAATAAATAAATAAAGAGCCAGGCTCGTTTTTGCTGCGATAATGGAGTAGTAAGTATAGTCTGTGGTATTTTCATTTATTGATTTACTTCTTAGCGGCCGAAAAAAGCCCTTGTAAAGAGATCTAAGGGAACTGAGTCCCGCCTTTCCTCTTCTATTTTAAGATTATCTGAAAAGAGGACATTATTCTCGGTCAACTTCTCCTCCTCCCCTACTGACAAAGAGGCCGTAAGTAATGCTTCTTGAAGGTTTTTATGAGCACGACCTCCGAAAAAAGTATATCCTCCTGCAAAACATCCTATCATCATTGTTGTTGTTTTTGCTGCAAATAAATAAGCAGCTGGAATAAAGGAAGTGTTTATTATAATGAGAAGCATAACACAAGCTGTTGCTAAAATACCCATCGCTATTTTTAGGTTCTCTGGCATAGGTAGGTGTTTGATTTTATCTATAAACTCAAGCGCTTTTTCTAGCGCCTCTGCTTCTTCTAGCACTCCTGCTTCTAATTCTAGTTTTTTTGATTCTAATTTAATTTCTTTCTTCACAAATATACTGCTCAACTTCTCCAGATAAGCTCTGGTATCCTCGGGCATGTCTTTCTTTTTATCTTTTATAATCTTCATTACTGTTTCAATTTCTACAGATATAGCCGGGATAATAATGTAGCTTTGAATATAGCATATTACTTGCTCTGAGAGCTCTAACGAACATCCCTGTACTCGTAGATCAAAAAAAGAAAGATCAAAGTCCATGTTACCCTCCTCAGAGATTTGCTTAGCTTGCTCTAAAGAAAGGCCCATCTTATTACAGTCCTCAGAGATTTGCTTAGCTAACTCGGATGCATTTTTTGAGTTATAACATTTTATTTGATATTTATTGGAAGGCAATTTAATTACTTCGCACTTCTTTTTATATTGGTATTCTAGGATAGCAGCTATTCTTTTACACACCGCCGTAGCCTCGTTGTCTTGATTTTTTGACGGTGTTGAGCTTTGCATAGCGCCTCTGGGTGGATGATTTTTACGAAAGGTATTGTATATTTACTTCTCTAATTGTGCAAATTAAAATAGCTAGTATGCTGATTTATCTCTCTTTTAAGAAGTAAGGCTTTATGCTAAATATATTCAAGAAGATAACTCTTCCGGCGCAAAATCATCTACGCTAATGACTTTTCGCCTAGCTTCCTCTGCGGCTAATAATATCGTTAATTGTTCATTAGAAATAATCTTTTTTTCTACTGCTGCTTTACCTTGTTGGATAAAATCTTCGCCTTTAATTAATTTATCATAGAATGCCGTCTTAATTATTTTTTCTATAGGTTCTGCTAAAATTACTTTTTGTAATGCATCCTCTAGCATGCCTAACATATTATTAGGCACAGGCGCATTAAAAACACCTTCTGTTAATCGGGTGCGAGTAGGAGTAGGTATTAAAAGTGATTGGGCTACTTTAAAACTTAACTTATCATCCGGCCTTGCAAAACGCATGCCTATTGGAAAAATGAGTAGTCGTAAAAAATAAGCTAACCCTCGATGAGGAAAGTTCGTCAATAATCCATCGATGCTTTCTTGAATTTCAAATAAACACGTTAAGCTGGCCCATTTTACTAAAGGCAAATCTTCTATAGGACTCCCTTGATCATAATGGTGTTTTAATACAGCAGATAATAAATAAAGATAGCTTAAAATATCGCCCAAACGGGCAGAAATACTTTCTTTACGTTTTAATGCCCCCTTTAATACTAAAAGTGACATATCGGCCAACATAGCAAAGGCAGCGCTAAAGCGTGTAGCTTGTTGGAAATACCGCTTCGTTTCTCCCACAGGTGCTTTGACTATTTTTGCGCTAGTTAATCCTAGTATTGCCGTGCGAAAAAAATGGCTCAGGCTAAAACTAATATGTCCCATTAATGCTTTATCGAATTCGCATAACCGTTGTTTTTCATCTGCGCATGAGGCTGCTTTAAGCTCTGCTAAAATATAAGGATGACAGCGCATGGCGCCTTGTCCAAAAATAATCATGCTGCGAGTTAAAATATTAGCGCCCTCGACTGTAATAGCAATAGGAATGGCTTGATAAAATCGGCCAAGATAATTGCGAGGACCCAAGCAAATACCTTTGCCACCATGAATGTCCATCGCATCATCTATTACCTTGCGTCCTAGTTCCGTGACATGGTATTTGGTGATAGCTGACGCCAATGCTGGTTTTTCGCCGCTATCAATCATGGCAGCAGTAAACGTACGGGTTGCATCCATCAGATAAGTATAGCCAGCCATGCGCGCCAATACAGCTTCTATCCCTTCAAAACGGCCAATAGGCAATTTAAACTGGCGCCGAATATGGGCATACGCGCTTGAAGCAAATATCGCCATTTTAGCCCCTCCCGTTCCGCTCGCCGGTAAAGAAATAGCTCGACCCGCCGCTAAACATTCCATCAGCATACGCCAACCTTGGCCAACCATAGCAGGTCCGCCAATGACCCAATCGAGAGGAATAAAAACATTATCACCTTGGGTGGGCCCGTTTTGAAAAACAGCATTACAAGGAAAATGACGGCGGCCAATAACAATGCCGGGAGTATTTCGGGGAATTAAGGCACAAGTAATACCTAATTTTTTCTGTTTTCCTAACAAATGTTCAGGGTCATACAGTTTAAAAGCAAGCCCAATCACCGTGGCTACGGGAGCTAATGTAATATAACGTTTATTCCAAGAGAGCTCTATTCCTATAATTTTTTTTCCTTCGTATTCCCCCCAGCATACCGTGCCCTTGTCTGTCATAGCCCCAGCATCCGAACCAGCTTCCAAGCCTGTCAACGCAAAACAAGGCACTTCTTCCCCTCGTGCCAAACGCGGTAAATAATAATTTTTTTGTTCTTCGGTCCCATAATGCAAAAGCAATTCCGCTGGGCCAAGGGAATTAGGCACAGCAATAGTTGAAGCAACCGATGCGCTTTTGCCGTAGACTGTAGTTAATATTTGAGAGTGCGCATATGCTGAAAATGCTTTCCCGCCATATTTTTTAGGAATAATCAGAGCAAAAAAACCTTCTTCTTTAAGAAATTGCCACATCTTCGGCGGCAAATCTGCCAAATGATGGGTTATCTCCCAATCATCTATCATAGCGCACAGGGCTTGCACCGGGCCCGCCAGAAACGCCTTCTCTTCTGCCGAAAGTGTGGCTTTAGGATAAGTTAATAATTTTTCCCAATTGGGAGTGCCTCGAAATAAATCGCCCTCCCATCCGATCGTACCCGCTGCCAATGCTTCTCTTTCTGTGCTAGACATAGTAGGCATGTGATTACAATAAAAATTCAATAGACGTTGAGTCATCCATTTTTGACGTAAAGAAGTGGCATAAAGGGGAAGCATTCCAATAAAGAAAATAAACCACCCAAGACTTAATATCCAAGGGGATAGGCGACTTAAAATCGTTATTAACCCTAGAAATAGTAATAAGGCACATGTCCAAACAGCGAGAGAGGCACGCTGATAAGCAAGCATGCTTATAATACCTACAAATGCTATAATCCAAAAATATTCCATATATTCAACATCCTAATTAGAGTTATATCCTCCTAGGCAGCAACCTATTATCTGCCATCACCCTAAAGCCCCTCATACTCTTTTGCCACTGCATAAATCCCAGGGGCATTACGCAAGAAACCCTTATAATCTAAGCCAAATCCAAATAAAAAGCGGTCTTCTGTCTCTAAGCCTACAAAATCGGGCTCAAAATTGACCCCAGGTTCGCGGGTGCGAATTTTATTAACTATGACAGCAGAGTAAATTTCTTTAGCACCTGCTTGTTTACAGTAATCAATGATGGCTGTTAAAGTTAATCCCCCATCCATCACATCATCGATAAGTAAAATGATTCGGTCTTTTAATGATTGTCTGGGCTCAACTAACCAATGCAAATCACCGCCGCGCGTGGCATTACGATAACGCGTTGCATGGATATAATCAATTTCCAAGGGGAAATTCAAACGTGTTAGCAAATGCCCGCCTGGAATAAGCGCGCCCACCATAACACAGATAACCAAGGGGTTTACATTATTCAATTTTTTAGTAATGGCATTTGCCATTTGATCTAATGCTTTTTCTACTGTTTTTAAATCATGGAGACAGTCTGCTTTCTCAAAAATAGTTTGAATAGTCTCACCGTCTACGGCGGGTATAATGGGTTTCATATTTTTCCTGTTTTGAAGCTAACAAATTTAGGATTATACACTTTAGATGAAAAATGAGTAGAATACGGATTAACTTTTAAATAAAAGAGACAGCATGCATGAAGGAGTTGACTGATTTAATTACTATCCGCGACTTCTTGCGCTGGGCTATGAGCCGCTTTACCGAAGCAGGGCTTTACTATGGGCACGGCACAGACAGTGTTTGGGATGAGGCGGTTGCATTGATTTTGCCAACTCTTCATTTACCACACGATATTGACCGCAGTATATTAGACTCACGCTTAACACAAATTGAACGCGAACAAATTTATAAGCTCATCCAACGGCGGGTGACTGAGCGAATTCCCCTTCCTTACTTGACTCATCAAGCTTGGTTTGCGGGTTTATCTTTTTATGTAGATGAGCGGGTTCTCATTCCACGCTCCCCTCTCGCCGAATTGATTGAAAATCAATTTGAACCTTGGATTTCCCCCGATAAGGTGCATACTATTTTAGATCTATGCACAGGCAGCGGCTGCATCGCCATTGCCTGTGCGAAGGCATTTCCAGAAAGTGTCATTGATGCGAGCGACATCTCTGAAGAAGCGCTTGTTGTGGCAAAAATAAATGTATTACGGCATAACGTAGCGAGTCAAGTAACTCTACACCAAGCTGATTTATTTTCTAACTTACCGAAAACAAAATACGATATCATTGTGAGCAATCCACCCTATGTTGATGCTACAGATATGGCAACCTTGCCTGCTGAATATTTACACGAGCCCCGCTTAGGTTTGGCTGCCGGTAAAGAAGGTCTGGATATTACCCTAGAAATATTAAAAGAAGCCTATCATTACTTAAATCCGCAAGGTATTTTAATTATAGAAGTGGGTAATAGTGAATCGGCCTTAGTAGAAAAATTTCCTCATATCCCTTTTACTTGGCTAGAATTTCAATGCAGCGAAGGGGGTGTATTCTTACTCACAGCAGAACAACTACATACTTATCAGTCGGCTTTCCTAACATAGTGATATTCCCCCAGGCGGTAGGGTCTGCTAACAATTCGTTAGGCCAAAGTGAAACGCTTTTATTTTTGAACACTGCAGCGCAGTTGACATGTGCATCCAGGAGCAGCGGAGCACAGAAAATCAAAGTGGTGCGCAAAGCATAGTAGAATTATCAACAGATCTTAATTTGCAAAGCATGAATTTGAGTAGGTATCATATCAGCTAGCACTTGGTAAATTTCTCGATGCACGGCAATACGCGATTTATTCTTAAAACAATCTCCACGAATAATAATTGTATAATGCCCGGCCCCATTTTGACTGCCCGCATGTCCTTTATGTAGTTGGCTATCATCTTGTATTTCAAGGTAAGCGGGAGAAAAAGCAGCTTGCAAACGTTGTTTTATTAAATTAAGACGATTTGTAGAATTCATGAAATTATTTCGTAAGATAACGCGTTAAAAAAAATGCCTGTACCAATCCAAATAATAACATTGCCGTGAAAATGCCGTATAATTTAAAATTGACCCACACCTCTGTGGTAAAATGATACACCACAAAAATATTAATCGCGCCTAGAGAGAAAAAAAAGAGCGACCACGCCAAATTCAACCTACGCCATACAATATTAGGCACTGATTTTTTTTCTTCTACAATATGTCCCATCATGCGTTGTGTTAATGATTGTTTTCCAATAAATTGGCTGATAATAAAAGCAAAGCCAAAAATCCAAAATAGGATGGTCGGCTTCCACTTTACAAAAATCGGATCATGAAAATAAAGGGTCATACCGCCAAAAACCAAAAAAATGGCTGTCACCATTAGTTGCTTTTTATCATATTTTTTTCGGAAAACCCGAGTAACAGCAACTTGCAGCACACTACTTCCAATACCTGCTGCTGTAGCTGCATAAATACCATAAAATTTAAATGTAACAAAAAAAACTAGCACCACAAAGAAATCGTACAATAAGTTCAGCATATAGTTGATATCCTCATTTTCATTTCCTCTTTAAGAGCCTGGTTATAATCTTCATTATGTCGGCCTGAAAACAGCGATTTTCTGTAATTCGTGGCTCAAATACTTCTAGGTATGCTCCGCTACGGTTCTCTAAAATCGCTGTTTTCAGGCTTCACCTAGCGAGATTTTAAACAAGCTCTAGGATTATTAATGTAGTTGTGTAGATGAAAGCAGCTCACCACCTTGCTGCTTGAAAATAGCAGCCACATCTACACGATCAAAACTGTATTCTTTATTACAAAACTCACATATCACACTAATTCTTTGTTTATCTTTTAATTCTTGCTCTGCTTCTTCTTCGCCTAACAGTAGAATAGCATTCTGACTACGTTTAAGTGAACAAGTACACTGGAATATTACCGACTTTTGAGTTAATATTCTTAATTCTTCCTGCGAGTAAAGTCGATGTAATAAAGTCGCATTATCTATTTGTAAAAATTCCTGTGGTGTTAAGGTCTCTGTCAACATAATCAAATGCTCCCAATCATTTTTAAATAACTCTGGTCTTTCTTTAGGTAAGACTTGTAATAATAACCCAGCCGCGCTGGTTTCATTCACAGCAAGCCATAACCGCGTGGGTAATTGTTCGGACTGCCTAAAATAACCTTCAATCGCTTGGGCTAACGACACTCCCTCCCAAGCGACAATACCTTGATAATTTTTAGCATAAGGTACATCAAAATCTATCATAATACTCAATATACCTTCTTGCTGGGCTGCGAGTAATTCAGCTTGTGTTAATTCACTTTCATATTGAACGATACCACGTAAATGAGCTTGGTGATCACATTGAGCAAGCAAAAGCTTTAACTTTCCTTTACCATGAAATTGCACAGTCACTCGTCCAGTTACTTTAAGCATAGCGCTCAATAAACACGCCACAACTAAGGCTTCTCCTAATAAATGCCGAATAAGCGCAGGATAAGGATGTTGTTGAATAATTTCCTGATAACTTTCATTTAAACGGGCAATTTCACCACGAACAGGGGCATTTTCGAAAAAAAATTGTTGCAACGTATCTTTATTATCTATCACCATGATTAAATTAACCTAAACGAGTATTAAAATAGTGTAAGATTGTACCAAGAACATAAACACAGCTACAACTTAAACAATGGCTAAAAAAAATGACTTAAGCGAGGCTGACAAAATAGCTTTTAAAGAAGCCATGAAAGGCGTCAAACCGCTTACTCATACTAAAATTAGCCCCCAAAAAATAATTGTTGCCCCATTAAAAAACATAAATAAAATTCAAAATGAATATAATAGATCGAATTTATTTCAATTTTCCGATCATGAAACTCTTCAGCCTGTAGGAAGTGAGGAGCCAATCGAATTTTCTCGTGCTGGTATTCAGTATAAAATTCTTCATAAAATGCGTACAGGACAATATACTATAGAAGCAAGATTAGATTTACATGGCATGATTATAGACAAAGCAAGAGATGCATTAAGTCGATTTATAGCTGAGTGCAGTCATAAAGGAATACGTTATGGACTTATTATTCATGGAAAGAGTCGAGCGAATCGCGACCCTATTTTGAAAAATAAACTGAATCATTGGCTGCGACAAAACAGCGATATTCTAGCATTTTGTTCAGCTAAACCCACAGAAGGCGGCACTGGCGCAGTGTATCTTCTTCTCAAAAGGAGAATTATCCGATGAAACTATGGAATAAAGCGCTAATATCCCTAAGCTTGTCTTGGACAATTTTCTTAATAATCACTTGCCTCACCTTCTATTTCTTGTTCCTTCATCATTTTCTCTTGATAGAAACTAGCCATATTTTTTATATGAAACTTATTACTTATTATTTTATTGGCTATCTTACCCTAGGAATGGTATGTCTATCCGTAACCCTCTGGTTATTCAAGGTTTTTATTATCCAACGCTTGCAAGTGTTAACTCATCAGGTAAGAAAAATAAATAAAAATAATGCGCACTATGGCGTTATAGAGAATTATGGCGATGATGAAATAAGTTCTTTATCTAATTATTTGCAAGCCCTGATAAATTTTATTGATACTTCACAAGAAAAAATAGAAACCCAAGTAAAAGAACGAACGAAAAAATTAAAAATGAGCAATATTAAAATGCAACAAGAAATTATTGAACGTAAGCTAGTAGAAAAGGAATTAAGAACACATAAAAAAGATTTAGCGGCTTTAGCGCATTATGACCACCTTACTTCTTTACCGAATCTTGTTTTCTTTACCAAAATGATAAACCAAATAATGAGCCGCACTAGCCGAGAAAAAATAAAATTAGCTCTCTTGTATATTGACTTAGATCATTTTAAAAAAATTAATGATGCATTTGGTCATAATGTGGGAGACTTGGCTTTAAAAGAAATGGCTAATCGCTTTCTAAAAGTATTACGTGTAGACGATATAGCAGCCCGATCCACTGCGGATAAATTTATTATTTTATTAAACCCTATTGATAATCTTCAATTTGTCCACCTTACGGCAGAAAAAATATTAAAAATAAGCTCCCAACCTATGAAAATAAATATGCATGAATTTATCCTTACAGCCAGTGTGGGTATCGCTATTTATCCTCAAGATGGAACCTCATTAGAAAAATTAATTAAATATGCGGATAAAGCAATGTACCAAGCTAAGCACGCTGGCGGAAATGCTTTTTCCGAAGGCTCTGCTACTACTACGCCCACTATAGGGTAATCATTCTTTACGATCTGTTAATAATTCTACTATGCCGGCGGGGCCACTTTGATTTTCTGCGCTCCGATGCTCCTTGATTTACATGCTAACTGCGCTTCGGTGCTCAAAAATCAAAGCTTTTCATCTCGGCTTAGCGAATTGTCAACTGATCCTAAGTATAAAGATAAATTTCAAAAAATTTTCTTTCTTCTTCTAAACTATCGAGTCATCAAGCTTGCCAGTAGAGCAGGCGCTGTCTCTTCTTCTAAACCCAGCTCTTCACGAGAATGCGGCGCCTGTCGCGCTGCTGTAAAGAATGAGGAAATGTTTTTAGAAAACCACGCCTCTGGTAAATAGGGAATAGATGTCCTAGGAAAATAGGCGGGTGTGCCTTCCATCGCGGCTTGATTTAGTAAAGCTCCGGGGACGGCTTGCGTGATCCTGTCGGCAGCTTTGGCTGCAGTTGGACCCTCAACATTGGCATCCATAATAAAGGGGGTTAAAGGAAGAGGACCTTCTAGCTTGGCCTTAATTTTATCTGTTATTATGATTTTGAACTGGCGACTGGTTTGAGGATATTTTTCACAGGTCTGTAACAATGTTTGGATGTAGAGAGCAGGGTTGTTAATACCGGGATGTATACTCATTCGCAATTGTAAAGTGGGATATTTTCCGGTGGAAAGCTCCATTAATAGTGCATCCAGAAAATTATTGTCAATTTCGGTGGGCTGGGTTGTTCCCGAAACAACCACCAAATCCTCAGCTGCTTCCACTAATAAAGATGCTCTGATATCTTGTGTATCTTCAGCACGAGGTGGGAGATTGTCAAGGCTGAGGTGCCCAATTTTATAAACGGTGGCTCCAGGATGGATCGCCAGAATATCGTCTCTGGCCGGAGTTAGGGGAACTGCAAAATCACAATTTGGCTTGGAGGCCATGCTGTCTACATAATCAAAAAACCGATGGGGGTGGGCCAGCGATTTGAACAAGTATTCATAGGCGACTGTCAACGGTATGTCTAAAGCGCCCGCTATCTCGTAGGGGAGGGTATTGTCAGCCGAGGGAACCCCTACATAAGCACGCTGAATTTTATTTTCATCAATAAAGCGTTTGACACTATCGAGATCTTCGCGGGACATTTTGTCTTCCAATAAGATTCCCGGCCGTTGGGTGATTTCATTGAGAGAAACCCGAAAAACCTTTTCACTTCCTATCAAATCTTCCGTGCGATTTACTGCTGTCGCTGTTAAAGGTACCACAAAAATCGAGTCAACTGATTTCTGCTCAATTAGTCTGCCTATTGTTGATTTGGCAAGATCTGTATCACCAAAGCTGCTGACAAAAAATACTAATCTCATGGCATGTATCCTTATGGGGTTGTACACCTAGCTTGCAGCTAGGAGTTTTTATAAATCTGCCCCACTAATCCTCTATCAAACTTTCAGGACCTATTCCACGCAAGCGGAATGCGGCTTTCACTCTGAAAGCGAAAAAAGATTTATTGCAAGTGGAACGTTTAACTCACTTAATATTTCGCGCACCATCAGAAGTCTGCTAAGTATTATCTTTAAACTTAAGATGGCTGTAAAGTTGTTTTTTTATTGATAGGATAGAGTTCACACAGCTTAGGTAGCAGAAGTCAAGAATTTTAAAAATTGCTCTTCATTTAAAATTTCAATACCTAATTCTTTTGCCTTTTCTAATTTTGAGCCTGCATCTTCTCCCGCTATCACATAATTTGTTTTGCGAGACACGCTACCTGCTATTTTAGCGCCTAGATTCTCAAGTTTTTCTTTGGCTTCTTCCCGGCTCATTCTCTGTAAAGTTCCAGTTAATACGATGATTTTACCAGAGAGCGGTAAATTATGTGAAGTAACCATGATCTTAGGCCAATAAATGCCTGCGGCTATTAATTCATCTATGATTTTACGATTATGTTTTTCTGAAAAAAAAGCAGCGATATGCCCGGCGACAACCGGCCCTATATCAGGCACTTTTTGAAGCGACTCTTCCGTTGCAGAAAACAAAGCGGACAATTCACCAAAATAATTTGCTAATTGCTTGGCAGTTGCTTCACCTACTTCGCGTATACCTAAGGAAAAAAGAAACCGTGCTAATGTCGTTTTTTTACTTTTTTGCAAAGCATCTAGTATATTTTGGGCTGATTTCTCTGCCAGTCGTTCTAAATTAGCCAATTGCTCAAACTGTAATGAATATAAATCAGCCACACTATTCACTAAGGCAGTATCAACTAACTGATCTATGATTTTATCGCCCAAACCTTCAATATCCATAGCGCGGCGAGAAGAAAAATGTTTAATAGCTTCTTTACGCTGCGCTGGACAAAATAGCCCACCGCTACAACGGGCCACCGCCTCGTCCTCCACTTGTTCTATCTTAGAGTGGCAAACGGGACAATATAGAGGCAAGGAAATAGCTTTCACAGAGCTAGGTTCTTCATGCGCCACAACTCTAACCACTTCGGGAATCACATCACCTGCACGTCGGACAATCACTTTATCACCCACATGTATTTTCTTGCGATGAATTTCATCCATATTATGTAAAGTCGCATTACTAATGGTTACACCATGCACAAATACAGGGCGTAAACGAGCCACTGGGGTTAAAGCGCCTGTCCGTCCCACTTGAAATTCTACTGCTTCAATAGTGGTCATCACTTCTTCAGCAGGAAATTTATAAGCAATTGCCCACCGTGGCCTTTTTGATATAAAACCTAATTGCGTTTGATTCTCTATGGAATTTACCTTCAGCACAATACCATCAATTTCATATGGCAAATTATTTCTCTTCTTCTTCATGGCATTGTAATAAGCTAAACAAGCAGCGACTCCTTTTGCTTCTTGTTCATAAGCATTCACCGGCAATCCCCACTTCTTGAATACTGTTAATATACCTGAATGAGTAAAAGGTAAATCGGGGCTGGGGCTAGCTACTCCATAAAAACAAATTGAAAGCGGCCTTGATCCAGTGATTTTAGGATCAAGTTGTCTTACACTACCTGCAGCCGCATTTCGAGGGTTAATAAAAATTTTTTCCCCTTTTTCTTCTGCTTTTTTATTTAATAAATCAAACCCTTTTTTAGACATATATACTTCGCCACGCACTTCCAGTATAGAAGGATAACCTTTTCCCCTTAAACGTAATGGCACTGTTTTTATAGTACGAATATTTTGAGTAATATCTTCGCCTGTTTCTCCATCTCCCCGTGTTGCAGCACGTATTAAACGACCTTTTTCATAACGAATACTGACTGCAACACCATCCATTTTAGGCTCGCACATATAGACTATTTCATCTTGTAAATTGAGACGACTTCGAACGCGTTGATCAAATGCAATAATATCATTTTCAGTAAATGCATTGTCTAATGAGCCCATGGGTATTTCATGCTGAACTTGCTGGAACTCTTTCAGCGGATTTGCCCCGACGCGCTGCGTGGGCGAATCCGATGTAACGAATAGGGGAAATTGCTTTTCTAATTCTTTGAGCAGTTGTAATTTTTGATCATATTCCGCATCCGAGATAATAGGATTATCTAAGACATGATAATGGTAATTATGTTCATTAATTTCCTCACGAAGTCTTTCAATTTGCTCATGCGCGTGCATTACTTCTTTCTTTTTTTTATCAGGAAATATGGGCATGAAAATGCTATCCTTCTTAATTTTTATCTTACTCTTTCTTGGTACTGCTGTTGCGCCTCCTCATTCCACAGCACTCTATTTTCAGCTCTTATTTCACCTTGCAAATCTTCCGCTAATTGCTCTGCTGTACGCAGCATTAACAGAAATACTTCTTCTTTATTCTGAACTTGAAGTAAATTCATAAACAGCGTTAATCCCGCACAAGAAAAATTTCCCATCCGATCCAGGTCAAATTCGCCAGGCTCTGTGGCAGAAGCTAAACTAAACAAGGATTTCTTATCTGATTCAGCTGAATAATAATGAAAAATATTCATGGCACCAAATTGCATGCCCGTAGCAGAAATAGCTTGTAGTAAATCATAAGAAGCAAAATGCTTACCTGGCTTAGCCATAACATGAATAATAATAAAGTCCTGTGCAATATGATTTGTTTTACTCGTCATGAATGCGGCACCCCTGCTAAACTCAGGGCTTCATGCATATCGACACTCACCAGTCTAGATACACCGGGTTCATGCATCGTCACGCCAATCAAATTCTCACCCATTTCAATGGCTAATTTATTATGACTAATAAAAATAAATTGCGTTTTATCTGCCATCGTCTTAACTAATTGGCAGAAACGACCAATATTAGCATCATCTAGGGGCGCATCGACTTCATCTAGCATGCAAAAAGGCGCAGGGTTTAAGTGAAAAATAGAAAACACTAATGCAATGGCTGTCATGGCCTTTTCACCGCCAGACAATAAATGGATCGTACTATTACGCTTGCCTGGTGGACAAGCCATGACGGTGATGCCCGCATCTAGTAAATTCTCATCTGTTAATTCAAGATACGCTTTACCACCGCCAAAAACGATGGGGAAAAGTTCTTGAAAGCGCGTATTCACTTTTTCAAATGTTTCTTTAAACTTGGTTCTTGTCTCTTTATCAATTTTAGCAATGGCATTCTCTAACGTATTCAACCCTTCTTGTAAATCTTCATATTGTTTATCTAAATATTGCTTTCGCTCAGAACAGGTAGCATACTCTTCAATAGCAACCAAATTAATAGCCCCTAAACGAACAATACGCTGAGTAATATTTTCTAAGCGTTCCTCCCATTCCTGGAGATTCACCTCTATGGGTAAATCCTGCAAAATAGCTTCTAATTGTAGGCCAGTTTCATTCAGTTGCTCCATCAATGTTTCAGATTTAACTTTAACACCTTGTCTTTGTACACGTAGATCCTCAAGACAATCGCGAAAATGCGCTACATCACGCTCAAGCGCTTGTTTGCGAGACTCTAGATGATTTAAATCATAATGCACCGATTCCAGTGAATAACGGGCTTTATTCATCTCTTCTTCTGTTAACAAACGAGAAGAAAGCAACGTAGCCAAATGTTCTCGGCGAGATTCTAGCGATTGTGCAGCATCCAATTCACCCTGCAATGCTGTTTTTCGCGCAGTTAATGTTGTTAACTGAGCATCTAAGCGCATTATATTTTGCTTGACTGAGGTTTGCTTTGCCTGAGTTGTTTTTAAACGAATCTCCACTTGATGAGCTTCATCCCTCAATCGATCTACATTGCCACGTAATGTATACAATTGCTCACGCAAATTTTCTCGTTTTTGATTTAATACATCACGCTGCTCAACTTGGTTTTCCAGATCGGACATGGCCTGCTGCCAAGTAGAACGGGTGTGAGTTAATTCCTTATACGCTTTCTCTAGCTGAATTTTATTTTCTTTTAATTCATCACTAAAACGTTCCGCACGCGTTTGTAATTCACTCAACTGAGTTTTTCTCATTTTTTGTCGCGCACGAATTTCTGCCGACTGCACATCTATCTGATTGATCACTTTCTGCAAAGAATCTCGTTGATTTTCTAATACTTTTAATTGCTCTTCATAGTGCTTCAAATTTTCCTCTACTTCATCATGAGTAGCACTCAATCCAGCAATATGTTGAGCCAATTGTTTTAAATCTTGTTCACGCTGAAATATCCCCGACTCGGGGTTTTTATCTCGGAGGATACGCAACCAAGACGGACTCAACCACACACCTTCGCGTGTGATAACAGATTCATGGGCCGCTAATGATTTGCATATGTCAAATGCAGCATGCTGAGACTCTGCAATATAGATGTTTGACAATAATGAATCGAGATCCCAAGATGATTTTACTTTACTCAACAATTTATCTTGTCTGTATTGACTTGGTGTAGGCACCTGTTTTTGGGCAAATAAACACAAGCTGCCTTCGGAAAATTGTTCAACAAAAGGAACGACTTCTGACAAATCATCCACACAAACTGCTTGTAAATAAGCACCGAGCACCTTTTCCACTGCTTGTTCCCAGCCCGCTTCCACTTCAATACCTTGGGCTAAGCGCGGTCGTTGGTCTAATTGATTCTGTGCTAACCATTGAGTTAATGAATGATGGCGCTGGCCTAAAGCAGTTTGCTGCAGTGCTTCCAGTGAGGCTTGTTGCCCCCGTGCTTTTTGTAATTCATTGCGTATTTGATTTAGTTTTTGTGTGCCTTGCTGTTGAGTCATTTGCAAAGCGGAGAGTTGATTTCGAGTCTCCATCATTTGTTGAATATAATCTTCTGCTTTCGCCTCTATTTCAGAAATTTGCTCCGCGAACATAACCATTTCATTTTCTAATTTGATAAAATCAAACCCCGGCTTATCTTGATCAAATTTAGCTTGTTGTTGAGTAAGCGTAGAAATTTTTTGCTCTAAATGCTGAATACGTGTTTGCTCAACTTGAGCAGCCTGCGCCACTTTTGAATTGAACTCATTAAATTCATCCCATTGTTTCTGCCAATCTTGCATTGCCTCCTCTGCCGCTTCTAACGCTCTCACCTCGGTATTCAATGCAGTGACTGCCTGCGGGGCAGTCGGTTCTAAACAAAATAATTCTTCTTCTAAATATCGCTCTTCCTCTTGCGCCCGCTCTCTTTCATGGTTCACTAGCGAATAATCACTATCAATCTGTTGAATATCTGCTTGCCATTGCCGTAACCGTTCTTCCTGATGTTGAATTTCCTGTTCCAACCGTCCAATATCATTACTAACAGTATAATGCCGACGTTGCACTTCTTGGAATGCTTCATTAGCTTGATGAGCTACTTCACGCTGGTACTCTATTTGCAAATTGGTCTCACTCACTTGCGCCTGACAAGCCTCCAGACCGGTAGATTGTTGCTGAATTTGTAATGATTCCTTGACTAAGCAAGAATCTAAATGGCGCCACTGGATGGCATACCATTGTCCCCGCACTAAACGCTCTTCTTGTTTCAGTAATTTGAATTTTTCTGCCGCATTTGCTTGGCGCTGTAGCGTACTTAATTGTTTTTCTAATTCTGCACGCACATCATTTAATCGCGCTAAATTATCTTTAGTATGTTGTATTCGATTCTCTGTTTCTCTTCTTCGTTCTTTATAGCGAGAAATCCCTGCTGCTTCTTCCAAATAAATTCGCATCTCTTCGGGCTTTGCCATGACTACTCCTGAAATCATGTTTTGACCGATAATAGAGTAACTACGTGGCCCTAGACCTGTTCCCAAAAAAATATCGATAATGTCTCGCCGCCTGCATCGCACCCCATTCAAAAAATAAGCTGACTCGGAATCCCGAGAGATCTGCCGTCTAATAGAAATTTCTCCATAGCTTGCATATTCGCCTCCGAGAGCACCATGTTGATTATCAAACACAAGTTCTACCGAAGCTTGGCCTACGGGTTTTCGAGCGGTTGAACCATTAAATATGACATCATCAGAACTGATGCCACGGAGTCTTTTTGCTGAGCTTTCTCCCATTACCCATAGGACGGCATCCATAACATTCGATTTACCGCATCCATTTGGGCCTACAATAGCCACTAAATTACTCGGAACGAGAATGGTTGTTGGGTCTACAAAGGATTTAAAGCCGGCAAGCTTGATTTTCTTTAATTGCATAGGTCTCTACTCATCGCTCCTGCGAGTTAAAAGGGTCGGTAATATCCTTATTATGTTAGAGGCTGTTTAATAATCTTTATTAACAGGCTCCGAGGAAAAGCTTGGCCATAGTGTACCTTATACCAAGTATTCTCGCCAAATTGATTTCATTAAAAAAGCCGCTAATTTGTTATAATGCAACTTAACTGAGGAAGGTCTATGAAAAAAATAGCATGGCGAAAACAAGTACTTTATGCACTTGCCTTAATTAGTATTGTCTCTATTTTACTGACTTGGCTCCTTTCCACACCACTTTTCAACTCTTTTATCAAAATATCTCTTCGCTGGGTCATATTGAGTACTAGCATTTTTATCCTCTTATTTTGTACTGCTATGACTTACTTGGCGAAACTTATTAAGGAAAAAAAGCTTACCCACTCTTTTATTGCCAATAAAGAAGAAAATGAGATAGTGGAACGTATGAAAGCCGAACAAATTAAGCAAAAATTAGAAACAGCTCTTTTACAAGGTCAAAAATTGCAAGCCATAGGAACCTTGGCAGGTGGGATTGCCCATGATTTCAATAATATAATCTATGCTATTAAAGGGTTTACGGAGATCGCCAGGGAAGACGTGGAGAAAAATACGCTTGTCTATAAAAACTTAAGCAGAGCATTGGAAGGCGCTGAGCGTGCCCAAAATTTAATAGCACGCCTATTGGCATTTGGACGGAATCAGCAAATGGATAAAATTCCCCTCCTTCTTCACGAAGCTATTACAGGTATACTCCAATTATTAAAACCGACTATCCCTGCAAGCGTTACTCTTTTACTGATTAATAATTTACCAAAAAATTGCTTGATCTTAGCGAACCCCACTCAATTGCATCAAGTCATTGTGAATATCATCATTAATGCAGTGGATGCCATGGAAGATGAAGGAACTATCACCATGACTTTAAATCATGTACAGGAGAACGACCTCTATTTAAAGCAATTTCCTCAATTAAATAAGGCTCATTATTGTAAAATTGAAATTAACGACACCGGACATGGCATGGATAAAAGCGTCCTAGAACGGATCTTTGAACCTTTTTATACAACCAAAGAAGTGGGGAAAGGCACAGGATTAGGCTTGGCTATGGCATATTCTATTATTAAACAACATCAAGGTGAAATAACTGTATCGAGTCAACTTGGAAAGGGTACACTATTCACGCTATTATTACCTGAATATCAAACAACACATATGAATAAAGAGGTGACGTATGGCTCATATTCTACTAGTGGAAGATGATGAACTTGTAAGAGACATGCTCAGTCAAACATTACAGAGAGCATCACATCAAGTAATAACAGCTACTAATGGACAGGAGGCTAGCGAAATTTTAAAAAACCACCATCCCGATATTATGATCACAGATATCATTATGCCTAAAATGAGTGGTATTACTTTGATTTCAGAAGTCAAAAATAAACATCCCGCTATGGAAATTATCACTATCTCTGGCGGAGGACGCTTAGACCCCACGGGTTATTTAGATTTATCTGAATCTCTGGGAGCCGCCGCCTCTTTTGAAAAACCCATTGATAAAACTGCCCTGCTCATGACAATTGATTTATTGGTGCACAATTAAAATGACTCTACCAAATGCAGTGATTGATTGGGAATTAGCCATTAAATGTGGAAGCAACAGTCGAGCCTTTGCAGAAGAAATGTTTGCGTTGCTTGCCCGAGATTTACCGAATGAGTTATTAGAAATAAAAAAAGAATACGCAAATAATAAAATCCAGGAATTCAAACATCGCATACATAAATTGCATGGCGCACTTTGCTACTGCGGCGCACCTCGATTAAAAGCAGCTACCATTGCTTTAGAAACAGCGATTCGCAGTAGAAACTATTCGCAAATTCCAGAGTTATTAGAGCAATTTGAATATGAAGCAAATGAGCTCATTCAACAACTCACCCATCTTAGGCGTTAAAAAATATTACCCATTTCTTCCTCGCTCTCCTCCTCCTGCTTCAACTCCAAGTTCCTAAAATCCCACTGTTTTTTATCCATTAGCTGGCTAAGCTTCACGCTGGTTAAAGCATGCAACATGTTGCTTGGAATTTTAGGATTTTCTTTAGCTAGCTGATCTATTAATACCTTAACTCGTTGTCGCGAAAGATTTTCTTGGGAACCACAAAGACTACAGGGAATAATAGGAAAAGCACACTCTTTAGCATAACTAATAATATCAGCTTCTTGGCAATAGACCAACGGACGAACAACAATATGACGCTTATTATCACTCAATAATTTAGGCGGCATAGAAGAGATTTCCCCACTGTACAAAATGGACATCAGCAAAGAACGAATTAAATCATCACGATGATGGCCCAAAGCAATTTTGTTATAGCCGTGCTCTTCCGCATAGCGGTAGATAATACCACGACGCAGCCGCGAGCAAAGTGAACAATAAGTATTGCCTTCTGGAATTTTATCTTTGACAATTGTATACGTATCTCTTGTCAAAATTTCATAAGGAATGTTAGCTTCTTCTAACCAAGCGCGTAAGCGGCTATCATCCCATCCTGGCTGAGATTGATCAAGAGTAAAGGCAAAAAGCTCAAATTTAGCACGAGCACGGCGACGTAATAATTGTAAAATACGAAGCATAGTAAAAGAATCCTTACCACCAGAAAGGCACACCATCACTCTATCTCCCGGCTGGATCATATTAAAATCAGCAATCGCTTTGCCAGTATAATGCAAAAGCTTTTTTTCAATGCGAGATTCTTTTTGCATAACTCACTCAATTCAGGGTATTCAATTAACTAATTTTATTGCTTATTAATGCCACATCGTTATATTCACCTAGCTTATAAGCTATTTTAGTTTTTTTGCTAAAATTCTCATAATCATGGACATTCATTAATACAAATAAACGTCTTCTACTATTCCAACGCTGCCAAAAAGCAGATTCTCCTATCAACCACGCGCTTGTATCTTGAAAGGGCATACCAAACCACAGCTCTCGTACCCAATTATCGTTATGTAAGATATCAGGAGCATGCCAGTCAGCTACAATGGTAATACGACGTTCAAGGTAAAGAGGTAAATCTTGATAATAACGGTAAAAAGTTACCACTTCATCTTGAGGGGTTATGATAGATTTTAATTGCATCGCAAGCGGCTTAATTGTTTTTTGATTAAGTACGGGCGCACTAATAGAAAGAATCAGTAAAAAAGCGCTGGCAATAACCGTAAAACAAGCAAATAATTTTTTTACATTTCTTTTAAATAAAAAATAAAATGCAGCCACTCCGCCTAGAAGAAATATCACCGCTATATCATTCAAATAGGCTACTATACCCTGCGGTATTTCCATTGCTTTAATATGAGGAACGAGCACACATACAACAATAATGAAGAAACATACTATAATGAAACTGAGTATAGCAAATAAAATACCCGGGCTTTTCGGTTGTTCCCAGTATTTACTCACATAATCCCCTGTTATCAATGCCATCACAGGAAAGAGAGGAAGAATATATCCTACTGTTTTGGATTTTGGAAAAGAAAAAAAGATAAAAACAATTAAAAACCATAGCAATAAAAACACTTGTGTTCGAGATTGACGGAAATTTTTCCTTATTTGTTGTATTAACCTTATCAACGCTTGTACTAAAAAAAGAGACCAAGGAAGGAAGCCCACTCCTACGATAGGTAGGTAGAACCAAGCCACAGTCGAATTATTAAAATCAGCTTGAGTAAGAAAGCGCTCAACTTGCTGAGTCACAAAAAAGAAATGAAAAAATTGTGGGTTAGCTTTTTGCACTAGAAAATACCAAGGCAGAGTAAGGACCAGGAAAATACATGTACCACTCAGCAAGCGCATTTTACCCAGCAACTTCCATTGGTGAAAAATAAGAATCCACGAACCGACGATCATTACGGGAAAAGCTACTCCAATTAAACCCTTGGTTAATACTGCAAGTGCAGAAAATAGATAAGCAAATAAGAGGAAAACTGTGCGTCTTTGGTTCGATACAGCTTGCAATGCAAAAAGAGAAAAGAAGAGCGTACAGCTAATTAACACCGCTACTTCTAAATCAAGATTAGCGTAATGTGCTGCGCCATAATAAAGTGGGTTAGTAGCGAGCATAATGGCAGAAAGAACGCCAGTGCGCCGGGTAAAGAGCAAACGTCCAGCTAAATAAGTCATTATACAACCCAATACAGCTATAAAAGCAGGCCAAAACCTCAAAGCCCACTCTTTTAAACCAAATATTTTTATGGCAGACACTTGAAGCCAGTAATAAAGAATAGGTTTATCTAAAAAGGCGACACCATTTAAACGGGGTGTAATGTAGTCATGTGTAGCAATCATTTCTCGAGCTACTTCAGAATAACGTCCTTCGTCAGGTGTAAATAAGGGATGCATACCAAGATAAAGCACATAGAAAAAACCTAGTAAAAAAGTCATCAACAGCAGGTCTGTCACCCAACTACGAATGATTTGTGGTTTATGAGTTGCTAACACTGATTCCTTCCCGTACATTAAACTTACTTAACTCAAATAGTGAAAAACATGAAAAGCATCACCCTCTGCGCCGATGATTATGGGCAAAATACGGCTATTTCTCAAGCTATTCTTGCATTGCTGCAAGAAAAAAGGCTATCTGCAACAAGTTGCATGACTAATACACCATTCTGGTCAACGCAGGCAGCCTGGTTGAAGCCCCTGAAAGAACAAGCTGATATTGGCTTGCATATTAATCTCACTCAAGGTTATGCATTATCTTCCGCTTGGATTGCAAGAGAAGGTACTTCTTTTCCTTCTTTATTTACTTTGCTTAAAAAAAGCTATTTACGTCAACTAGATAAAACAGCTGTCCTTGGGGAACTTCACGCACAATTAGATCAATTTATAAGAGAGCTAGGACGTATGCCTGATTTTATTGATGGCCATCAACATGTACATCAATTACCCGTTATTCGAGATACATTATTAACGTTCTATCATGAACGTTTAAGACCGCACGCTTGTTATGTACGATGTTTAGATAATTCCAAAACCTGGTTACAAATCAAAGAAGAAGCTTATATTAAGCGGGTTATCATTCAATTATGCGGCGCAAACACTTTTAAGCAACAGTTAGTAAAAAATAAAATACCTCATAATGCCTCGTTTTCAGGCATTTATAATTTCGCTCATGCCTCATGCTATTCGAAATTATTTCCCTCCTTCTTGCAGCAGAGTCGTGCTGGAGGATTAATCATGTGCCACCCCGGCCTTGAGAATTCACATACAACGGATGAGATAGCCAAATCCCGAGTAAAAGAATATGAGTATTTTCAAAGCGAAGAGTTTTTGGAAGCCTGTCAAATTCATCAAGTAGCCATAGGGCGTTTTGTAAACATTTACCCAATAGCATCCTAAAAACTTGTTTCCAGTCTTTCTGGGTTACCCTCTAGTCCTCATTTACCACAAAAAACGCGGCGATCTTTCCCCGAACGGGAAAGATGCTATGATTTACTCTTCAAACCCATATTTCTGCTCAAGAATATATTTAGGCCGCTGTTTTACTTCTGTAAAAATCCGTGCAATATATTCTCCTAAAATACCAATCGATAATAATTGGATGCCCCCAAAAAACATGATTGCTACAGCTAAGGTGGGATAGCCTGGCAGATCAGCGCCATAAATTAAAGTAATAGTTACTATATAAGTTGCATAGATCAAAGAAATCAGAGAAATCATAAAGCCGATAAATCCCCATACACGCAACGGAACATTCGAAAAAGAGGTAATGCCTGTGATAGCAAGTTCTGTTAGCTTCGCCAAGCCCCAAGAACTTTTTCCAGCTGCTCTTGCTTGTACTTCGTAAGGTACAGCAATTTTTTTAAACCCGACCCATGCGTACAAACCTTTCATAAAGCGAGTTCGCTCTTTAAAACTATTCAAGGCATTTATTACTTTGCGATCAAGTAAACGGAAATCACCGGCATTATTGGGCACATCTATTTTAGTAAGCTTCCCCATTAACCAATAAAATAAATTGGCAAAACTGCGCTTGAAGCGTGATTCGTTATCTCGATTTTTTCGAACACCGTACACCATGTCATAACCTTCACCCCATTGCATTAGAAAAGCCTTTAAAAGAACCATAGGATGCTGGAAATCAGCGTCCATTAATATAGCAACTTCGCCCTTGGCATGTTCCAAACCTGCCATCAATGCCGTTTCTTTTCCAAAATTACGTGAAAACTGGAGTAATTTAATATGACATTCTTGGGGCAACTGTAAAAGCTTAGAAATTGTTGCATCACTACTGCCATCATCGATAACAACGACTTCAAAATAATCAGTTAAATTCTTTAAATGAGCTGCTAGCTGAGTAAAAAACGTATAAATATTAGGCTCTTCATTGTAAACAGGAACAATGCAGGATATAAAAATTTCTTTATTTTCAATAAGTTGATTTCTTTTTTCTAATAACATAACCAAAAATATCCCTTCAATGAACCCAATAAGCTATAACTGACAAACAGATAAGAGTATAATACGCTGCGGATAGCATCACAAAGATTTCAGGGAAGTATTTCATCTAAGAGCCTGCTTAAAATCTCGCTAGGGGCAAGCCCAGAGAGTTAGAGATTATAACAGGCTTGAAGGGCAACGGGTTTAGTTGCCTTAACGGTGTCCAAGGAAAAGAGGACTGGCTATTAACTTTTTCTGTTAAGGATGAAATGAATCATGAACAATAAAATGTTTTACTTAATTCTTCTGAGTATTGTATTAGGCATCGTCGGAGGAATTTGTTTCCCAGAACATATGCTTTCAATGCGGTGGATTGGAACGCTCTTTATCAATCTGCTTAAATTAATCGCTTTACCGCTTATATTTTCTGCACTGGTAGGTGCTATCACTTCCATAGGCAACACCAAACGTTTAGGATCCATAGGGATCTACACTATTTTTTATGTTTTAACTAGCGTTTCATTTGCAGTTATCATCGGCCTGGTATTACTTAACGTATTTAAACCAGGCATCGGCTTACCGCCGCAACTTATTTTAGCAAATGCAGCTGCGATGCATCATGCAAAAGCTATTGATTTTTCCTCATTTTTACTTACTTTATTCCCGCCTAATATTGTGGCAGCAGCAGCAAAATTTGAAATTATGCCTATTGTATTTTTTAGTATTGTCTTCTCTATTGCCTGCATCTCTGTGGGTGAATCTGCGAAACCTGTGATGAATTTATTTAATGGGCTGCGCGATGTATTTGTTAAAATGATCATTTGGCTAATGTATCTTACTCCCATTGGCTTATTTTCATTATTAGGCTCTGCAATTGCTGAAGCTGCTCTACAGAAAAGACTCATGGAAAGTGTGCGAGGGATGCTATTATTTATCTTCGTTTTTATGATGGGGTTATTCTTACAATGCCTATGGCAATTTGCCCTAGTCAAATTCATGAAGCGTAAAAATGCAGCTGAATTTGTACGTCAAGCTAGTAATCCTATGCTAACTGCTTTTGTGACTTCTAGTTCTATCGCCACCCTTCCTATTGCCTTAATCGCTGCTAAACAACTTAAGCTCACCGATGAAGTCGCGCGTTTTGTTCTACCCTTTTCAACTACTATTAATTTAGCAGGCACAGCGATGTATGAAGCCGTGTCTACTTTGTTCTTTTGCCAAATATTAGGCATGCATCTTTCTATTATGTCGCAGCTTGGCATTTTTATCACTTCTATTGTGGCTGGCATGGGCGCAACCGGTATTCCTGAAGGCGGTTTAGTCACCATGATTATGGTATTGCGTAGCGCAAATGTCCCTACATCTGCTTTAGTATTACTCCTTCCTTTTGATAGAATTCTAGATCGCTTCCGCACAATGGTGAATGTATGGGGGAGTTTAGTATGTACAGCTACTGTAGATTATTTATCTACTGCAAAAAAAGACCGCGGTGCAAAATATAATCCTAGTTATTTAGCTGAAAATGAAGATATTGGAATAGTCGCTACTTCTTCAAATGGCTCTATACGCTAAGCTGCTTAATAATCTAGAAGCAGCTCAGCTCTGTCAGAGGGGGATTCATACTCCCCTCCTATAACACACTTGCATTTTCAAATAAAATTAGCTATAAATGGGGCTTACCTTTCAGTTTAATTTTATTTCTTCCTCATTAATCCCACGTATTTACGACCCTCGATAACCGTTGGCGGATTTGTCCTGAACAGTTACAATAAATCTCATGGAGAATTGAATGCAAAAAAAATATCACCCCGGGTTTTCGCTCATTGAGCTCATGATTGTCGTTACTATCATTGGTATTTTAGCTGCCATCGCTATTCCTTCCTACCAAGATTACGTCAAGAGGGCGCGATTTGCAGAAGTTATAGCAGCAACAGCACCCTTTAAAATAGCTGTGTCGCTAGCTTTACAACAAGGTGTGCTACCTTCTCAACTGAAAAATGGATTGCATGGTATTCCTAACCCCCCTACACCCACAAAGAATTTAGCTTCACTTCTTGTGAAAGATGGCATTATTAACGCCACAGCCACCCCTCTAGCCAGTGGATTAACTGTGATCCTCACACCCAATGCTACCGGCAGTCAGTGGAAAATGAGCGGTAATTGTGTGAATGCTGGTTTATGCAATGATTAGGATTTGGTGACAATTCGTAACTCTTCCCGCTCTTTTAATAAACCCCTAATAAGGCTAAACCCATCACTATCAATGGCCACTATAACCTTTATACCCTTCCACCTCAGGAATATTCGCATGACAAAACTATACAGCTACTCTTCTATCACAGGAATGGCACCGCATGTTAGCCAAGAAAGCTTACTTGATGAACCTCTTATTAAGTTAGTTGACCAAATTATCAAAGAGGCCATAGATCAAACTGCCTCCGATATTCATATTGAGCCATTTGCCAATTTTTGTCGTGTCCGTTACCGTAGAGATGGCATTTTATATGAAGCAAATCATATTGCGATGCATTTAACCTCTCGTTTTATTACCCGCTTAAAAGTTATGGCCCAATTGGATATTACTGAAAAAAGATTACCGCAAGATGGACACTTTCAACTATATGATATCGATATTCGCATAAATACTTGCCCCACTCTGTTTGGAGAAAAAATCGTTCTACGTTTATTAAATGTGAATAAGACCGCATTAAATATAACAAAACTGGGCTTTAGCAAGATACAAAAGAAAATATTTCTCAATCATATTACCCAACCACAAGGCATGATTCTTATCACTGGACCCACAGGTAGTGGAAAAACAGTGACGCTCTACTCTGCCTTAAATTACCTTAACTCAATTGAAAAAAATATTTCAACTGTGGAAGATCCCATTGAAATTCAATTGGCTGGTATTAACCAAATTAATATCAATCCTAGAATCGGCTTAGAATTTTCAACTGTATTGCGAACATTGCTGCGTCAAGATCCTGATATTATTATGCTTGGAGAAATTCGCGACTCAGAAACTGCCCATATTGCTATTCAAGCAGCACAAACGGGTCATTTAGTCTTAACGACTTTACACACTAAGAATGCGTGGGAAGCCGTCACAAGATTACAATCTCTTGGTATTACTTCTCATGATATTATCAGTACAGTTTCACTTATTGTTTCCCAGAGATTAATTCGAAAATTATGTCAATATTGTAAAAAACAGGAAAATGAAAGCTATTTTCATAGCAAAGGCTGTCAACATTGCTTGCAAGGCTATAAAAACAGAACAGGTATCTATGAATTTTTTACCTTTACTAAAAAAACAAGCGAGATGATTCTGACAAATAATAAAATAGCTCTTCATCACCAACAGCAAGAAGAAGTGTTTTCTACCCTCTATCAATCAGGTATGCAATTAGTCCGCCAAGGGATGACAAGCATAATAGAGCTTAATCGAGTAGTCTCACCTAACATCGTAGAATCGTCAACAGATATGGCATTATTATGTACAAAATGAATCTTTTTTTAAAAAAATTCAATCAATCTATTTGTGACTTAGATAAGGCACTTTTTTTTCGACAACTCTCGGTACTTATGATAGCTGGCATTCCTATTATTCAAAGTTGTGAAATTTTAGGTAAAAACCAAAAAAATAAAACATTACAATACTTGATTACTATCATCAAAATTAATATGGAATCAGGTCATCAATTGTCATGGTGTTTATCTCAATTTCCGCAGTATTTTGATTTATTGACATGTCACTTAATTCAAATAGGAGAACAATCGGGCACTTTATCTCTCGCCTTGGATCGGATTGCACTGCATAAAGAAAAACGACTTTCAATTAAAAATAAAGTTAAACAGGCCTTATTATATCCAGCCATAGTGACCGTTGTGGCACTAATCATCAGCCTCATCATGTTGACTTTAGTCATCCCTCGTTTTGCAGAATTATTCCAAAGCATGCATTGCTCGTTGCCCACCTTTACCCTGACTATCATCCATCTATCAAAATGGATACAAAAGGAGTATGGATTAATTTTCCTAATCTTACTTGCCTTTTTCTTCCTGGTTTATTACTTTCATAACTCCCCCTTATTACGATGGAGAATTGAGTTAATTCTATTACGAACTCCTTATTTAGGCCCCGTGTATATGAAAACAATTCTTGCTCGATTTTGTTGTACGTTAGCTACCACTTTTGCAGCCGGCCTGTCTATTAGCGACAGCTTGAAAAGCATTGCCCATGCTAATAGTAGCGCCGTCTATGCTCAAGCTATTCTTAAACTTCAGACACATATTAAAAAAGGCCAACAGTTACACCAAGCTATGCAAAAGCAGGTGTTTTTCCCTAATTTACTCGTTCAAATGGTCAAAATTGGTGAAGAATCAGGCATGTTAGAGAAAATGCTAGAAAAAATAACAAATATATATGAAGCCGATATTGATTCTTGGCTGCTACATTGCAATCGCTTATTAGAACCCTTGATTATCCTTATTCTTGGTGTTTTAATCGGGGGGTTAGTAATTGCTATGTACTTGCCCATTTTTAAGTTAGGAACCGTTGTCTAATGGACACGATCGAATTTTTAATTGAAAATCCTAATGTCTTTTTGATACTCATCGCCTTACTCTCGCTGATGGTCGGCAGTTTTTTAAATGTCTTAATTTATCGCCTACCTCTTATGATTCAAAATACATGGAACCAAGAATGTAGAGAATACCTAGGCTTAAAACGCCAAGCTAAGACTAACGATAAACTCAATCTTTGGTTACCGCTTTCTCATTGCATTGAATGCAAAAAACGGCTTAAACCTTGGCATACTATTCCTGTTATCAGCTATTTAATTTTGGGGGGTAAATGCGCCTATTGTTATGCTAAAATCTCTGTACGCTATCCGTTGGTTGAATTACTTTGCTGCATTACTTCTGTATATGTTGCTTGGCGATTTGGAATAAGTTGGCAAACCCTGGCTGCTTTATTTTTTACATGGATATTAATCAGCCTGACATTTATCGACTTAGATCATCAACTTTTACCTGATCAACTCACTTTTCTATTACTCTGGCTGGGATTAATCGCCAGCATGTATTCACTCTTTAGCAATTGTCATGATGCCATTATAGGTGCTATTGCAGGGTATTTGGTTTTTGCCCTTACGCAGGGGTTATTTAAACTTGCTACAGGCAAAATAGGTATGGGCCAAGGTGATTATAAATTTTTAGCAGCATTAGGTGCTTATCTTGGTTGGCAACAATTGCCTGTTATTGTCTTGCTGGCTTCTTTTATCGGCACTATTTTTGGCTTAACACATATGATTATTAAGCGGCAACATAAAAGTATACCATTGCCGTTTGGTCCTTACCTCGCTATAGCAGGTTGGATTAGTTTGATATGGGGAAAAGATATTTCTCATCTTTATTTTTATCACTTCGTGATCTGATTCTTATGCTAGTCGTTGGCTTAACAGGCGGAATTGGCAGTGGTAAATCAACCGTCGCTGCATTATTTGAAAAAAAAGGAGCAAGGGTGATTGACACAGATCAACTAGCTCGGGATCTCACCCTGCCTGGACAAATCGCATTTAATAAGATCGTAGAAAAATGGGGTAAACGTATTTTACTCGCGGATGGAACCTTGGACCGTGCACAATTACGTAAGCTTATTTTTTCAAATCCAGATGAGCGACACTGGCTCGAACAACTCTTACACCCTCTGATTCGAGAAACCATGCAAGCCCTGATTCAATCAGCTTGCTCTCCTTATTGTATTGCAGTCATCCCTTTGCTACTAGAAACAAAGCCTAATCCTTTAATTAATCGAATTTTAGTAGTAGATACCACCGAAAAAAACCAATTATTATGGGCAAAAAAACGAGATAATCTCTCAGAAAATGAAATTAAAGCCATTATACAAACACAAGTAAGACGTCAAGAGCGATTAGCGGCAGCAGATGATGTTATTTTTAATCACGGCCCCTTCGAAGACCTCACGCTGCAAGTAGAAAAATTACATGAAATTTATTTTTCTTTATCAGGCCCTTGTTCGGCATAAGCTTTTACCTTTAAAATCAAAGCACTATACCTTAAATACCCTACGTTTCATTTCTAGACTATACTTAATTTTAAATCACACAAAAAAGAATGACTACTCATGCCTAAATTTACATTGGATTATCAAGATTTACAAAGCTCAACCAATCCTCTCGTGGCAGAATGGCGGGGTTTTATCGACGAGCCTAAATATAATGGAAATTTTAAAGCTTTTAAAGCAGACATGATAAGGCAAGCAGAAATTAATGGAAAAAAAATCAAAAGTGATATTACAGATCAAGAATTGAGAGATTTAGTAAAAGAAGAATTAGGGATAGATGCTGATCTTTTAATACAAAATTATGACCAATCTTTAGCATATCCTATCGCATCGTTGGGGGCTAATTCTTTTTTTTCTGAAAAAAACATCGTTCCTAATCCTATAGGGAATAAGTATATTTTTTATAAAGAAGATGGCATTCTTTATCTAAAAATAAAAAACGAGGGATACGTGGTCGTCACACAAGAATTGCCCCCTCAAACAATAGGTCATATTAGACCTCAAGAAATGCTGTATAGAGTGGAAGACGATGGGCAAGGTCGTTATATATTTAAATTAGAAAAAATAGAAACTGATTCAACTTTAATTTATGAGTCTTTATTAGGAATAGAAATATCAGAAGAGAGATTTGATGAAGAAAGAAGTAGCTACCTTCCCATACCAAGCATAGTATCTGATGATCTTCTGCAACCTCCTGCGCCCCGCGAAGCAGCAGATGTAGAAGAAAAAAAAGAAGAATCTCCGTCATTTAGAATGATGGAACAAGACGAAGACGATGACGACATACAATATGAACCATTTACTTCTGAGGAAAACGAGAATCAAGAAGAAGAAAAAGAGCAGCAATTTAGAGAAATAGACCCCGAGGAATACGAACGCAAGCAAGAGGAACCTGAAGAAAAGGCACAGAAAGAAGTTAAGGCTGAAAATCCGCCATTAGCCATAAATATAGATTATGGAGAAGCATCACTTGATCATTTCCCAATTGATATTTATGAAGCTTATAAAGCTCGACTGTTCAGTTTTGCAAACGGTGCGATCTATGCCATTAAACAGGATAATGATATTAGCTTAGATGAGAAAATAAAAAGGATAAAAGAAATTAAAATCCTAATGCAAAATAATTTGGAAAAAATAAATAAAATCAAATTAGAAATGCAAGGTCAACCTATTTATTTTGGAACAGAGTTACATCAATTTTTTAAAAAAGATCTTGTGAATGCCTCGGGCTTATCCAGCAAAGAAATTGAATTAGCAGAAGCCATGTATGTCTGGCAAGAAAAACAGCGTCCTACGCGATCTACCAAATATGTAACGGGTGAAGGGGCTGACCAATGGACCATAGAACAAATTGAAGTCCCTCGCTCTTCTAAATTAACAAAAAAACAAAAACAAGAACTTCTTCTTATTCATCAAAATGGAAGTCAGCCGCAGTGGTTCCTCGCATTGCCCTCTTTTGCAAAACACGCTTTATTAGAGATTGTTCCCACAGAAGATAACGCTCAAGTAGATTGGAGTCGATATCAAAAATGCCATCCTACTATTTTGCGCCAAATTCCAGGCGAAGCGAATGCAACAAGGCACGAAATTAAGATAACTAATAGTCAAGGCAAAGTCATTTCTCACACTACAGCCTATCGTCAAGGCGCGCAAACTAGTTTTAATATGAAGGATGCTAAGGAACGTCAGCAGAGTGCAAATGAAAATTTAAAGCAATTATTGGACTCCGAAATTGGGCCAGGAAAAAAAGCATTTGAAGCATTTCACGAAAAATGGGGGATTTATCCTAACGATAATATTAAATTGCCCGTTTTTTTATGTGGACTACTCACTCCAGTAGAACAAGCAGGTATCATAACTAATTTTGTTGACCGCACCCCTCTAAGTGGAGATCAAAACAATACAAAAATGGTGCGTGAAAAAGAAAAAGCTGCAAAAAAATATAAGGAATATTATTCAAGTAAATGCGAAAAAAATAATAAAAAAATGGATATAGAAATTTTTAATTTAAATATCGCTATTGACGAATATCGCAGCGGAATCGTGAAACCAAATGAACAGTTCATACAATTTGCCACAGAATTTTCTAATAAAATGCGTCAGCATGTTAAAGCTACCTTGAAGGAACCTCAAGACCCCAGATTAGAGGAACTTAATAAATTAGACATTGCAATAAGAGAATTACAAAATCTGGCCCATGATAAAAAACCCAACCCCTTCAATCGAAATCAAAATCTTTATACGGCTGCCCTGTGTGATGTCATCACGAGATCAATGAAGGGCATGCCTGTCATTAATTGTAAAAGTTCTAAGGATCGAACAGGTGTTGAGCTAAGTATGGCAGATGCCATGCTTATTTACTTTGATAAATATAAGAAATTCCCACGATTAAATGATATAGGAGAAGATCGCCAGAATTTCGTAAAAATATATGCTGAACTTTATGCTAGCAGCCATCAATTATTAGTGGCTAATGATAACAGCCCGGGCGCTGCAGGTATAAAAGCCGGAAAAATGTTAGATGCAGATATCGTTGATAAATTAAAAAGCATGAAACAAGAAGGAAAAGGAAATGTTTACGAGCAGTCTAAACAATTAGCTGATTTTAACAAACCAGGGAGCTTTTGGAAAAAAAATCGCAAAGCAATTGGCGCTGTTCTAACGGTGGGCACCGTAGTATTAGCTGCCACAGCTATTGGCTTAATAGCAACAGGTATGCTCGCTCCAGCAGGCATCGCGGCGGGATTTCTTGCAACGAAAATGGGCCTCGCTGCAATGGGTATGGCAGCAGGAGCAGCCCTAGCAGTACCTTCAGTTGTTGTAGGAGCAGGTGATGTGCTTGAAGCACATCAGGATCGTGAACATACCTTTGAATCACAGAAGAAAAAAAGTCAAAAGAAGTTAGAAAAAAGAAACGCACCGCCTCCTGCAAAGAAAAAGAAGTTTTGTTCTTCCTCTGCCATAATTATGACTCACTCTGGCGGCCCAATGAGTTATAGGAGCTCATTAGTAACGGCTATTACTCCACTACCCCCCTCTTCTACTTCTGTATCGCAAAAAAGCCCTCCTCTAGCAATCCCTACCGAGGCCGCGGTCGTTAGTCATTCATCTCAAATTTCATTAGAAAATAATAATAAAAATAATGGACCGCCCTAAAATCCTTCTTTCAAGGATGCGGTACTTTTCTTTCGTGAAGAAAGCCCCGATAAAGGAGGATCAGAAGGAGAAGAAGTAAAAAAACCTCTAAAACCGCGTAAGTGATAACAATCTTTTTTCGCTTCAACGCGGGCTGCGCTCGTAGTAACCGCCGTGCTCAGCACAGGCTCACTAATACGCACAAAACTCGTACCAAATGCACCAAACACATTTTGATTTCCATACAGTACACCTTTACTACCTGCATTTAAAAAAGACCAAAAATAAAGTTTCCATTTATAAATAGTCGTACAGCGCTGGTCAGCGAGTTGAATGCGATTGAGAAAAGGAGAAGGAGAATCTACCGATCCTTTATTTTCCAACAAATTATTATATACTGGCTCCTTGGATTGAGCCCACCGTATAGCTTGATGAAACATTTTAGAAACTTTGTTCAAGCCAAAAGCAATTTTAACCAATGAATTAACAAGTGCTAATGTGGTAGCAATGATTAATGCAGAAGCTTGAGTACACACATTCCAAGTCGTCAAGACGTTAATACCTTTTCCTCTAAAGAGAACATAAGCTACCATCCCGAGTGTGATCATCATTGTTAGGGAAAGAGCTAAAGTAATAAAATCTAAAAGCACGCGAGGAATATCTTTTATTCCTTTTATATCACCAAAATATTTTTTACATTTTTCCCAATTTTCATCCCATTTTCGAATGCCATGAACAATAGTGCAATAATTCATAAAAGTTAGCCCTGTAAAGATAGGGATTGTTACAACTAGAGCAGATAGCATGACAGGTATAGAAAGGGTACCTACAATAGCCATGGAGATAGAATACGATGCTAATGCCCAACCACAAAATCCAGCCCCTACTGAGAGCAGGCCTATTGAATTGACCGCTACTTTTCTTTTAAAAGACATTTTTTGACGATGTCCGTGTTTATCAAAATAATCATAAAAACGGTCACGCCGAATTTCTTTAAGAGATTTATAGATATTTTGTTTATAAATATAATAATGTGAGTAAAACCCTGCTAGGAAGAAAACTCCTGCAATCGGGATAGCGAAAGGAAATAAGGCAGGCATAGCTAAAAGTAAGAGACCGGCTTTGATTGCAGTAAAGTTAATAAAACCTTCGCCGATAGCCGCTAAAAAAGCGGTAACTTTAGCAATGCGCTTATTAGAAGTTTTAATTTCTCTATTTCTGATTTTATTTTTATAATACTGCTCGGAATAATATCCTTCTAAAAGACCACAAACTATATATTTATCATTTTCATCTAGGGTAATGCGTCGCAATACTTTATGCTGCTGAGCCAAGTTATTCATACTTATTTTTACATTTCGGAGTGTTTGAGCATAATTTTTTTTTATTTCCTCTTTATCTCCCCCTTCTTGCAAAGCAGACAGACGCTTTTCACAACACTGCTGAATCTTTTCAAAATGAACAAATAATATATCCAGTAATAAACGACAATTTTGATCTTCATCTTCATTTAGATTTAAGTCAGTAATTGCTTTAAGCAATACTTCTGCATTGGGATGCAACTTGCATAATGAATCAATTAAAAATATGAAATTTGCATGATCTGATTTTTGTGTAGGTAACCATCCAAATAAAAAATTATTTTTTACTCCCCCCGCCAGCCAGTCCCGAATAGCATACCGTGAAAATCGTCCACCATAAAATGTGCCTGTGAAAAGGTTTCTTAGCACGCTCAGGCTACTTGATTGGCATTGTAAATAGTGTTGGTAATCAGCTGTAATTTCAAGGTAGGCAGCTATATCTGGCATAAAAACAATTACTCCTCTGCATCGGCACCGTTATTTTTTGTCTCACCCCTTTGTATGAATCGGCGTCTCGTAAATAATTTGAGCGAGTATATCATACTATTTTGCCTTTTTTATGATCTTTCTTGGCAGTAAGGCATTCTTTTTAATTAAAAATACTCGAAGAGAGTAAAAAAAATACTTAAATTACTCAATTTGAGTTAATATATAACGAATGGCCCTACGTAACTGACCATCGCTGCACTCAAAACAACCCCCGCGAGCCGGCATAGCCCCCACTCCTTCTAAAGTATGGTGGAATAAGAGGGACAAACCACGCTGGCGCCTTAATTGCCAAGCGGCTTTATCTCCAATTCGTGGGGCATTAACTTCAATCAAGGGATGAACTGCATGACAACTCGCACAATATTCTCTAAAAATTTTCTTACCTGCTTGGCGATCATTTTTCAGCGGAGTAAGAAATTGCATAGGGTAATGATAAACCTGTAAAGGAGGCCTCACGATAAGAAAGAAATCATGATGCAAATAAAGAGATAAAAATAGCCCTGACAAGCCACTTAAGAAAAATAAAAAAATAATAATATATTTTTTCATTCCCTATCCTGAGAAAAAAAGGCAGACATAATCTTAAATAAATCCCCTGCCGTTAGAGGACCTATTATTTTTTTTACCAGCGACCCTCCTGGACTAATAATATAAGTGGTTGGCAATACAGAAGTCTGATTAAGTTGACCTAATTGGCAGGGTTCTTCCGTTAAAACAGGATAAGTAATTTGCATTTTCTGGATCGCTTTTTGCAAATCCGCAGAAGATAATTGATCATAGTTGACACCAAATAACAGGATATTTTTATTCACATACGTATGATAAAAATAATTGAGTTCAGGGACTTCCTTGATACAAGCTTCACACCAAGTAGCCCAATAATTCAAGATAACCCATTTTCCCTGTAAAGTAGAGCGGTCTCTGGAATTATCTTTAGCCTCATGTAAAGAAGTATTTTGTTTTGAGCAATTCAATAGACAAAGACTGCATAAAAAAATAATAATTATTTTTTTTAATCTCATCGAGACACCGATAGAATTTTTTTATAATCTCTGATCATTTGCGTGGCTTGATGCGGATAAGATAGATAAGCCTGAATTTCAGCCTGCGGATTAATTAAAAGTATTTCCGCAGTATGATCTAGAGTGTAATTATTTTTACCTTGCATTTCTGATTTCGCAGCCATAATATGTAATTGATTTTCCAGCTTTTCCGTGGCTAATTCACTGCCGCGCAAGCCAATAAACGCCACATTGAAAGCTGTCACATATTCATTTAGTCTCTTTAGGGTATCCCTTTGCGGATCAACAGAAATAAATACAATTTGAGGCACCGCCTTTAAAGGTAATTCCTTCTGCAATTGATGATGCATTTTATTTAATTCAGCTAAGGTAGAGGGACAGACAAAACCGCAATGCGTAAAACCAAAAAATAACATTGTCCAATGGCCTTTTAAATTCTCTTGGGTAAATAGGTTACCGCGGTTATCCGTTAATTTAAATGGCACCATCTTTGTTGCCTGCGGTAAATACACGCCTTCTATTTGTATTTTAACTTCATGGGTACGTAACACGCCAAAATACACTATCAGACTTGCCATCAGGGCGACACTCATCATTAACCGCATAAGCCATTTTTTATTCTTTTTTTGTTTAATCTTTTCCACGGCGCCCCTTTCCTCATTTAATATAATGATCAATTAATAATAAAAGAAATAAAATAGTTAAGTAATAAATAGAATACCAAAACGTACGTATGGCTTGGGCGCCTTCCTCAGTAAAATAAAGACGTAACGCGTGATAAATAAAAATAATATTGATAGAGGTTACGCCTATAAAATAAACCCAGCCTGACATATGGATAATAAAAGGCAAAGAGGAAGCGCAAGCAAGTAGAATAGTATAAAGCATGATATTAAGTTTAGTATAAGCTACGCCATGTGTATGCGGTAACATAGGAATATTGGCTTTGGCGTAATCTTCCAAACGGTAAATAGCTAATGCCCAAAAATGCGGCGGGGTCCACAGGTAAATAATCAAAACCAATAATAAACTTTCGGGGCTGATCGTGTTGGTGACAGCTGTCCAGCCTAATAATGGCGGAATAGCCCCAGCAATGCCTCCTATCACAATATTTTGGGGTGTGGCATGTTTCAAATAGAGTGTATAACAACCTGCATACCCTACCAGTGAAAAAAAAGTCAAAAGCGCAGTGAGAGGATTAATTTTAAAAAACAGAATAAGCATTCCTATCAAAGCCAAGATGCTAGAAAAATAAATACTTTTCCTAGTACTAATACGCCCTCTAGCAATAGGACGATGTTCAGTACGTTTCATAAGCTTATCTACGTGCTGATCTGCCACATGGTTCAATGCAGCGGCAGCAGAGGCTACCAATGCAATACCGATATTGCCGAAAATAAAAGGCTCAATGGGAAAAGAAGCAGCTGGCGCTAAGCACATGCCAACCATGGAAGTAATGATCATCAGTGTGACCACCCTGGGTTTACATAATTCAATATAATCGTAGATTACTGATTTCATTAACTTGACACCTTTGAAATTTTGTAAATCAACGTGATCATAGCCAATAATAATAACCCAGCAATTAAAGTATGGCTAACAGCTGTAATTAAAGGCAGTTTAAAAATAATATTGGCCATGCCCAAACCTAATTGAATAATAACCAAACACCAGACAAGATAAAGTGATTGCATTAAATAAGCGGATTTTTTTATTTTTGGCCATACATACAGCGTAAAAATAAATAGATAACATATAAAAATGAAGGCGCCTATTCGATGGAACATCTGGATAGTCTGACGTATTGCTTCATTTTGATAAGGCGGAGAAAATAAATTAAATGCTTGCTTGATATACAGCGTTAACAAAGGATGATGATTAAAACAAAAAGGAATATCAGGACAACTTAAAGAAGCATAATGAGTACTTGTCCATGCTCCTAATGCAATTTGTAAAAATAAAATAAAGCACCCTATGATTGCCCCGGGCAAAGCCATCTTCATCTGCTTGTTCTGTACCAGTAGAGGAAAAGAGCAGTGATTCAAATAAAGTAACCAAAGCGTGACTAAGATAAGAAATCCGCCTAATAAATGTTGCGTCACAATGATAGGTAATAATCTTAAAGTAACAGTCCATTGCCCCAACATAATTTGATAAACTACTAATAATAGTAAAAAAATAGCTAATATTAGATTGGTTTTTTTTCTTTTTACATGAAATAAAAAATCCTTAAAAATAAACCCTGACAGTAATAATATTAAAATGCTTAAACCGCCAGCAAAATAACGATGAATCATTTCAGCCCATGCTTTATAAGTAATAAAAGGAGCACCCTGAAAACGTAATGCAGCTAATCGATGGCCTTCAGCTGAAACTGGTACAATAAGATGCCCATAACAACCTGGCCAGTCTGGACAACCAAGCCCTGCATCAATCAAACGAGTAAATGCCCCCAGCCCTATTACGCACAATGCAAAAAAACAAGCGCTTAGTGCCAGTATTGCAATCAAACGTTGCTTAACCAATTTGCGACACCTCTAGTAAATGTTTTAAATCTTTTAAAATATTCATGGGATCGGTATCACTAGAATAATACATAAATAAATAACCTCTGGGATCAATTAAGTAAATCTTTTGAGTAGTTGCTTTACCGAATGTAGCGCTTAATTCTGATTGCATATCGAAATCCGACAAAATAATATTAACACGATCACTGTTTTTACCTAGCGCCAGCTTAACTTGGTTTAAGTTATGTTGGATACGACGGCAATGCTCATTACAAGGCATAGCAGGCACATACATCACCAACCATTTTTTTCCTATTATTGCTTTTATATGCTTGGTTCGCATCATTTTAGGCGGATTGACTAAAATACCATGATTGGTTGTCTTAAATTGAAAATGCGCATGATAAAAATAAAGGAATGTACCTGCTATCATGGGAAAAATGAATACTAATATAAGTAAAATCAGTTGAATATATTTTATTTTTTTCATCTGCATTATTTTTTCTGCTCAGGAGTCATAAATTAAAAGGTTTTACTTCAAGATAAAATATCTCAGGCATCCGCTTCTTAATTTTGACCAATAAAGCGCAGCAGGCTTGCGACCGAGAAGCCATTGGCAAAACAACAGAAGGCTGCCCCAGAGGATAAACCTTAGTTGCGCGCAGGTTAACAGAGTATTTTTTATTTAGCAATTCCCCTGTGTTTAAGAAACACAGCTTAATCCTTCTGCTGAAACAGAACAAAACTTGCAAAAAATAGGATAAATGCCATAGCAAACCACTGAATAGCATAGGCCATATGGCGCTGGGGCAAGACTGTGGTAATAATCCAATCCCTTATAAATCCATGAGGTGCTCGCGGGTCTAATCGCAAGATAAAAGGATAAAATAATTGCCCAGTGGCTTTATTCAGTTCTTTTATATCTATTTTTTGCAAAATAATTTCTGTAGGTGTTTGTTTAAGAATATTTTTACCTAAGATAAATTGGGGTTCATCAAGGAGTTTAATATATCCTTTAATATATTGATTACCCTTTATTTTACTTAGCCTAATCGTTGGATTACTCTCTTCTTTTACCCATCCTCTATTGATTAACAACAATTTTTTTCCTCCCTCTACTTGAAAGGGTGTTAATATTTCTATCCCCAATTGGCCATGGTAATAACGATTTTGTAAAAATATCGTCCTATTATTAAGATATTTTCCTTTTACCAATACCGGTTGAAAGGGCAAAAAATGGCTTAATTCTAAGATAGAAATAGGAATAGTATGTAAGCTTTGTTCATAACGGAATAAAATCATTTTTTTATATTGATAACGTTGTAATTGCCAAACGCCTAATAAACAGAAAAGACTAATAAAAAACACGCAAAAAATAAAAAGTCGTTTATTAAAACAAATAGTATTACTCATAAATCAATTCTACCTTGAGTAAAATGTTTTTGCTTTTTAATAAACTCACCTACATCAAATAAGGTATAAGATAAAGTAACTTCTTTGATGTCCCTTGATACAGCAGGATCAATAAAAAAATAAACAGGCATATCTGCTTTTTCATTTTTTAAAAAATATTGCTGAGTAAAGCAAAAACATTCTGTTTTTTTCAAAAATCGAGCCGCATCAGCAGGGGTAATACTGGGTACCGCTTGCACTGTTATTTCTTTACCCGATTGGTTTTCCGCTAGAAAATAAATTAACTTTCTTTCCCCGGGATGAATATCAATATGTTGTTGTAAAGGAAGAAATTTAAATTTGAGATCATGATGTAATGTGGTAGTAAAAGTAATTTTAATTGTTCTTGAATAATCAATTTGCATACCAGGGGCCGCACTCCCCGCTGAATTTGCTGATTTACCATTAATGCCTTCTTGTTTGCAAACCCATTGATATAAAGGTACCAGCATATAACAAAAGCAAAACATAAAAATAACACCGCACACTAAAAGAAGGGTGAGACGTTTATGGCTTTTTGGAATAGGTTTCATCTTCCTAGGGAACAACAGGCGCAGTTTCAAAGGTATGATAAGGCACGGGTGATGGTAATGTCCATTCTAACCCTGTTGCACCTTCCCACACTTGATTACTCACTTGATAAGTACGCTTGCCAAAAGAAGCCTTAAGAATGATATATAAAAAAATCAATTGAGAAAATCCAAAAATAAAAGCGCCTACTGTACAAATTTGGTTAAAATCCGTAAATTGCAAAGCATAATCTGGAATGCGGCGAGGCATTCCTGCTAAACCTAAAAAATGCATGGGAAGAAAAGTCACATTCATTCCAATAGTGGTTAGCCAAAAATGAAGTTGGCCAAGTCGTTCATTATACATTTGCCCAGTCCATTTAGGAAGCCAATAATACACACCCGCAATAATGGTGAAGAGAGAACCAGAGACGAGAACATAGTGAAAATGGGCAACGACAAAATAACTATCCCGATATTGATAATCACTAGGTACGAGTGCCACCATCAAACCAGAAAAGCCGCCCAAGGTAAACATGACTAAAAAGCCTAAGGCAAATAACATAGGTGTCTCAAAGGTAAGAGAACCTTTAAAAATTGTAGCCACCCAATTAAATACTTTAATGCCAGTGGGTACAGCAATTAACATCGTGGCATACATGAAATAGAGTTGAGCGGCAATAGGAGCACCCGTCGTAAACATATGATGCATCCATACCACAAAACCCAAGATAGCAATGACGGCAGTAGCATAGACCATAAAGCGATAACCAAATAAGGGCTTACGTGCAAATGTTGGAATAATAGCAGATATCACTCCAAACCCAGGTAAAATCAATATATAAACTTCGGGATGGCCAAAAAACCAAAACACATGTTGAAATAATAAAGGATCACCGCCTCCCGCCGCATTGAAAAAACTGGTATGAAAATGGCGATCCATTAACATCATAGTTACACACCCGGCCAACACCGGCATCACTGCCAACAAAAGAAAAGCAGTAACTAACCAACTCCAAACAAACAAAGGAAGCTTCATCCAAGCCATGCTGGGCGCTCGCATATTGAATATAGTAACTACAATATTCAATGCAGCGAGAATAGAAGAAGCACCCATCAGATGGATAGAGAAAATAAAAAAGTCAGTACTTTTAGGACCGTAAGTCGTAGAAAGCGGCGCATAGAAGGTCCACCCAAAATCAGGTGCAGGCCCACTCATAAATAAGGTGCTGATTAACATGGCAAAAGCAAAAGGCAATAACCAGAAACTCCAGTTATTTAATCGAGGCAAAGCCATATCCGGCGCACCAATCATCAAAGGAATTAACCAATTTGCTAGGCCCGCCATGGCGGGCATAATGACGCCAAACACCATAATTAACCCATGCATTGTCGTCATTTGATTAAAATATTCAGGATTTAAAAGAACTTTTCCAGGCTCAAATAATTCAACACGAACTAAAAGTGCCATCGCACCTGCTACAAACATCATAATAAAACTAAAAAAAAGATAAAGCGTGCCTATGTCTTTATGATTGGTAGTGAATAACCAACGTTTAAACCCGTGTTCCGGACCATGATGCTCTTCATGTGAATCAGGATCTTGTGTATAAACTGCTGCATCTGTCATAAATTTTTTCTCCGCACTCTTTCAATATCACTAGGCTGAACGATGATCGGTTGTTTATGATTGATAATGATTTTATCGTTGCCCCACGCATGTCGAATATAAGTTATAACCCCAGCCATTTCTTTATTATTTAACTGTTGACCAAAAGCCTGCATCGCTGTTCCGGGTACCCCTGTTAACACAAAGGCAATACTTCCATCCAGCGGCCCTGTTACTACACGGCTTCTTTTCAAAGGCGGGAAGCTGGGCGGCAGTCCTAAGCCGGTTGCTTGATGACACATTCCACAGGATTTATCATACTGTGCTTTGCCTAAAATCATTAGCTCCTTTTCGGAGAGAGGTTTCATTGTGAGAGTTTGGTTAGCCTCATTGCCTGCATTTGGCCGATGTAACTTAACCCATTTATCAAAATCGACTTGGGATACCACCTGAACTACGATGGGCATAAAACCATGATTAATACCGCACAGCTCACCACATTGCCCACGATAGGTGCCGATTTTATCCGCATAAAACCAGTTCTCATTCACAAATCCCGGGATCGCATCTTGCTTAACGCCTAACTCAGGCACCCACCACGCATGTACAACATCATCGGCCGTTACTAATAGTTTTACTTTAGTATTAACTGGCACTACCATGGGGTTATCCACTTCCAGCAAAAACCATTTACCTTTGGGCGCATTATTTAGAATTTGGTCTTGCGGCGTGGAAAGATTACTAAAAAAACTAATCCCTTGATCCAGGTATTCATATTTCCATTTCCACTGATACCCTGTAACTTTGATTGTCAACGCAGATCGGTCTGTATTATGGATATGTTTTAATACAATAGTTGCCGGAATGGCCAATCCTATCAAAATAAGAAAAGGAATTACTGTCCACACTATTTCAAGCCCTAAATGCTCATGGAAATGAACTGCTGTCGCTCCTTTGGACTTGCGATGCTTAATCAGTGAGTAAATAAGAATGCTAAAAACAAGAGTTCCAATGACGCAACATATATAAAAACAAGCCATGTGCAAATCATAAATTTCTCGGCTTGTCGGCGTTACGCCATAAGGCAAATTGATCCCCGACACAGCGTAAGCAGTGAAAGTAAAGAGGAAAATAACGATAAAAAGAACAAGCCGACTTATCCATTGGAACATAATAAAAACCTTTTTTACATCAACCTGTGTCAATTTAAATAAGCCTTCACACCCTTGTCGGTTTGAACACCTGGCACAAGCGGCTAATTAAACCATATTTTTCAAATAACACAAGCGGTTAATCACTTAAATTGGTTGCATTCAACTAAAATCGCTATAAAATGTCCGGAAATCAGATGGGCTTACAAGGGCTAGTGTGTGAATAAATTGCTCCAACGAATTTTTTCTAAAAAAAGAAATGTTCTCATCCTTATTTTTCTATGCATTGCACTAGGGGGGACTCTAATCTATGTTATTACAGGCATTCAAAGCAACATTGCCGAAATGCAGGCAGGCACCGAAGCTGTCACCTACTTTCCTCCTTATCCCCCCCTCAAAGTCACAGGAAAAAAAGCAGATTTAATTAAACGGGGAGAATACCTCACTAAAGCAGGGGATTGTATAGCCTGCCACACTAATACTACCGATAAGGGCCCTGCGTTTGCAGGGGGACTAGCCATGCAAACCCCTTTTGGTGTGATTTATACACCCAATATTACTCCAGATAAAGCCACAGGCATCGGCAGCTGGACTGATGCGGAATTTCTTAAAGCGATGCATGAAGGGATTTCTCCCCAAGGAGAGTATTACTACCCTGCTTTTCCCTATTTATATTTCAATAAAATCACCAAGGAAGATGTATTAGCTATTAAAGCTTATTTAGATAGCATTCCGGCTGTTAACCAAAAAAATAGACCGAATGAAATGGTATGGCCTTTTAGTTGGCGTTTCTTACAATTCGGTTGGCGTTTACTATTTTTTCATCCTCACAAAACCAGCGGCTATACTCCTCATCCAGATTATTCCGCGGAATGGAATAGAGGTGCCTATCTGACGGAGGGATTAGGGCATTGCGCCATGTGTCATACTCCCTCTTATAATATATTGAGCGCAGATCTACCCTTGGGAGCCCCTATACGCAAATATGATTTAACAGGTGGAAGAGTACAAGGCTTTTTAGCACCCAATATTATGAAAGCCAATATTGGCAATGTATCTGATGAAGAATTTATACAAGTCTTCACCCACAATCGCATGATAGGTGGGGGCAAAGTAGAAGGCCCTATGCTTGAAGTCAACGAAGACAGTTTAAAACATCTTTCACACTCAGATCTTTTAGCGATTGTGACTTATTTAAAAAGCGTAAATAGTCAATTACCTCCGAAGCCAAAAGCCTCTCGCGGTTCTCCCGGTAAGCCCACTTATGAAGTATATTGTGCTGCTTGTCATGCTACCGGGGCTGGGGGAGCTCCCAAATATGGGGACCCTATTAGCTGGGATCCTCTCATTAAAAAAGGGATCACTACCCTTTACACTACTGCTATTACTGGCATAGGTGGCATGCCTGCCAAAGGAACCTGCTTCTCTTGTACTGACGAGGAAATTAAAGAAGCTGTGGATTATATGACTGCTTCAGTTGCCGGAAAAGTGGTGAAAATCATTCCTCCTATTAAAAAATTAACCCTAGCAGATGGCCAACATATCTATGAAGAAAAATGCAGTGTTTGCCATCGTACTGGCATAAAAAATGCCCCCAAACCAGGAGATATTTCTGCTTGGAAACCCATGGTAGCTGCAGGATTTTTCCAAACTTATAAAAATGTTCTATACGGTCATAAAGGACATCCTCCACGCGGAGGGTGTTCTACCTGTTCTGACGCTGAACTGATCGCAGCCGTCAAATATATGATGCAAAAAAGTGCGCCTAATGAAAATTACAGTTTATGGTAAAGAGGGTAATAGATGAATGAAAAAAAATCGAAAGCATATTATTTACCTACACCTAGCAGTTGGCCTCTAAAAGGATCTATCGCTTTAATTTGTACTACTCTCGGCGCAGCAAATTGGTTGCATGATGTCAGTTTTGGCCCTTATTTAATGTTTTTTGGTTTGGTCATGTTATTTTATATGATTTATGGCTGGTTTGGTCTTGTTATTCAAGAAAACCGGATGGGCTTATTAGAAAATCAACAAGTTGATCGTTCTTTTCGTTGGGGAATGTGTTGGTTTATTTTTTCTGAGGTCATGTTTTTCGGTGCTTTTTTTGGCGCACTCTTTTATGTGCGCATCATTGCCCTGCCTGCCTTAGGCGGGGTGCATTCTCATATAATAACTCATATTTTATTATGGCCCAGTTTTCATTTAACTTGGCCATTGCTTAATAACCCCAACCCCAGTGTTTATGTTGGGCCGCAATCCGTCATGAATACATGGGGCATTCCTGCGCTCAATACTTTAATTTTGTTAACAAGCGGTGCAACTATCACCGTAGCTCATTGGAGCTTATTAAAAAATCATCGAAAAACAATGTTGTTATTTCAACTTTTCACTGTCTTATTGGGCATTGCATTTTTAATTATGCAAGCTCATGAATATGGCGAAGCCTACTTTCACAAAGGCCTTACTTTAGCTTCAGGCATTTACGGCACAACGTTTTTTATGCTCACTGGTTTTCATGGCCTTCATGTGACCATTGGTACTATTGGTTTAATTGTTATTTTATACCGTATGCTCAAAAAAGATTTTGATGACCATCATCATTTTGCTTTTGAAGCCGTCTCATGGTATTGGCATTTTGTTGATGTGGTGTGGTTAGTGTTATTTGTTTTTGTTTACTGGTTATAATGCTTATTGAAATTTTAAAATTTGCCCATGTGTTATTAGCATTAGGGTTATTAGGCCTCACTTCATGCTGTTTCATTGCCGGGGGATCTAAACACTATCCTATCCTTAGCGTATTAAATAATATATTACTTTATTTAAGTTTTTTCGCCCTCTTAACAGGTACCTTGTTGGTTCATTCTAAACACTACACTTTTCATACCGCATGGATACAAGCAGCTTATTTTTTTCTTACTTTCTTTATCTTTATTATTAGCTTGCTCATTCTTAAAAAAAATAATTTACCTCGATGGTTATATCCAGGGGTTTATTTATTTTTAATTATACTACTCATCATTATCATGCATGATGCCGTGCGAAAAGTGGCATTCTAACTAAGAAGGGGCGGGGTCACTACTCCTCCTTCTTGTTAGGAGCCAAGGTAAAAACAATAAAGAGTCGTTTAGGGTACCTACCTAAACAGATTTATTTTTTGCTCAAAATAAGGTATTTTAAGTGTTCTTCTAAAATAACAAGCCATAAGCATACTTCACTTTATGTTCTATCCCTATGATTTATTAAAGTTATTTCACCTTATTATCGCTGCTTTAATTTTGTCTAGCCTCACTTATAGCAGCTGGATTTGGTTAAAGTCAGGTCAAGCGGCATTAAAGCGCATTTCTACACAAACCTGGGCAGTCATCCTTCCATTTAGTCTTATTCAGCTAATTACGGGCTTTACTTTAGTGAGCTTAAAACAAGCTGAGTTACCCGAGTACTGGATTAAAACATGTATATTAAGTTTTATTGTTGCCACAATATCGTGGTGTTCATTTATTTATTTCTTATTATTTTCTTCACCTTCTACTTTTGTAAAAAAAATCCAGTATATCTTATTAATCCTTTGCAATAGCAGCTTACTTATCATGATTTTCTTCATGTCAAATAAGCCCAGCGGTTTACACATATGACAACACAATTACGTATTGATCAATTACAATTTGAACGCCAGGATGAAATTATATTACAGCAAATTAATGTAGCGCTACACGCTAGTGAAATATTACAAATTTGGGGGGCCAATGGCAGTGGGAAATCAACTTTATTACGTATCATAGCAGGTTTTATTGAACCTCATGCTGGCTCAATACAATGGCGTAACCAATCTATTTTTTGCCAACTCGATACCTATCAGCAGCAATTACGATATTTGGGCCATCAGAATGGAGTAAAACCCTCTCTCACCGTCTATGAAAATCTATGCTTATACTCAGCGCTGACGGCCAGTCGAATTAATTCTCGTATTTTAAATCAAGTACTAGATCATATGAATTTACAATCTTTATCTCAAACGCCAACTCGATATTTATCCGCCGGGCAATTACGTCGTTTAAGCTTAGCCAAATTATTATTAAATCCAGCTCCTTTATGGATACTCGATGAACCTCTCACTGCTTTGGACAGTGAAGGTCAAGATTTTTTTAAGGCTGCTTTATTAAACCATCTTTCAACGGAAGGAATAGCCATTATCGCAACACATCATCTGGATTTAACTCTATCTACCCAGACTCTTCACTTAGGAACCCTCTCCAGCCATGTTTAGCGCTTTCTTTACTCTTATGCAATATGAAATCAAAATAACACTGCGCCTCGCTTATTCTTGGCTAACTCCTTTATTATTTTTTGTGATCGTGGTCTCCTTATTTCCTTTTGCCGTTGGCCCAGACCCTATTTTGCTTCTGAAAATCGCACCTGGCATTCTTTGGGTCTCTGCCTTACTTGCTATCTTAATTTCTATCGATCACTTATTCCGAGACGATGCCCAAACAGGTTATCTCGATTTATTGCTATTAAGTCCGCATCCTCTCTCTTTGCTTATGCTTAGCAAAATCTTCGCCCATTGGCTCACGCATTGTTTACCTCTTATCATCATTAGCCCCCTGCTAGGATTTTTGTTACACTTGCCCGCCAATGAGGAGTATGCCTTGGTTATGAGCTTATTGCTGGGTACGCCAGTTTTAATTTTACTAGGCGCCATTGGCGCTGCCTTAGTGGTCGGCATTCGTAGTCATGGATTGTTATTACCTATTTTAATTATGCCACTCTATGTGCCCGTTTTAATTTTTGGCACAGGCGCCCTCATGGCAGCCAGCCTAAATCAACCTATAAATGGGTATTTGGCCATCATGGCTGTACTTCTGCTTCTTAGCTTAGCGTTTGCTCCTTTTTTAACGGGGATGGCTTTACGAATTGGGGTTAATCAATAATATGCTATCGTGGTTTACACATCATTTTTTAGCACCTAAATCGTTTTATAAAACTAGCTGGTTTCTTTTACCCTGGCTCATGGGGGCTTTTATTATATTCTTCGTTTACGGCTTGATAGCAGGCTTATTTATCGCCCCTGCTGATTATCAACAAGGTGATGGCTTTCGAATTATTTATGTGCATGTTCCCAGCGCCTTCACTGCCATGGCCATTTATTTAGTCATGGCTATCTGTGCTTTGCTCACTTTAGTCTGGCGTATTAAAATAGCTGCCATCTGCATGGCTTGTAGTGCCGAGATTGGGGCTTGGTTTACGCTGCTTGCGTTAGTCACAGGGTCCATTTGGGGTAAGCCCATGTGGGGAACGTGGTGGATCTGGGACGCCCGGCTCACTTCCGTATTAATATTGTTATTTTTATATCTCGGTTTTATCGCTTTACGTTCAGTCATAAATGACATTTCAAACCGCGATCGTGCTAGCAGTATTATTGCGTTAGTAGGCGCAATTAATTTACCCATTATTCATTATTCAGTCATTTGGTGGAATACCTTGCATCAAGGGCCTTCTCTTATGCAATTTGCTGCACCTTCTATTGCACCTGCGATGTTGCATCCTCTTGTAAGCATGATTATCGCTTTTTTACTTTTTTATGCCATCATTTTAATTCTACGGATGCAAAATGAAATTTTAATACGCGAAATAAAAACAGAATGGGTCAAAAGGGTGATTGCGTTATGAATATAAGTACATTATTTAACATGGGCCATTATAATATTTACGTATGGCCCGCCTATGGGATCACATTATTTATCTTTGGCATTCTTCTTGCGACTGCACTGCGTGAGAAATGGCAGACAAAAAAAAGAATCATTCAATTTTTGCAACGACATAAAAAATAATATGAATAAAAAACAAAAAAATAGGCTCGCTGCCTTAATGAGTTTAATTTTTATTTTAGGTACTGCAGCAGGTTTAATTTTATATGCACTTAAACAAAATATTAATTTATTTTACACCCCTACGGAATTACTGCAGGCACAGTTAAATTCAGGGCAAGCTATACGCCTTGGCGGTTATGTTAAAAATCATAGTGTGCATTACAATAATTCTGGACAAGAAGTGAATTTTACCATTACCGACCGTATTAATGAAATAAAAATCAACTACGCAGGGGTTCTCCCCAATTTGTTTCGTGAAGGACAAAGTGTGGTCGTCACGGGCAACTTGAATTCCCAGCATGTTTTGATAGCCAATCAAGTGCTCGCTAAACATGATGAAAAATACATGCCACCTTCCATTGCTAAACGTATAGAGCAACAACATCATGGCGATTGAACTTCATATTGCTCTGCTCATTCCTGAATTAGGCAATTTTGCTACTATTTTGGCATTATCTTTCACGCTGATTCAAGCCATCACTCCTTTGTGGGGTTATTATAAAAATAATCCTTATTATTTTATATTAAGTCGTAGGGCGGTCGCGGGCCAATTTATTTTTTTAATTTTTGCGATGCTATGCTTGATAATCAGCTTTATTCTCAATGATATGACATTGTTATATGTACGTGAGCATTCACATACTCTTTTACCCTTTATTTATCGTATTGGCGCAGCCTGGGGAGGTCATGAAGGTTCTTTGCTTTTATGGTGCATTATTTTAAGCGGCTGGACATGGGGTTTTTCATTTTTTTATGATAAACGTTTACCTAACACATCGGTAACAAAAATAATCATGGTCCTAGGGTTAATTAACGCCGGTTTTATTTTATTTTTAATTGTTACTTCCAATCCATTTAAACGTGATTTTCCTACCACCCCTATTATAGGAGAGGACTTGACTCCTCTCTTACAAGACCCAGGCCTGCTCTTTCACCCGCCCATGCTGTACTTAGGGTATGTAGGGTTTGCTATTGGTTTTGCTTTTGCAATTTGCGCCTTAATAGAAGGCAAAATTAGCAAAATTTGGGTACAAGCATTAAAACCTTGGATTGTTTTACCGTGGTCATTCTTAGGATTAGGAATCGTTTTAGGAAGTTGGTGGGCATATCGTGAATTAGGCTGGGGTGGATGGTGGGCCTGGGATCCCGTAGAAAATGCCTCACTTTTACCGTGGTTATCTTCCACCGCCTTAATTCACTGTTTAATGGTCGTAGAAAAAAGAAATGCATTTACAGGCTGGGCATTTTTGCTAGCTATTCTTACTTTTGCTTTAAGTTTAATTGGCACTTTTCTAGTAAGATCAGGAGTCTTAGTATCCGTACATGCGTTTGCGAATGATCCCTCGCGCGGTATCTATTTACTAAGTTATCTTGCATTGATCATAGGTAGTGCTTTAGCGCTGTATGGTGCGCGTGTTAAATATTTTTATCATGCACCCGCCTTCCAAATATTTTCTCGAGAAACGGGCTTGCTGATAAGTAGTATTATTTTAATTTCAGCCATGATGACTATTCTTATCGGTACGCTTTATCCCATTTTACTAGATGCCCTCAATGCAGGAAAAATTTCAGTAGGAGAACCTTATTTTAATATGGTATTTGTCCCTATTATGCTACCTTTGTTATTACTCATGGGCTTCATTCCTCATCTTCATTGGGGACAAGATTCATTTAAAAAAAAATGGAAAAAGCTGCGCTTTTCTATCATAATTAGTCTCGGATTTGCTCTTCTTTTTCCTTGGGTAACTGGTTTTCCCTTTCATTGGCTTGCTTTGGCAGGCCTTTTTCTGGGTATTTGGATTATTGTCACCACTTGTCACTTACTCTCTACTTTATTAAAAACAAAAAAGAAAATGACATTATCTCACGCGGCCATGATTACTGCACATCTAGGCATTGCCGTAATAGTCTTAGGTATCACTATCAACAAATCCTATAGTGAAGAACGTCAAGTAAAAATGTCACTACGCGAAAAAATCACAGTAGCAGGCTATCAATTTACATTTAAAAATGTGTATGAAGCTATGGGCGAGAATTATCGACGTATTATTGCCAATTTTATAGTACAAAGTCCGCAAGGTCATCTCAAAACCCTCTCGGCAGAACAACGTATTTTTAGCAGTCATGATCAGACCATGAGTAAACCCGGCGTGCTTTTTAATAGCGTCCGTGATTTATATCTTGCGTTAGGTGCTCCCCTACAAAATGGCAGCTGGTCAGTGCGAATTTATTATAAGCCTTGTGTGCGCTGGATTTGGTTTGGTGGATTCATGTTATTAATAGGTGGTTTTTTATCTTGCTTATCTTATTGGAAAAAATACAGATGAAAATAATATGGCGCTCTATTCTACCCTTGATGATTTTTATATTGATTATTTTATTACTATGGCGTGGCTTAACGCTGCATCCCAACTTAGTTCCTTCTCCTTTTATTAATCAACCTACCCCCGCCTTTCGGTTACCTACTTTATTTCACCCTCCTCACTCGATGACTCAAAAAGACTTGAAAGGACAAGTGACTTTATTCCATATCTGGTCAACTACATGCGTTGCTTGTGCAGAAGAACATCCTTTTTTACTGGAATTATCACAGAATCATTCCATTGTGATTAATAGCTTAAATTATAAAGACTCTCCTCAGGCTGCTAAAATCTGGTTAAAAAAATACGGCAATCCCTATCATCTTATTGCAATAGATCAAACCGGAGAGACAGGTATTGATTGGGGAGTCTATGGCACGCCCGAGACATTTGTTATCGATAAGAAAGGCATTATCCGTTATAAACAAATCGGGCCAATCACCCCTGATAATTGGGAACATATTTTGCAGCCTCTCATAAAAAAATTACAGGCTACAGCCTCATGAAAAAAATAGTTTTACTTCTAGGAACCATCATCGCTTCATTTCATTTATTTGCTGCAGAAGATGATTACCCTTTCACTGAACCCAGTCAGCAAGCTCAATTTCAAAATTTAACAACGCAATTACGCTGCTTAGTCTGTCAAAATGAAAATCTCGCTGAGTCTAATGCAAAATTAGCTGTGGATTTACGTCATCAAATTTATAAAAAAATCTTGGAGGGTCAATCAAACCCAGACATTATTCACTACTTAGTCACTCGCTATGGCGATTATATTCTCTATCGCCCCCCCTTCAATAAATTCACGCTAGGTTTATGGGTAGGGCCATTCTTATTTTTATTTTTAGGGATCGCCTATCTCATTTATTATTTAATAAAAATCAAATAGTTATTTCCTTATTTCTTTCCTTTTATAACAATGCTCTATTTCTAGCCTATACTCAAATACATCCATACCAGCTAAGTAAAAATTGGAGGATGTTATGCCAAAAAAACAAAGATTTGATCCAGACTCTACAGAACCTTTCTTCAAATCACGTGCCGAAGAAGAACAAGAACCGGATATGAGTGAGGAAGAAAATTTAGAGCAAAATCAAGATCAACCACACTCAGAAGAATCCTACTTCACACGACGCGAAGGTACACAAGCACAGCAAGAAATGAATGTTGAAGAAACTAAAGGATATGAGATAGATGAAGATTTTGACCTGGACCTAAGTGATCTATCAAGTTTTGATAATCAAGAGAGACAAGATCCACATCTAAAAGAGGAAGAGGAATTATTTCATCAACAAGAACAGGTTCATAACGAAGAATTTAGCACGCTTGAACTAGATCGATCAGAACAAGAACAATTTGGTTTTAGTCCAAGATATCAAGCTTCAGAAGAAGAAATATTCGAAGAAGAGAGAAAAGATGAAAAAGCAGAATTTACGCCACGTAGTGACATTCAAGAAGCCCATATACAAACACCCTCAGGGTTTGCTCTGCGTGGTATAGATAAATTAGAAGAGGCCATCGCTCGTGGGGATAGAGACGCAGTTCAGCAATCTCTTGGAAATATGGTACTACGGAAGCCTAACGGCGAAACTCCGCTACACCTTGCGGCAAAAGCAGGTGACCCAGTCATTATCGAAAGTTTAATTAAGGCTTCTCCTCTTCTTCCAAAAATAAAAGATGATAATGATAATACTCCACTTCATGTTGCAGCAAAGAATAAGGATTGGAGCACTTCATCTCAGTTACTTCACTGGGAACCTACTCTTCTAGAAGCTAGAAATAAAGAAGGGAACACGGCACTTCATTTCGCAGCACAACATGCACAAAACGGTTCCCCCCAGCTTGCTCTAGTCCTTCTTGAAAAAGGAGCGAATCCTTATATACCTAATGAGAAAGGCGAGACTCCTCTTGAAATATTGATGCAAAAGATGGAAAGCGCAGAAGATTTAAGGATGTTAGAGCAATATTTTGAAAAATTATCAAAAAAAGCACCGCATAATAAAATTTACCGCTCAGCCATTGATGTATTGGATACAGCAGCCACCTTGGCAGAGAAAATTTCATGCTCCCGAAATAATGAAGAGAAAAAAGCGGAAGAACAAGCTGAGTTAAATCGCTTTTTATCTTTAGCAAAAATAGTCATTGTCAATCCGACTAAAGCAGAACCCGCTACAGCCTTAGCAGACGCTCTAGTTCAGGGCGCACCAGGTAAGCCTAGTAGATGGAAAGAAATGTTCGGCGCGTTAGCTAAATTAACAGGTACAGTGCTTAAAGCAATTAATGCCGTTACTCCTGTACCCAGTAAAGCTGCGGGAGAGAAATTATCTCAATATGGTCAAAATACAATGTTTCATCATGAGCAATATCGAAAACTTTCTAAAGCCTTAGATAAGCTTGCTCATTTTAACGAAGAACCCCCTGCTGCGCCTAAAGCACGCAGATAATCGTTAGGCTTAAAATTAGAAAACCAGAATAGGAGGGAGGTATGCCCACAAATGATAAACCGCAGCGCTCATCATCTACGGAAAAAAAACCACAAAATAAGGAAAAAACTCCTGCTGAAGCTCAAACAGTGGCCTATGAACTGGATCCAGAATTAGATCATTTAGATCTATCAGAATTCGATAAAGATCTGGATCCAGAATCAGAATTCGATAAAGATAATGAAGGTAACACTCCCCTTCATCTTGCAATATTCCATCATGATCAGGAGCGTGTCCTAACCCTTCTTGAAAACGGAGCCAATCCTCATATATCAAATAATAAAGGCGAGACTCCTCTGGATCTTGCCATACAAACATTTAATGTGGATATTATCTTCAAGCTTCTCGAAAGGGGAGTAAATCCTTCTCTCCCTACTGCGAAAAGCGAGAATCCCCTGAATATACTCATGAAGAAAATGATAAATCCCCGAGTAAATGCACCCTCTTCTCAGGAGTTAGAAGGAATTTATTTGCCGCATTTAGAAAGCCTTTTTCAAACCTTATCAGAAAATTACCCTGATAATAAGATTTACCAATCTGCCCAAAACATATTTCAGGCAGCGCAAGCATTACACTTAAAAATTTGGTCTTCAGATGAGGAGGATGAAGCTAAAAAAGTAGCAGAATCCGCGGAGTTAAAGCGCTTTTTATCCTTAGCAAGAAAAGTCATAGCTTATCCAAATAAGGCAGAACCTGCTGAAGAACTCGCACAAGCTCTAGCCGAAGGCGCCCCAGGCAAGCCCAGTAGGTGGAAAGAAATGCTGGGCGCGTTAGCCACATTAGCAGGTACAGCTCTTAAATCAATTCATACTTTTACAGGTATACCCAGTAGCACTAGAGGAGAGAAATTATTTAGATATGGCCAAGATACTATCTTTCATCATAAGCAATATCGACAGCTTTATAAGGGCTTAGATAAACTCGCTCATTTTAAAGAAGAACCCCCTGCTTCGCCTAAAGCAAAAAAATAATTGTTCGAGGCAAAATTGTGCTAACAGCTAACTATTTTCTAAAAACTGATTAGCTCCCATTAATTAAAGACAACACTCTATGCCTCCCTGTTTCAAAGGTTTCATGTGTCACTTTTATTATAAATTTTGCTTTTCGCTAATTGAGCTTCATTAAAAATGAAACCTTTCTTTTTTTAGTATCGGTTGACAATTCTACTATGCCGGCTGTAACCCTTTGATTTTCTGTGCTCCGATGCTCATTGACTTGCATGTCAACTGCGCTTCGGTGCTCAAAAATCAAAGCGTTTCATTTCGGCCTAGCGAATTGTCAACAGATCCTAAGAAACAGGATGAATGGGGGTACGTATTTTCATAGCTCAGACCTTGCTCCTGCATCAAAAATTACACTATGTAGATACGATTTACAAGGCGGCCAAGCCCGGATAATTATACTTCAATACAGCCAGTGCCTCGGCCTCATTCTGTTGAAGATGCAATGCACGGTACGACTTCACCATAATGACTAAAGCCTGAAAGATGGCAGGTGCACCTTGGTAATGACGAACTACCAAACTCGCTCTATTCGCAGCAGCAACATACGCTTTGAGATTAAAATAATACTCTGCCACTTCTAATTCATGGTCTGCCAAAATATTCCGCAAGTAAATCATATATTGATGAGCAGCGGGTGCATAACGGCTATGAGGAAATAATTTAACGACTTGCGCAAAATCCCCGTACGATTTCTTAATCTGTACTAAATCACGCGTCGCTAAATCAACGGCAAATAATCGTTCAAACACACCTAAATTTTGGAAATAATTCGCCTGGCCTCTCATGAAATAAGCATAATCTACATACGAATTTGCAGCATGTGCATGAATAAAACGATCTGCGGCTGCTTCTGATAAAGTATAATCACTAGTCATATAATAGGCGTAGATAAGATGAAGCTGTGCTATCTCCGTATCGTGCCCAAACGGATATTGCACTTCTAGCGCTTCAAAACGCTTAATTGCTTCTTGATAGTTATGATCCCGCAACGCCGCTTCTCCGCGTTGAAAAATTTGCTGCGCGGTCTCATCTTTATAGACTTCAGCAGGATCAGTCACCGACGAACAAGCACTTAATAAAGCAAGTGCTAACAGTATGAGAACCCCACCCAGATATTTCATGAATTTCATTTAATCAAATTCCATATTTCAATAAAACAATGGCGTGCATTGTACCTCAATTTTTGGCATTATCCACGCACTTATGAAAATTCAACATACAATCACGATCCCCGACCACCTGGGGGGCCTGCGTTTAGACCAAGCCTTGGCAAAATTACTGCCGGATTATTCCCGCACTCAAATTCAAGCTTGGCTCAAAAATACTGAAATTACTCTCGACGGCCAGCCAGTCAAAGCACGTTATTCGGTCATAGGGGGAGAAATTATTTCTGTTTGCGCTATGCTCAGCCCCCAGCCCACGTGGGATGCCCAGGAAATTGCTTTAAATATTATTTATGAAGATGACACCTTATTAGTTATTAATAAACCTGTAGGCATGGTGGTACACCCTGCTGCAGGTCATCGAGATAAAACTTTACTCAATGCGGTATTACATCACGTGCCTACCCTACAAGAGTTACCTCGAGCGGGCATTTTACATCGTTTAGATAAAGATACATCAGGTTTACTCATCATTGCTAAAACTTATCCGGCATTGATGAATTTAACCAAACAATTGAAAGCCCGTACTATAACGCGACTTTATCAAGCTATTGTTTTTGGCGTGCTGACCAGCGGTGGTTCCATTGATCAACCTATAGGTCGTCATCCTCTTAAACGCAAATCGATGGCGGTGATTGAGACGGGAAAGCCCGCTCTAACCCATTATAGGGTTATTGAACGATATCGCGCCCATACTCGTATCAAAGTACAACTTGAAACAGGACGCACTCACCAAATACGCGTGCATATGGCTCATGTACATCACCCTCTACTGGGCGACCCCCTGTATGGTGGCCGATTACATTTACCTAGAGGGGCTACTCCTGAACTTGTGCAAGCCTTACGTCAATTTAAACGCCAAGCATTACATGCCTATGAATTAGGTTTAATACATCCTGCTACACAAAAACCCTTGACGTGCCAAGCGCCTTTACCGGAAGATATGCTGGAATTAATTCAAACATTAGAAAAAGATGCAAGGTCACTTCTATGACGCCGACCTTTATTCAGCCCAATTGGCCAGCGCCGCCTCATATTAAAGCCTATACTACGTTGCGCACCAGTGGTGTGAGCCCCCGAGATGAAAAAACAAAAATAGACGCTGACCGCTTAGTGCAGTTACTACAGCTTCCGGGATATCCTTTGCCAATTAATCAAACACACAGTGATATTGCTATTCCTGCCCTGCCTGAATATCAAGGCAAAGAAGCCGATGCAATTTTCAGCAACCAACCTAATCAAGTTTGCCTTGTTTGCACAGCCGATTGTTTACCTGTTTTGTTGACACATCGTCAAGGAACCTCTGTTGCTGCTATTCATGCTGGTTGGCGAGGTTTAGCTAAAGGGATCATTACAAAAACTGTTCGCGCACTTAATATTTCGAGTTCGGATATATTGGCATGGCTCGGCCCAGCTATTACTCAGCCTTGTTATGAAACAAGTGAAGAGGTACGCCAACAATTTATTGAAAAAGACCCAGCCACCGAAAGTGCTTTTATTCCCTCAGGAAAAAATGGACACTGGCTGCTCGATCTCTATGCCATTGCTCGCATAGAATTAAGCAAAATGGGCATTACTGCCATTTACCGCGGGGATTATTGCACCTACTCCAACCCAACTGATTTCTTTTCTTTTCGACGTGATGGTAAGATTCTAGGCAATATGGCCACACTCATTTGGATAAGTGACAACAGCGCCTCTATTAGACAATAAGAGGGTTAATATATACAATGGATTACCCACTATAAGGAACCGTTCTCATGCATAGTATACAGATAAGAACCCTGTTAGGATTGCTATTAACCGGCTGGCTTCTAGTGATACCTTGTTTTGCAAGTGCACCTGCTAAAAATAACACTTCAGCTGCCATGTTGCAAAAAGTCACGCCCGCTGTAGTGAACATTAAAGCTCAAATTAAGATACTAGATTTTGATACCTTCCTGCGATTGCAAAGAGAAAACCAACTTCCAAACGCTCCGCGCGGTGAGATACCAGATAAAGTCACTTCTATGGCTTCAGGTGTCATTGTGGACGCTAAAAAAGGTTATATTCTTACTAATGCGCATGCTGTACGAGATGCCCAGCAAATCATTGTAACCTTAAGTGATGGAAGACATTACACTGCAAAATCGTTAGGTATAGATAATCCCTCCGATGTTGCACTTTTACAAATTCAATCCAAAAATTTGACAAGCATTGTATTTGGGAATTCAAATAATTTAGAAGTGGGCGATACTGTTTTCGCCATTGGCAATCCTTTTGGCATAGGGCAAACCGTCACTTCTGGCATCATAAGTGGTCTCAAACGTAGCGCGCTAGGCATTGAGTCACTTGAAAATTTTATTCAAACTGACGCAGCTATTAACCCTGGCAATTCCGGAGGTGCTTTAATCAATACGGAGGGAGAACTTATTGGCATTAATACGGCTATTGTGCTTTCACCGCAACGGGGTGGCACAGGAATAGGTTTAGCTATTCCTGTCAATATGGCTAAAAGCGTGATGCAACAACTTCTTGAATTTGGCAATGTAAAACGCGGCTCTTTGGGTGTAGGTGTACAAGATATTACGCCAGATTTAGCTACCTCTTTTGATTTATCTACCTCAAAAGGCGCCGTTATCACCCTTATTTTACCTAACTCTCCCGCTGCAAAAGCAGGGTTAGAAGTCGGTGACATCATTACTCATATTAATAATGAAGAAGTGAAAAATGCAAACGATGTCGTAAATGACATTAGTTTCTTACGAGTAGGCTCTAATGCGACTATTCATCTCTTGCGAGATAAAAAAGAAATGAGTGTGACTTCAACTATTTGGGATCCCAAAAAAAGCCGCGAAGTGAGCATGCAAATGAATCCCCTCCTGTATGGGGTAGGCTTAAAAGACTTTACACAATTTGACCCACAACATGGAGATATCAAAGGTGTATTAGTCGTTTCTGTTGAAGAAGACAGCAAAGCTTGGCAATCGGATCTCCATCCGGGCGACGTTATTATTTCGGCCGATAAGAAAAAAGTAAGCAGCATAGCTGAGCTCAATAAAGTAATAGAGAATACGAAAAAACATTCATTGTTACTTAATGTACTACGTGGGCCAGGTGCTGTGTTTTTAGTGATTAATGGGGAATCTTAACCTAACTATGTATAGTATGTTTAGGTAGGGGCGAGGATGATGAAATTTCATCTTCGCATCACGTAGATATATTTACTAATTTTTTATAAGATCGATTGACTATCCATACGCCTACCAAAGCAACCAATCCGCCGATAAAAGCCATCATAGTCGGAACTTCACCTAACCAAAACCAACCTATTAACGTGGCAAAAAGAGGCATGAAATAGAGAAAGCTCGCGGCCCGGGAAGCAGGAATTTTACCTAAAGCATAATTCCATGTGGAGTAGCCAATCACCCCCGGAAAAAGAGCGAGATACACTACAGTGGCTGTTGCTTTGAAAGTAGTATGCTGCAAATCATGAATTAAATCGGGTAAGAAAACTAAAAGGATAATGGTGCCTCCCCAAATAGCATAGGCTGTTAAATGGAGAGCTTTGTATCTTTGTAATAAGGGTTTTTGCAAAATATTGTAAATTCCCCCCGCTAAACAAGCAAAAATAACATAGAAAACGCTTAAATAAAATTTAAACTCGACGTAATGACTCAACGCTATTAAAGCCACCCCTATGGCGCTGAGTAACATCCCGAGTAAACCGTAACGATTAATCTTCTCACCTAAAAATACTACGGCTAAGAGCGTTGTCACTACAGGCATTTGGCTCACGATAAAACTTGCCATCCCTGACGGAACTAAAATTTCTCCATAATTCAGTGCGATATTATAACACCCAATCCCTATGGCCCCTGCAAACAATACTCGATATAAATCACGGCGTTGGATAGGCAGGCGTTCTTTACGGGAACCATAAAAAATACCATAAATAGCAATAGATGCAATCATAAAACGCAGCAAAGCTAGCCCCCCAGGAGAATACCCTTGCAACCCTGCTCTAATTGCCACAAAGGCGGAAGCCCATAGCACCACCGTGGTCAATAAAGCCAATTTAGTTTTTAAAGTTAGTGATGCCATGTGTTTTCCTTTTTAATTTTCCTTATAGTTAGAAGCGATGCATTCTACCTTGGCCTCCACTCTTACATCTACCAAAATCGTAAAAGCTACGTAGTTCCTACCAGGAAAAGTGGATGTTTTGCAGGACGGATTGAATTTCTAACAAGCAGATGTTATACTGGCTGGCTGCGTTTTTTACAGATAAGGTAACTTTTCATGTCTAAATGGCTTGGTATTATTTGGGGTTTTCTGTTTCTGGGCGCTTCTGAAATAACCTATGCAGAAGTGAGTGCGAGCATCACTTTTAATAATGAAACTACTCAAGCTGTTCAGCAAACGAGAGAGCCTTATACGGATCATTTTAGTCACTACCATCCAGATTATGCCTTTAATAAACCCCTTGCTACTTTATTACCTCAACAATCCAGCACCGCAACCATTAGCTACCCTTGGAGTTATGATTGGTATGGTATGAGCCAATATACGTATAATTACGTTGGCCGCTCTTCTAAATACGGTTGCTTCATTACGGAACTGCGGTTGAGTGGAAAATTCTTTGATATATCTAATTTTAACCTTGTTATCGCTTCTTATAAAAAGGACCCTGAACATTTAGATGATTATTTAATGTGTAGCGTGGACAGAAACTCAAACACGGCTTTCACAGTGCACCTTAAATCCATGCATGGCAATATTGATGATACTCAAAATTATTCTATTGCGGGTGATAGTACCTTATTAGATAAATTGGCTGATTATCATATTGATTTACCTATTCCACTCTGGGTAGACCAAGAACAAAAACAAGCCTTCGTCATTCAGCCACGGACATCCCAGCCTGCCTTAGTGGCCAGCGATTCTCTTGTTTTTACCCCCCCGCCAAATGATATAGAAACTATTACGGTAGCTAACCATACTGATGAAATATTAGTTGCGGGTTCTCCTTTATTAGATCGCTATAGTCAATTGAGCAAAGCCTATTATGTTAGCCAACCAGATACAATCAATCCAGGGGAAAAAAAAGAAATAAAAATAAGTAAAAATGGAGATTTTATGGCGAGATTTAATTACCATATTTTAGGCTCTAAAATAACTGATAACGGTTGTTATATTACTGTCCCACCGGCGGCTGCCTTTATTACCCCCCAGTTTAACTACTCGCCTTTCATTGCTGCGTTTCACCTGCCAGAGCTATCCTCCTTCGAAAAAAATGTGTTTTGTGCTGTTTCAAGCTCTGCAGAAAGAACCGTTGCTATCTATGATAATGTAGAAAAAGGATTTAATGATTTAAAAATTTGTGAAGCTAATGAAAATTGTATCAGTTATTTTCCTCGAGAAAGGATGGAACATGATCTTCACCTCGATCCAAATAATAATTTAAATCATTATAGCTATATGAATACGACTTCCTTACCTTATTTTAATTTTCCACTCGATGCAGTACATGCATTTACGTTAAAGAACATGCCATTATTAGATCGTGGAGGCTCCCCCTAATAAACAACATAGAGACCCAATTTTTGAGGTATTTTTACGTTTAAGTCGATCAGTATACCCTCTGCGGCTGAATGATAGATGGGGGGGGCAATAATATAATAACAATAAAATATCCATTACTTGCCTTCTTCTCCAGTAAAATAATCTTGTGACTGCATTTCTAATAATCGTGAATGGGTGCGGGTATATTCTAATATCATAAAACCTTTGCTGTAAATTTCTGCTACTGGCTCAGCTGCTGAAATCACTAATTTTACTCGCGCATCGTATAAGACATCAACCAAACAAATGAATAAACAAATAGTATCTTTTTCATTGGGAGGAATAATAGGAATATCACTTATGAAAACAGTACGGTATTTTTCTGCAATCACTAAATAATCTTTTTGACTACGCGGTACCTTGCAAATTTCTTTAAAATCAAACCAAATCAATTCACCTGCTTGTTTTTTAATGTTAATGGGTCGTTCATTAATCATCACAGGTGCTTCAGATGAAGGTTGGCCTTTAGCTAAGAAGGCAAATGTTTTCTCCATATTTTCTTGAGCAGTCTTCCCTAAGGGAGTGTAAAATATCCCTGCTTCCTTTAAATGTCGTAAACGATAATCCCGTGTACTCTGGATATTGACCACTTCCACGTTTTCTTTAATAAGCGCAATCGCAGATAAGAATTGTAAGCGTTGTAATCCATATTTATATAATTCATCTGGCATGATATTAGAGGTACATACAAAGCATACTCCTCTAGCAAATAAGGCTTTTAATAACCCGCCTAATATCATCGCATCAGCAATATCGGATACATAGAATTCATCAAAACAAAGGAGATAAGTTTCTTTCGCTAGTTCTGAGGCAATCACATCCAATGGATTAGATTCGCCTTGATGCTGAGTCAAAGCCTGATGGATACGCTGCATAAATTGGTGAAAATGCATACGCATTTTTTGCTTAAATGGTAAAGAATGAAAAAAACAATCCATTAAAAAAGTTTTGCCTATCCCTACTCCGCCCCAAATGTAGAGTCCTTTAGGATGTCGTGGGGGGCGAAAAAAAGCAGTCAAAGCAGAACGTTTTTTATATTCGACAATGAGGTCCTGGTACACGCGTTGAAAACTTTGCAAAGCCGCTAATTGCTGGGGATCCTCTATAATCGTGCCTGCTTTACATTGCTCCTTATAATAATCTAAGGGCGTTCTATTAGTCATTTTATCATTTACCTACTGCGCTAAATGCTGTATGGTGATGATAACATTGATTTTAATTCTGGCGGTATGTTTATGGAAGCCTGTCCTTGTGGGTCTGGTAAATCTTACAGCGAATGTTGCGGTTTATTTATTGAGGGAAAAGCGCTACCTGCCACACCAGAGCAGCTCATGCGTTCACGCTATACTGCTTATACCTTACTGCATATTGATTATATTGGGCGCACCATGCGGGGCGCTGCGGCTAAAAATTTTAACCCTCGGGAAACTGAAAACTGGGCTCGACACATCCAATGGCTTGGGCTTGAAGTGCTGCGCACAGGCATGCAAGATAATAACGGGTTTGTAGAATTTATTGCAAAATATACCAAAAAGGGCACTACTGAACAACTGCAAGAATTGAGTGAATTCCATCGTAAAGATGGAAAATGGTACTATGTAGATGGCAAACATCCTAGTGCCAACACCCCTATTCATTCTACGCCCAAAGCGAGACGCAACGATCCATGTCCTTGTGGGAGTGAAAAAAAATTTAAAAAATGTTGCGGGCAAGGAGGATAAATTTTTACGAACAAAGAATCACCGGAAACGTGCGTATCCTCAATCCTATTTCCTCCTTGAAGCCCTTCTCTATCATCTGGAACGCAAGCGAAGGATCGACTACAAATAAATGCAGTAATTCTTCGCTATTATGCTCGCATTAACCTTTCAATCAATGAATTGAATAATGATCCTTCGCTACGCGCAGGATGATACCGTATAACAAACTTATTAATAATCATTATCACCCGTAGCTTGATCTTGACTCTCTTCATCGCTGCCCGCCGGGCTAGAATCTCCCGTGCCATTCATAGAAGCTGCACCATTCGTGGGATCGCTTGGTGCTGCCATAGGGTTGGTGGAATTATTGTCCATTACACCAGGATTCGCAGTAGCATCCGAGGTTGGAGTGTTGATGGAATCATCAGCAATAAGTTGCGAATTCGATGATACTGGGGCCGCAGAAGTAAACGATACCGTTAACAAAAGAGAAACCACCACAGCGCCTAACATTTTAACTTTCATTCACTTTCTCCTAATTGATATAAAATTTACAGGTTTAATTTAATACTAAATAGCAGGTTATGCTACCACTATTTTCGAACTTATTGATATTTCCCCTACTCTTTTATTTAATAGCCTTACCACTCGCGAGGTACTAAAAACCGTTTATATAATGCCTCTTCCTGGCTACCCGGTTCTGGCTGCCAATTGTACTTCCAAGCTACCCGAGGAGGCAAGGACATCAGTATAGATTCTGCACGACCATCAGACTGTAACCCAAATAAAGTACCCCGATCATAGAGCAAATTATATTCTACATAACGACCGCGACGATAATATTGAAAGTCTTTTTCGCGTTCTCCAAAAGGCCTGTGCTTACGGCGTGCCAGAATAGGTTGATAAGCCTCAATAAAATGATCGCCAACCGACTGCATAAAAGCAAAAGAAGGCTCAAAACCCCATTCATTTAAATCGTCGTAAAATAACCCACCGATACCACGGGGCTCTCTACGATGGCGTAAATAAAAATAATCATCACACCATTTTTTAAATCGGGGATAAATATCCACTCCAAAGGGTGCACACATCTTTTTCGCGACAGCGTGCCAATGTTTACAATCTTCCTCAAAACCATAATAAGGCGTTAAATCCAAGCCGCCCCCAAACCACCAATGCACAGAGCCATCTGTTTTTTCTACTACCACCCATCTCACATTCATATGCGAAGTAGGTACATAGGGGTTAAGCGGATGGATAACTAAGGAAACACCCATCGCCTGAAAAGAATGTTCCTCGTATTCTGGACGACTTAATGTAGCTGCAGGAGGAAGCTGCTTTCCAGAGATGTGGGAAAAATTAACACCGGCTTTTTCAATAACAGCTCCCTCTGTCAGGATACGCGTTAACCCACCACCTTTTTCTTTATATTCCCATTTATCTTCTATAAATTTAGATTCGCCATCTTCGTTTTCTAAAAAAAGACAAAGACGATTCTGCAAATCGAGTAAATAATTTTTTACAATCCTGACGGTTTTACCTATGTCTATGATCATGTTCCTAGGTAAAATTAGGATCAATAATATAAGAAAGGCCTACTGACAATAACTGCAAGTTCCCTGTCTTACTATTGCCTTTAGCTACGCTCCATTGAACATTGGCAGCCATACTAGGAGTAAAAGAATAGTCTGCGCCAACACCTGCATACAATCCCGTGGAAGATTGTGCCGAAGTATTGAAAGCTAAACCATACGCAGATGCGCCACTCGAATCAATTACACCTATTTGAGAATTAATTCTTGCTACGCCTAGCTTAGCGAACAATTCAAGGCCAGAACAAGCGACAGGTAATATACCCTTACCAGCAATATCATAAGATGTGTGGCTATCTCGGGCCACTGTTTGTATGGGAGAATTTAAGCGTGTAGGAGCATATCGAGCGAATCCAGCCTCTAAACCCAAATAAGGCGTAAATTTATAACCTACATTAAGGCCCCACCCTTTGCCGGTATTTTTCACTGAAGAAACCCCGGGATAAGATTTACTGGTAGCTTTAGAAAAACCTATATTCCCCTCCAGATACCAACCTACAGGAAGTGGCATCTCTGCTTTGACCCCTGTCATCGTACCCAATAAACATAATGTACATCCAATATTCAGGACAATCTTTTTCAAGATGATTTCTCCTCACTACTCACAATGATAGAGTTCTAAAAAAACTCCACGCTTAGGGGGCTTGCTATTTACCTCAAAAATTACAGCAAGCCCTACCTCTATATTTATGATGACGCCGCCTCAACAGTGAGCTGGCAATTTTTAACATGTAATGTACCATAGCTATCATTGTTGCCTTTATTTTCAATGGAAATAGAATCAGCAGGACCGATAGTCGTATATCCATTATAAACCACATGATGAATAGTAAGATGGGCTTCCTTAGTATAGAAAATCCCATTTAAAAATCCATCTTGGCCTCCTCTAGAGGTATTCTTATAGGTGAGATTGATTTGTCCGCAATTATTATAGTATTGCTTTAACTCAAATGACATCTTATCTCCATCAGCTACAAGATCACAATCTAGTTGATAAGTGATCTTTTTAGAAAGCGCCCTACCATCATTGTTAAGTAATTTAAGATACCCAATTTCGCCTGTAGTAATATCTATTGGATTGAGAGTAATAAGTTCATCTGCAAAAGCGGCTGAGCCTAAAGAAATCGCTAGTCCTAAACCTATTATTAATGTATTTCTCATTGTATTGCTCCTGTTAAAAAAATTTATACTTTTATATCATATAAAAAATCGTTTTAACTATATTAAAAAAAAAGTACAGCGTAAAGACTTTTATCGTAATCCTTATCTAAAAATTAAGATTGCTTCCACTTTGTTCCAGAAACCGTATCTTCTACTTCAATGGACATCGCAGCTAATTGAGCACGAATACGATCTGCTTCAGCCCAGTTTTTATCGACACGTGCTTGGTTACGCGCAGAAATCAACGTTTCAATAACAAACGTATCTTCCCGACTCTGCAGAAAACAATCGGGATCATCCTGTAAAATACCGAATACACTGCCCAGTAATCTCAATAAAGCACCGTACTGAGCGGCTAATGCTATTTCTTTATCCCGTAAACGCTGTATTTCATGGGTTAATTCAAATAATAATGCAAAGGCCACCGGGGTATTAAAATCATCATCCATTGCTGCAATAAATCTCTTTTCAAAATCGCTTTCAAAAGGTGCTTCTGCCGCTGGCAACCCACGTAAGGCATTATAAAACCTTTCAAGTGCCTTATGGGCCTGTAGGAGGGCTTGATTAGAGTAATTTACAGGGCTACGATAATGGCTGCTAATCATAAAATAACGTAATACTTCGGGTTTATTATTTTGTAATAAATCTCTTATGGTAAAAAAATTCCCAAGCGATTTCGACATTTTCTCTTTCTCAATTTGCAAATAGCCTGCATGCATCCAGATATTTACAAATTTTTCCTGAGTCGCTGCTTCGGATTGCGCAATTTCATTCTCATGATGAGGAAAAATTAAATCTTTTCCTCCACCATGTAAATCAAATCGCTCACCCAATAAATCCATTGACATGGCGGAACACTCAATATGCCAACCTGGACGACCGGCTCCCCAAGGAGAGGCCCACGTAGGCTCTCCTGGCTTAGCTATTTTCCATAATACAAAATCCAGAGGATCACGCTTAATATCACTGATTTCTACGCGTGCACCGCTTTCCAATTGATCAATCAAATGATGAGAAAGACAACCATAATTTTTAAATTGACGTACGTCATAATAAACATCTCCATTATTCGCCACATACGCATAATTATTATTAATTAATTTCTCAATCAAACGAATAATGGATGGAAGATAATCGGTTACACGGGGTTCATGATCAGGCGATAATAAACCTAATTTACTAAAATCTTCATGCATGGCTGCTGTAAATCGTTCAACCACGGTAGAGAAAGCTTCTTTGTTGTCATTAGCTCGCTTAATAATTTTATCGTCAATATCGGTGATGTTGCGTACATAAGTCACTTCATAGCCGCGCCAACGTAAATAGCGAATAATCACATCAAATACAGCATAAGTACGACCGTTGCCGATATGACAAAAATCGTAAACAGTAGGGCCACAGACATAAATATTAATTTTACCTGGGTGCAAAGGCTGAAAAAATTCCTTTTTTTGGGTCATGCTATTATATATTTTTAACATTCTTTTTCTCTGATTGCTTTCGCTTTTTCAAAGCGTACTAATACTTCCGCCGTACCGAGCAGGGTCACAATATGCAATAGCTCTGGCCCATGATCCTGCGCAGTAAGTGCAATCCGGATAGGCATAAATAAATTCTTTCCAGCTATATTAAACTGCGCTTTTAATTCATCCAAAACAGATTTTAAATCTGTACCATACCGCTGCACCGCTTTTTGTGCGGCAACAAAAAACGCTTCTCCTCGAGTTTGCAAAACAAGGCGTTGCTCTTCCGTCCACTTTAACTCCTGTTGAAATAAAATAGCCTTCCATTTCCTGGCTTCCTCAGGAAAAAGAATATTTTCTTGTAAGAGTTTTATAAATAAGCTCTGCTTATCTTTTGGAATAGTCTCTTGAAAATCTTTACCTACCCACTCCCAAACTTCTGCTGGTGTTAACGCCAGCACAGCTTCTTTTTGCCAGTGCATCAATTGATGTAAATCAAATCGCGCCGAAGCACGACTTAGCTTTTCCAAATGAAAATGGGTCGCTAATTCGGGGAGATTCAGGAGTTTTTGCTCATCATAGGCATGACTTAAACGCGCTAGATAATTGAGCATAGCTCGGGGTAAATACCCTTTTTCACGTAAATCATGCAAGCTAAAACTACCATGACGCTTTGATAATGGCGCACCATCCTCTCCGGTAATCAAGGATAAATGGCCATATTGTGCAGCACGCATATGTAATGATTCTAAAATCATCAACTGACGGGGTGTGTTAGCTAAATGATCTTCACCCCGTAATACGTGGGTCACCCCCATGAGAGAATCATCAATAGCATTGCAAAACATAAAAGAGGAACTTCCATCCGCACGGCGAATAATAAAATCGCCAATATCATCGCTATTAAAATGCTGCGGCCCTTTTACGAGATCGACAAACTGAATAGGGGTATGAGGCGGGACCTGAAAACGCAGTGCAGGCATACGCCCTTCCGCTATACGCTTAGCAACTTCTTCTTTGCTCAGCCCTCGACAAGTCCCAGCATAACGGGGCGCTTGGCCGCGGGACAATTGAATTTTGCGATTAAGGGCGAGCTCTTGATCAGTACAGAAACAAGAATAGGCATGGCCTGTTTCTTCCAGCTGCCGATAATAATGACTATAAATTTCATGTCGTTTAGATTGCCAATAAGGGCCCTGAGGGCCTTCAACTTGAGGGCCTTCCTGCCAATGCACGCCCAACCATTTCAAATCGTCTTGCAATAAATCCGTAAATTGATGCTCCGACCGCGATTGATCGGTATCCTCTATTCTTAAAATAAAAACGCCTTGATTTTTTATCGCAAACAAAGCACTAAAAAGAGCGGCGCGGGCATTCCCTAGATGGATCAAGCCTGTAGGACTCGGAGAAAACCGTGTGCGAATCATGCGCGTGCTTCCACCATTAAATGCTTCATTTCTCGAACAGCATTTTCTAGGCCAATAAAAACAGCGCGTGCAATAATGCCATGACCAATATTTAATTCATTTATTTCTGGAATACGAGCAATGCTTTGTACATTTTGATAATTTAAACCATGCCCGGCATTTACCATTAAACCGGCTTGTTTAGCAAATTGTGCAGCTTTCATGATACGCTGTAATTCTTCATCCCTCTCTTTAGTGGTTTTTGCTTCGGCATAAGATCCCGTATGAATTTCAATAATGGAAGCGTTGCACCGCAAGGCTGCTTCAATTTGCCTGAGATCAGGATCAACGAATAAAGAGACATGCAAACCCTTCGCCATTAAACGTTGACAAGCATCACGTATACGCCCTTCCTCAGAAATCACATCTAACCCACCTTCAGTGGTTAATTCCTCACGTTTTTCCGGTACAAAACAACAATGGACTGGACATATTTTTTCGGCAAACTTTAACATCGGTTCAACTACTGCCATTTCTAAATTCAGCCTCGTTGAGATGATTTTTTGAATTCGTTCTACATCATATTCTTGAATATGGCGGCGGTCTTCGCGCAAATGTACGGTAATTCCATCCGCTCCGCTTTTTTCCGCAGCACTTGCTGCCTCTACAGGGTCTGGATAACTCATATGACGCATTTGACGCAATGTGGCCACATGATCAATATTAACACCAAGTAAAATAGACTGATGTTTCATCATTGCACCTCTGTAAATAACTTGCGACTATGTAAAAAGCTTAAGCCTAGCAAAGATGCGAGAGCAATACGCATTAAACGTTTTGCATCACGCCTACATTCTTCATCAGGAAATTCTTCCTCGGCCAAAGCCAATAAACTTTTTCCCTTAAATTGCATCTTCTCTCCTGCATAAGATGCAGAACGCTTAAACCCTTGCTCAGGATAAAATAGATAAAATTGTTCTGCTACTACTTTCTCGCCTGTCGAGAAATCATATTGTAACTGTAAGCCATAGCCTAGCTCTGCTAAAAGCTTTTTTTCAAATAACCGCAGAGTGTGTTGCTGCAGCATACCTGATTGCAATTCTAACAGGGTATCATGATAAATAGTATAAAGCGGGGGATGAGGATCCTGTTTGGGTAATACACGCATCAGGAGCTCATTCAAATAAAACCCACTCAGCAGACAATCACCCCGAAGCTGAAAAGGTGCTCCATTGTTTTCCGCGGCATTGAGCAACATTAATTCCGATTTGCCTTGCCAAGAGATTAATAAGGGCACAAAAGGTTGTAATAAAGAGCGTAATCTTGAACGATGACCTCGTACACCACGCGCAATGAGAGAAATACGACCATAAGATTCGGTAAATAGATCTAATAATAAGCTAGTTTCGCGATAAGCACGGCGATGTAAAATAAACGCAGGCTGCAAGGTGATCTTATTCAAATCCCAACCCCTGTAATAATTTATCATTATTCGTCCAATTACTTTTTACTTTAACCCATAGCCGCAAAAAAACTTTTGTGCCAAATAATTTTTCAATATCTTTTCTTGCCAATGTCCCAATTTTTTTTAACTTCTCGCCATTTTTCCCTATGATAATTGGCTTTTGCCCCTCTCGCTCTACCCAAATAACAGCATTAATGTTTAGAAGATTATTTTTCCATTTTAAAGAATCTATAATCACAGTGGTGCAATAAGGAACTTCTTGCGCAGTCATTTGAATCACTTTTTCGCGAATCAGTTCAGCTATTTGAAAATGCTCATCTTTATCTGTTATTTGCTGCTCCAGGAAAAAATGCGGTTTTTCCGGTAGAAGCTGATTTATTATTTTCTCCAATGCCTCTATATTCTTCCTTTTTTTTACCGACAAGGGTACAATTTGTGTAAATAAAAATTTATCTTTTAATCGATCAATGAAAGGAAGTAAAAGATTCTTATCCTTAAGCAAATCCATTTTATTAATAGCTAAAATAACAGGCGCGGTTGTTTTTTCAAGTTTTTCCAATACACCCTCATCCTCTTCATACCAGCGCAGCGCTTCAACCATAAAAATAATAACATCTGCATCCACGATCACAGAATTTGCTAAGCGATTCATATAGCGATTCATAGCGCGTGCTTCTGCCGAGTGCAACCCAGGGGTATCAATATAGATAGCTTGCACGTTTTTTACGGTTTTAATACCTAAAATTTGACAACGTGTGGTCTGGGGCTTAGGAGAAATAATACTTATTTTTTCTCCTATAATATCATTTAATAATGTCGACTTTCCAACATTCGGACGTCCAATAATCGCTACATAACCACATTTTTCAATTGGTTTCATTTTTTTATCATTCCCAACATCAATTCAGCTGCAGCTTGTTCTGCACGTCGGCGGCTTGAACCCTTTCCCAATGTCTCTTTTTCTAACATAGGCAAGCTACAACTTACTACAAATAATTGGTGATGAGATTCACCTTCTACAGATACTACTGTATATAAAGGTAATGATTTATGCTGGCTTTGCATATATTCTTGCAATTGTGTTTTAGGATCTTTATAAGTAGATGCTTTTGTTAAACTATGCAACAAAGGTTCATACCATCTTAATATACACTCTCGAACTACAGTAAATCCGGCATCTAAATAAATTGCTCCTATTAAGGCTTCCATGGTGCAAGATAAAATAGAGAGACGTTCATTGCCGCCACTTTTTAATTCGCCATGACCCAAATGTATAAAACGACCTATTTTAAATTCACGCGCTAAATTTCCTAAAGTATCCCGGTTAATTAAACTAGCACGCCAACGACTCAAATCCCCTTCTTGAGCTTTGGGAAATTGATTATATAATGCCTCCGCAATGACAAAATTAACGATAGAATCACCTAAAAATTCGAGTCTTTCATTATTAATTTCATGGCTACTGCGATGCGTCAACGCTATCTTTAGCAATGTGGCATTTGAAAATTGATGGCCTATATGACGGCATAGCTCATCACTCATATAATGAATTTCCCAATTCTATTCCATCGTACATTATATTTTATTCCATCCCAACTCATCCACACCAACATGGCTTTGCCCACAATATTTTGTTCCGGTACAAACCCCCAATAACGGCTATCTGCACTATTATCTCGATTATCTCCCATAACAAAATACATACCTGGAGGGACAACTACATCTTTGACCTCATCATTAGGATGCTCTCGTACTTGATAAATAGCATGCGTTAAGCCCAATAAATTCTCCTTTTTTTCTACTACGTCCACGGTCATGCCACTCTCATCCTGATCCGTAGTATTTTTCACAAATTGTTGCGATGCTTTTTTTCCATTAATATAAAGGGTCTTATTTAAGTAACTAATATGATCGCCTGGAACACCTATGACACGCTTAATAAAATCAATGGATGGATTGGGGGGCCAACGAAACACAATAATATCACCACGTTGAGGTTCCGCCAGCGCATAAAGTTTTTTGTGGATCACAGGTAACCGTATGCCATAATTAAATTTATTAACAAGAATAAAATCACCTATATTTAACGTAGGCTTTAATGAACCAGATGGAATGCGGAAAGGTTCATATAAAAATGAACGCAACAAAAAAACAAGGAGTAAGACAGGGAAAAACGAACGAGCGTAATCGACGATGAGCGGCATTTTTTTTACATGTGCCTGTTGCCGTTTTTTTTCTAGAAAGAGAACATCTGCCAAATAAATAATACCACTGATGATAACCCCATAAAATAAAATTAATTCAAAATTAAAATTCATCTTTTTACTCGCTCTTATAAAATCCTAAAGAATACCCTGTGTTATCCTTACTAATTTGTCATCCTGAACAAAATGAAGGATCACTTACTTGAAACAATCTAATGCTCCTGCGGCTCACAAGTAGCACCTCTATCCTGCCCTTACCACTTCCCTACTTTTTATCCACCTTCAAAATTGCTAAAAACGCTTCTTGAGGAATTTCCACATTCCCCACTTGTTTCATGCGTTTTTTTCCTTCTTTCTGCTTTTCCAATAATTTACGCTTCCGTGATACATCTCCACCGTAGCATTTGGCTGTCACATTTTTCCGCAACGCTTTAACGGTTGTCCGGGCAATAATATGTGCGCCAATCGCTGCTTGAATAGCCACATCGTACAGTTGGCGGGGCACTAATTCCTGCATTTTTTCTGCCAACTGCCGCCCTTTGGACTGTGCCTGATCACGATGCACAATAAAAGCAAGAGCATCCAGCGTATCGCCATTAATGAGTAAATCTAATTTTACTAGATCAGCTGCTTGAAAATAAGAAAAACTATAATCTAACGATGCATAACCGCGACTGACGGATTTGAGACGATCAAAAAAATCGAGGACTACTTCATTCATCGGTATTTCATAAGTCAATGATACTTGATTACCCAAATACAACATGTTTTTTTGTATTCCCCGTTTCTCTATGCATAACGTCATTACATTTCCTAAATATTGCTGAGGTACCAGAATAGTTGCTTTGACTATGGGTTCCCGTATTTCAGCAATGAGATTAGGAAGGGGTAGCTTTGCGGGATTATCTATAGTGAGAATTTCTCCTTTAGTCGTAAGCAATTCATACACGACTGTAGGCGCTGTAGTAATCAAATTGAGGTTATATTCACGCTCCAGACGTTCTTGAACAATTTCCATATGTAACATACCCAAAAATCCACAGCGAAAACCAAACCCTAAGGCTTCTGAGGATTCCGGCTCATAAAACAAAGCAGCATCATTCAAACGCAACTTCGCAAGTGCTTCACGAAAAGCAATAAAATCATCTGAGCTTACCGGAAACAACCCTGCATAAACTTGGGGTTTTAATTGTTTAAATCCCGGCAAGGGTTCTGCTGCTCCTTTAATTGCATGAGTGATAGTATCCCCCACTGGCGCGCCATCAATTTCTTTAATGCCTCCTACCACATACCCCACCTCCCCAGCACGTAGGATACCTGTGGGCTCACGCTTAGGAGTGAAAATACCAATCCCCATCACTTCATGATTTCTGCCTATGGACATGAGTTGCATTTTTTCGCCTACTTTCAGCGTACCATTTTTTACACGGACAAGAGACACAACGCCTAGATAGCTATCAAACCACGAATCAATAATCAGTGCTTGCAAGGGCGCATTAGGGTCGCCAACTGGCGGCGGCACATCAGAAATAATTTTTTCCAACATGTCTTCGATGCCCATCCCTTGTTTTGCACTAACACGCAATGCCCCTTTAGCTTCTAAGCCAATAATTTCTTCGATTTCATGGATCACCCGCTCGGGATCAGATTGCGGTAAATCAATTTTATTCAGTACAGGGATAACAATTAAGCCTTGCTCTAATGCCGTATAACACACAGCCACTGTTTGCGCCTCTACCCCCTGTCCTGCATCCACCACAAGCAATGCACCTTCACATGCCGCAAGGGAGCGAGAAACTTCATAAGAAAAATCCACATGTCCGGGAGTATCAATAAAATTGAGTTGATACAATTGACCATTGCGCGCTTTATAATTCAAGGTGACACTGTGCGCTTTAATTGTAATACCGCGCTCGCGCTCTAAATCCATCGAATCGAGCACTTGGTCCGCCATTTCTCGCGCCTGTAAGCCACCACAAAGTTGGATGACTCGATCAGCCAAGGTTGATTTCCCATGGTCAATATGAGCAATGATAGAAAAATTACGGATATGCTGCATAAGTGCGCTTAGGTATCATCGATAAAACGGGGAATCTTAACGCATTTTAACTCTCATTGCGAGCCACACTAATAGCTGTCTATATCTTTCTCGATCCAGGGAATCATTAAAAATCACACAAGAGCGCTTCCAGCGTTTCCCTGAAACACTAAAACGCAATACACATAACCCCGTTGTTACCGTGCTATCGCCCTGTATTTCTGCGGAAATAGTATGAAATGGATAAACTAATTTACATGACCCCTCTGCTAGTAATTGCAACCCTCGGATAGAATGAGAGCTCTTCATAAATACAACAAACCAAAAAACCCAGGCCCCATAAGCTAAAGTCCCTATCATTAAGCCACTTTTAACCCAACTACACAGGGGTAAGCTTAAAATAATCAAGCTACTTCCTAGAAAAATGAGGCTTATTAAAGTAATCAATAAGTTAGAAGGTTTTAATTGAATGTCGATGTTCTGCATGATAACGTATTTTCTTTATAATTCCATTAAGATAGTGATTATTATTAACTTCTTTCCCCGTTAGCCATAAAAACAAATCTTGATCATTCATTTCCAACAATTCAATAAATAATTTTTGGTCATAAGGAGATAAAGTTTCAAAGGCTTCGTGTAGGAAATTGCCCAATAACAAGTCAAGCTCAAGCATGCCTCGCCTACAAGCCCAGCTTAACCGAGATGAAATAAATTTACTCATGGAAAACTATTCTCAATAACGATTGCTATACTTAAAGTAAATGATAAGGAGATAGACATATGGCAACTCATAGGCAAAACAAACTAACAGCTCCGGTGGACCCTAAAAAAGAATTCCTGAGGGCTTTACGCCCGTTACGCAGAGTAACATGGATAACGGACTTTATCAAAAAAGTAGAACAACCACAAACACACATGCCTGAAGGGAGTCAGGCTAATACTGAAAAATTTATACTAGGGCTATCAATATCTCTTTGCTTATTTATGAAAAATCATTCTAGTTTGATGCGGTACGGCAAAGCACTAAGAAATTATACGAATGCGCATGCCGCACATGTTCTAGCTACCGAAGCGCCCCTAGTTAGAAATAAGCTGCAAGAGTTATTTAATAAATTTTCAAAATAAATCATACTCTATTTCCATAACAGCTCCTCAAATAACCAAACAAAGCGCGCAATGCCATCGCTTCTCCGCCTTGAGGACGACCGGGCCGGGCTTTAGTATTCCATGCCATTAAATCAAAGTGCAGCCAAGGAATAGTATCGGGCACAAATTCCTTTAAAAATAATCCTGCTGTAATTGCACCCCCGTACGGATCAGCTGAATTATTATTAATATCTGCAATGGCACTATTAAGAGAATCGCGATAAAGCCCAAATAAAGGTAAATGCCAGATAGGATCTTGCAATTGATTAGCATAGGAGATCACTTCTTTTACCAATTTATCTTGATTAGAGAATACCGCCGGTAACTCAGTGCCTAAAGCAACCCGCGCCGCCCCCGTCAATGTCGCCATATCAATCAGCAAATCGGGTTCCTCACTGACTGCAGCACTTAGCGCGTCTGCTAGCACCACTCTGCCTTCGGCATCCGTATTTCCTATTTCAATTGTCATTCCTTGATGGCTTTTAATAATATCCCCAGGCCTATAGGCATTTCCTCCTACTGAGTTTTCTACCGCGGGAATGAGCACTCGTAAATAAACCGGAAGCTTGGCTTGCATGATCATCCGTGCCAAACCCAGTACATGGGCTGCACCTCCCATATCTTTTTTCATCAGCTGCATTCCAGAAGCAGTCTTGATATCAAGACCTCCGGTATCAAAGCAAACCCCTTTACCTACTAAAGTAATTTTGGGATTTTTCTTATTTCCCCAGCGCATCTCCAATAAGCGGGGCACATCATCACTAGCTCTTCCTACTGTATAAATAGCCGCAAAATTATTTTTTAATAATTGCTCCCCTACCAGTTGTTTAAATTGCGCTTTATATTGTTTAGCTAAATGCGCTGTGGCTGCTGCTAATTCTGAGGGACCCATATCCTCGGTGGGCATATTGATAAGCGTACGCACTAAATAAATCGATTCAACCGTATTATAAATAAATTGTCGATCAACACTTTGAGAAAGAATTAATTGTGCGGGCAAGCGAATAGATTTTTTATAGCGTGCGAATTGATAGGCACCTAAGCCCCAAGCAATAGCAAAATTTAAATAGGCTTCACTAGAACCAAAATTTTTATCTAGTTGATCACTACTAGACATCTCAAAAACATAACTGCCTGCGGGTAAACTCAAAGGCAAAGCACCTGCAGCCCAAAAATCTTTTAAGGTAGAAACGAGGCAAATCACCTTTTCTAATTGGCCCGATGAATTGGGCACTAACCTGACTCGCCCTATTTCCTCAGGGAATTGGGTGGTAGTCAGCCAATTTTGAATAAAAGGAGTTTGCTTCTTAAGCCATGACCCAAAGTAATCCTTGGCCACAAAAATAATAGGTATCGCTTTTTTTCTTTTTGTCGCATTCCCGAAACAATTTAACATTCTTTCCTTATGTTTATCCACTTTATAATGCCTCTGCGGCTGGAATGTAGGGTTGCTGCAATGCGTCAGCCACCGCCTTACAAGTAATCTTGCCTTTAAAAATATTCAACCCATTTAAAAAATGCGGATCTCGTTGCAACGCTTGCTCATAGCCATGATTTGCCAAGGATAATACAAATGGCAAAGTTGCATTATTCAAAGCTAAAGTGGAGGTGCGCGGCACTGCACTCGGCATATTAGTCACACAATAATGAACAATGCCATCTACCACATAAGTGGGTTGATCATGCGTGGTAGGGCGGCTGGTTTCAAAACAACCTCCTTGGTCTATAGAAGGATCAACGATGACGGAACCTTTACGCATTTTTTTAAGCGTTTCTTTCGTTACTAAATGCGGTGCGGCACCACCCGGAACGAGTACTGCTCCAATGACAAGATCTGCATTCGTCACATAGTCCTCAATAGAATCAAGAGTAGAATAAATGGTAGCTATGCTAGACCCAAATTGCAAATCAAGTTGATATAAGCGCGGAAGTGAGCGCTCTATCACAGTTACTTGCGCACCCATACCGAGCGCCATACGCACTGCATAGGTACCTAATACACCTCCGCCTAATACTACCACTTTTGCAGGAGCCACCCCGGTGACCCCTCCTAATAAAATACCGCTGCCTTGATGCGTTATTTCCAAACAATGCGCACCTGCTTGAACAGACATGCGGCCCGCTACTTCACTGCTCGGCGCCAATAAGGGCAATCCACCTTGTTTATTCGTTACTGTTTCATAGGCCACAGCAATGCAGCCGGATTCTTGCAACAAGTGAGCTTGCTGTGGATCCGGCGCTAAGTGTAAATAGGCAAAGAGGATTTGATCTTCACGTAATAAGCGGCACTCTTCTTGCTGCGGTTCTTTGACTTTTACAATCATATCCGCTTTAGCAAAAATTTCCGCGGGGGTATCTATCACCCGAGCCCCCGCTTGCTCATAAGCTTCATTAAAAAAACCAATCGCCTTTCCCGCATCTCGCTGCACAAGCACTTGATGGCCGTGAGTAATTAACTCCCTCACACTAGCCGGCACCAAACCCACCCGAAATTCCTTGTTTTTTATTTCCTTGGGTACCCCAATTAACATACTTTCTCCATCAGTAATTTATTCATCCTTTGCACAAAGGCAGCTGGCTCCTTTAATTGCCCTCCTTCGGCTAATAAGGCTTGATCAAAAAGGATTTGCGTCCATTCTGTAAACCGCTGATCATCTTTTTCATCTCGTAAGAAACGCACTAAAGGATGCTCTGGATTTAATTCAAAAACAGGCTTAATGTCCGCCACCTCTTGGCCCGCTGCTTTTAATAATCGCTGCAATTGCATGCCCATATCATGGTCATCTGCGACCAAACAAGAAGGCGAAGTGGTTAAACGATGTGAAATACGCACTTCTTTCACTTGTTCGCCTAATATCTCCTTAACACGCTGAATAAGCGTACCAAACTCTTCTTTAAATTGCTCTTCTTGTTTTTTATGTTCTTCTTTGAGCGCAGCACTTTCCTCACCGCTGATTTCATCGAGATTAATATCCCCTTTTGCCACAGATTGTAATGGCTTGCCTTCAAATTCCGTTAAATGGCTTACCAGCCATTCATCAATACGATCTGATAGTAATAATACTTCTACATTATTTTTACGGAAAATTTCCAGATGGGGGCTGGCTTTTGCTGCATTAAATGTTTCTGCCGTCATATAATAAATTTTCTTTTGTTCAGGCTTCATGCGGCCAATATACTCTTCAAATGAAACTGTTTGCAGCGGGGAATCTGTTTTAGTAGAAGAAAACCGCAGCAATTTTGCGATACGCAGCCGGTTAGTATAATCTTCTGCTGGGCCCTCTTTAAGAGCATTCCCAAACTGGCTCCAAAAAGTGGAGTACTTTTCAGGTTCGTCTTTGGCAAGTTTATCTAGCATATCTAATACACGCTTGACTAATGCACTACGCAGTTTGGTCATGACAGGGTTGTCTTGTAAAATTTCACGCGAAATATTCAGGGGCAATGCGGTAGTATCGACTACACCCCGAACAAAACGTAGGTAAGAGGGCATGAATTGCTCCACCTTATCCATAATAAATACACGTTGTATATAAAGCTTTAAACCGCGCTGGTGCTGGTGCTGCCACAAATCGAAAGGCGCCTGAGAAGGAATGTACAATAAACTAATATAATCGAGATTGCCTCCTTCGACCTGATTATGGGCCCAAATTAAAGGATCTTCGGCGGTATGGGCAAGATGTTTGTACTGTTCCTTATATTGCTCATCACTAATCGAATTTTTAGGTAAAACCCATAAAGCCGTAGCACGGTTAACCACTTCCCATTCCACTTCTTTGCTAGCTGGCTCTTTTTCATCTGTGCTCGCCATTTTATGCATAAGAATAGGTAAGTTAATATGATCCGAATATTTGGTAATAGTGCTACGTAAACGCCAATCATTCAAAAATTCTTCTTTGCCTTCTTTAATATGTAAAATGATATCTGTGCCACGGGTGGATTTTTCTATATTCGTAATCGTATAATCTCCTTCGCCATTGGATTCCCAAGCGACCCCCTGCTCTTTGGGAAGACCGGCACGACGAGTTTGGACAGTGACTTTATCCGCCACAATAAAAGAAGAATAAAAACCCACACCAAATTGCCCAATCAAATGAGCATCTTTCTTTTGATCCCCGGTTAATCGAGCCAAGAAATCCCGCGTACCCGACTTAGCAATCGTACCTAGATTCTCTACCACTTCTTCTCGGCTCATGCCTATGCCATTATCACTGATCGTGATGGTGCGCGCCTTCTCGTCAAAGCTAAGATGAATTTTAAGCTCCCCATCGGATTCATAAAGCGCAGGATTAGAAAGTGCTTCAAAACGCATTTTATCTGCGGCATCCGACGCATTAGAAATCAATTCACGAAGAAAGATTTCTTCATTGCTGTAAAGCGAATGCACCACAATTTGAAGCAATTGTTTCACTTCTGCTTGGAAATGCAGTTTTTCAGGTTGAGGCGTGGACATGATCACATATACTCCTAATAGGTTATTTTTTAGCAGATAAAGGAAATATATGGACGAAATGAGAATATTCAAGGGACAGTACAAATGATTTACGAGAAAAAACTTAGCGTGGTCTAAGGCTAAGCAACGGTGGGTCAGGTTTAGCTTCCTGCTTAGCTTCCTGCTTAGCTTCTTGCTTAGCTTCTTGCTTAGCTTCTTGCTTAGCTTCCTGCTTAGCTTCAAGTTCAGGGGTAAATATTTTCTTTCCCTCCATCAGCGAGACAATTTTGGCTTTAAGCCATTCCAAGAAAGAAGCTCTTTCTACTATTATATCCTTAAAACGGGAATCTGCTACTTTAATAGATAAACCATGTAAGGTCACTTTTTCTTGCATCTTTCCTAGGGTCTTATCAACCGTTAAAGATGTTTTACATTTTGTTTTTAAAAAATATTTCTCGCCTTCTAGGGTAGTGTCTGAAAGTGGCTCATGAACCTTCTGATACCTATTTTCTTCAACAATTTGAACACCGTTTTCTAGTGGAGTAAAATTAATTTTAAAAGTAGTAGGATTAGGCTCCAATATTATCCCGCCATCCATTGAAAATTTCGTAATAGGAAAAGCTAATGTAGCGCTCACTACATGAGGTAGCCCCGTTTGAAAAAAATGATTAAGCGCTAAACTACGCATGTTTTCCCTAATTTCCGCATCTTTAATTTTATATAACAAATATTCATCAATAAATTCACCTAATTTGTCTTTATCTTTAAAACGCATGGCAATTACTTTTTCTTGCCCTTGAACAGATTCTACTTCTTCAATCCATCGTGTAAATTTTTCAGGCTCTTTTGCTTTAATTTCACGCATAATGGATTCCAACGATCGGCCTTCAATAAGATATGATTGCATATTCCTATTCCAATCTTGCAGAGCCTGCTCCCCCAAATTTTTATCGTCTTCACGAGAAGCCGGCCCCGGAAGCACCCTTGCAGCCTCCCCTCTTACATACGATGCCTCTTCTCTCACAGCATATTGAAAAAGATCTTTTTTTTTAAAAAAATAGAATGGCATAGTCCTCCCTCCTTCTATTAAATTCTCACTAAACCGTTAATTAAAATAACCAGCACTCAGCGTTGTAGTTTTACCTCATTATTCTGTTCCATCTTCTCCCTCATTTGATTTGAATATATTTGTTGAAGAGCATAATCAGTTTGAATAAGCAATTTCTGTAACCCTTCTCGACGTTTGGGATGGATATCGTTACTCCCTAACGCATCTTCTGCCAGCATTTTTATTTTTACAAGTTGAATCAAGCGTTGCTGCTCAGTAAGCGGAAGGATTACATTTTTTTCTTTTCTCCAAAAAAAATCTCGAGTCTTCACTCCTTGCAACACACTCAGCTCACGATCAATTTCTCTTATAATTGCCGGACGTCTAGCATAAGGTACCGTAGTCTGAGATTGAAATTCTTCAAAAGACATAATGTGCTTATACGAATTAATGGAGCGAACAAGTTGGGCGGCTTCCCGAAGAGATATAATAAGAGAAGAAAATTGCCCTGCTATTTTTATTTTTTTTTCTTCATAACCCTCACCCTCTCTTGCTTTATCTAGCTTCTTTAACTCCCCCCGCACATCCGCTGCTGACACGAGAATCGCACTGTGCTTTGCTCTCAAACCTATAAGATCTCTGAGAAAATTTACACTATTTGATTTTATTACCTCCTTTTCATAGTTCTCCACCATATCACAACAAGCTTGATTCCGAGGGGCCCCTTTTTTTCCGCCTGGGTCCTTAGGATCGGACACATACTCGATATTAAACCCTTCTTTAATCACTTCTCCAAAATGAGTTTCCGCATTAAATACACTATCATCCTTAAGGGATTTTCCTTCTTTCACTTTGTCATCACAATCATAATTAGCAAAAACGTTTTGCAGCTTGCCTGCTTTGTATTGCATGCCTACCGCTACTACTTCTTCAATCCCTTCATCTAACAAAAATTCTAATGGTGAAGTACCCTCGGGAAAATTCTTTAAAATTTCCTCAATTTCTTTTAACTGCTGGGGGCTAAAATCAGGTAGGTCTACAGGCAAATTTTCCCCCGCCATTTCTTCTAATTTCTTTGCTTGGCTATCTAGAAAATCAGCTAGTTCATCTATATTAACCTTAGGCATATTCCACCTCATTCGAATAAACTCCTATTTTAAGTATAGGTAATAAATTCAAATTTATTGGGTTTAATGACGAAGGGAGATATATCTTATATAATCAACCAATTACCTTAGAGAAAAGGGATCCAAGGCAGGCTAACCCTTGATTTTAATAACATTTTTATGACACTGGCGTTTATGCTCAAACCCACTCTCCAATTAACGGGCTTTACTTTCAAGGAATTATTCCATGCTAAAGGCCTTTACCGCCTGGATCAGCAATTTTTATCAAAATTGCAACAAGCCAGTCCTGACCTCCATGACAGTCTTGTAAGTTATAGACAAAACCCTACAGCCTTCTCTCCACAAGCCACCAGTGAACTATTAATTACTTGTGCACTCTTCCTCGATACTTTTCTGATTAAATTATTTCAAATTGAAGAAGCGGCTGGCATAGCACAAGCTAAAACATTAGCAAATAACCCTGTAGCTGCATTTAAAAAATTTTTTGTACTAAGGCGGGCAAAAAAACAATTATTGCATACAGAAAACTTACTGGATTTCCAAACTATTGCGCATTGGTTAGATGAGCAATTAAAAAAATCTCCCCTCCACACAAAAGACTTAGAACTTGCCATCAGCTTGTTAGCCAATCAATACATCGCACAACCTGAACAATATAAAAATGAGATAGATCAATTAACGCAATGGTGTATTCATGCGCTCGTCACGCCAGAAGCGCAAGCGCTTGTCAAAGATTGGACGAGCTTCCGCCTGCCCGAACGCATTGATTACGAAAATTTAGTGGCTCGCACAACTACCCTGCATCATAAACTCGAACGCTTCGCCGCACCCGAAGCAAAATTACGTCTACGTGATGGCTTTGCACTCACAGACCCGCGTATGACCGCACGTGAAGTGCAAGACGAAGTAAATTATTGTATTTATTGTCACGATCATGACGGGGATTTCTGTTCCAAAGGGTTCCCCGTTAAAAAAGGAGACCCCACGCAAGGATTTAAGAAAAATCCTTTAGATACCTTGTTAACCGGTTGTCCTCTAGAAGAAAAAATTTCTGAAATGCATTTATTAAAACGTGATGGCCATACACTCGCAGCCTTAGCTATGATCATGGTTGATAATCCTATGTGCCCTGCTACAGGCCATCGTATTTGCAACGATTGCATGAAAGCCTGCATTTATCAAAAACAAGAGCCGGTCAATATTCCGCAAGCGGAAACCCGTATTTTAACGGATGTATTGCATTTACCTTGGGGCGTTGAAATTTACGATTTACTGACGCGCTGGAATCCATTACGTTCCAAACAATGGGTTATGCAACCTTATAATGGATTAAAAATCATGATTGCCGGCATGGGACCTGCAGGCTTTACGCTGGCTCACCACCTTTTACTGGAAGGGTGTGCCGTGGTGGGCTTTGATGGTTTGAAAATTGAACCCTTACCTGAAGACATCCTCCAAAAACCCATTTATCGTTTTGATGATTTATGTGAATCATTGGATGAACGTCTCATGGCGGGGTTTGGAGGGGTGGCAGAATATGGCATTACCGTACGTTGGGATAAAAATTTCTTAAAGCTTATTTATCTTAGCTTATTACGCAAACCTTATTTTCAAGTCTTTGGGAGCACCCGTTTCGGCGGCACCCTCACTATTGAGGATGCATGGGAAATGGGCTTCGACCATTTTGCGATTGCTGTGGGTGCGGGATTGCCTAAAGCCCTACCTATTCCCGGCAGTTTGGCACCTGGCATGCGTCAAGCCAATGATTTTCTTATGGCATTGCAACTGGGCAATGCGGCTAAAAAAGACAGCCTCACTAATTTACAAATTCGCTTGCCCGCAGTTATTATCGGGGGGGGGTTAACGGGCGTAGATACGGCCACTGAAGTACAAGCTTATTATATTACTCAGGTGGAAAAAACATTATCTCGCTATGAAGCATTAATCGCTGCCTATGGTGAAGAGAGTATTTTAAAAAAATTAGACTCTGCCTCAGTAGAAATTTTAGAAGAATTTATTGCTCACGGTAAAAGAGTACGCCATGAACGGGAACGAGCAAAAACAGCAAACGAAAAACCTAATTTTATTCCCTTGATTCGCGAATGGGGTGGCGTGACTATTGTTTATCGTCGTTCCATGCAAGAATCACCTGCCTATATCCATAACCATGAAGAATTGACTAAAGCACTGGAAGAAGGGGTCTACTATATAGAAGCGTTAGAACCTGCTGCAGTGGAGCTTAATCAGCATGACCATGCAGAAGCATTGGTCTGTCATCGGCGATTACGCAAAAACAAAGAAGAATGGGAAACAACTTTAGAAGAAATACGAATTCCTGCACGCGCTATTTTTGTGGCCACTGGCACTCAACCTAATATCGCTTATGAATTTGAACATCGTGGCACGTTTACGCGCTTAGGCCTGCAATACCAACATTATGAAGATAAAGAAGGAGAACTTAGGATTCCGCATGGTGTTGAACATGTCAAAGATCCTTATTTTGGGCCTTTTACTTCGTATGATAAAGATCATTATCGAGTCAGCCTCGTAGGTGATACCCATCCTGTTTTTCATGGAAATGTAGTCAAAGCCATTGCTTCTGGCATGCGTACTTATCCTAAAATTGTAGCGGCATTGCAAACAAAATGGGGTCAACAGGGTCATGAAGAAGAATATCAAGCATTTGCTAAAAATATGATGCACTTGTTCAGCGCTCATCTCACTCATCTTGAACGACGTACTGCAAATGTCCTTGAATTAACGATTCAAGCGCCGCTTGCCGCCAAAAATTTTAAACCGGGCCAATTTTATCGCTTACAAAATTATGAAACCTTTGCGCAATATATTGAAGGCACGTCTTTGCAAATAGAGCCTTTAGCATTACTGGCAGCGAAGGTGAATAAAGAAGAGGGATTATTAAAATTTATTGTCATTGAAACGGGAGCTAGCTCTAAATTATGTGCCACTTTTCGGATAGGCGACCCTCTTTCATTGATGGGCCCCACAGGGGTACGCGCAAAAATTTCTCATGAGCATGAAACAGTCTTGCTCATCGGTCAGCAACTTAGCATTGCTATGCTACAAAGTTATGGAACCGCTTTACGGCATGCAGGAAATAAAGTGATTTACCTAGGCAATTTCAAAACAAAAGAAGAAGCCTATTGTTTAAATGAATTAGAAGAATGCGCAGATTTAATTATTTGGTCTACATTAAATGGCGAACCTCCCTCTGCCAAACGCCCTCAAGATTATTCTGCCCAAGGAGAAGCTATTGATGTCTTATTACGTTATGCGCGTGGTCAATGCGATCCCCAAAAATCACGACCAGAAATTCCTTTAACTGATGTGGACCGTATTTATGTTATTGGCGATTCTAATTTATTGCGACGTTTTCAAGAAGGGAGGAAAACATCCTTAAAAGAATTCCTTATTAAAGAGCCGCGCATTTTAGGCTCAGTTTATAGCACTATGCAATGTATGCTAAAAGGCGTCTGCGCCCAATGCCTACAATGGCAAGTGGATCCTGAAACAGGCAAAAGAAAAAAAGCGGTCTTTGCTTGCTCATGGCCCGAACAACCCCTAGAATTGATTGATTTTGATAATATAGATGAAAGACAAATTCAGAATCGATTACAAGAAAAATTAAACCATCTTTGGGTAGATCATCTTTTTGAAAATAAGACAGTAGAGCGTATTTAAACATGCATCAACAATGGCAGGATTTTCTAAAAAATTATACACATCATACGCAGATATTCAAAGAGCAGAGTATTGTCAATTTATCGGAGTTAGGATTACTTTGCGTAGAAGGGATAGATGCAAAACAATTTTTGCAAGGTCAACTCACTTGCGATTTAAATCAAATCACTCTCACCCAAACACGTCTAGGGGCGTATTGTAATATTCAAGGCCGTGTCACTTGTGTATTTCGTTTATTTTATTATCAAGAACGTTATTATCTACAAATGCCAAAATCTATGGTCTCAATTATATTAGAAATATTCAAAAAATATGCGGTTTTTTTTAAAGTGACATTAAGCGATGCAAGCGATTCATTCATTTGTATAGGTTATAATGGCAATCAATTACAAGACGCTATTTCCAACATACCCAACCACATAGATGAAATTATAGAATCAGATAACTTACTCATTTTAAAATTAATCAATCATTTTGAAATCTTTGGTCAATTAGCACCTATATGTACCCTGTGGGACAAGCTCATGGTTAAAAATCACTATATCCCATCAGAAAGTTGGAAATACCTCGCTTTTAAAGAAAATAGACCCACCGTTTATCCGGAAACAAGCGGGCAATTCCTACCGCACGATATTAATTTACCGCAACTTAATGCAATTAGTTTTAATAAAGGCTGCTATATGGGACAAGAAATTATTGCACGTATGCACTATAAGGGAAAATTAAAAAATCAACTTTATTATGCCAGAGTCGTCACTGAGCACCTCCCGCAACGTGGAGCTGATATTTACGATGAAGAAAAAAATGCCGGCATGATCGTAGATTACTATAAAACAGGAGATCATACGTATATCTTACAAATCATTGCGATGAAAGCCCATGATCTATTTCTGGATCAAAACAAGCTCTTCCCTCTTCATGCAATTGACAATCCTCCACAAGGTTAACTATATGTCTAGAACACTACGCATTATTTTAGCTCAACTAAATCTCGTGGTAGGCGATATCCAAGGTAATTTAATGCAACTAATAAATGCTGCGAAACTCGCTCGGGATACATTTTCAGCAGATATCATTCTCTTCCCGGAACTAAGCATTACCGGGTATCCGCCCGAAGATTTATTATTACGTAAAACCTTTCTCAATGCAGCAATAGAAGGTTTATACGAATTCAAGGAAAAAGTACATGGTATTTGCTGCGTGGTAGGGCACCCTTACCTGACAGAACAAGGCTTATTTAATGCTTGTTCCGTGATTCACAATGGCGCTTTTTTAGGTCGATATGCTAAACAACATTTACCTAATTATGGTGTATTTGATGAAGGCCGTTATTTTACAGCAGGCAAAGAGACATGCGTTGTGTCTATTCAAAATATTCCTATAGGTATCGTCATTTGCGAAGACCTTTGGTTCGATATTCCTGTCCAGCAAGCGGTAAAACAAGGAGCGCGTCTTATTTTAGCGCCTAATGCCTCGCCTTATGAAATTAACAAACATACCACCCGCCTACGTATACTCACTCAACGAAGTCGTACTCATGCGGTCCCTATTTTCTATACGAATTACGTAGGTGGCCAAGACGAATTAGTATTTGATGGCGATTCTATGGTGGTAGATGCGACCGGAGAAATGTGTCACCACGCTGGATTTTTCACTAAAAAATTAATGCCTGTCGACATTGAAATCACCGATATTCACGCGAAAATAATCCCTACCCCTCTCGCTCTCCCTAGCGAAGAAGAACAAATATATCAAGCATTGGTTACCGGGTTACGGGATTATATCAAAAAAAATGGTTTCTCTGGGACGCTCGTCGGTTTATCCGGAGGCATTGATTCTGCTCTTACAGTGGCCCTTGCTGTCGATGCTTTAGGTAAAAATAATGTGAAAGCTATCATCATGCCTTCGCGCTATACTTCAGAAATCAGCATGGAAGATGCCTGTGCGCTTGTGCATACCTTAGATATCACTCATGAAATTATTTCGATTGAACCCCTTTTCTTAGCAGTACAATCCAGTTTAACTATAAAAGAAGAAACCAGCCTCACTCAACAAAATATCCAAGCACGCTGCCGGGGCATTCTTCTTATGGCTCTTTCTAATCAAACAGGAGACCTCGTATTATCTACCAGTAATCGCAGTGAAATTGCTGTAGGTTATGCTACCTTATATGGGGATATGATAGGCGGTCTCGCTGTACTCAAGGACGTGCCCAAAACGCTCGTTTACCGCTTGGCAAATTATAGGAATCAACTCAACCCTATCATTCCACAACGTATTATTGATCGCGCACCCACTGCAGAGTTAGCATTTAATCAAAAAGATGAGGATACTTTACCACCCTACTCTATTCTGGATAAAATTCTAGAATTGTATCTGGATCAAGAACAAGGCATAGATGAAATTGTTAATCAAGGCATTGAACGAAACACAGTTGAGCAGGTAGTGGCTCTCATTCATAAAAGCGAATACAAACGCCAACAAGCACCCCCCGGCATTCGAATTCATCATAAAGCGTTTGGTAAAGATAGGCGGTACCCCATTACATCGGGATTTAAACAGTAACAATAACGCTTGCTTTCGCTTCTTCTACTTCTTTCACAAATTGCTTGGTTTGCTCATACGTTTCTTCTTCAAGAGAAAAACGAGGCCGGAAAAAACCGCTACCAGCATAACCTATAGCAAATCCTACGCAACCTGCCCCCACCATGAGAGGAACCGTAGCACCTACCGCAGCAGCCGTCGCCATACATCCTACCTGTAGAATGAAAGCGCATACATACGGATATATTGCCTTCCAAACGAGTTTAATCTGATACCAAGGACTTTCAGGTTTTATTATCATTAGAATAGAATTAATAGACGCTATGTCCTTCTCCACTTCCTCCAGCCAGTGGGGGTGATAATCTTCCTTCTCCGGATCTTTATTATGAATCGCAAATAAGAGATGGTCTATTGCGTTATACAGCCGCAGAGAAGAAGTACAATCAGGAGATTTATATTCTTCATCACCTTCAGAAAGCGAAGCAAATTCGTCTTCTTTAAATATTCTTATTATATTAATCATCATTCCATAAAGAGCCGCCCCTACCACTTCTTTTCTTTCTCCGAAAAATAATCCTGTGCGTGTATTCCACTCGGATTGAAAGATTTCTCCATAACGCGTCCCTCTTAAAAAGGCCTTTTCGCTAAGATAAATATTCAAAAGCAGAGAAGAAACTCGCTGCCAATAGGAATCATCAAAATTATTTATTGGGATATAAAAGATAGGAATTGGATCGGGATTATCAGACTGTAAAGTAAGAGGATTGGCCCAAGTATATGCTACCGGTTGATTTAACTCTTCATCTAAGACATATATCACTCCTGTGGTTCCACTGGTCTTTTGCGTATCTAAAATCACCTCTATTTTAATATCTATTGGCATTAATTTAAAAGCAATTTCCACCCTTAGCCCCCACGCTCTGCGGGTAGCTTCATAAATCTCTACTAGATGGCGTGTAGTCTGAGCAGGATAAGATTTTAACATCTCTTTAAGTCTTGGATCACTTAGATCATAAGAATCTACTCTTAGCTTTCGAGTCGCACTCATATCCTCTCCTATTTATTTTATCTCGCCACAATTATAAATCTGTTCATTATATACCTCGTAGCAATTCTTTACCTATGTCTTTATCGATTAAACAAAAATTCTCAAAGCATCTCTTCTACAATGCATTGATATCACTCAACATAAGCTCAAAAATTTGATACGATAAAATACTTTTTAGTAGGAGCCTGCCCCATGATAAAATCCATCGGTTACGCCGCTTTCGATGCTCTCTCCCCTTTAAAGCCTTACTCCTTCGATCGCCGTGCTCTCGGGGCTACAGATGTACATATTGAAATTGCGTTTTGCGGCATCTGCCACTCAGACCTTCACACGGTGCGTAATGAATGGGGGGGTGCAAAATACCCTCTTATTCCCGGCCATGAAATTACAGGACACGTTAAAGCAGTAGGTTCTAAAGTAAAAAAATTTAAAGTGGGCGATACCGTAGGTGTAGGTTGTATGGTCAACTCCTGCGGGCATTGCACTTGTTGTAAAGAGGATTTACAACAATTTTGTGCCCGAGGTTTTACTGCCACCTATAACAGTACCGATGCAGAGGGGAAGACTACGCAAGGAGGCTATTCTAATCATATTGTAGTCGAGGAAAAATTTGTCTTAACTATGCCACCTCATTTAAAACTAGAAAATTCGGCGCCTTTACTTTGCGCGGGGATCACTACCTATTCTCCCTTAAGACATTGGAAAATAACAAAGGGCCACAAAGTAGGAATTATAGGTTTAGGCGGCTTGGGACATATGGGCGTAAAATTTGCCTGCTCTTTTGGCGCGCATGTCGTCGTATTCACTACTTCCCCCCATAAAAAAGCAGATGCCTTAAAATTAGGCGCGCATGAAGTAGTGATATCTAAAAATGCAGATGAAATGAAAATCCACCTCAATACATTTGATTTTATGCTGGATACAGTTTCCGCGCCGCATAATGTAGAAAATTATATGAGTTTATTAAAACACGATGGCACCCTCTGTATGGTAGGGGCATCACCTGAACCTCACCAAATCTCTTCCAGCGTAGTGATCAGAGGGCGCAAAAACTTAAGTGGCTCACTTATCGGAGGCCTCGCAGAAACCCAAGAAATGCTTGATTATTGTGGTAAGCACCATATCACTTGTGACGTAGAACTTATCCCTATTCAAAAAATTAATTTAGCCTACGAGCGACTACTAAAAAGCGATGTAAAATACCGGTTTGTGATTGATATATCATCTCTATCCCACAAATAATTTTTTCTTCTCTACCAAAAGCAGCAAGCAGGATCAGAAATGGGTTTTCACCTCATCGTGGCTTGCGCTCTCGCCCTTGTAGCTCATTTTTATTTTCTGGCGCATCAACAGCAACTCCCTGCTTGTTTAGTTGATACTTCAACTGCACTGATAATTTTTCCAGCCCAGCTTTGCGTATATTATCCGCAGCCTTGTTTTTTGGTGCATAAGTTTTGCTCGCCTGAGCATCATTAATAACCCCTATTTCTGCAGATATAATATCGTATAATTCTTTCATTCTATCAAGGCGGCCCCCTCGGATGGGCGTCCCCGGGACGGGGTCAAGCCAGCGGATTGGCTTTTTTTGAAATAATGAAAAACGGCTTTTAGGGCCTGATTCTTCTAATTGACCTAAAATATTATCAATTCGTCTCATATTAGGCGGGCGTCTGCGGTAAGGTACGCTGGTACTGGCTTGAAATTCCTTTGCTGACATTAAATGGGTCTGCCGCAGACCTCCCGCTAGATCTCTAACAGCTTGCACAGCGTCATTTAACCCCCTTAACGGAAGAGTTCCAGACTCACTAGGAGCAAGGTTATTCAGCTTATTGTTTGGCTTTGCCTCCAAGGATGCTTTAGCAGCATTAAGTTTAATTTCCAGAGAATCAAAAGTTTGCTTGTCATGGCCTGCAAAATCTTTCCTGTGCTCCTCTACTAATTGCTCCGCCTCCCCCACGCTCTTATTAATTCCCTCTAAAATGCTTTGAACCTTCGCCTTATCTCCCTCGGTCAATTCTTTTTGACGCCACATTTGCTTTCTACTCCACTGATCTAGTAAAGTGGCTTGATCTTCTAATTGTTTAAATAAAGCCCTTTCTCTAGCTCGCGCTTCAACCTCGCTCTTATTTCTCATAAATAACCCTCCCTTAAGCAGCCAAGTATAAAAAGCAGATTTAATCAGAAATAATGCTAACTCCTATAAAACCGAGCGATTACTTATTGTACCACTTATGGGCTATAGGGGGCAAATAACCTGGATTGCGTAAGTACAGAAATTTATCAATATTCAGCTAAAGAAAGGCATTTTGAGAGAAGCTAAAAGCATATAAGCCATTTGTAAGCAAATATAGCTTTATTTGAGCATACTTCGAATCATATACTGCAATATTCCGCCATGCTTATAATATTCCAACTCATTTACGGTATCGATACGCGAAAGTAAATCGACTTCGGTATGCGACCCATCATCCCGATGGATCATCGCCTTGACTCGTGCTCGTGGCTGCATCGTTTCCATTAATCCGATGATATCTATTTTTTCGGAACCAGTGAGAGCCAGCGCTTTACGCGTTGTTCCATCCATAAATTCAAGCGGTATAATGCCCATGCCAATTAAATTAGACCGATGAATACGTTCAAAGCTTTCCGCAATCACCGCTACCACACCCAATAATTTTGGCCCTTTCGCAGCCCAATCCCGCGAAGACCCCGTTCCATATTCTTTGCCTGCAATCACCACCGTAGGTATCTTGTTTTGTTGATACCGCATGGCAGCCTCAAAAATACTAAGCGTAGTGCCATCAGGAATATAACGAGTAAAGCCACCTTCTACCCCTGGCACCATTTCATTTTTAATACGAATATTAGCAAAAGTACCGCGCATCATTACTTCATGGTTGCCCCGCCGTGAGCCATACGAATTAAAATCTTTTTCAGTTACTTCTTTGGAAATTAAATATTTCCCAGCTGGACTATCGGCCTTGAATGACCCCGCAGGTGAAATATGATCGGTGGTAACGCTATCCCCCAGTAACGCTAATATATTTGCTGCCTTAATATCTTTGATTTTTTCTGGAAGAAATTGCATACCATCAAAGAAAGGAGGATGTTGAATATAAGTGGAGTCCGCCTGCCATTCGTATGTTTTTGTTTCTGTCATTTTCATAGCACGCCAAGCTTCTGAACCCTCAAAAATAGAGCTATAACTTTCTCTAAACATATTTCCTGTCATCTTTTTCATTTCAGCCGCAACTTCTGCATTTGTAGGCCAAATATCTTTTAAATAAATTAGTTCGCCTTTTTTTCCTTTACCAATCGCTTCTTTAGTTAAATCAGTTAGTACTGTGCCTGTGAGTGCAAAAACAACAACGAGTGGCGGAGACGCTAACCAATTAGCTTTTGTTTGCGGATGAATACGACCTTCAAAATTACGATTACCTGAAAGCACCGCAGACATCGTTAAATCATATTGCGTGATGGTTTTCGCTATATCTTCAGGCAACGGGCCCGAATTCCCTATACAAGTAGTACAGCCATAACCTACTAAAGTAAAACCCAGTTCATCTAAATATTTTTGTAAGTCCATTTTTTCTAAATAGCGAGTCACTACTTGGGAGCCAGGCGCAAAAGAGGTCTTAACCCATGGTTTACGAGTAAGTCCTTTTTCAATGGCTTTTTTGGCTACCAAGCCTGCTGCAATTAAAACGCTGGGATTCGATGTATTGGTACAACTAGTAATAGCAGCAATCACTACATCACCATGATGCAAAGCCATGCCTTGTTCTGTCTCAAAAGAGTGTGCTTTTTCATGGCTGCGTTGGCTGTCTATTAACAATTGATCAAACGCGCTAGCTAAATTAGGCAATTTCACTTGATCTTGCGGCCGTTTTGGTCCAGCTACACAAGGCTCAATGGTAGATAAATCCAAATCCACAATGTCAGTAAATAAAGGATCGGGTTTGTGTGGATCATGCCAAAGTGTTTGAGCTTTAGCATATGCTTCCACCAGTGCAATCGTTTGCTCATCACGCCCGGTTAAACGTAGATACTCGAGCGTTGCATCATCAATGGGAAAAAATCCGCACGTAGCCCCATATTCTGGTGCCATATTGGCAATGGTTGCCCGATCAGCGATAGGTAAATCATGCAAGCCAGGGCCAAAAAATTCGACAAACTTACCGACGACCCCTTTTTTACGTAATAATTGAGTTATAACCAACACTAAATCTGTGGCTGTAATTCCTTCACGTAATTTTCCGCTTAATTTCACTCCCACGACTTCTGGAATAAGCATAGAAATAGGTTGCCCTAACATAGCAGCTTCAGCTTCAATGCCTCCTACGCCCCACCCTAAAACTCCCAAACCATTAATCATCGTCGTATGGCTATCAGTACCCACTAAGGTATCGGGATAAGCATATTTTCTAGTATTGATATCTTGCGACCATACCGCTTTTGCCAAATATTCCAAATTCACTTGGTGACAAATGCCTGTGTCAGGGGGAACAACACGAAAATTTTGAAATGCTTTTTGTCCCCAGCGTAAAAATTCATAACGCTCATAATTTCGCTCCATTTCCATGGCTGCATTCACTTCAAACGCATCTTTTTCTATAAATTGATCTACTACAATAGAATGATCAATGACTAAATCCACCGGAGACAAGGGATTAATTTTCTCAGGATTACCTCCCAACTTTTTAATGGCTGCACGCATAGCCGCTAAATCCACGACTGCAGGCACACCTGTAAAATCTTGCATTAAAACCCGAGCAGGCCGATACGCAATCTCACGATTAGAATTTTGGGTTTTTAACCAATGCACCATTTCCTTAATATCATCCGCCGTCACTGTCACTCCATCTTCATGACGAATTAAATTTTCTAAGAGAATTTTTAAAGTCACCGGTAATTGAGATAATCCTTTTAAACCTATCTTCTCTGCCTCAGGTAAACTGTAGTAATGATATTCAACACCATTAACATTTAAGATATGTTGAACTTTTTTTGCGAAAATAATAGGAGTGGATGTTATATGTAATTCGTTATGGGGGAGGCTGTCACCGTGCTCATGGCAAGCCCAAGACGGCGGATCACTTGCAGGAAAAGATTCTTCTGAAGATTCATTTATGACATCATGCCGATTCTCCGAAGTTTTCTTATCCTTATCTCTGCCATTCATGATGCATCTCTCCTATAAAAAACTATGCTGAAGCTATACTATCATTTTACCCAGCGATCATGAAGAACTTCATATCTGTTTTTTACGTAGAAAAATGCTACAATTCAACCCTCATTCAATACACGTATGCCCTAAATATTTATGTTCATGCTATTCGTTTTATTCATGTTATTGCTAGTTAGTGCATTTTGCCTATTATTTCTTCCTCCTTTGCGAGCTCATTGCCATTTACTCTGTCGTGAGCATATTATTCTTAGCATGCTTACTATGGCTTTCACTTTCAGTTTTTATTTACTTTCCAGCCATCCTTTTGTTCTCAATCAATGGTTAAAGTACGGCCAACCGCATTATCAACTTTTAATGGAGTATGAGCAATTAGGTGGGATAAATGGAATTATTTTTAAAATTAAACGTCGGTTAGCAAAAAATCCAAATGATCGACAAGGCTGGTTAATTTTAGGAAAATTATATAAATATAAACACGATAACAAAGCGGCCGAAAAAGCCTTCCAGCGTGCTCACACTTATTAAAGGCCTCATTTTAAACGCTTCGTTTAAGTAAGTCATTTTTACTAGTTCGGGGCCGCCTCGCTAGGTAGAGAAGGACCCCTACAAATAACAAACGCCTCCTTATTCTATCACCTCTTCTTTTCGTCTCAAAAAGGCGGGGATATCCAAATAATCCAATTCATGATTAACAGGAGGGATAGAGGGTTTTACAAGAGATGGCCCTGATGAGGGGACTTGCGCAGTTGCAGAAACAGGGGTGGCGAGGGTGGAGTAAGGTGCGCCCGTATTATGCGCCAGATTAGCATGCTTACGCACCACCGTAGGCTTATCCAGGTAACGATAATCAATAGCACCCTCTGTCCGCGTAGGTTCGTGGCGAACAGCCGTTGTCGTTTGTTTACGTCCAAGCCCAGTAACAATCACGGTAACGCGTATTTCATCACGCAATTCAGGATCAATGACGGTGCCAACAACTACAGTAGCGCCTTCAGAGGTAATATTTCTGACAGCATCGCCTACTTCTTCAAATTCCCCAATCGACATATCCATGCCAGCAGTAATATTGACTAATACACCGCGTGCACCCGACATATCAACATCTTCCAATAATGGGCTTGAAATGGCCGCCTCTGCTGCTAAACGTGCACGGTTTTCACCTGAAGCCGCGCCCGTACCCATCATGGCCATACCCATTTCGGACATCACTGTCCGCACATCGGCAAAATCCACATTAATTAAACCAGGGCGTGTAATTAATTCTGCAATACCTTGTACCGCACCGCGCAGCACATCATTTGCAGCTCTAAATGCGTTGACCAAAGTGACATTTTTTCCTAACACTGTAAGTAATTTATTATTAGGGATAGTAATCAATGAATCGACATACTGGGCTAAATTTGCAATACCCGCCTCTGCCGCAGCCATACGCACTCTGCCTTCGAAAGTAAATGGCTTCGTAATCACTGCCACTGTCAATATCCCTAATTCCTTAGCAATTTGCGCAAAAATAGGAGCAGCACCCGTGCCCGTACCCCCACCCATGCCGGCGGTAATAAAAACCATATCAGCACCCGTCAGCTTTTCTTTAATTCTATCTCGGTCTTCTTCTGCTGAACGTCTGCCCACTTCTGGATTTGCACCTGCACCCAACCCACGAGTAATGCTTTCACCTAATTGAATCAGCGTAGGGGCCGATGATTTCTCCAATGTTTGGGCATCCGTATTAGCACAAATAAAATCAACGCCTTCAATTGAAGCCGCCATCATATGGTTAATAGCATTCCCCCCACCCCCACCTACGCCCACTACTTTAATCACTGCATTTTGTAAATTTGTTTCTGCTAATTTAAACACGGACATACCCCTTTCCTCCCCTAATCGTTGCGTTGAAACCAACCTTTCATTCTGCCCCATAAATTTTTCATTGAAGGCGCAGCCGTGACTTCACTTTGATTACCCCGTTGTTGCATGCCATGCAGTAATAAACCTACACCGGTTGCATAAATGGGATTATTAATAACATCAGATAAACCCGTAATACCTCGCGGCGCACCAATACGAACAGGTATTTTAAACACATGCTCTGCAAGCTCCACCGCGCCGATTACTTTAGAACCACCGCCCGTTAATACGATCCCCGCCCCCAATAAATCTTCTAAGCCACTGCGACGAATTTCATCAGCCACTAATCTAAATAATTCTTCGTAACGTGCTTCCACTACCTCCGCCAGAGCACGCTGAGAAATAGATCGCCTAGGACGGTCACCCATGGAGGGGATATCAATCATTAAATTCGTATCTGCTAGATCTTGTAATGCACACGCATATTTCAGTTTAATCTCTTCGGCATTGCGAGTAGGTGTACGCAACGCGATCGCCATATCATTGGTCACTTGATCACCCGCAATAGGAATTACGGCCGTATGACGAATTAAACCCTCCGTAAAAATCGCCACATCCGTGGTGCCCCCTCCAATATCAATCATACATACACCTAATTCTTTTTCATCTTCTGTCAAGATCGATTGACTAGAAGCAAATTGCTCCAACACCATATCATTCGCCATCAACCCACAACGTTTTAAGCATTTCATAATATTTTGTGCTGCACTCACCGCGCCTGTCACAATATGTACTTTTGCTTCTAGACGCACACCGGACATACCAATAGGCTCACGTATGGAGTCTTGGCTATCAATAATAAATTCTTGGGGTAAAATGTGTAAGATTTTCTGATCAGCGGGAATGGCCACAGTTGCAGCTGCATTCACGACTAAATCTACATCGGATTGTGTAACTTCATTACGATTACGAATGGCAACAATACCATGTGAATTAAAACTCCGAATATGACTGCCCGCAATCCCTACATGAGCTGAATAAATTTGGCAACCCGCCATCATTTCCGCTTGTTCAACCGCGTTCTGAATAGATTGTACAGTTGATTCAATATTAACAACGACTCCTTTTTTCAATCCTTCAGACGGATGCGTACCTAGACCAATGGCATTCAAATGACCCTCGGCCGTCACTTCCCCGACAATCGCCACAACTTTCGAAGTACCTATATCAATCCCAACCATCAAGTCTTTATTTTTTCCCATACCTTTTTCTCACTTATACTGTGGTTTTCCAACGTACCGCTAATCCATTAGAATAACGTAAGTCAACACCCTCTACTTCGCTTGCACGATTCCCAATAATTTTCGGGTACACTTTCACAAAATCATTCACACGAGTCAAGACATCTTTGTGTCCTACATTCAACTTTATGCCATTATTTAGGAGGAAGATCCAAGTTTGCCCTCGAGTGAATTCAAATCGTTTAATTGTAAAATGCAAAGGCGCCAAAATGGCACTTATTTTTGCATAATTTTCCATCATTTTTAACTGTGTCCCTTCAGGCCCAAGGAATTGAGGGAGGTCGGCTGGATAGGTTTCAGGCGGTGGGCTAAATAGTTGGCCTGAAGTGCTTAATAATTTTCCCTCATTCCATAACGCTAACGGTGATTTTTCTACTACTTGAATCAATATTTGATTTGGCCAAAGCCGACGCACTGAAACATCTGCGACCCAAGAAAATTGAGCGAGACTTTCTTTAATATGCTCAACATTTATCGCAAAAAATCCTTTACTTACTAAGGGCGTTAATAAACGCTGCACTTCATTATGATTCAAATGCTGAACGCCGGCGATTTTTACTTCCTTAATAGGAAAATAATACGTTGTTTTACATTGGCTAAGGAAATATCCAGCAAAATAAATGAGCAATATAAAATAAATAAAATGAATGGCGGTTTTCCAAGAAAATTTGAATTCTCTGTAGCCTTTCCGTACTTGACTCATCGTCATCCGTGGTCCTACTTTCTTTGATTTACTGAAGTTACTTACCGATAATACATACTTCTGGCATTAAACGCACGCCATGCGATTCAAAAACATGCTCTATAATTCTAGAAATCAATTTTTCAATATCTTCTGCTGTGGCTTTTCCTTGGTTAATAATAAAATTGGCGTGTTTTTCAGAAATGATGGCATCACCTATTTTCATTCCCTTTAAACCACATTGCTCAATAAGGCGTGCAGCATAATCGAGGGTAGGATTACGAAAAACAGAACCACAATTAGGTAAGCCAGTAGGTTGAGATGCGGTACGTTTTTTTAATAAGTTGTGAATATCCGCCAAAGAGCGCGTTTTCTCACCAGGCACTAATTTAAAATAGCCTGCTACAAACCATTCATCTTGAGGGCCCATAACATGACGGTAGGCTACTTTATAATCTGTTGGCTGACGCAGTGTTCTCTGGCCAGATCGGTTTATAGTTTCAACCTGCATCACAGTTTGCCACGTTTCTCCTCCCCAACAACCTGCATTCATAGCTAGCGCCCCTCCTACTGTACCCGGAATGCCTGCCATAAATTCGATCCCTGTTAAACCAAGACGTGCTGTATAGCGCGCAAGTTGAGCACAAGCCACCCCTGCTTCCGCCCGTATAGTTTCCGCCTCTATTTGAGCAATAGAATTCAAACCACCCTGCGTTACAATTACTACACCTTCAACACCGCCATCACGAATTAAGACATTACTACCTAAGCCTAGCCACAACAATGGCTCATCCTCCGGTAATTGCTGAAGAAAAGTAACTAAGTCATTTATATCAGAAGGAATATAAAGTGTTTCTGCTGGCCCCCCTACTCGCCAGGAAGTATATTCAGCCAATGATTTATTCTTAAAAAGACGGCCGCGCAATCAATCATACTCCTTAGGCAATCTGCCCAATTTTACCTAAGCATTCTTCCTGTGTTGCCGCTAACTGCGCTGCAAGGGCACCGATATTACCTGCGCCTTGCATCAACAAAATATCTCCGTCACATAAAACTGTTTGCAAAACACTCGCCAAGTGTTCATGTTGCCTTAAGAGAATAGGGGAAATTTTTCCGCGTTTATTCATTGCTTGTACCAAAGCAGGACTGTCTGCACCTGAAATGATAGATTCCCCGGCAGAATACACATCCAACAATATTAATACATCTGATTGAGATAACACATCACAAAAATCATCAAATAAATCACGCGTACGTGTATACCGATGCGGTTGGTAAACCATCACAATACGCTTTTCAGGCCAGCTTTGACGCGCTGCTTGCAATGTCACGGCAATTTCTTTGGGATGATGCCCATAATCATCTATTAAAGTGGCATGCCCTCCTTTTTCTACAGCATAACGACCATAAATTTGAAACCGGCGACCAATGCCTGCGAAATTTTCTAACGCACGCTGGATCGCCTGATCAGATACCTTTAATTCGGTTGCCACTGCAATCGCAGCTAATGCATTTAAAACATTATGATTACCAGGTAAATTTAAAGTAACTTCTAAATTGCTTCTGTGAGGACGCTGCACTACAAAATGCGTTTGAATGCCGGTTTGGCAAATCAATGTTGCCCTGAATTCCGCTTCTTCATCCAAGCCATACGTATAAAAGGGCCTAGAAATTTGAGATAACATACTTCGCACTACAGGATCATCAAAACATAAAACAACCAATCCATAAAAAGGTAAGCAATGTATAAATTTAAGAAATGCATCGCGCAATTGACTAAAATCATTTTGATAGGTAGCCATATGGTCTGCATCTACATTTGTTACCACAGAAATAGCGGGTTTAAGATATAAAAAAGAGGCATCACTTTCGTCTGCTTCGGCCACAATATATCGGCTCGTTCCTAAACGGGCGTTACTACCCACGCTATTCAAACGCCCCCCAATGACAAAAGTCGGATCCACCCCTTCTTCTGTAAGAATGCTGGTAATTAAACTGGTTGTGGTTGTCTTTCCATGAGTCCCCGCAATCGCGATACCATAGCGAAAACGCATTAATTCACCTAGCATTTCAGCACGCGGTACAATAGGAATATGCAATTCACGCGCCCGAATCAGTTCTATATTATTTACATTGACTGCAGACGAACTCACAACCACATCTGCGTTCATTAAATTTTTAGCCGCATGACCGTGATAAACCTCAGCGCCCATCATACTTAATCGATGGGTCAAACTATTTGCAGATAAGTCTGAGCCAGACACACGATAACCTTGGCTCAGCAAGACTTCTGCAATGCCTGCCATCCCCACGCCTCCAATACCCACAAAGTGAATATGTTTAATTCGACCCATTTCAAGTGTCCAGCTCAACAACATATCTCCTTACAAAGAGTAACTATTTTTTCTGTGGCGTCTACTTTACGCAAAGTATAAGCCGCTTGTGCCATTGCTTTATATTGCTCTGAATCCCATAAATCTTCTAGCAGGCTAGCTAGTTTATCCACACTTAAGACTGCTTGTTGTACTAACCATGCCGCCGACTTTTCAGCCATAAAATTTGCATTCGCAGTTTGATGATCATCGATAGCGTTAGGAAAAGGAACCAAAATAGCCCCCAACCCTACTGTACATAACTCCGAAATAGTCAAAGCACCCGCCCGGCATAATACCACATCTGCCCAGGCATATGCCTTATCCATCTCATTAATAAAAGGTACGACCTGAGCTTCCAGGCCTGCATTTTCATAAGCTTTGAGGGTATTAGCAAGATGTTTTTCTCCTGATTGATGCCAGACAGAAAAACGCTTCGTGGCGGGTAATCGGGCAAGAGCTTTAGGAAGCAATTCATTGATCGCCTGCGCCCCTAAGCTACCTCCCAATATCAGCAATTTTTTTGCTTTCTTTTGGGGAGAAAAACGCTTATCTGGAGGAGGAGTGTTAACAATTTCATCACGCACCGGATTTCCTACCGTATGGACTTTATGCCTATTTTTTATAAAAGTATTTGGAAATGCCTCCAGCACTTTATAAGCTATCTTTGCTAACCATGTATTAGTTGAACCTGGCTTTGCATTTTGTTCGTGGATCACTAATTTTTTACCTAATAACCAGCTTGCAATCCCGCCTGGCCCACTAACAAATCCACCCATACCGATTACGACATTAGGCCTAAATTGCCAGATAATTTTCATAGATTGCACAAGCGCTATCCCAATCAAAAATGATGAAAAAAACTTATTTTTCAATCTCTTACCACGAAAACCGCGAATTGTAATGAAATGGAGGGGAATCCCTAATTTAGGTACCCATTGCGCTTCTAATCCTTTTCGGGTACCCAGCCAATGCACTATGACCCCTTGAGCATGCAACTCCTTTGCCACTGCTAATCCGGGAAAAACATGCCCCCCTGTCCCACCTGCCATAATCAAAACTCGAGCTAATTTAGCCATCCTTTAATCCTAGCGAAATCATCCGATTCTCGTAATCAATCCGAAACACTAATGCAATGACCACACAATTAACAAGCATACTGCTCCCGCCATAACTCAGCAAAGGTAAGGTCAACCCTTTTGTTGGCAAAATCCCTAAATTAACGCCCATACTTACTATGAATTGCAGGCCTAACCATAGGCCAAACCCATAGGCAAGAAATCCGGCAAAATGACGTTCTAATTGTTGCGCTTGACGACCAATCCAAAAAATACGCATCACTAAAAAAGTAAATAACCCTACAACAACCAGCATCCCTACAAAACCCAGCTCTTCACCAATGACTGCAAATAAAAAATCAGTATGCGCTTCTGGTAGATAAAATAATTTTTGAATACTTTCTCCTAATCCCATACCTAACCATCCTCCTCGCCCAAAAGCAATTAATGATTGTGTTAGTTGATAACCACTGTTATAAGGATGAGCCCAAGGATTCAAAAAAGTTGTCAACCGGGCAATACGATAAGGCTCAGCAATAGCCAGTCCAATCATCGCCACTAAGACCATTAAGAAAAGAAGAATAAAATACTCTAAACGCATGCCTGCTAGAAACATCATCCCTAAAGCTGTAGTCATAATCACAGCTGTTGCGCCAAAATCAGGCTCACATAACAGCAAGAGGGCAATCACTGCTAATAATCCCATTGGCTTCAAGAACCCAGACAAACTATTTTGAATGGCATTCTGACATCTAACCAAATAACCGGCCATATAAACTACAACGGCAAACTTAGCTAATTCAGATACTTGAATTTTAAATAGACCATAACCAATCCAACGCGCACTTCCATTCACGGTATGCCCTATTCCAGGCAATAAAACTAATGCTAATAAAAGCATCATCCCTACTAACAAAATACCCTCTATTTTTTTCCATAAAATGGTATCGACCTGTACAACCATACTACCTAACAAAATTCCCAGGACAAGCCCCATAATCTGACGAAATAAATAATAAAACGGTTGATGTAATTGCTTATCGGAAATTACAATAGAAGCCGAAGCGACCATCAACAATCCTAAGCCAATTAATGTAACCACTACAAAAATAAGCCAGCGATCATAAGGTACAGGCGGAGACACAGTGCGACGTGGCGAATGAACTTTTAACATACTTGTTTTTTTAGCCTATATTGACGGATCAATCATGCTAGCTCCTGTACAACTTGCGTAAATACCTGCCCGCGATGCTCAAAATTATTGAACATGTCCAAACTAGCACAGGCAGGAGAAAGTAAAACACTATCGCCTTGAATTGCTATTTTATTGGCTACAGCCACCGCTTCTTCCATAGATTTAGCAAAATTCACTTCTACACGATCGCCCACTACAGCAGACAAAACAAGGGCGGCCTCCCCAATGAGCACCACCGATCTCACATATTTCTCCATGGGCACCACTAATGGAGAAAAATCTGCATTTTTCCCCACTCCCCCCGCAATCAAAATGAGCTTCCCTTCAATTGCACTACCTAACCCCTCAATAGCAGCGAGAGTTGCACCTACATTCGTACCTTTTGAATCGTTATACCAACGCACCCCATGATGTTCACGTACCAACTGGCAACGATGAGGTAACCCTTTAAAATACCTGAGTGTTTGTAGCATGGGCTCAAATGACCACCCATACCCATGACCTATAGCAAGTGCAGCAAGCGCATTAGCTTGATAATGTCGCCCTAAAATAGGTAACTCTCGCACTGACAAAAGCAATTGGTTCTCAAAAGCAAGATAGGTTTCCTTATTCTTTTTCAATAAACCAAATTCCTGGGCTTTTGGTTCATTTAACGTAAAACTAAACTTGTGGTGGTGAAACTGCTCACCACAATCTGTTAAGGGATCGTCTTTATTAAAAACAGCGACATGACAATTCGAATAAATATGCTGTTTCGCCTTACAATAATCTTCTAACGTATTATAGCGATCCATATGATCTGGCGTGATATTTAATATGGTAGCTACTGCAGGCTTTAATGAAAAAGTCGTTTCTAACTGGAAACTCGATAGCTCCAAAACAAAAAGCTCCGTATCTGTAGCAGATAAGAGATCTAGCACGGGCGTTCCCAAGTTACCGCCCACCTGAACTTTTACACCCGCTGCTGCCGCCATTTCCCCTACCAATGTTGTCACTGTACTTTTTGCATTCGTACCAGTAATAGCAATCACCGGTGCTTGAACCGTCTGCGCAAATAATTCAATATCCCCTATAATAGGTACACCACGGGCGAATTGACGCCGAATGGGATGCTCTTGCAAAGAAATACCTGGGCTAATAATAATCCGGCTGGCTTTATTCAGTACCACATTGTCTAAGCAACCCAACGACAAAGGAACGTCTGGGAAAAGTCGTTTGAATTCGGCCAGATGAGGAGGAAAAGACCGGGTATCTATAAGCGCAAACGGAATGGCCTGCCGCGCTAAATACTGCGCACAGGACAACCCTGTTACACCCAATCCCACGATGACATTCAAGCCTTCTTTTGTCATTATTTCTACCTTCGAAATTAGATATAGACTCTAACGCAACTTCAAAGTTGCCAATCCACACAATACCAATATAAATGTAATAATCCAAAACCGCACTATTACTCTAGGCTCGGGCCATCCTTTTAATTCAAAATGGTGATGAATCGGCGCCATACGAAAAATCCTCTTTCCTGTTAATTTAAAAGAAGCAACCTGCAAAATAACAGAAATTGTTTCCAAAACAAAAATACCCCCCATCACCAATAAGACAAGTTCTTGCCTTACAATCACTGCGATCACTCCTAAGGCAGCACCTAATGCTAATGAACCCACATCTCCCATAAAAACAAGCGCAGGATACGTATTAAACCATAAGAAACCTAACCCAGCTCCTACTAATGCCCCACAAAACACGGCTATTTCGCCCGTGCCTGACACATAAGGAATTGCTAGATAAGAAGCAAAATGATAATTACCCGAGGCATAAGCAAAAACCCCCAATGCACCAGCTACCATCACCGCGGGTAAAATCGCCAGGCCATCCAGGCCATCCGTTAAATTCACGGCATTACTTGAACCAATAATGACAACATAAGAAAAAATAATAAAAAACGAGCCTAGGGGCAAAACTACCTCTTTAAAGAAAGGAAATACTAGTTCCGTTTCTACTGGAAAACTAGCGGTATAGTATAAATAACTTGCCGCCCCTACGCCTACAATAGATTGAAAAAAAAGTTTACGATGTGCCGATAAACCCCGGGTATTTTTGCGAGTTAATTTTAAATAATCATCCCACCCACCAATCCAACCAAAACCAAGCGTCACAATGAGAACTAGCCACACATAACGATTAGACAAATCACCCCATAATAGAGTACTCATCGTGACAGCAATCAAAATTAAGGCGCCACCCATTGTAGGAGTACCCGTTTTAGATAAATGACTTTGGGGGCCATCACCCCGCACTACTTGGCCCACTTTCAATAAGCTTAAACGACGTATCATGGCTGGTCCCACAAGCAACGCAATCATTAAGGCCGTTAACGCAGCTAAAATTGAACGTAACGTTAAATACTGAACAACGTGAAAAACATGAAAATATTTTGCCAATAGCTCACTCAGCCAAACGAACATTCAACCTCTCCCTTACTTGCTCCACATCACTAAATGGTATTTTTATATTGCCGATTTGCTGGTATGTCTCGGCACCTTTCCCTGCAATCAGCACACAATCGCCTCGTTTTGCATATTGTATACTGTTATTTATTGCTTTAGAACGATCATGTTCCACTATGATTTTTTCGGGATGCACAAATCCCTGCATAATATCCGCCACGATTTGCTTAGGATCCTCTGTACGGGGATTATCATCAGTGACTATCACCCGATCTGCATACCGCTCTGCTATAGCCCCCATTAATGGACGCTTACCCCGATCCCGCTCTCCGCCGCACCCAAACACACAATATAATTGCCCACTATAGTAGGGACGCAAAGCTTCTAATGCTTTTTTAAGTGCATCTGGCTTATGCGAATAATCCACAACAACTAAAGGCAACTCTTTCCCTCCCAATACTTGCATTCTGCCAGGCACGGGTAGAACGTTTTTCAAGCATTGCAACGCTGCCGATAAGGGTATTTTTAACAACCCTATCACTGCTAATACAGCCAGAAGGTTACTTAAATTAAAGTGACCTATTAATTGGGTTTGTAATTCTCCTTCCCCCCAGGGCGTAATCACCCGTGCTTTGACGCCCTGCTCTAATTCAACAGACTGGGCAATAACTGACTCCACTCTCTTTGATTTCTGTATCCCATACGCAATGATATTTTCTTTATTAGGCAAGGAAGCTATTAATTCTCGTCCAAAAGGATCATCGTTATTAATCACAGCAAACTGCGTCGCTAAACTTTCAAATAACCGCTTTTTTGCCACGCCATAGGCTTTCATCGTGCCGTGATAATCTAAATGATCTTGAGTCAAATTGGTAAATACACCCACTGTAAAAGGCACCGCTTCTACTCTTCCCTGTGCCAGACTATGGGAAGATACTTCCATCGCGACATATCTTGCTCCTTGCTGAAATAACTCTGCAAAAATTTTTTGTACTGCAATTGCATCCGGCGTCGTTAAATTTCCTGATTTGATATCTCCATACAAACCATTTCCCATCGTACCTATCACCCCACACGAAAAGGCAAGTTGTTCTAATACAGATGCAAGAAAATAAGTAAACGATGTTTTGCCACTGGTTCCCGTCACCCCAATGATTTGCATAGACTGTGCAGGATGATTATAAAAACGTCCAGCTAGGGCGGAAATCTTATGTTTTAAATGTTGAACAGAAATAATGGGCACATCATCCTGAAAAGAAATAGAAGCAACTTGCTCATCCCTCTCCACCATAATAGCTTTCGCCCCTTTTTTTATAGCTTCATTAATAAATTGCCGACCATCTAAAGTGCTGCCTTGATACGCAAAAAATAAATCACCTTTTTGTACCTGACGACTATCCAGCGCTAACCCTGAAATAAGCAAATCATTGGGATAAATAGGCTCTTTTATTTCTTCCATTAAATCAGATAGCTTGATCATGGTCACTCACTACACTCTCATCCGGCGGCACATTTAAAGTATGCAACGTAGCTTCCATAATTTTTTTAAAAATCGGCGCCGAAACTCGTGCAGCAAAATAATTTTTACCTCGAGGATCACGAATAACCACTGCCACTACAAAACGAGGATTACTCACTGGGGCGATACCTACAAAGGAAGAAACATATCGCTTTTCATAGCCTCTGGCACCTACAATTCTTGCAGTCCCTGTTTTGCCTGCCACCCGGTAACCCGGAATTTGTGCTTGCTTACCCGTACTTTGCTCTTCTTTACCACTGTCTTTGGAAACCACGGCTTCTAACACTTCCAACATTTGATCTGCCACTTTCGCACTAATCACTCGCTCACCCACTGGCAACTTATTCACCCGCAATAAAGAGAGAGGTATTTTGATCCCTTGATCTGCAAAAACCATATAAGCCTGTGCTAACTGCAATGTAGTCGCAGACATCCCATAGCCAAATGATAAAGTAGCTAGCGCAAAAGGGTCCCAATGATCACGATACAATAATTCTCCTGAACGTTCTCCTGGAAAACCAATACCTGTTGCTTCTCCAAACCCAACTTGATGTAACATTTTCCATAATTGGGCTGGCGGTAGAGATAAAATCATTTTAGTCACACCTACATTACTTGATAGCTGTAAAATTTGTCTAATAGTGACTTTACCAAGATTGTGTTCATCATGCACTACGTTATGCCCAATACGGAGCCAACCCGGATCTGTATCAATCACCGTATCTAATTTATATTTTCCACTATCCAATGCACTGGCAACGCTAAATGCTTTAATAGTTGAACCAGGTTCAAAAGTATCAGTCACTGCACGGTTACGAAAAATATCAGTTTTTCCAACAATACGCTTATTTGGATTAAAGGAGGGTTGATTAACCATCGCTAATATTTCACCTGTTTTAACATCAATGACAATAGCAGAACCTGATTCTGCCAAATTGCTTTTGATCCCCGCCATCAACTCACGATAAGCAATATATTGAATACGCTTATCTAAACTTAAAACTAAATCATGGCCTGGCTGTTGTGCGGCTAAACTTCGTACATGGGAAATAGTACGTCCAATACGATCTTTTACAACTAATGTCTTGCCCTGCGTGCCTGTCAGCCAATCATTATAAGCTAACTCTAATCCTTCCTGCCCACGATCATCTACATTTGTAAAACCAACCACGTGCGCTGTAACTTCGACCTCAGGATAATAGCGCTTAAAACCTTGCATTAAATACACACCAGGAATCATCAATGCTTTAACTTTATTTGCAATATCTGGCGACACATCTCGCTTCAAATAAGCAAATTCATGGCTACTACCTTCATAACGCTTAAGCAATGAATAAATAGAAAATGGTTTAATTGCTAAAGTTTGGCTCAATGATTTAATTTGTTGAGGGGTAGGGGAAAATTCTGTTGGATTGACCCAAATAGAAAAAACAGAAGTACTAATTGCCAAAGGATAACCATTTCGGTATGTAATCATACCTCGAAATCCCGGCGTCATGACAGTACGAAGTACACGTACATCTCCTTGCAACTGTAAGAAATGCCGCTTCAAAATAGACAAATCCAGCATGCGTAGAATCAATCCGAGCACGATAAGCAAGATTAAACTAATTAACAAATAAAAACGCCAAGCTATATAGCTGGCGTGGGATGATTGTTTCACTTTTTTAACCCTAAGTTTACTTGCTATCGATAACTCTGACTGCCTTGCCTTCTGGCACTATCATATCTAAGTGTTTTTCCGCCACATTTTGAATGCGTGCCTGCATTGTCATGGTACTTTTTTCCAGTAATAATTGCCCCTGCTGAATGTGCAATTGATCATGTTCAGCATAAGATTGTTCTATGCTTGCATTCACACTGCGTGTTAAATTAGTGACATACACCAAACTCAAGGCAGAAATAAGTACTGCAGAAATAAGTACAAACAATGAAAAATCAAATCGTGCTAAAAATACCGATACGACCCATCCGCGTGATAAAACACCTTGGTTTAATAAGCGTGCGGCTGCATTCATACTATTTTCTCCCCTATTCGTAAAATCGCGCTCCGTGCCCGAGGATTCCCTAAAATTTCTTGCACACCAGGTTTAATTACTCGACCTAATTGCTTAAATTTTGACTGAAAATGACACTTTTTTATGGGTAATTTAGCTGGAAAATATTCTCCGCGTTCTTGTTCCTGCATAAAATGCTTCACTATACGACTTTCTAGCGAATGAAAACTAATAACTAACAAGCGTCCTCCCGTTTGCAATGCCTCTAGGCTTTGTGCCAGCCCTTGCTTTAATTCTTCTAATTCATTATTAACAGCAATCCGAATAGCTTGAAAACTACGTGTCGCAGGGTGTTTACCTTTTTCCCACGCCGGAATTGCACCTGATACTATTTTTTCTAATTGATCTGTAGTGGTAATAGGTTTCACTTGACGTTCAGCAATAATCTTTTTGGCAATACGCCTCGAGAACCGCTCTTCTCCATACTCCCACAATACTCTCACTAACTCCTGCTCATCCACTGAAGCAATCCAAGTCATCGCATCCATACCTCTTGAATTATCCATTCGCATATCTAGCTTACCCGCTTGCATAAAACTGAATCCGCGCTCTGCCTCGTCTAATTGTGGCGAAGAAACCCCCAGATCTAAGAGAATGCCATTTACCTTGCCATAAATTTGCTGATGCGTAAGAAATTTTCTCAACTGCGCAAATGACCCATGCTGCATAGTAAAACGACGATCCCCTCCAAAATATTTCTCTGCATAAGCTACCGCCGCCGGATCTTTATCCATTGCCAGCAAACGGCCTTTTACCCCTAATTGGTTTAAAATAGCTTGCGAATGACCGCCCCGGCCAAAAGTGGCATCCACATAGATACCCTCTGGTTGAATAGCTAGGTTTTCTAACGTCTCCCCCAATAAAACAGGCTGATGTTCGTTATACCCTTCTTTCATTCGACATGCTGCCATAAAAAAAGCCCTATATTACAATGACAGTGACCTAACTTCATCAGGTAATGCATTAGAATCTAGATTTGATTCTTCTGCTAGCCATTTTCCTCTGCACTCTTCCCAATAAATTTCATCCCATAATTCAAATTTTTTACCCTGTCCCACTAATATTGCATGTTTTTCCAGCCCCGCGTACTCACGTAATAAAGGAGGAACAAGCAAACGGCCATTGCTATCCAGCTCACTTTCAGTGGCATGCCCTATCAGTAAACGTTGAATGCGTCGTGTCTGAGGATTAAAACTAGGCAACTCCGCAAGCTTTGTTTCAATGTCTTCCCAAACTTGAAGGGGATAAAGCAATAAACAACGCTGATCTGTATCAATGGTCATGACTACACAGCCATTACTTTCATGTTGGAGACGCTCACGATAACGAGTAGGCATAACCATTCTGCCTTTCATATCAATATGAATTCCATTGAGCCCTCTAAACATTTTTTATCTTCCTACTTTCTCTTGGAAATCATTCGCAGGGGTAGAGTTAGTATTTAAGTGCAATTATTGGGTAATACTTTCTTACTACCAATTTACCATAATTTCCCACAACAAACCACTTTTTCCCACAAAAATAGAAATACTGGCTTTCAGCTTTCTATCCGCCTCCTCCATGAGAAATAAATAGACAGCCATTAATCGACACGGATTGAAAAGAGTAAAATATATACATAAAGGGCATAAATTTCTGTAACAAGATCAATAAACTTAATAACGTGGCAGAGAGGATTTCGATAGATAAGGGAAGCTGGGTTCCTAAAAAAACTTAGAGTAATAAAGAGAGCCAGTCAATAAGCCGGGTTCTGTCGTGGACAGTCATTCATCTAGGATGCCTGTCACCAAGCACCTCAAGCGACCTACCCGAGCTTAAGTGTGGGCCACACTTGAATAATACTTTTTCAAGCACAATTCTAAAGCTCCTATTTGGTCTTGCTCCCAGCGGGGTTTTCCGTGCCGTACCTGTTACCAGTTACGCGGTGCGCTCTTACCGCACCTTTTCACCCTTACCTCTTACAAGGCGGTTTATTTTCTGTGGCACTTTCCGTAGGTTTACACCTCCCAGGCGTTACCTGGCACTTCGCCCTGTGGAGCCCGGACTTTCCTCTGTTTAAACACAGCGACTGCCTTGACTAGCTCGGGGAGTAGGATAGCCTATTTCCCCAGCAATAAGAAGTTTTTCGCAAAGATATCTCTTTCCCCTTCCCCTATTATTTGGATAAGTAAGGCAGAGGAAGCTAGAACCCTATATGCTATGGGAGAATAGCTGGCCCTGTAAGAATACATCTTTATTTAAGCTGCAATGCACGCTTATACAACTCATTTTTCTTTTTATCTGTAACTTTAAAAGCGATTTCTACTGCTTGCGTAACGGGAAGTATTTCTAACAAAATCTTTAAAATTTTATCTGAAGATACACTATTTTTAATGGTAGGAATCACTTGTACTCCTTCTACTAACACAATGATTTCACCGCGTTGTTGATCTGGATCTCTTTCCACCCAATCTATTATTTCTTCTATTTTCCCTGAGCGAATTGTTTCAAATACTTTAGTCAATTCACGAGCCAGGGTTATTTGCCGGTCACTGCCAAACACTTCTCGTATTGCTTGCAAGGAAGCCAAAATTCGATGAGGAGCTTCATAAAAAATAAGAGTACGGGATTCAAATTGCAACCCTTCCAAACGCTCTTTGCGTAATTTAGCTTTCGAAGGCAGAAAACCCTCAAATATAAACCGATCAGTGGGAAGACCTGCCACACTCAGCGCAGCAATGGCCGCACACGGGCCTGGAATAGGCACCACTTGAATACCTGCATTTTTAACTTCTTTTACGAGAATATACCCTGGATCACTAATTAATGGAGTACCCGCATCACTAATCAAGGCCATAGATTCCCCGTGACATAAACGCTTAATCAATTGATTCGCCCGCTCCTTCTCATTATGTTCATGCAAAGAAATAAGAGGCACTGTTATAGCTAAGCGTTTCAACAAATGCTTACTGTGTCGCGTGTCTTCTGCAGCAATGCAATTAACACTCTGTAAAACTTCAATAGCACGCTGACTAATATCCTTTAAATTACCAATCGGCGTTGCCACTACGTATAAAATACCAGGATGATTCATATTCATAACTCAAAGTGTTATCCTTTCGTTTAATTGACTTACGCTTAAGGTGATCCATGCTAAGATCCGTTTTATGTATGCTATTTTTATTACTCTGTGGTTGTGCCACATCTCAGCTATTCAATAGTTCACTCGCTCCTAACCAGGGTGCTGATTTACAAGCACTGTCTGGTGAATCCCATCTCTGGCAAGGAAACCCCATTATTATATGGAAAAAAATACAGCCTTCTTCTTTGAATAAGTTACAAAGTGCCCTCGTTCAAAGCAGTGATCCTCTTGTTATAGGGTGGTTAAAATTAGCCTTGATCAGCAAAAGAGCCAGCACTGATTCGCAAGAACTTGTTAAGCAACTCATGCTTTGGCGAAAAGAGTACCCTACTCATGCCGCAAATGCACTTATCCCCGATGACTCTACCTTAATTGCGCTACAAAATGCGCCCATGCCTACAAATATTGCTCTACTCTTACCCCTAAATGGCCCCTTGAGCACACAAGGCCAAATGATACGAGATGGCTTTTTAAATGCCTATTATGAAGCTACAAAAAAAAATCAACAAACAGTTTCCTTCATCGATACCAGTAAAACTGTAAATATGACAGCTTTATATCAACAAGCTATTGCCCAGGGTGCAGACGCCCTGATTGGGCCCCTAAGCAAAGAACACGTTATAGCTCTGCTAAAACAACAAAACACTTTTCCCATACCGACTATTGCCTTAAATTATACTGGTGTCAGTTTGGGCTCGCTGCCGGCTCATTTTTATGAATATGGATTATCCATCCAAGATGAAGCCCAACAAATGGCTGATAAAGCTTGGCAAATGGGAAAATCTCGTGCAATTATTATTGCGCTTCAAAATGATTGGGGACAACGCGTGACGCAACCTTTAATTGCACGGTGGCAATCACTAGGCGGCGTTGTTACAGAGACATTCTATTACACTCCCACCTCTAATCTTTCTCAAAGTATTGCAAATCTCTTACATATCGACACTAAAAGCGATAGAGAAAAAATGCAGGAAAACAACAACAAGCAAGCTTTAGAGCAACAACGAAGACAAGACTTTGATGTTTTATTTTTAGTAGCTCAACCACAAATGGCACGCCAAATTGTCCCCTTACTAAAATATTACTATATTGACAAAATTCCTATTCTTGCTTCTTCTGCTATTTATACGGGATCCCCAGATCCCCAAAAAGATTCGGATTTAAATGGTGTGTATTTTTGCGATATTCCTTGGATATTGAGACCACATCATAAAATGAATTCTGAGGGGAGCCGCTTATATGCAGTAGGCATGGATAGCTATCTTATTAGTAACAATATTTCTCGCCTAAACCAATTACCTTATTTTCCTATTTATGGAGCTACAGGCGCGCTTTCTTTAACGAGTAAACATCAAATTTATAGACGCTTACCTTGGATGCAAATGCATGATGGACACCCTTAATAAAAAACAAATAGGTACTATCGCCGAAGAAAAAGCCTGTCTTTTCTTAAAAAAGCAGGGATTTTGTTTAATAGAACGGAATTATCACTCACCTTTTGGTGAAATCGATCTGATTATGAAAGATAAAGATGAAATCGTTTTTATCGAAGTACGCTCCCGAGCTTATTCAACCTATGGCACAGCAATTGAGAGCATTAATAAAAATAAACAACAAAAAGTGATAAAATCAGCTATTTGTTATTTACAAAAAAGAAAATGGCTTGACCAAACTAATTATCGATTTGATGTCATTGGCTGTTCCCCGGGTAATATAGAGTGGATTAAAAATGCATTTTCCCATGAATAATATAATAGAACGTATTAAATATAATTTTAGCGACAGTATTCAAACAAAAATTAATGCAGCAGATATATTGCTCCCTGCGGTCGGCCTCGCGAGTGAAAAAATCCTGCAAGGTTTGTTAGAGGGTCATAAAATTATGAGCTGTGGAAATGGGGGTTCTGCGTGTGATGCCATGCGTTTTTCAAGTGAAATGTTAAATCGCTTCAAATACGAACGTCCTAGCCTACCTGCCATGACGCTAACTGCTGATATGGCAACCATCACCTCAATTGCCAACGATAGCAACTATGATGAAATATTTTCCAAGCAAGTGAGAGCATTAGGGCAACCCCATGATATTTTATTAGCGATTTCAACTAGTGGTAACTCGCTTAGCATTTTAAATGCGATCAAAGCTGCTCAAGACAGAAAGATACAGACTATTGCCTTAACAGGGCATGATGGTGGTAAAATTGCCTCTATCTTACAAGAAAATGATTTAGAAATCCGCGTACCTTCTTATGATACTGCGCGCATTCAAGAAACGCATTTGGTCATTTTACATTGCCTATGTGATATTATCGATCATTTATTATTTGGCCACGAGGAAGTTGCTGTATGAAAAAATTAACCTTGATTATCCTTCTTATTTTGACAACCCTCTCACTGCAAAGCTGTTTCTTTGTGGCAGGTGCAGCAGCCGGCGCCGCAACCGTAGCGGTGGTATATGATCATCGTAAATTAGAAAATATTGTAATGGATAATAATATCACCCATGCCGCTGCTAACAAAATAAATGCTAACCCACATTTCAAAGAAAGCCATATTGAAATTTCTTGTTTTAACAAAATCGTCTTACTGACTGGCCAAACCTCAACCCCTGAGCTACGCCAAGAAGCAGAGGATATCGTCCATAGTATTCCTAAGGTGAATCGTATTTATAATCAAATAATGATTAAAGCACCTACCTCTTCCATGACCCGGGCCAGTGACACATGGATTACGGCTAAAATCAAAACGCAGTTGCTAGCAACCAAAGGTATGCAATCTGGCACAATTAAAGTAGTCACTGAAAATGGCACTGTTTATTTAATGGGAATAGTCAGCAAAGAACAAGCAGATACAGCAGCCACCATTGCAAGCCAAGTAAGTGGTGTACAACGAGTAATGAAAATCTTTCAATACAAGTAGTAAAAAGTGTATGATTTTATGATAAATATTAATTTCCATAGGTTACGCTTTTTTACTTTTTGTATGGCTTCCCTTATAGTAATGCTATTTTCTTGTTTACTTACTGCCTGCATATACAGTGCTGCCTCTTCAAGCGCTCAAGTTATTTATAACAGACACAATATTCAAAAAAATTTAAATGATAGTTATACATCCATGCAGGCCTCTCATGCTATCGACACTTATGGGGTTATTTTCAAACATACAAATATAACCATAGCCACTTTTAATGATTCGATTCTAGTCGCAGGGCAAGTCCCTAATATGAAACAAAAAAGCGAAGTGGAGAAAATCGTGGAAAAAATGGCAGACAATAGAAAAATCTATAATTATCTAGAAATAGCGAATCCAAGCTCTGCTTTAACACGCCTAAGCGATAGCTGGATTACTGCTAAAATTAAATCACGATTGATTGCAATCAACGAAGTTGATCCTACTCAGATAAAAGTAGTCACTGAAAATGGAACAGTATATTTAATGGGGATAGTTCCCTCCGAACAAGCTGAAATAGCCACTGACGTCGCGAAAGAAACAAGCGGAGTACAAAGCGTAATCAAACTGTTTTCTTACCTACAAATTAGTAAACAAGAAAATTAAATATAGCTAGTGTAGCATTGCAAATGCGAGAAATTGGCGCCTGCGGCCTGCCTAAGAAAGCCATCTGAGGCCAATTTTTTTGGGAAAAATATCTTCAAAATTCTCACATACTCTCATATATGCTCCGATTTTTCATCGACTTTTTACCAAACCTTGTTTCACCCCAGGCCTTGCTGACATTTTATCAAGATAGCGGGAATAGTTATAATTCTTCTACCTGCCATACTTGATAGGCGACTTCTTCATAAGGATGATGTTTTTTAAGGGCTGCGATGACTTCACGAATACAATCTACAGAGCAAACCATTTCTACTTTATATTCAAATAATTTTTCTAATTGATTTTTTTTGCCAATAAAAGCATTACTTCCATCAAGAGGTAAAAATTGCCCTTCGCCTAACACCTGCCATGCGCAACAACTATATTTGCCCATTTTGCCTGCTCCTTTGGCAAACATTGCATTTTTCACTTCTTCGATATGCGTTTCTGGCACATAAAAACAAATTTTATACATACAAACAGTCTCATCTCATTGTATTTGAAAATGCATGAGCAAGCTTGCGGCAATGATATTTTAGGTTAAATGCTATTCAACCAACTTCAAATGTGATGATTTACGTTTTACCTCTACGCCACTTTTGTTTTCTTCTTTGGCAGAGAAAATCTGACGATCAGGCTGGGTACTTTGTCCCGCTTCACCTTCATCATCTACACTATCTTCATAATCAAAAAACATGCCCTGTTGATTTTCATTTGCATAAATTGCCAAAATAGCTCCCATGGGCGCTGAGATAGAATAAACTTGGCCAGAAAAGGAAGCCTTAAATTCAACTAGATTATTAGCAATATTTAAATCCCGCACAGCCATTGGGGATATATTCAATGTAATTTCTCCATTTTCAACATGTTCAAGAGGAACATGGCAACGTGGAAAATTTGCATTAACAACGATATAGGGGGTACATGCACTATCAATTATCCACTGATAAAAAGCACGAATTAAATAGGGCTTATTCGATAACATAGAAGTATCCTTTTATAGCGAATTGTCAACCGACCCTAGGCCATTTCAAATTTTTCAACTTTCCTTAAATCTTGCTCAGCTTCGGTTAAACTTGCTTGGAACGAATCTCGCCCAAACATACGCTCCGCATATTTATTAATAGCTTTTGCTTCGGGGGGCAAGACAATACCCCACTTCGGTAAGCGCCATAAAATCGGCCCCATACAACAATCAACCAAAGAAAAATCTTCATTCAAAAAATAAGGGGTATGAAATACCGGCGCGAGATTAATAAAATCACGACATAATTCCTTTCTGGCAGCCTGAGCTTCAGCTGCTTTGCCTGTTTCAATTTTACGAATTAATTCTCCCCATTCTCGATCAATACGATGGATCATCAAACGAGATTTGGCTCTAGCTACAGGATAAACAGGCATTAAAGGAGGATGAGGAAAACGCTCGTCTAAATACTCCATAATGATATTCGCATCGTATAACACTAAATCACGATCCACTAGCGTAGGCGCTGTACCATAAGGATTTAGCTCCAGTAAATCTTCGAGCTTATCTTCATCATTCAAATCTGTATTAATTACTTCAACGGACACACCTTTTTCAGCCAGCACTATTCTGACTCGATGACTATGAATATCCAACGATTTTGAATAGAGTGTCATTATCGATCGTCTATTAGCTACTATTGCCATTCTGAACACCCCTCTATAGATTGAATAGGCTCACGCGTTGGCTGGGGGACTAGGATTCGAACCTAGGTAAACGGAGTCAGAGTCCGTTGTCCTACCACTAGACGATCCCCCAACTTAGTTTTGTCAACCAACCCAAGATCTAGTGCAATACCTCATCTTAACGTTTAGAGTATTGAGTACCTTTTCGTGCTCCATGGCGTCCGACTTTCTTACGCTCCACCTCTCTCGCATCACGAGTTAAGAAACCCGCTTGGCGTAAAATCTTACGTAAAGACAATGCACCTTCACCGCTACCGGTTGATCCAGTATCACTTTTATCACTTTCTCCTGCATCTTCATCATATTTAACTAACGCACGTGAAATACCATGACGAATTGCACCCGCTTGACTGCTGATCCCCCCTCCGGCTACGGTGATTGTAATATCGAATTTGTCTTGTAAATTAGTCACTTTAAGAGGCTGGCGCACAATCATACGTGCTGTTTTTCGGCCAAAATACTCATCTAAAGTATTTTGATTAATTATAATATGGCCCTTTCCTGGTTTTAAATAAACACGAGCCGTGGATGTTTTGCGACGACCCGTACCATAATAAACTTCTTGCTTTGCTGGCATAATATTATTCCGTATCAAAATCTAAGGCTTGAGGTTGTTGAGAAGCATGGGGGTGTTCCGATCCTGCGTACACTTTTAACTTGCGGTAGACGGCACGGCCTAAAGGGTTTTTAGGTAACATACCTTTCACTGCCAACTCAATGACACGCTCTGGATGCTTGGCTAATAATTTCTCAAAATTCGTTTCTTTAATACCACCTGGATAACCGGAGTGACGGTAGTAAATTTTATCAGTCGTTTTTCTACCGGTGACTCTCACCTGGCTTGCATTTATGACAATAATGAAATCACCTGTATCAACATGGGGCGTATATTCAGGCTTATGCTTACCACGCAAACGAGTTGCTATACGGCTCACCAGCCGCCCTAGTGTCTTGCCCGCCGCATCCACAACATACCAACCATGCTGAGCTGTTTCATTTGTAGCATTATAAGTTTTCATTAGGCTCCTACTATTAAATTGGGAGTGAAACATATCCCAAGATCAAAAGATGCGGAATTCTATAGTAATACCTAAAAACAAGCAAGTGCCTTATACAAAAAATATCTATAAAGGGACAGACAGTGTCGACCCTATCAGATTGATAGTACTGTATTAAAAAAAGAATCATTAATCATAAAAAATTTTAGAGAAAGACCAGCAATTTGTAAGGCTTTTAAGGGAAAAAATGCCTCGCTTTTAATGAATTTAACGCCTTGCTTCTTATCTTCGCTTAAAATTTAGGTATTTCAGACTTATTCTCTAAGAAAAATATAAAAAAACAAGCTCTTTTTTTATAAAAACATTCGCATAATTATTAAGATATGTTATCGTAGGCATTGCATCATTTTGACTTTAAGAGGAATAAACATGGCTACAAAAAAGGCTTCTGTTAAATCAGGAAAGAAATCTGTAAAAAAAGTGCAAATGAAACCCAAATTACCTGTGATTAAAGACCCTTTAACTAAAGGTGGCATTACCCAGGCAATCATGAACATGACTTTGCTACCTAAGAAACAAGTTGCTTATGTGTTAGAGGCGCTTCACACTGTGATTGAACTACATGTTAAAGCACGCGGTCCAGGAAAATTCACTATGCCTGGTCTGTTGAAAATTGTTGTGGTAAAGAAACCTGCTAAGCCTGCCCGCAAAGGCATCAACCCCTTTACTGGCGAAGAAATGATGTTCAAGGCTAAACCAGCCCACAAAGTAGTAAAAATCAAAGCCCTCCGGAAATTAAAAGAAATGGCTATTACCTAATCTTTTATCCATGGCCGCACAGAACGTTTTTTGAGTAAATTCAAAAAACGTTCTGAAACGCGGGAAGCCCCTCCAGAATGGGTAATAAAACAACGGCTATTTATCGATAATTTGCTTACATTCCTGGTTTTTCGGTGCTAGGTCTCCCTCTACTATATCAGACTTCTTAGATATCTATACTTCTTCCACGACGGTGGCAAGTTGATAAGCTAATCCTTTGATATAGTCTTCATCTTTGCCTTCTACCATGATACGAACCAGCGATTCTGTTCCAGAACGACGTAATAAAACGCGCCCACTATTAGCGAGATCATTCTCTATTTTTGTAAGAAGTTGTTGAATGCGCAAATTACTGCCCAAATCGTAAGCTTCTGGTACTTTGACATTCACTAATATCTGGGGATATTTACGCAACCCTGCTTTCATTTCAGCTAAAGATTGCTTGGTATATTTCAAGGCTGAGAGGACTTGTAATGCAGTAATAATACCATCACCGGTAGTAATAGCCTCAGAACAAATAATATGGCCTGAAGGTTCACCTCCCAGAACCCATTGACGTTTATTTAATTCCGCCATAATGTGACGATCCCCCACCGCCACCCGAACAAATGGAACATTCAGATCACGTAAAGCATTTTCCAAACCGATATTAGACATCACGGTGCCGACGACACCTCCCTTTAAAACCCCCATCTCTTGGCGATGCTTGATGATAATATATAATAATTCATCGCCATCTAAGATATGGCCTTGATGGTCAATCATAATTACCCGATCACCGTCACCATCTAAGGCAATTCCCAAATCGGCTTGTTCCTTTAGCACACACTGCTGTAAGGTAACAGGATGGGTGGCACCACAATCCAAATTAATATTTAAGCCATTAGGCTCTACTCCTATCTCAATAACATCCGCCCCTAATTCCCGCAGTACATTGGGTGCGATGTGATACGCTGCACCATTCGCACAGTCCACTACAATTTTTAATCCATTTAAATTAATTTCCGAAGAAACTGTACTCTTACAAAACTCAATATAGCGGCCTGGGGCATCCAATATGCGTACTGCTCTGCCTAAGCAAGCTGAATCTACTGTTGTCATGCTTTGTTCAAGTTGTTCTTCTATCGCTATTTCCACTTCGTCCGCTAACTTACTTCCTTGCGCAGAAAAAATTTTAATTCCATTATGATAATAAGGATTATGTGAAGCGCTGATAACAATACCCGCTTGCGCTCGCAGCGTTCGAGTAAGATAAGCAATAGCAGGTGTAGGCATGGGGCCCAGCAAAAGCGTGTCAATCCCTGCAGCAGATAATCCAGCTTCTAATACAGACTCAAACATATACCCTGAAATTCGTGTGTCTTTTCCAATTAATACCTTGCCATGCCCTTGGCGAGCTAACACTTTTCCAACAGCCCACCCTAATTTCAAAATAAATTCGGCATCAATAGGCGATACCCCGACCTTGCCTCGGATACCGTCAGTGCCAAAATAATGACGCGGTTGTGAATTGGAATGATTAACCACTGTTATGATCTTGCTCAGGCATGGATTTTAAAGGATCACTCGTTTTCAAGAAACTTGCATTTGAGTCTTTATCTGTTTTACGTTTTTTATTATTGGTTTTTAAATCACTCCACCCTTCAGGCTCACGTACAGGGTTACCTGTCATCACATCATTAATCTGATTGATATCCAGCGTTTCATATTTAACAAGTGCTTCTGCCATGCTATGGAGTTTATCTATATTTTCTTTCAAGATTTTTTCGGCACGTTGATAATTTCTCTCTATGATTTCACGCACCTCTTGATCAATAATACCTGAAGTTGATTCAGAAATTTCTTTGTGCCTTGCAACTGCGTGACCTAAGAACACTTCACGTTCATCATCTCCAAAAGTAAGTGGACCTAGTTTTGCTGATAAGCCCCATTTTGTTACCATATTACGTGCAAGCTCTGTGGATTTTTGGATGTCGTTAGACGCCCCTGTGGTGACTTTGTCTGCACCAAAAATCAATTCTTCTGCTATGCGCCCCCCAAATAGACTTGAGATCTTACTTTCTAAAAATTCCTTGCTATGGCTATAGCGATCACCTTCTGGTAAAAATAAGGTCACTCCTAAAGCTCTACCCCGTGGAATAATCGTGACTTTATGCACTGGATCATGTCCAGGTACCAATAACCCTACAATGGCATGCCCCGATTCGTGATAAGCTGTAAGCTCTTTCTCTAAATCACTCATCACCATCGAACGACGTTCGGCTCCCATGATGACTTTATCTTTTGCTCTTTCAAACTCTTTCATCCCGACTGAACGTTTATTAGCACGTGCAGCAAAAAGAGCGGCTTCATTCACAATATTCGCCAAATCCGCACCAGAAAACCCAGGGGTGCCACGCGCAATAATAGCAGGCTCCACATCATCTGCTAACGGCACTTTACGCATATGTACACGTATAATTTGTTCACGGCCTCGGACATCAGGCAGCCCCACTATTACTTGCCTGTCAAAACGACCTGGACGTAATAATGCATTGTCTAATACATCAGGTCTATTCGTTGCAGCAATCACAATGACACCTTCATTGCCTTGGAAACCATCCATTTCAACTAATAATTGATTTAGTGTCTGTTCCCGTTCATCATGCCCGCCCCCCAGGCCTGCTCCACGATGACGGCCTACTGCATCAATTTCATCAATAAAGATGATACAAGGGGCTTGTTTCTTAGCTTGCTCAAACATATCACGTACGCGAGAGGCACCTACCCCTACAAACATTTCCACAAAATCAGAACCTGAAATAGTGAAGAAAGGAACTTTCGCCTCTCCCGCCACTGCTCTCGCTAGTAATGTTTTACCGGTACCGGGAGGTCCCACCAATAAAACACCTTGAGGAATTTTGCCCCCTAATTTTTGAAATTTACCTGGGTCACGCAAAAAATCGACTAATTCTTTGACTTCTTCTTTAGCTTCTTCTACACCTGCTACATCTGCAAATGTTACTTTAACTTGATCTTCGCCAAGTAAGCGCGCACGGCTACGGCCAAAAGAAAAAGCTCCTCCGCGCCCCCCCCCTGTTTGCTGACGTAATACATAAATCCAAATAGCAAATAATACAATCCAAGGCAAGAGATTCAAAAGGTGCATCAATAAACCAGGTTGCTCAGGAGGACGCCCTTTAACAATCACCCCTTTTTCAAGCAAATCTTTAAGAAGCGAAGTATCATAAGACATGGGGAGGTAAGTAGAAAAAGCTTTATTGTTTTGCATCATGCCGGTTACATCTTGATCTGAAATCGTCACTGCGCTTACATTGCCTTGGCGTATTTCATTCACAAAAGTGGAATAGCTAATTCTTTCCTCAGTTTCACGTTTAGGGCCAAACATATTAAATACAGAAACGAGGACAATCCCTGCCACCATCCACAAAAGTATTGTTTTGATTGTATCATTCACCAGTGAGACTCCCTCATCCATCCATCATACACAAGTCGTATCTTTCATGCCCTTGTCTAAGAAGGCCAACAGTTACCACACGTTTATTAATCATACATGAAGTATTACAAATTCGGTATAGAACGATCCATATTTACTTAATTTTTTGCCAACACATAGAGTTCATTTGAGCGGCCCCGGGAGGCCTTGGGTTTGCGAATGACTACTTTTTTAAAGTGACAACGCACTTCGCGCAAAAAAGGGTCAAAGCCCTCTCCTTGAAACATTTTCACCAAAAACCCCCCCTGACCATGCAACACAGATAAAGCAAAACCCAGCGCTAATTCCGCAAGTTCTATCATTCGCGGCATATCAACGCTAGTGATACCGCTTAAATTAGGTGCCATATCTGAAATAACCCAATCCACGGGGGTTGCTTTAAGCTGGTTCATCAAGGTTTGTTGTAAGATTGATTCGCTAAAATCACCTTGGATAAACTCTACCCCTGCAATCGGCACCAGAGGTAGCACATCTAAGGCAATGACTCGGCCATTTTTACCAACCAGCTTCACAACAAGCTCTGACCATCCCCCTGGGGCGGCCCCTAAATCAACCACCGTCATGCCGGGCCTAAATAATTTATCACGTTCCTGGAGTTCTTTTAATTTATACACTGCACGAGAGCGTAGACCTTCTTTTTGAGCCTGTTTGACATAATAATCTGAAAAATGCTCATGAAGCCAGCGCCGACTACTGCTACTTTGATTAGACATAACTATAGAAATTCTCAGATATGCGTCACTGTAACAATTTCATATTCGGTAATCCCTTCAGGGGTAGTGACTTCAACAATATCTTCCACTGATTTTCCAATCAAGGCGCGGGCAATAGGCGCACTAATGGAAATTTTTTGTAATTTGATATCTGCTTCATCATCACCTACAATTTTATAAGTCACTTTTTCTTCTGTGCTGACATTTAACAAAGTAACTGTCGTACCAAAAATCACTTTATTAGTATTGGGTATCTGGCTCACGTCAATAATCTGGGCATTTGATAATTTTCCTTCAATTTCTAAAATACGCCCTTCCACAAAACTTTGTTGCTCTCGGGCTGCATGGTATTCCGCATTCTCTTTTAAATCACCATGTGCCCTCGCCTCGGCGATTGCATTAATAATACGAGGACGATCAACAGTCTTTAATTTATGTAATTCTTCGCGTAACATCGCTGCACCTAAGACTGTCATGGGTATTTTAGTCATCATATGGGCCCCTTTAAAGCTTTATATCCTCAAAAAATTTCTTCACTTGATCAAACCAAGATTTTGATCGAGGACTATGTTTATTATCTGCAGATAATGTTTTATCAAACTGCTGAAGTAACTCTTTTTGCTTATGTGTAAGATTAACAGGCGTCTCCACTACCACCTTGCACATCATATCCCCCGGGGAGCCACCCCGAACAGGAGGCACTCCCATTCCTTTTAGCCTAAATACTTTACCGGATTGTGTTTCAGCAGGCACCTTTAATTTTACACGCCCATTTAAGGTAGGGATATCTAATTCTCCGCCCAGGGTAGCAGCAATAAAGCTAATAGGTACTTCACAGTGTAAATTCACACCATCGCGCGCAAAAATTTCATGGGCGCGCACATTGATTTGCACATAGAGATCCCCCGGTGTTCCTCCGGGCCCCCCTGCTTCACCTTCGTTGCTTAAACGAATCCTATCGCCTGTATCCACCCCAGGTGGAATTTTAACAGATAATTTTTTGGTTTTTTTATGACGACCTTGACCGCGACAGGAAGAACAGGGATCTTTGATTAACTTACCTGCGCCACGGCAAGTAGGGCATGTTTGCTGCACAGAAAAAAATCCTTGCTGCATCCGTACCTGCCCATACCCCTCGCAGTCGTGACACGTAATAGGCTTAACCCCTTTCCGGGCACCACTTCCATTGCATTCAGAACACGCCACTTGTGTAGGAATACTGAGTTCTACCGTGTGCCCGAATACTGCTTCTGACAAGCTAATTTCAAGGTTATAGCGTAAATCAGCGCCTCGTTGAGAATTTGCCCGTCCACCTCCGAAAATATCTCCAAAGATATCTCCGAAAATATCCCCAAAAGGGGAGCCGCCCGTCCCCCCAAACCCAAATCCCCCTGCTCCAGCAGCACCTGACACACCCTCATGACCATATTGGTCATACAATGCCCGCTTACGGTCATCGGATAATACTTCATAAGCTTCACGCGCTTCCTTGAAACATTCTTCCGCCGTTTTATCTCCCGGATTACGGTCAGGATGGTACTTCATAGCTAAGCGTCGAAAGTTTTTCTTAATTTCTTCGACGCTAGCATGACGAGAAAGACCTAATACTTCATAGTAATCACGTTTAGAGTCACGTTTTGACATAACTTATCGTCTATATTCTTTATTTTTTATCATCTTTTACTTCTTCAAACTCGGCATCTACCACCGTATCACCTTTTGGCTTTCCATTCTCCTCGGAGGTTTGTGATTGTGACTCAGCGTGTCCTGACTGCTGGGCTTGCTCATGAGCAGCATACAAGTGTTCTGACATTTTAGCTGATGCATCGGTTAACTCTTTGGTTTTAGCTTCAATCAAATCCTTATCATCGCCTTTTACAGCTTCTTTTAATGCTTCAACCGCCGCTTCAATCGTCTTACGTTCATCAGTTGAAACTTTATCCCCTGCTTCTTTGAGGGATTTTGTCACACTATGAATCATATTATCTGCTTGATTACGAACATTTACCAATTCATGGAATTTGCGATCTTCAGCAGCGTTTGCCTCGGCATCTTTTACCATTTTCTTAATTTCATCTTCTGACAGCCCGCTCGACGCCTTAATAATAATGGATTGCGCTTTGCCAGTTGCTTTATCTTTGGCAGACACATGCAAAATGCCATTTGCATCAATGTCAAAAGTTACTTCCACTTGCGGCATGCCTCGGGGCGCAGGCGGAATATCGGTTAAATCAAACCGCCCTAAGGACTTATTAGCTGAAGCTACCTCACGTTCACCTTGTAATACATGAACAGTCACAGCAGTTTGATTATCCGCTGCCGTAGAAAATACTTGATTCGCTTTCGTTGGAATAGTCGTATTTTTTTCTATAAGTTTAGTCATAACACCACCTAAGGTTTCAATACCTAAAGAAAGCGGCGTTACATCTAATAATAAAACATCTTTAACAGAGCCGGATAGCACCGCGCCTTGAATTGCTGCGCCCACTGCAACAGCCTCATCAGGGTTGACATCTCGACGTGGTTCTTTACCAAAAATTTTCTTAACCATTTCCTGAACAAGCGGCATACGGGTTTGGCCACCCACTAGAATCACATCGCTAATATCATCTACACTCACACCTGCATCTTTAATTGCTATTTTGCAAGGCTCAACTGTACGCTCAACTAAATCTTCAACTAAAGACTCTAATTTTGCACGAGTCATTTTAATATTTAAATGCTTAGGACCACTTGCATCCGCTGTAATATAAGGCAAATTAATTTCTGTCTGCTGCGCGGAAGAAAGTTCGATTTTTGCTTTTTCAGCACCTTCTTTTAAACGCTGCAGTGCCAAAGGATCATTCCTTAAATTAATACCTGAACTCTTTTTAAATTCATCAATCAAGTAATTCATAATACGCAAATCGAAATCTTCCCCACCTAGAAAGGTATCTCCATTGGTTGACAATACTTCAAATTGATGTTCGCTATCTACTTCGGCAATTTCAATAATAGAAATATCAAAAGTCCCACCACCCAGGTCGTATACAGCAATTTTACGATCACCCGGCTTTTTATCCATGCCAAAAGCTAATGCCGCTGCAGTAGGTTCATTAATAATACGCTTCACTTCTAAACCCGCAATCCGACCTGCATCTTTAGTCGCCTGACGCTGGGAATCATTGAAATAAGCAGGCACAGTAATAACTGCTTCAGTCACAGGATGACCTAAATAATCTTCTGCCGTCTTTTTCATCTTCATTAAGACTTGTGCTGATACTTGTTGGGGCGCTATTTGATTACCATGGGCTTCGATCCAAGCATCGCCATTATCCGCGCGTATAATTTTATAAGGCACAACCTCCTTATCTTTCTCTACTACTTTCTCATCAAAGCGCCGGCCAATGAGTCGTTTTGCTGCATAAACTGTATTATTTGGATTTGTGACAGCTTGACGTTTTGCAGGCTCTCCCACAAGCTTAACCTCGTCGTCAAGGTAAGCAACAATAGAAGGGGTAGTGCGACCCCCTTCTGCATTTTCAATAACACGTGGCTTGTCTCCTTCCATCACTGCCACACAAGAATTGGTCGTGCCTAAGTCAATACCGATAATTTTAGCTGACATACTTTATTTCTCCACAAAAAAATAACCTATAATTAATTTAAATATGGGGGCTGATATTCCTTTTTCAACCTCACTTAGCAACAATAACTAACGCCGGCCGAACTAGGCGGTCATTCAAGAGATAGCCTTTTTGCAATACAGATATGACAGAACCTGGCTTTGCATCGCAATCAACTTGTGTAGAAACAGCTTGATGCAAATCAGGATTAAAAGGCTGAGCAAGAGGATCCACTTGTTCTACGTCAAACTTTTCTAAAGCGGTATAAAACATTTTCAAGGTAAGCTTAACCCCATCTACTAAACTGCCTACACCTGATTCTTCATTTTTATGCGCTGCGACGGCACGCTCTAAGCTATCTACGATGGGTAAGAGCTCAAGCACAAAATTTTTCAAGGCATATTTATGGGCATTGGCGATGTCTTGTTCTACTCGACGCTCTAGGTTTTTCATTTCTGCTTGCGTGCGCAGAAGCTGTTCCCAATATTTATTGGCTTTCTCTTCCGCCCCGCTCAATTGTTTCTGGAGATCCGCAGAAGAGGTATCTTGTATTTCATCAGGGATTGCCTGCTCTGCAAGAGAAGATTCAGGTGCTTCAGTATTTTTACTATCTTTAGTAGATGGCATGGCAAAACCTCCATTGGAACTTTATTTAAAATTTAGTTTTAATATGGGGTTCGTTTACCCTTGATTCAAGGCTGCCGACAATAATTTTGCTGTTATATCTACGGCAGAGATCACCCGCTCATAAGGCATACGAGTTAACCCAATTACACCCAAGCTACCTACTAGCCGTCCGTCCACTGAATATGAAGCTGTCACGATGCTACAATCATCCAACGCCTCATACCCGGATTCTCTGCCAATAAAAATCTGGATCCCTTCCGCTTCCAACGCATGGTCTAATAAACTTAAAATTTCTTGCTTTTCTGTAAAAGCATCAAACAAAATACGGATGCGCTCAAGATCCACTTCGTTCTGGGTGCAATTTAGCAGATTATTTTGTCCTGCCATAATATAATCTTTACGTTCATCCATTGCATCAAAAGCTTTATTTCCTACATCAACTGCCGCTTGCAATAACTGTGCTACACTATCACGGTCATCTCTAATGGATTTCATCAATTCAGCACGAATCGTTAACAAATTTTTACCAGCATAATGTACATTCAAATAGTTAGCAGCTTGCTGCAGCTCGCTTTTAGAATACACACGATCCGTATAAATAACACGATTTTGCACTTCTCTGTCATTTAATATCAAAATGACAAGCACTCTATTTGCAGAAAGCCCTAAAAACTCTACTTGGCGCAATTCCATACGGTTCCGCCGCGGCAAAGCAACCACACCGGTAAGTTGGGTCAAACTAGACAAAAGAGAAGAAGCCGAATGCAATAAACTAGGCATAGCTAAATCAGGATCAAGCTTATTTTTTAAAGCTACCACTTCTACGCTTTCCAATGGTTTAGCTTCCAATAGGCTATTGACAAAAAATCGATAACCTGAGGTCGTTGGAATACGGCCTGCCGAGGTATGAGGGGAGGTAAGATATCCCCCATCTTCTAAATCTGCCAAAATACTCCGAATCGTAGCAGGACTTAACCCTAAAGCACTTTCTTCTGCTAAGGTTTTTGAACCAATTGGAGTACCATCTAAAATATAACGCTCAACTAGCATTTTTAATATCTGTTGTTCTCGCTGATTGATGGTAGGATCAGTCATTATCACTTTTTACTCTCAATTAACCTATGGTGGAATAGCTTAATATAACATAGAATTTTAGCAATCCCTGAAGCATGAAGTACTAGGAATAAATTTATATGTCAAGCACGTTTAAAATAATAGGCATTTATGGCCGGGTTAAAAATCATGGCGTCACAGACACCATTAGAGCATTAATTGACTATCTAAACCCATTATGTCAAAAAGTACTAATTGAATCTGAAACCGCTGAACCACTCAATGACCCCTCCCTACAAACCATCGCTCCCTCTCAAATTGGCGCCCAATGCGATTTATTAATTGCTGTTGGTGGTGACGGAAGCTTACTACATGCAGCACATGCCATTGTAAATCAGACCATCCCGGTGATTGGCATTAATCGTGGCAGCTTAGGTTTCCTCACCGATATCCTTCCCACAGAATTAGAAAAAATAAAATCTATCCTGGAAGGAAAATACAGCTTGGAGAAACGTTTTTTCCTTAGTACCACCATTAAATTAAACAATAAATCTATCGGCCAAGATGAGGCTCTCAATGAAATTGCCTTATTAACTGCTGCTAAACCACATATGATTGAATTTGAAATTTATATCGATAACCAATTTGTCTGCAGCCAAGATTCAGATGGCTTAATTGTTGCCACTCCTACTGGATCCACTGCGTACGCTTTATCGGGCGGTGGACCCATTCTACATCCCCAATTAGATGCAATTGTATTGGTACCTATGTTTCCGCATACTTTAAGCAGCCGACCTATTGTGGTGGAAGGCAACCGTCAAATTGATATTATCATTTCACCTAACAATCCTACTTCTCCTCGTCTAAGTTGCGATGGACGTGAGGCATTAAATGCACCGAGCGGCAGTCAAATCGAAATCCATAAAAAATTACAGCCCCTGCACTTAATCCATCCCCCTGATTATAATTATTATGAAGCCTTGCGAAGTAAACTTCATTGGGGTAAAAAACTACCTTACTCAGGATTCGAATAGGGAAAACTTTATGTTGATTCAAATTCACATTAGCAATTTGATCACCATTCATGAGCTTGATGTAGAGTTTCAGGCCGGCACCACTGTTATCACGGGAGAAACAGGTGCGGGTAAATCTATCCTAATTGATGCGATTTTATTAGTATTGGGTAGTCGCGCTACAGGGGATCTAGTGCGACCCGGACAAGAAAAAGCAGATATTAGCCTAATTTTCGATATCAGCAGATTATCGGAAGCCCGACAATGGTTAAAAGATCATGATCTCCATCAAGCAGAAGAATGTATTTTACGCCGCACGATCTATAGTGATGGCCGTTCACGTAGTTATATCAATGGAACTCCCAGCACTTTACAACCATTACGTGAGCTTAGCGAATTTCTCATCCAGATTCATGGGCAACATGAACATCAATCCTTATTGAAAACAGACAAACAACGCACCCTACTTGACCGCTATGCAGGCCATGCAGATTTGGTAGACCACGTACAAACGCTCGCCGAGGAATGGCAAAAATTAACTCAGGAGCTTGCCGTATTGCGTCAACGCGTAGAAGAACGTACCTCACGGGGTGATTTTTTGAAATTTCAATTGCAAGAATTAGAAGAATTACAATTACAGCAAAATGAATTTATAGCCTTAGATGTAGAGCATAAAAAGTTGGCCCATGCCAGTGAATTATTAAAAAATATCAATTTAACATTAGGTTTTTTAACTGATCAAGAAGAACAAAATGCCTTGCATGCACTTTATCAAGCCATGCAAGCCTTGGAAAAAGTACATCAAGTTGACCCAAAAATCTCTACTTGGATCGAATCTCTTCACGCTACTATCCTTCAACTGAAGGATATCGAAGATGAATTACGCCGCTACCTTGATACATTTGCACTTGATCCTGAGCGCCTCTCCTGGCTGGATCAGCGCATCAGTCTACTGTTCGATATCGCACGAAAACATAAGATAGATCCGAATGAATTATATGACATGCAGCAAAAATTAATATCGGAATATAACGAACTGGAATATAGCGATACGCGTTTTATGGAATTAGAAAAAAAACTAAATACCCTAACAAAATTTTATTATGCAGCTGCTGATAAACTAAGCCAAAGCCGTAAGCAAGCTGCAAAAAAATTAATTGATGAGCTCACTAAAATTATTCGAGAACTCTCGTTACCCCATGCTGAGTTTAATATTCATTTTGAAAACACTGAACTGGGTGTGATCACAGGCTATGGCATAGATAAAATTATTTTCCAGATAAAAACCAATGACGGCCAGCCGCTACAACCTTTAGCAAAAATTGTCTCAGGCGGAGAATTGTCTCGTATTGCGCTTGCCATTTATATGACAACTGCACTCAAATATGCAACACCTACTTTAATTTTTGATGAAATCGACGTAGGAATAGGCGGCAGAACTGCAGAAATTGTAGGTAAATTATTGCGCCGTTTAGGACAAACTCACCAGGTACTATGCATCACCCATCAGCCTCAAGTAGCTGCACTTGGACACCAACATATACGAGTTACTAAAACCAAAAAAGAAGATGCGCATTACACACAAATACAATCATTAACACAAGAAGAGAAAATCAACGAACTTGCTCGCATGTTGGGCGGCGTTGAAATCACTCCAAGGGTATTAGCACATGCTCAAGAAATGTTAGAAAGAATTTAAATAAGAGATTTTCTTATAAAATCACACTCTATTCTGGCATTCTCCACAAATCCCATAAATATTCAAACTATGTTCGGTGATGCTAAATCCTGCTTGCTCCGCCACGTGCCGCTGCCGTTTTTCAATTTCATTATCTACAAACTCTTGGACATCTCCACATTTAACACAAACCAGATGATCATGATGCGCTCCTGAATCCAATTCGAATACTGAATACCCTTCGGAAAAATGATGGCGCACTACTAATTTGGCTTCCGCAAATTGCGTTAACACCCTATAGACTGTTGCCAGTCCAATATCTTCCCCGGAGTCAATTAAAATTTTGTAAATATCTTCAGCACTTAAATGTCTATCTACTGTATTTTCTAATATTTCCAATATCTTAACACGTGGCAAAGTCACTTTTAAGCCCGCTTTCTTCAAATCCGAATTAACCACCGCTAACTTCCCCCTTATGAATATATGATTCTAACAGGTTACAAAATGATGCGAAATCAGATATTATGTCGCCCATTATCAATAACGTATTTAAAATAACTTATTTGGAAATAGGATCATGCGAAAATTATTTTTTATCTTATTTATAGTGCTTATTCTCTCAAGCTGCGTCCATAAAATAAATGTGCAACAAGGAAATATCATCGAACAAGACCAAGTCAACAAACTACATATTGGCATGACAGAAGAAGAAGTTAAAAATCTCATGGGTCTTCCCACTTTATTGAATACATTTAACGATAATCGGGTTGATTATGTTTATACCAATAAAGCTGGATATGGGGCCGGCACGGAAAAAATTGTTACTTTATTTTTCCAAAGAAATCGACTGCACCTTATCCATCAATCCCATACAGAAAAATTTAGCTAGTAGCGAAGAAAATGGCCTGCGGATAGAAGCAACTATGAACCTTTTGATGTTGGGGTGCCCCGGCTATCCCTAGATTGCTCTCTTTTCCTCCGAGCCTCTTTGGGGTCCATTATTAATGGCCGATAAATTTCCACGCGATCGCCGTCTTCTAATAAATCTGATAATTTTTTTTTCTTACTAAATATTCCTATCTTTTGATGCTTCAAATCAATCGTAGTAAATAATTGCAAAATCCCAGACACTTCAATTGCCTGGGCGATATTACAACCTTCATCGATTTGAATGACAATAATTTTTTGCTCTTCAGGTGTTGCATAAGCTATTTCAACTTTGATTTTCTTCTTGGCTACCATACACCTCCACTGCCCGCTTGCAAAAAAGATCGACCAAAGAATTGGCCATATGATTGAAGATAGGCTGAAAAATTTTATCGACTAATCGCCCCCCTAAATCAAATTCCAACTCTAAATCCACTTTACATCCATGCTCCTCGAATGCAGTAAACATCCATTTTCCTTCTAAGTGTCGAAAAGGTCCGTGTACTAAGGTAATTTTAATACGCTCATAGGGATATAAATAATTACGCGTAGTAAAATTTTTATGAATGCCTGACCACTCAATTTCCAACGCTGCTTCTACTTCTTTATCATCGTGATAGAGTATGGTGCTAGCAGAACACCACGGCAGAAAACGCGGATAATCTTTTATATTATTCACTAATTCAAACATTTGCTGAGGGGAATACCTAACTGTTGCAGTGCGTTTAATTACATTCATATCTCAATTTACTCTATTATTTTTTACCAGACACTATTATACTTGCTCCTCATGAGTGACAAACAAAAATTTGATACCACTATTACGATTAATCGCAAGGCCCATCATGAGTTTACTATTGAAGACCATTATGAGACAGGTCTTGTTTTACAAGGATGGGAAATAAAAAGCCTGCGGGCTGGCCGAGTCCAGCTCGACCAAGCTTATGTATTATTAAAAAATAATGAAGCTTGGTTACTAGGCTCCTTAATCACTCCGCTTCCGACTGCATCCACCCATATTAATCCCGATGCACAACGAACTCGAAAGCTGCTTTTACATAAAAGTGAGTTAAATAAGCTTATTGGTAGTGTCGAACGTAAAGGTTATACTTTAGTTCCACTCAAGTTATATTGGAAGAGCAACCGAGTCAAACTCGATATTGCCTTAGCCAAAGGCAAAAAACAGCACGATAAAAGGGCCACTGAAAAAGAAAGAGATTGGCAACGAGATAAACAGCGCCTCATGAAAAAATCTAAAATAAGCTAGGAGGATAGCAGAGAAATTGAGGCAACAGCTTTTGGTTACTGCAACAATCAAAGTGGGATATCTAACACAATAGACAGTAGAAATATCAACTGATCCTAGGGTATACTTCCCAGTGTAAAATTTCCAGATGGGGGGCGACCCGGCTTCGACGTGGGTTGCAAAGCCAGAGGAGCATGCCGAGGAAGCAACTACCCTCGTAAAAAATGTTGCAAAACCAATAGTTGCCAAAAACGACAACTTTGCTGTTAATGTAAACGCTTCTAACGACGTTATTTTTAACGCCGAAGAAGCTGTTGAACAAGTCGCTTAATAACCGACGCAGCACTTCTCACCGATCGTGCTTGTACGAACGGGGTCAGCGCAAGCTAACCAGAGGAGTCATATTATACAAGCTCGCAGCAAAATCTGCCCGAGATCCGCTGCTAGAATTAACAGGGCTCGCTGCCTAATTACCTTGCCCGTCAGGCGTTAAGCAGCTAAATTTGAATGACAAGGCTATGCATGTAGAACCAAAGGTAGAGAGCTTGCGGACGCGGGTTCAATTCCCGCCGCCTCCACAAATTCATAAAAACCACCTAATTAGCTTCAGGTGGTTTTTCATTATTACCGATGGAGCTATTCATATGACCCTGCCTAAATTTTCATTCATAGAAAAATTAAACGAAACTCAATTGGATGAACTTCATGCTCTCTATAAAAAAATGTGGTGGAGCACTGACCGGACGAAAGAAGAAATTGCAGCTCTTCTAAAAAATTCAATACCCTTTCCCCTCATCAATCACGACACCTCCGAACTCGTCGGCTTTGCCCGGGTACTTACGGATGAATTCCGCTACGCATATATCTATGACGTTATGACAGCGGAACATCTACGCAGCAAAGGACTCGGCAAATTAATCATGCAACATATTCTTTCACATCCAAAGTTACAAAATGTAAAATATTTTGAATTAACCTGCGTTCCCGAAATGGCAGATTACTACAAAAAATTTGGCTTTACTGAAGATTATGGGAAAGTGGTAGCGATGAGGTTATCCAAGTATTAAAACTAGCATACTGAAAAAATCTGACCCCGTTTTTCCTAAACAAAAAGGATTCCTATGAAAAAAATTGGCGATAATTTCTCATTTATTGATTTTGGCCCCTTTGAAAAGATGGACCAAATATCCTTTAAACACCCTAAGCTGACAGAAGAAGTTCCGGGTAAACAATTCCTTAAAGATGAACTCGGTTTAACCAGTATGGAAGTATCATTGAATAAGTTTCTTGCAGGAACATCCATGCCATTTAGTCACAAGCATCGCGAAAACGAGGAGCTTTACATTTTTCTAAAAGGGAAAGGTGAGTTCTGTGTAGACGGCGAGTGGTTTGAGGTTCAAGAGGGATCAGTGATCAAGGTAGCTCCTAACGGAGTAAGAACTTGGCGCAGCTCTTCTTCTGAAGAGCTTTTATATATTGTAATCCAAGCGAAAGCCGGAACACTGGAAGGAAGCTCTATTCAGGATGGTATCCCAGTAAAGGGGTAATTTACAGTTTGCGGATCATCTATAACGGATTTGTTAACTAATTGACTGAATTGATACCATCATCAAATTTTCTCTTTACTTGTTATCTTAGCAAAAATGATCAAATAATATAATTCTAAAAACCGTATCCTTAGTAGCGTAAATTAAACAATGAAATGAGTAAAATTAACATGAACTATCAGAAACAATTAAATAAGGTTATTGAGTTTATCGGCAAGCATCTTGACGAAAACCTCGCCTTAGATCAATTGAGCGATATCGCATGTTTTTCAAAATATCATTTTCATCGTTTATTTACTGCTTATACCGGATTGTCTTTACAACAGTACATTCGCTGGCTGCGATTAAAACGAGCTGCGCATCAGCTCATTGTTGATAAAGACCAATCTATTATTAATATCGCAATCGATGCAGGATTTGAATCTCACGAGGCTTTTTCACGAGCATTTAAACAAACTTGTGGCGTAAGTCCTAACCAATTTAGACAACAGTCAAATTGGCAAGCTTGGGAACAACCCCCTTATCAATTGCCTCTACAAGGGGATACAACAATGAACGTAACCATAAAAAACTTGAATGCTAGGCGTTTGGCTGTACTACAACATCGTGGTGATCCAAGATTAGTAGGTGATAGTGTTAACAAATTAATTAACTGGGCAAAAGTACAACCTATCAATCTTAAACCTAAAGCAGGTGAAGCATTTGGATTTGCTTATGATGACCCAAAATTAACATCAGCGACAGACTTTCGATTTGATCTTGCCATTACAATACCTGAACAGCTAACTTTAAAAGGTGAGGTAATTGAAAAGCGCTTACCCGCCGGTCGTTACGCAGTAGCAATGCACAAAGGATCACGTGATAATATTGGCGATACTGTATATGCATTATATCGTGATTGGTTACCCAATTCAGGAGAAGAATTAGCTGATTTGCCTTGCATTTTCTGTTACTACAATTTTGATCATGAAGTTGCAGAAACGGAATTGTTAACCGAATGTTGGTTATTGTTAAAATAAATTTTCGGGACGCTTATTGCGTCCCTTTTTTATGTTTCGTTTCCAATTCTTTTATCGCTTGTACTGCTTCAACAAAATGACGCTCAACAACTGACGGCTCATCAATAGTTAAAGCACGGTATTTATCATATTCTGCATGCGCTTTATCAAGCGCTTGTTGATGACCAATTTTACCAGCATGAGTAAGTAAGTCTCTTTCATTAAATCGGATAAAATCATCAAGCTTTTCAATCCAATCATTCATGTACATCGGTTTGCGATTTAACGCTTGTAACTCGGCATAATCAAGATACATCGAAACAAAGCGATTCAACAGATCAAGCTCATCTTTACTTAAGTAATTTTTAGCTACTTCTACATCAGCGCGTACAAGCTTACTTCCAGCCCATGATGTTAATCCCATATTAGGTTTAGCAGCATCAGCTCGCGTTGCAATGACTTCTGCAGCAGTTTTACCGTGCGCTGCCCAGTGCATCTTTTTTGCACTACCTTGAAAAATTGCTGCGATGCCTCAGCATTAGGAGTGTAGTCTATGCTAGTGGCATAAATATCCAACACCTTGCGCCAAAATACTTTCTCTGACGAACGAATATCGCGAATACGTGCCAACAGCTCATCAAAGTAATTACCGCCGCCAGCCTTCTTTAATCGCTCGTCATCTAGGGCAAAACCTTTAATAAGGTATTCCTTTAATCGCTGGGTTGCCCATATGCGAAATTGTGTAGCACGAATTGACTTAACTCGATAACCAACCGAAATAACCATATCAAGATTATACGACGCTAAATCACACTCAACTTCTCGACTGCCTTCTTTTTGAACTGTCCGGAATTTCCGTACAGTTGCCTCTTGAGAAAGCTCACCTTCTTCATAAACGTTGACAATGTGTTCAGAAATTGTTCTTTTTTCCTTTTGGAATAACTCGGCCATTTGAATCTGCGTTAGCCAAAGCGTTTCACCTTGAAGGCGCACATCAATGCGCGTATTACCATCTTCAGTCTGATACAGCAAAATTTCGCCGCTTGGCACATCTTTTTGAGATGACATATCATCCCTCCTTTAAATTGAGTGAATAAGGCTAATCATTTTGTTCATGGAAAACAATGAGGTAATCAAGAAAACGGGGATTAAATGAAGGGATAACGGTTGCAATTGTAACCCTAACTTATCCTCTTGCAAGCAGTTTTGACAACACCCAAATACTAAGAAGCTATGATTCTATTCCCTACTGGTGAATAACATGTTTCAACAATCCGATTAAACATCAATAACCCATTGAAAATCGACAGCCTAAACCTATGCGAGGAGCCCCAAAAGCGCCTCGCCCCATTCCAAAATATGGGAATTAAATTGGTTCCAATTTTCTGACAGCATGTCCACCAATTATCATTCCAACAGAATCCAATTAAGTCCAGAAGCTCATTGGTATCACTGACTTTCTCATTTCTAATATGTTCAAAGAGTACCCCAGACAGCTAGAACTCAAATGAATCTATTTCCTACGGCTGAATAACATGCTTCAAAAATTCTCGACAATCCGATTAAACCTCAATCACCCATTGAATATGGGTAGCCAAAACCTAGGCCTCCAACCCCCAAAGCGCCTCGCCCCCTACCAAAATAGGGGAATTAAATGGTTCTGCCACCATGCCCCCTGCACTTCTAAGGAATTCCAAAAACGTCTAAAAACTAAAACTCTTGAAATTTGAAAGACGGGTTTTTACCCCCCTATTCCACTATAAAGTCCGACGGATAATAACTGTTCACGGTCTCCACTCATACAACGCCCCTAAGAACCGAGGTGAAACAAGGTCTTGCGAAAAATGAATGAAAAAGGGAGCATACATGAGAGCAGGGGAGAATTTTGAAAAGATTTTTCGCAAAAGATTGGCCTCAGACGGCCTTCCTTTCTTCGGAGGAGGGGCGAGAATATTTACGGCTGAGGCCCCTCTATTCAATGTAGGATAGAGGTATTATTCGGGGAACGGGGGTAGTATTAAGATAAACGTGATCGTTTCGTAGCTTGATTTAAATAAGTTGGGAGGAATAGGTATTGAACCAAACGTACCTTTAAAAGAGAGGGATTTAGAATAATCATCTGCTATCTTATATAAACATCCTCCACTCTTTTCCCCCGCTTCAGTCTCTTCTGAAGAATCATTTTCGAAATATTCACCATTAAAGATTGTTTTACTGTCTGCATCGCTTAAAAGAATTTGCTTTACTCTATCTCTAGCTTCAGCGAAGTCTTTTCCTAATACATTACCAATGGAAAACATATAATCTTGGCCGTTAATAGTTTTATTTTGATGCATCTGGTAATACTTATCATTTAAATCTTCAATTTTCCCATAGTATCTGTCGCCCAAAAGCTTATTAATTTGCTCTGCAGGCTTAAAACCTATTTCCTTTTCCAGGGTACGGCCATCCGTTGTAATAGCTCCATTTTCTATAAAAGATTGAACGTCTTGTAAGGTTAATAAAGGACACACAAATCCAGCAAACGCTGTTGAAGTAATGCTGATTGCTAACAAACCAATAGCTATTCCAATGCTGCTGCTAAATAAATTTTTCATTCTTCACCTCGCTATATAAATTCTAAAGCCCCCCAGTATATTATTTCTAGGGGGCTATACTGGGTAGCACTAGAGGATGGCAATTCTGTAAAATATCTAAGCAATAGCCAGAGAGCTAAGCGTACTGATTTTCTGCCCGAACAGCACAATTCTCTATTTTAACTTCTACACGGACTCAATCACATGCAGGGCAGAGTCCATACATGTCAACAGATCCTAAGATATTTTTACAAACACCAACTTCACGATTTTTTCTATTTTTTCATCATCTATTTTTTGAGCAGGCAATGCCATACCAATCTCCAAGCAACGATCGACCCATTCTGAAAAAGAAAGCTGGCCATTACTTAAAAATGACTGCGCTGATAAAAGCACTTGCCGCAGCGTACCCAATTTTTTTTCACCCAGACCTTGAGCTCCACCTATCTGCATTGTAGTGGAGGGTTTTGCAAAAGGATCCCCTGCGCCAGTCAACATCCAACATACATTTGCATTGAGTTTCACGCAATAATTAATACATGTTTCAGCTGATATTCTTCGTTTGCCCGTTTCATGCTGGGAATAAGTCGTTAAGGGAATACCATATTTTTCAGCAAATGATTTTTCTGTTTTAAAACCTGCCTCTTTTCGTAGCGCGCGAAGCCGCATGGCAATTTCTTGCGAGCAAGCTTTTAATGGATGCAAAGCAAGTTTCTCGGAGGGAAACATCTTTAATTACCCATAAGTTTGACTACTACACATTTGTCACAGTGTTTTTTTGTAAGGAATATAAGATATTCAGTATAAGGTTTCATCGTTTTATTTCCTTCAATGGTCCAATGATGAGATTGTATCCTCTTATTGCTCTATATTTTATATAGAAAAGTATGGCAGGTGTTATTCTGAATGTAGTATAATGTACAACGATTATTTAAGCACTATTTTTTTATAAAAGTGCACAGAGAATTAACCTGGGGTGCAAATATAGATAGAGTCTATATTTAAGCATTTTCATTCACTGGTTATTTTATTTAATATAACAGCTTAGCTGTCACTCAATGTAATTATCCATGGCATCTTAACAAAATAATCCTAGGAGAAACTTATGAGGCGTAAAATAAACCTAATCTTATGCTTGCTTCTATTTTCCCGCCCATTATTTGCAAGCGATAATGCGTCAATATTTAATGAGAGCCAAAAATACCCAATTACCATTACCTATATCATTTGCCCCACCACTATCTGGGCAACGCCAGTATGCAGCAATCCTGTGTCAGCAACTATTCCAGCAGTGAATGCTTCTCGGTCCAATGTATTAGTATTACCTCATGTTACCAACAGCGGATTTGTTAGAGTAACTAACGCAGTTGAAGCAGAAAATCCGGCAACACCCACTTTAATGAAAGGACATGACTGTGTGGTGGGAAGGGTAGATCTTTCTACGATGACTGTAAGCCACATAATGATTCTATCCGATTATAATGAAAATAATCCTCATATTACTTGTAGCACAATTAATAGGGACGCCTTTTGGGCGTAAAGCTTGGCTAATATTAAAAATGATAATCTTAAATAACGAGGTTCCTTATGCCAACCTCCACCCTGAGGTCATTCTGGATGCTATTGAAAGTACGGGGTTGCTGTGCAGTGGTAGCTTACTTGCATTAAACAGCTATGAAAATCGTGTTTATCAAGTAGGCCTTGAAGATGCGCCGCCGATCATTGCTAAATTTTATAGGCCACAGCGCTGGAGTGATGCAGCCCTTTTGGAAGAACACCAATTTGCTCTGGAATTGGTGGAACATGAAATCCCTATCGTTGCACCTTGGATGTCTACTACACAAAAAACCCTGCATCACTATCAAGGTTATCGTTTTGCACTTTTCAAACGCTGGGGTGGGCATGCACTAGAATTAGATAGCCTACCTCAATTGGAATGGATGGGACGTTTTATGGGACGCTTGCATGCGATAGGTACTTGCCGTTCTTTTCAAAATCGGCCTAAGATGGACGTGCAATCTTATGGCTATAACCCTTATCATTTTCTCATTGAAAAAAATTACATTCCTGCTTTTTTAAAAGATAAATATTGCCATGTTGCTGAATCTGTATTAGCTAAAATTGAATCGTATTTTCAACAAGCAGGAACATTAAATTATATTCGCTTACACGGCGATATGCATGTAGGCAATGTATTATGGAGCGAAGCGGGGCCTCATATTGTTGACTTGGATGATTGCATGATGGGTCCTGCTATTCAAGACATCTGGATGTTATTATCGGGCGATAAAATGCAGATACAATTACAGCTTGAATATATCTTAAGTGGATACCGTGAATTTTGTGATTTTAATTTGCAAGAGTTACACCTGATTGAGGCATTACGCACGTTACGCATGTTTCATTATTCAGGTTGGCTAGCAAAGCGCTGGGCAGATCCTGCGTTTCCTATTAGTTTTCCCTGGTTTAATACGTCTTTATATTGGCAAGAACAATTACAAAATTTGCATGATCAAGATGAATTACTCACTTAAGATTTATTGATTGATCTTGAATCTCGCGTCTTTGCTCGCAATGACTGTTTACGCATTTTTCGCAACTGCAATAAAGTAAGCAAAGGACCAGAAATAGCATAACAAAAGAAAATAGCAAATAACATTTTAGGCGGATCCACTGCAATAGTAGCAATAACTAAAACAGGAACCAGTAAAATAAAAAAAGACACCTTGTCTTTCAAATCAATTTGCTTAAAACTATGATAACGAATAGTACTCACCATGAACGCAGCAGCCATAATTGTCAGCACACTCATGGGAATAGCAATTAAAATACCCTCCACACCGCAACCATATCCCAGCCATACACCGCTCACAATCATCCCCGCCGCTGCAGGGCAAGGTAATCCTTGGAAATAGCGCTTATCCATATCATGAGACTGAGTATTAAAGCGCGCAAGACGTAATCCTGTTCCGGCTGTATAAAGAAAAGCTGCCATCCAACCCAATTTGCCTAAATGCGATAATGACCAACTATATACAATTAATGCCGGTGCAATACCAAAAGCTAGCATATCTGACAAACTATCATATTCAGCTCCAAAGGCTGTCTGGGTATTGGTCAGGCGTGCCACCCGTCCATCCAGCGTATCAGCTACCATGGCAATAAATATGGCAATAGCGGCAATATCAAAACTACCCTTCATAGCTGCAACAACAGCATAAAACCCAGAAAATAAAGCAGCTGTAGTAAATAAATTAGGTAAAAGATAAATGCCACGTGGATGAGTACGTTTTTCCATAATTTTTTCTTTTTTATCCATCGTTGCCTCGATAAGTAGTAGGTCAAAAAGCGATTTTGCCTGAAATAAAGTCAGACAGCTAGTGACATATAAACATACACAAGATATCCACAACAAACTCACATCTTGTCCTCTTGCGCCGCTTCAAAATATACAGTATCTTGTGTTAATTAAAATAAAAATGCCTATATATTGTGTTTTCTAGAAAAATCTCTATATGGTATAAGCACTTAACAATTTTAACCGCGCTCGGGAGGAGCCAAATGGAAATAGTAGAATCACGCAAAATAAACCCTGAGATTAACGCGACAGCACCAGGTTATCTAAAGGTAATACGCCGTAATGGGACATTAACTCCTTTCGATGCCAATAAAATTGCTATTGCTATGACTAAAGCCTTTTTAGCTGTAGAAGGTACATCGGCTGCAGGATCTGCTCGCATTCATGATACAGTCACACAACTCGTTAATCAAATTTCTGAAGCATTTAACCGCCGTCTACCTAGCGGTGGCACCATACATATTGAAAGCATCCAAGACCAAGTAGAATTGCTGCTAATGCGAAGCGGTGAACATAAAATTGCTCGCGCCTATGTACTCTACCGCGAAGAACGCCGAAAAATCCGCGAACTAGAAAAAGAAGATAATGAAACCGGCCCTGAAACAAACCGCCCTTCCCTCCATGTAACCCTACATGATGGCAAAGTAGTGCCACTGGATATTTCGCGCCTAACCCATCTTGTCAATAGTGCTTGCGCTGGCCTCACTGATGTTTCAGCAAAACATATCATTGAAGATACTCAACGTAACCTTTTTGACAAGATTCCTATTAATCAGGTCAGTAAGGCGCTGATTATGTCAACGCGTGTGCTTATCGAAAAAGAACCAAACTATAGCTATGTTGCCGCACGTTTATTACTTGATGATTTGCGAAGTGAAGCCCTCTCTTTTTTGGGCATTAGGGATAAAGCAACCTTTGAAGAAATGCATTCACTATACGATACTTATCTCAAAGCTTATATAGATCGCGGTATTGCGCTAAAATTATTAGATGAAAAATTCAAATCATATGATTTAACTCAGTTAAGCGCTGCGATTAAACCCGAACGCGATTTACAATTCAACTATCTTGGCTTGCAAACACTCTATGACCGCTATTTTATTCATAGCAATAAAATACGTTTTGAGTTACCACAAGTATTTTTTATGCGGGTAGCGATGGGTCTTGCGCTCAATGAACCAGAAAAAGAAAAACGCGCTATTGAATTTTATCACTTGCTGTCTTCTTTTGATTTTATGAGTTCAACCCCCACATTATTCAATTCTGGAACCCAACGCCCGCAGTTATCAAGCTGTTTTCTTTCGACAGTACCCGACGATTTGAATGGTATTTTTGAATGGTATAAAAGTAATGCACAATTGTCTAAACATGCAGGGGGCTTAGGTGGTGACTGTACGAATATACGCGCGACAGGAGCACCCATCAAAGGCACCAATGGTGAATCCTCGGGTATTGTGCCATTTCTAAGTGTCGCCAACGCAGCAACCATTGCAGTAAATCAAGGCGGTAAACGTAAAGGAGCGCTCTGCTGTTATTTAGAAACGTGGCATAAAGATATTGAAGAATTTTTAGAACTACGTAAAAACACCGGAGATGAACGTCGTCGCACACATGATATGAACACGGCGAATTGGATACCTGATTTATTTATGAAGCGAGTACATGAACAAAAAGAATGGACGCTGTTTTCGCCTGATGAAGTACCTGATTTACATGATTCTTATGGCAAGGTATTTGAAGATAAATATACTGCTTATGAAGCAAAAGCAGCACGGGGTGAAATTCGTAACTTCAAAATAATACCAGCCGTCAATTTATGGCGTAAAATGCTAGGAATGCTTTTTGAAACGGGTCATCCTTGGCTTACATTTAAGGATCCTTGTAACCTACGATCGCCGCAACAGCATGCAGGTGTAGTACACAGTTCTAATCTATGTACTGAAATCACCTTAAACACATCTCAAGATGAAATTGCAGTTTGCAACTTGGGTAGTATTAACTTGGCTGCGCACATGACCGAGAACGGCTTGAACCAAGAAAAATTACGTCGCACTGTGCATACTGCTATCCGTATGCTCGATAATGTGATTGATATTAATTATTATGCTGTCCCACAAGCACGTCATTCTAACTTAAAACACAGACCCATTGGCATGGGAATCATGGCTTTCCAAGACGCACTTTATCAATTAGGTATCCCTTATACTTCGACAGCTGCGCTCGATTTTGCGGATCGTTCTATGGAAGCTATTAGTTATTATGCGATTGAAGCCTCTACTTTGTTAGCAGAAGAAAGAGGTAAATACCCTACTTTTGAAGGGTCACTCTGGAGCCAAGGTATTTTACCGATAGACTCCATTGAAATTCTGCAACAGAACCGCAATGGTTATCTAGAGCAAAACCGTCAACAAACCTTAGACTGGGATACCTTGCGTAAACGGGTGAAAAAAGTAGGTATGCGTAACTCTAATGTATTAGCTATTGCACCCACGGCTACCATTGCTAATATTTGCGGCGTTTCACAATCCATTGAGCCCACTTATCAAAATTTATTTGTGAAATCTAATTTATCAGGTGAATTTACTATTATCAATCCTTATCTCGTAAATGATCTCAAAAATATTGGTCTGTGGGATGATGTGATGGTGAATGATTTAAAATATTATAACGGTAGTGTTTCCAAAATTAGCCGTATACCAGACACAATTAAGCAACAGTATGCTACTGCCTTTGAAATAGATCCCTCTTGGCTAGTAGAAGCCGCTTCACGTCGGCAAAAATGGTTAGACCAAGCCCAATCGCTGAACCTCTATATGGCACAACCCTCAGGCAAAAAATTAGATCAACTCTATCGTCTTGCCTGGATACGTGGTCTTAAGACCACGTATTATATGCGTAGTCTGGGGGCGACAAACACAGAAAAATCCACGATTCATGATGGAGCGTTAAACGCTGTGCAAACAGAAGCAGAACCTAAAGCATGCCTGATCACGGATCCGGATTGCGAAGCTTGTCAATAAATGATGTAAATTGAATTGGAGAATAGACATGGGTATAGCACGGGACAGAACAGCACTAACGGAAGGTGGCGCCACAGGATTAGAATCTTTAGAAATGGGGGCTGCGCGCATTCAAGTGGATGATAAACGCATCATCAATTGCCGTGCGGATTTAAATCAATTAGTGCCTTTCAAGTACAAATGGGCGTGGCAAAAATATTTAGATGCCTGTGCTAATCATTGGATGCCAAATGAAATTAATATGTCGGCTGATATTGTACTTTGGAAAGACCCGCATGGTCTCACGGAAGACGAGCGCATGCTCATTATGCGTAATTTAGGCTTTTTCTCTACAGCGGATTCATTGGTTGCCAACAATTTAGTGCTAGCAGTATATAGACACATCACTAACCCAGAATGCCGGCAATATCTGTTGCGACAGGCATTTGAAGAAGCATTACATACCCATGCATATCAACATATCATTGAAAGCTTAGGCATGGATGAAGCGGAAGTCTTTAATATGTATCGTGAAGTTCCTGCTGTTGCACGTAAGGCAGCCTGGTCATTGCCTTATACACAAAGCTTAGGGGACCCTCACTTCCATACAGGCACACCCGAAAATGATCGTCGTCTGTTGCGTGATTTAATTGCTTTTTATGTTATTTTTGAAGGCATTTTCTTTTATGTAGGCTTTACGCAAATTTTATCAATGGGTCGCCGCAATAAAATGACGGGCACCGCAGAGCAACTTCAATATATTTTGCGAGATGAATCCATGCATATGAATTTCGGTATTGATGTCATCAATCAAATTAAAATTGAGAACCCGCATTTATGGACTGAAAATTTTAAACAAGAAGCTATTGATATGATCCGTAGCGGCGTAGACATGGAATATGCTTATGCAGTAGATACGATGCCCCGGGGCATATTAGGAATGAATGCAGAAATGTTCAAAGAATATCTGCAATTTATCGCTAACCGCCGCTGCGCCCAAATTGGATTAACACAACAATATCCAGGGGCAACGAATCCCTTTCCTTGGATGAGTGAAATCATGGACTTAAAGAAAGAAAAGAATTTCTTTGAGACGCGCGTTACAGAATATCAAACCGGTGGAACATTAAGTTGGGATGAGGAATAAAGAAATAACCTATTAAATCAAAACAGTATGTCATTTTAGCACCTCCCTCCAAAATAGTATTTTTTAACTTATACTTATATGAAGCAGCAGCTAGAAGTTGCAGCATTTTTATAAAAGATACTCTTTTGCAAGCGGGAGGGTGAGCCATATATGCCAATCTTAAAAAGAGCTGAAAAAAAAGATCAAGATTCTTTTTTTAATCGCATTTATGAAGCAGCTAAGATAGAAGACCCTCAAAAAGCTAAAAAAGCCCTCTCTTTGCTCTTAGCTCAAAATCCCTCTGTGGATGTACAAGACAGTAGAGGTTTCACGCCGGCAGCACAGTTAGCTGCTGAAGGAAATAAAAAAGCGGCGGAACTTTTAAGAGAACGAGGCGCTTCGGTAGGCCATATCGCACGCGGTGCTGCTTCTGGAAAAAACTATGAGTATGCAGAAGAATTATATAACAGACAAGGAGCTTCAGCAGATGATCTTGCTTGGGGTGCTGCTTTCAATGGCGATTTTGAATACGCAGAAAAATGTCGGAGAGAGTTAGGCGCATCCCTCTACAGCATTGCAACAGGTGCAGCCCAAGGAGGGCATCGTGAATACGTAGAGAAATTACGCCAAGCCGAAGAGGATGCTATAGAAAAATTTGAATTCCCCAAAAAAAATGCCAGTAAAGAAGAACTACATCAATCAATAGAAAAGATGCACCGCAATTCTAATGATGAGACAAGAGGGAATAGAAGAAAAAAATATCGAATTCTAGTAAACGGTATTGCAAAGAGCGCGGCTCAAAGCGGTGATCAAGATTATGCAGAGGAATTACGTACAAAACACGACGCTGCTGCTTATGAGATTGCTTTGGGAGCCGCACTCCACGGCCAATTAGAGTATGCAAAGAGTCTGGTAACAACGGAAGAAGGGAAATATATAAAAAACTCCATGGAGCATAATATTGCAAGGGGTGCTGCTCAAGGGGGCCACTTTACTAATGCAAACATGTTACATGCGGAGAAAGCACAGTCTGCAGCATATGCAGTTGAGCAAGGTGCTGCCATAGGCGGCCACATGGCTTATGCTAAAAAATTATATAGAAGCCGCTCTCCTCTTAGTGTGAGATTTACAAGAACCATTGCTAGGGCTGCAGCCGAAAGAGGCGATCTTTTGCATGCAGAAAAATTATATAGACAAATAAAAATAGAAGATAAAGCGGCGAGGAGTATTGGAGACCAGATTGTCAGTGCTTTTCTAGAGGACCCCATAAAGATCATTGCAAAAGGCATTCTAGCCAGCGGCTTGCTTGATGACGACAAAAGAGCCTTGCATGCCTTTGCTTTTATAAAAGATAAAGATTTCAAAGCAGAATTAATAACTGCGTTACACCACGAGAATTTTAAATTAAAATTTTCCTTGATTCAACAGGCAGAAAAAATAAATTTACTTATGAAAAAAGGCATGAATTATCATCAAGCGCTTAGTTGGACTCAGAATCTAGAATTAGAAAAAATAATTAATAACGCATCTTCTCTAAAAGATTTAAAAGAAAATCTTCCTAACCTCGAAGAATTTTCTAATGTACTTGGTTTAAGACAAGAAGAAACGATAAAATTAATAGAACTTGTTTTCCTAGAAAAAAAAGCAACGGAAAATCTCAATGAAATTAAAGAACAAATACAAGCTAAAAAAATATGGCGCAGCTCTTTTGGAGGTTTTTTTGAAAAGAACGTCACCTCCCCTCTAGCTAGTGCACAAAAGGTCATGGAAATGATCAGAAAAGCGGAAAAAGAAGAAGTGAGTTATTTACAAGCCAAAAATGCTATAAAAAATATCCTCGATAAAGGTACAGAGAAAAAATTTTTTCGTACTCAAGAAACCCGCTCGTTTTATGCAAAGCTACTTAATATTGTTAATGGCGAAAAATCCCGGGAAAATATCGCTGAAATAGAAATGACGAGGATGAAAAAATAGCCATCCTACCGCACTAATGCAATACTTTTCACGCAAAATTTATCGTAAGAAAACAGTAAAAGGCATTATTCACGGGCTATTCGCAAAATAGCGCGCAAGCTAATTAAAAGCCAAGCCACTTCAATCACTACTGAGGGTGTATTCCAATGGAAAAAAAGCGAGTATAAGATACAGCATGCCCCTATCATATTACATAATTGGTAACATAATGTGTTTGAACTAAGGCGATTAATGCTTAACAAGAAATAGACGGCCAATTGCAAAGCTACTCCTAATAAACCCACCGGGTCAGAGATTGATTTGAGTGTTTCGTACATACTGTAATCCTTCTTTCAAAATTTCAATGCCCGCCCCCTCTTGATGAGCGTGCTCACTAAGATAGCGACGCCAAGCTCGTGCGCCTTTTTGTCCTTGAAATAAGCCCAAAATATGTCGGGTAATACTGCTTAGACGCACTTTATTTTGCAACTGACTTTCAACATACGGAATAAATTTTTCCATAATAGTATAGCGTGTAGTTAGGTCTGTTCTTTCAAATGGAAAATAATTTTCCTCTATTTCTGCTAAAAAATAGGGGTTCGCATATGCCTCGCGCCCGATCATGACCCCATCAAGAAATTGTAAATGTTCGGAAATTTCACTGCAAGATGTAATCCCACCATTCACAATAATTGTCAATTCTGGAAAATCTTTTTTTACTCGCCTCACTATATCATAACGTAACGGCGGTATTTCGCGGTTTTGTTTTGGACTTAATCCATTTAACCAAGCTTTACGTGCATGGATAATAAAAATTTCACAACCTGCTTTCGCAATCACCGCAATAAATTTTTGTAATGCTTCATAGGAATCTTGATCATCTACCCCAATACGACATTTTACTGTCACTGGCACCGTAGCAATAGCACGCATAGCAGAAATACATTCTGCAACCAGTGAGGGGTTTAGCATTAAACACGCCCCAAATTGCCCGGATTTCACTCGATCACTTGGGCACCCTACATTAAGATTGATTTCATCGTAGCCATATTCCACCCCTAATTTGGTGCAATATTCTAGCTTTTTAGGTTCACTACCCCCTAGTTGCAAAGCAATAGGATGTTCAAGCGGATCAAAAGCTAAGAGATACTCGTGATTACCATGGATCAAAGCATTGACGGTGACCATCTCTGTATAAAGTAATACATGAGGTGCAATTAGACGTAAAAAATAACGATCGTGTTTATCTGTACAATCCATCATGGGAGCCACAGAGATTAATCTATTCATACCGTACATTCTTCTAAGCTATGCACTGATTTAACGGTGCTCCATTGCTTACAACCGGGGCATTGCCAGTGCAGGGATTTCCCCGAAAAACCACAAGAAACACAGCGATAATCCGGCTTATCGGTTAATAATTTTTTTGTTAAATTTTGCAAGATTAACAAATCTTCACGTGCCCTCCCCTCCGTGCTGGATTGATAGAGGGTAATGAATAAATGCAATCCATGAATAGAAGGGTACCGCCGGACATAATCCGCTACAAAATTAGCGGCTGTTTTATCGCCTTTCCACCGCCGGATTCGCTCCGATAAAATAAGCACCACAGGAACCCGGGGATATTCTTTTAAAATTTGCATTAAATGCTTGACGAGTTTTTCTTCTTCCTTTAACGCTTCATAACAAAAAGCCAATGCTTCAATTGACTCACCAATATAATCAGGATTTTGATCTTTGATCTTTTGCAAGCTACGCAAAGCCGACTTATAATCGCCCTTGTTCATATCTAGCTTAGCTTGTAGCAAGCTCGCCCGCACACATTGATAATCAGCAGTTAAGGCATTCTTTATGTATTGATTGGGTTGTTCATTCTGTTGGTGAGAGATCGCAATTTCAGCTAACTCACAAAAATAATGCGCAATAACAGGCTGCATATTTTTTTTTGTGGTCGCTTCTAGTTTAGAAGCAATGGCGATGGCATTTTCCCACGCTTTTTCTTGTTGATATATATCGAGCAAGGCACGATAAGCGGGTACAGCATAGTCTTTTACATTTACGACCTCTAAAAAAATACGCTCAGCCCGATCCAGCACGCCGGCACTAAAATAATCCTGGCCTAACTCAAACAAAGATTGGTCGCGATATGCTTTATCAAGCTGCGGACGAGCAATTAAATTTTGATGAATGCGAATAGCACGGTCTACTTCACCGCGACGACGAAATAATTTACCTACCGCTAAATGAGTCTCAACAGTATCGCTATCCACTTCAAGCATTTTAATAAAAACATCTACGGCTTTGTCAGGTTCTTCGTTAAGCAAAAAATTTAACCCTACCAGATAATCACGAGGTAAATTAAATTTCTGCTCAGAAAAACGCTTATGACGCGCTTGATAACCTAGATACCAAGCCGCTGCCAGAGCGACAAAAATAAATAAAATCCATGTACTACTCATTAATGTCTATCCTGCAGTGGAATCGCGCGTAAATTTATAACTTCTTTTTCAGCGATTTTTAGCTGCGTTTGAAGAGAATAGATTTTTATTTTTAATTTAATTAACAGGAAAAACCCTACTAATAAACCTAGTACACAACCTGATATAAAGCTTATTGCGAGCAATAAAGAAAGCGGAAAAGTACGCTGGCCTACATAATAATTAAAATTAACAAGGCTAGGATTCAGAGTGGCAAAGCTAATTCCTAATAATATAATAATAAACAACAAGGCATACGTGATAATTCGCATGGTGCTGATTTCCTTTCTTCCAAAAAAAAAACGGCATCTACCCAATAGCTAATGCCGTTTCTCATACACGGAATGACAAATTAAGTAATCATCATTACAATGTAACTTTAGTTTTAAGCATCGCCTTCCTGATCCATCTTCGCCTTAAGTAAATCACCTAATGTTGTCTTCAAAGGTGATTCCATTGCTTCTTTATCACTTTTTTTCGCACGTGGTTTTTTCGGCGATGTTTCTTTGACTTTCATTGACAGCGTAATCATGTGAGTTTTACGATCAGTTCCAGTAATTTTAGCTTCGATCATATCGCCTACATTTAATTTCGCACGCGCATCTTCCACTTTCTCTGCTGAAATTTCGGAAGCACGCAAAGTACCAAATACATTCGGAGCAAGCTCAATAGTAGCAACCTTAGCATCTACTTCAGTAATCTTACCTGATACGATGCTTCCTTTTTCATGCTCATTAAGATAATTTGCAATAGGATCATCCGCTAACTGTTTCAAACCTAAAGAAATACGCTCACGCTCTGCATCAATTGCTAAAATGACGGTTTCTAACTCATCATTTTTCTGATATTTACGAATAGCTTCTTCAGCAGCTCCTTCATTCCAGGAAATATCAGACAAGTGAATAAGACCATCTATACCCCCATCTAAGCCAATGAAAATACCAAAATCAGTGATTGATTTAATCTTACCACTAATCTTATCGCCTTTTTGATGAGAATTAGCAAACATTTCCCAGGGATTTTGTGTGCATTGCTTGAGGCCCAAAGAAATACGCCGGCGATCGCCATCAATATCCAATACAATCACATCAACTTCCTGCCCTAAATGCACCACTTTATTTGGGTTAACATTTTTATTTGTCCAATCCATCTCGGAGACATGCACTAAGCCTTCAATGCCTTCTTCAATTTCGACAAAGCAGCCATAATCAGTAATATTAGTAATACGACCATGTAACCGCTGCCCAATAGGATAACGCATAGTAATATCTGACCATGGATCATCGCCTAATTGCTTTAAGCCTAAAGATACACGCGCATTGCTACGATCAAATTTCAATATCTTAACTTTAATTTCATCGCCAATTGCTAAAATCTGACTAGGATGTATGATACGTTTCCAGGACATATCTGTAATATGTAATAATCCATCCACACCGCCTAAATCAATAAAGGCGCCATAATCTGTCAAATTCTTCACAGTACCTTTTACTTCATCACCTTCATGCAGATTTTCCAGCAAAGCCTGTCGCTCTACGCTATTTTCCGCTTCCATTGCTGAACGACGCGAGACAACAATATTATTGCGCTTGGCATCAATTTTTATTACTTTAAAATCAAATTCTTTACCTTCCAAGGATTCGGGGTCACGTACGGGTTTTACATCGACCAATGAACCAGGCAAGAATGCGCGAATTATTTTATTAATTTCAACAGTAAAACCGCCTTTAACGCGACATCGAATGACACCACGCACATTTTCCTTCTTCTCAAACGCTTTTTCTAGGACACCCCAGGATTCATAGCGTTTTGCCCGCTCTCGTGATAAACGGGTGACACCAAAACCGTCTTCAATGGCATCCAGTGCTACTTGCACTTCATCACCTAACGCCACTTCAAGCTTGCCATTTTCATCTTGAAATTGCTCGATTGGAATAATAGAGTCGGATTTTAACCCTGCGCTCACAGCAACAAAATTGGAATCAATACGAGTAATTTTACCTACTACAATCGCGCCAGGCACCATAGGTGTTTCATTAAGGCTTTCTTCAAATAATTGCGCAAAACTATCAGTCATACTTTCTATCCTGGATCATTTAGATCTTTTTGATTAAAAATAAAAAAATTAATCGGTTAATTAATATTAAGCGAGAGCAGTTAAATCTATTTCGCAGGAATATCACTGCAATCGCACCATTGTTCACTCTTCAAGAGTGATCCCTTTTTTATTTATCTCTATGATGACACGCGCGACAACTTGCTCAATAGTAAGGTGGTCTGTATCAATCAAGATAGCATCTCTTGCTGGTTTGAGAGGAGCTACGCTACGGTCTCTATCACGCTGATCTCTCTCGCGAAGCTCACCTACAAGGTCGCTCAGATTAACATGAACGCCTTTTGCCTTCAACTGATTATAGCGACGTAAAGCCCGTTCTTCGGGGCTTGCAGTCAGGAAAATTTTAACGATAGCATCTGGAAAAATAACAGTGCCCATATCCCGTCCATCTGTCACTAACCCTGGAGGAGTGCGAAATGCTCTTTGACGGCTTAACAAGCTTGTACGCACGGCAGGCAAGGCACCTACTTTAGAAGCTGCATTACCTATTTTCTCAGTACGAATTATATCTGTAACCTCTTGTTTTTCAAGTAAAATTAGTGGAGGCTCCTCTGCTTCGGCAGCAACAAACTGCACATCCAGCTGAGTAGCAAGCGCTGCTAATGCAGTTTCATCATCAAGAGGAATATGTTGATATTGGGCAGCTAACGCCAAAACACGGTACAATACCCCGCTATCCAGTAAATTCCAACCTAATTTCTTCGCAATACTATGAGTAACTACCCCTTTTCCTGTGCCACTGGCTCCATCAATAGTTATAACGGGTACTAGGTTGGAATTCATTAGGGTTCCCTAAGGTGAGTGAAAATCACAGAGTTTCACCTGTATTCAGCGAATTATCTCCCGCTCTTAATGTGGCGACTTTTTCCAGCGCAACTAATGCTTCATCATTCGTCAAATTAATTAAACGCACACCTTGTGTGTTCCGGCCAATCACAGAAATTTCTGTCACAGGCACACGTACAAGTGTTCCTTTATTAGTGATCAACATGACTTCATCTTCAGAAATCACTTGCGTTGCCCCCACAACTTGCCCATTACGTTCATTCACTTGAATTGAAATCACACCTTGGCCACCACGACCTGTCACGCGGTATTCCTCAACAGCGGTACGTTTACCATAGCCTTTCTCGGTTGCTGTTAGAATATCGCCCGTAGGCGCAATCACAACCAATGAAATCGCTTTTTGCCCTTCTTGTAATTTCACACCACGCACACCGCGTGCTGTTCTACCCATACAACGTACTTCTTCTTCTGAAAAACGGATTGCTTTACCTGTATTAGTAAATAACATCACTTCTTGTGTGCCATGAGTAATGCAAACGCCAATTAAACGATCATTATCTGATAATTCAAGTGCGATAATGCCAGAAGAACGAGGGCGTGAAAATTCAGTCAATGCTACTTTTTTTACCGTACCATTCTGCGTGGCCATAAAAACAAAACGATCCTCATGATATTCTCGCACAGGCAAAATCGCGCTAATTTTTTCACCTTCGACTAAAGGCAATAAATTAATGATAGGACGACCGCGTGAAATTCTGCTCGCTTGTGGCAATTGATATACTCGGAGCCAATAGACTTTGCCACGATTAGAAAAACATAAAATGGTATCATGCATACTCGCAACAAGAACTTGTTCAATAAAATCTTCTTCTTTGACATTGGTTGCTGATTTACCTTTACCCCCACGATGTTGGGCTTGATACAAAGCAACAGGCTGGGATTTTGCATATCCTTCATGCGATAAAGTGACTACTACTGTTTCATCTGGCACTAAGTCCTCAAGAGAAAAATCGCCTTCCGCATCAACAATCTGCGTACGACGCTCATCCCCAAACTGTGACTTAATTTGGAGTAATTCAGCCTGAATAACTTGCATCAGCCGCACAGGACTTGCTAAAATTTCATTGAGATCGGTGATCAATTGTTGGAGTTCTTGATGCTCTGCAGTGATTTTATCTTGCTCTAACCCAGTTAAACGATGCAAACGCATATCCAAAATTGATTGTGCTTGTTCCGGTGAGAGGTAATAACCTTCTTGTGCCAAGCCATAAGGCAATCCGGCATCTTGCTGCGCAAGAGTTAAAATAGTAACAGCTGTAGTAGGCTGCCATGCTCGTTTCAATAACTGTATTTTTGCTTCCGTTGAATCTTTGGCTTTTTTAATCACCGCAATCATTTCATCTATATTAGTTAAAGCAACGGACAAACCTTCCAAGATATGCGCACGATCATTCGCTTTACGTAAATCAAACATGCTACGGTGAGTAACCACTTCACGCCGGTGCTTTAAGAAAGCCTCTAATAATTCTTTAATATTAAAAAGCTTGGGTTGTCCATCGATCAACGCAACTATATTCATTCCAAATACACTTTGTAATTGGGTATGAACAAATAAATTATTCAGCATAACATCAACATTTTCCCCACGGCGTAATTCAATCACCATGCGCATACCTTGCTTATCAGATTCATCCCGTAAGCCGCTGATTCCTTCTATTTTCTTTTCTTTAACTAGCTCAGCAATACGTTCAATGAGACGTGCTTTATTGACTTGATAAGGCAATTCTGTGACGATAATTTTTTCTTTACCTGATTTTTCATCGCTCTCAATATGCGTTTTTGCTCGCACTGAAAGACGGCCGCGCCCTGTCCTATACCCTTCCGCGATGCCTCCCCGACCATGAATGACTGCCCCAGTAGGAAAGTCAGGGCCCGGGATATATTGCATAATTTCTTGAATAGAAATAGCCGGATTTTCAATCATCGCAATACAAGCATTAATCACTTCTGTCAAATTATGAGGGGGAATATTTGTTGCCATACCTACAGCAATACCAGAAGAACCATTCACTAAAAGATTAGGTATTTGTGTAGGTAATACCGTCGGTATCATCTCGGTTTCATCATAGTTGGGAACAAAATCAACTGTTTCCTTTTCGAGATCCGCCAATAATGCATGCGCAAAACGTGACATCCGTACTTCTGTATATCGCATGGCGGCTGCTGCATCGCCATCTACCGAACCGAAGTTTCCTTGTCCATCCACCACTAAATAACGCATGCTGAAAGGTTGCGCCATACGCACAATAGTGTCATAGATCGCTAATTCCCCATGAGGATGGTATTTACCTATGACATCACCCACAATACGAGCCGCTTTTTTATGAGGTTTATTCCAATCATTGCCCAACTCATGCATGGCAAATAAAACACGCCGATGTACAGGTTTCAACCCATCTCGAACATCCGGCAAGGCACGCCCTACGATAACGCTCATAGCATAATCTAAATAGGACTGTTTTAATTCATCTTCCAAATTTACTTTTTGTATTTCTTTAGCGAATGGCGTATCCATAAGTCTCTGCTATATAAATGTACACCTTAGTCCAAGTGAATGCCCGAATTGTATCATTTTTATAGGAATTTCTACAAAGTTTTTTTAAATCATTCTAATGCTGGACTAGCAAAACAGAGCTATCCTGTGGTCCATATCCCTCACTCATTTTTTGAAATGCAATACTGGTTGAGAGCGCATATAATCCTAGCAAGGTTAATAGTTGCAAAAAGAGCAACACTATTAATAAAACAATCCCTTGCGGCAAAAAACCATATTTAAATTGAGACATAAATATACTCATTTTTCTGTAATCGGAATGCATTAAGTGAAACGAAAGTCAGCATAATAGAAACACCTATTATCTGAGACTCTGGATTCATTTCTTTACTAGGACGCTCAACCACCTGATTATTTTTCACTTCAGTGAAATCAATTTTCATATTATTTACTCCTTCCACTAATTCTTTTTTATGGCTTCTTTGATCAAGACGGTATAAAGCATAAATAGGATCATTAAAAGCAGTATATCTAGGGGTTTTTCCTATAAAATAGGTATGAATGTCAAAGCGGCTTATCTTTGCGCCTTGTCCATACAATTGAGATAGTGGTTTTTCAGGTATGATTTCTTGAATGCCTGTATTTTCTTTTATTACTTTATTCACAAAAAAAAGTTCTGACATTTTACAATCTGTGATTATCAACAAATCTCCTTCAGAAAAAAATGGCTTATCGGAGGAATATAAAAGAGAGGAAGTAAGCATCGCACGAAGTAAAAAAGCATTTTCCTTATCCGCATGATACACTGTGAATCCCTCCGAATCTGGCTTGATATCACTGGTATAATAAGGCTGAATTTTATTTTTATTTATGGATTCCCAAGCCATTTTATTTTTTATTACTAAGTTCTTATCCTGCGCAGCACACCCCATATAACCTGCCATTTTAAGATCTGAATTAAGCAAGAATATAGCAATATTACTATTCTCCAGAATGGTCGTTAACGCTTCTTGAGTTTGAATAATCTTTTTCGTTGCCAAGTAAACTGCAGTTAAGCTACTTAAAATAAGCATGCTAATCAATAAAGCTAACATGAGCTCAATCAATGTAGTGCCTTTCATAACTGAATAGCCTGTTCTATGCAACTTGCTTGAAGAGAAGGGAGAGAATTACATTTATTATGAGCGCCATCACCCCAGTAAAGCATAAGCCTATAGGAAGGAAAATGGCCAAATACCGTGCCTTCACCTGCTGGCAACAACTGTTTATTTTGCAAATTCCAAGTTGCTACCCCTTCATCTATATCTTGGTACGGGGCCACCGCCTGCAACCGTTCTATCATTGCAGCTAATTGATTTTTCGCAACATGCAAATAATACGCTGCGCGCATGGAACGTAATGAATAAATTTCCATTCCATCAAAGCCTAATAAAATGAATGATAAAAGCGTCAAGCTAATTAAAATTTCAATGAACGTAAATCCTTGGATATTTCTCTGATGCATAATGGTTCTCTATTTTATATGATGGTTTAAATAGGGCACGAGGACACAATGAGGCGAGGTGGGTTACTGAGAAAGTGAAACTAAGAATAAAGCTTACAGCAGAGGCTAAAATCTATCTTTTATTTCACTTTTATTCAATGTATATTTAAGAAATTTATAAAAGGTGGGATAAAATGCAATTTTTAATGGGAAAATTCTATGATAGAAAACGATAATCACGAAAACCGTCGTAGTATCGTCATGTCTGAAATCATGACTCCTGATATGGTTAATTTTCACGGTAATATTCATGGAGGACATATTTTGGGTTTACTTGATCGAGTTGCTTATGCTTGTGCAGCACGTTATGCCGGTAAAAATGTCGTTACACTTTCAGTTGATCAAGTGGTATTTAAAGAACCTATCTATGTGGGGGAGTTAGTCACTTTTTCTGCCACCGTAAATTATGTAGGCACCACTTCCATGGAAATTGGCATTCGCGTACTTGCCGAAAATTTAATAACCAGTCAATCGCGTCACACTAATACTTGTTACTTTACCATGGTTGCCGTAGATGAGCATGGTAAACCTACTAAAGCCCCTACCTTAACGCTTCACAGTTCAACCCAGCAACGACGTTATGATGAAGCCCTTCTTAGAAAAAAAGCACGCTTACAAATATCTAAAAAATAATACCCGGGGGCATTATAACTTCGGCTATAAAGCGGTAGAAACAACAAGAAGATAATTACCCATATCGCTGCGCAAACTCCTGCATAAAACCAACCAATGCATCTACTCCCTCTTCCGGCATAGAATTATAAATACTCGCCCTCACTCCACCTACTAATTTATGGCCTCTTAAATTTGTTAATCCTGCTTTCTTCGTTTCATCCAAGAAAAGAGTGGTCAAAGAATCTGTGCGTAAGTTAAAAGGTATATTCATGCGAGATCTACATTCAGGATCAACCGAATTAACATAAAAACCGCCGCTATTATCTATGGCTTCATATAATTTCTGCGCCTTACGTTGATTACGCTCAGCAAAAACGCGAATGCCGCCTTGCTTTTTCATCCAAGCCAATGTGAGGCCCGCAATATACCAACTATAAGTAGGAGGTGTATTATAGAAAGACGCATTTTCAACTTGAATAGAATATTGGTACAAAATGGGCGTACCCGGCAGAAATTCCCTCACTAAATCATCTCTAATAATCACGAGGGTGATACCTGCTTGCCCTATATTCTTTTGAGCACCGGCATAAATAAGGCCATAAGCACTGACATCAATCGGACGCGATAAGATAGTGGATGACATATCGGCTACCAATGGTACCTGACCGGTCTGGGGGAGCCAGTGAAACTCTACTCCTCCAATTGTTTCATTCGGCGTATAATGCACATAGGCTGCATCTTGACGCAGCGACCAGATGGCTTGTGAAGGAATCCTAGCCAGCCCTCCACCTTCATCTAACTGCGCCGCCACATGTATATTGCCATAACGTTTCGCTTCCATGATTGCTTTTTTTGACCAAATACCCGTATCAATATAATCTGCTTTTTTATTTTCAGCTAGCAAATTAAGTGGAACCATAGAAAACTGAGCACTTGCTCCGCCTGCAAGAAAAAGAACGTGATAATTTTTTGGAATTGTCATCAATTCACGTAAATCAGTCTCCGCTTGATCAACTACAGTTTTAAATTCAGCGCCTCGATGGCTCAACTCCATAATCGACATGCCTGTACCATGCCAGTCTAGCATTTCCGCTTGTGCCTGTAATAAGACTTCCTCTGCCACCATGGCGGGGCCCGCACTAAAATTAAATACTTTACGCATATTCTTACCTCGGTTATTTTATTATTCCTAGGGCCTATTAAAATTCAGCATAGCAAAAATATAAACAGAACCCAAGGAAGTATAGGGTCTGTTGACAATTCGCTAGGCCGGGGTGAAGCGCTTTAATTTTTGAGCACCGCCGCGCAGTTGACATACAAGTCAATGAGCAGCGGAGCACAGCCAATCAAAGCGTTACGCCAGGCATAGTAGAATGGTTAACACACCCTAAGTAAGTTAAAAGGAAAAAGGACGCCCATGCCACTGACTATTCTAGAAATCATTTTATGTATTTTGCTTTTTGCTTTATTAGTCACGTCTATTTTTAGAAAGTTACGCCTTTCCATCATTCTAGGATATCTGCTAGCAGGTGCACTGGTAGGGCCAAATGGCCTTGCCCTAGCTCATAGCTCTGATTATGTACAAAGCTTAGCAGAATTTGGTATTGTTTTTTTAATGTTTACAGTCGGTCTTGAATTTTCTTTACCTCAGTTATTTGCTCTGCGTTATCCGGTCTTTGTAATTGGCAGCTTACAAGTGATATTAACCATCCTTTTTACTACCATCATGGGTCTTTTTTTGGGAATGCCAACACTACCCGCCTTAGCAGTAGGTAGCATTGTTGCGATGTCATCAACAGCAATTGTAGTGAAACAACTCAATGATCAATCTGAACTACACTCGCCTCATGGCCTAAATGCAGTAGGTATATTATTATTCCAAGACTTGGCTGTGATCCCTATCATTATTTTAATTGCAAGCTTAGCTTCAAGCCATCACCGTAGCTTGCAAAGCATTTTACTTTTAGCATTAGCAAAAGGTATAGTTGCTATTCTATTGATATTTCTAGTAGGCCGATGGTTATTAAGACCGCTTTTTCTGGTTATTTCTAAAACACGCACAGTAGAATTATTTACACTCACTGTATTACTCGTCACATTAACAGGCGCTTGGCTCACGAATTTATTTGGTCTTTCCTATGCATTTGGCGCATTTCTCGCAGGACTTATGTTAGCTGAAACAGAATTTCGTCATCAAATTGAAGTTGAAATCCGCCCCTTTCGCGATATTTTACTGGGGTTATTTTTTATGTCCATTGGCATGTTAGCTGATGTCCGCACATGGTATTTAACATGGCCCTGGATTACGTTACTGGTTATAGCATTAACTGCAGGTAAAATGGCTATCATCACATTGCTCAGCCGCTTTTCAAGCCATGACTTACCTACTGCCACACGCACAGGCATTGTATTAGCACAAGGTGGAGAATTTGGCTTTGCCATTTTAACCCTCGCACTCACGCATGCTATTTTGCCACCTGATTATGGGCAAGTCGTCTTGGCAGCATTATTGATCAGCATCGCTCTTTCCCCTATCTTGATTCGTTTCAATAAAAAAATTTCTACCTTATTCTATTCATCTAAAGCTATTGCTCTAGAAAAACCGTGCCAAGAAAAAATGAGTTTGATAACAAAAAAATTGCATCAACACATCATCATTTGTGGTTATGGCCGAGTAGGACAGCATATTGCACGTGTCTTAGATAAAGTAAAATTTCCTTACGTTTGTCTTGACCTGGATTCATCTTTAGTACGCTATGCTAGCATGGCAGGTGAAAATGTAATTTATGGTGATCCCTCTCATCCGGGGATACTCAATGCTGTAGGGTTAAATCAAGCCAAAGCCATTGTCATTAGCTTTAATGATTTAAGATCCACTATAGTCATTTTAAATATGCTCAATAAATCTCATCCTAATTTGCCCAAATTAGTACGTTGCACTGATGAATTTGAATTGAAGCAATTAAAAAATTGCGGCGCCACCCATGTCATTGCTGAATTATTTGAAACTAGTCTCGCTTTTTCAGATTATTTATTACGTTTGATAGATATCCCCGCCAGTAACATTTCTCAATTGATGGAAGATGTACGTAGCCAAGGTTATGATTTACTACAAAGAGTATTTACCGGATCCCAAATAACAACTATGGCTGATGATAATCTCACTCTTCATAAACAATTAAAACCGATCTTATTAATAAAAGGCGCCCATGGAATCGGTAAAAAAATAAGGATGCTGCATTTAAAATCCACAGGGGTTGAGCTTATTTCAGTACGACGTGGAAAAAGAAAATTTTTAAAATTACTGCACAGTAACATCAAACTCAAACAAGATGACATCCTGGTGGTCTATGGATTACCTGCTGAGATTGAAAAAGCAGAGAAGCAAATATTGGGGTAAGCACACATTAAGAATAACTCCTCTAAAAATAGCAAGAACCTACGATTAAGCCGCGGCAGCGCCTGCGCCACGTCGCATCCCTAGAGGAGAAGAACTAGCACTAGAACAAGCCTCTAATACGCTATCACGCAGAGCGCTTCTGTTAAAAAATCCAAACCTATGCGATGTTTTAATTTGAGTAGCACAGTATTGCCTCACACCTTCTTCAAAATCATCTTCGGGATTATCCTCATCTTTTTCAATCATCTCTAATAACGCTTTAATATCCTCAAGCCGTCTATCTGAGGTAGGTTGCGAAGTCCAAGAAACCGATAAAGGATCTCCAATAAAATAATTAATAACGGCATTGTAAGTTCTAAGTTTTTTATCGTTCTCATTGTTTTCTAAATTTCTTCCAATTCTTATAAAAGTATCGATGATATGTCGATGCTTATCTCCATGCATAAAACGAGCCAATTTTTCCACACATTCCCAATGACCTCTTTCTATCGCTAATTGGATGGGCATGTATCCATTGCGATCCTTCAAACGTGGGCTAGCACCTGCCTTCAATAATATATCCACTACTTCTGCCCTGTTATTTTCTCCTGCAATATGTAAAGGTGTATGGCCATTCTTATCAAACCAGTGTAAATCATCATGATAGGTAGGAGATAACTCACGAACCATTTCTGCATTGCCATGTTGGGCGGCAAAATGCAAAGCCGTTTTTTGGGTAGCTTTATCACGGCCACTCACCATGCCCTGCCTCTTTAATAACCCTATCATCCGTACTATTTCGAGGTTATTGGCTTGGGCAGCATACCATAAAACTAAATCTTCATCGGAACTATACTTTTTCATTCTAAGAAATATTCCTACGCAATCCCAATGATCTTTTCTTGCAGCTAATATCAGAGGCTTGTTTCCTCCATTATCTTCCAAGGTTGGATTAGCGCCTGCTCTTAATAATGCCTCTACCATCTTGGCATTTCCATTCTTAGCTGCGCAATGCAAAGCTGTAATGCCTCCTATTTTTCTGAAATGAATTCCATTGTTAATATCTAATAGTTTTTCTACAATATCTAGTTGATTGGCTTCTGCCGCCGAGAGCAAATCTATATCAGCGCAAACAGATACCGCTTCTAAAACATCTGTACGAAGAGCACTTCTAGTAGAAATGCTGGAAGTTTTTATTTTTGTGTCACAATATTGTCTAATATTTTGCAGAAAATCAGCTTCTTCACTATTTTCCAATATTTTTAATAACGCTTTTATATTTTCAAGTCTTCTTTCTGAGGTCGGCTGAGAAGTCCAGGAATCCCCCCACGAATTTCTAACAAAATAACGAATAAGAGAAATATAAATTTTGAATTTTCTAGGATTATTTTCTAAATTTTTTCCGGTTTGTATTAAAGCACTAATTGTTTCTGCATGTTTATTTTTATGTACAAATTGAGCTAATTTTTCCACACATTCCCAATGACCTCTTTCTAGCGCCAAGTCAATAGGTCTATTCTTATCCCTGTCTTTCCAATGGGGATCGGCACCTCTTTCCAAAAATAAACTCACCATCTTTACATCGCCATGTTGTGCTGCATAATGCAAAGTTGTTCTTCCTCTATGCTTAACACCGTATTTTATGCCTAGGTTGCTTGAAACATGTAATAGCGCTTCCACAACATCAAGACGATCGGCTTCTGCTGCATACAGTAAAATTACACCATACTGACCTCCCCCTCTTTTCTCCTCAATAAACATTCGCACACAATCCCAATGATGGTTTCGCGCAGCTAATGCTATTGCTGTATCTTCACCCTCCATCTCCCTGAAGGAGGCATTTAATAACAACTGAACTATCTCTGCATGGCCACGTTCTGCTGCATTATGCACAGCCATACGACCCTGATAATCTCGGCAATTTGAAGAAGCGCCTTTCTCCAATAACAACTGAACTATCTCTGTATGGCCATCTCGTGCCGCATAATGTAAAGCTGTCTCTCGGGTGTCGCTGAAGGGTAAATCTACTTCAAAAAAATCATCTTGTTGTAATAACATAAGAACAACATCGCGTTGATTTTTCCACGCAGCATATAATAAAATTGACTCATAATTACTGGTATTTCTTCCAGCCTGAATAAATACTTTTACACATTCCCACTGACCTCCTACTGAGGCTAACTGTATGGGCCTCATATCCTTGTTATTCACTCCACATGGATTTGCGCCTCTGGTCAATAACACATGAACTATTTTTGTATTGCCATATTGGGCTGCAATATGTAAAGGAGTATTCCCCTCCTTATCTCGCGAGTTTAGATTAGCACCTGTATCCAATAGCATATGGACCATCTCTTCATTATCATTTTTTACTGCATAATGTAAGGCAGTCATTTTTTCTGAAATAAGGTATCCACTCAGGTTATTTTTTCCTTTTATTTCTTTTAATAGTTTCTTAACAATATCAAAGTTATTGGCCTTTGCTGCCCGGGGTAAAACCCGCCAATAACTAGGAATATTTTCTTTAGTCTCAATAAAGAGGTCTACACACTCCCAATGACCTGCGCGTGCAGCTAATAGTATTGAGGTATTTTCTGTAATATTCTTTAAATGTGCACAAACATTTGTGTCCAATAGCAAACGCACTGCTTGTACATTTCCCTGCTGCGCTGCATATTGCAAAGGGGTCATGTGCGGCTCGAAGTGAGCGCCTATCTTAAATAACAAACAAATAATTTCTGCATTACCTTTTTGGGCTAGTGTATGCAAAGCAGCGATGCTAGGATTTCGAAAATGCTCTACTTTTTTCCTGTCTGACAGTTGGCTCAAAAAATAAGTGTGATATAAATGCACGTATTGATCAGAGGTGAATTTAGGAGTAACAAACTGAGCATCTTTAAAATTCAATCCCACAATATCTATTTCAGTAAAATCTACATTAATTAAAGTATATTCCGAGAAATTTTTACATCCTTTCGCATAATAACTATGAAATTGCCCATTAAAAAGAGGTATTTTAAATCTTTTAAGTACACTGAACCCCACAGGTAAGACTGTTTTATCATCTAAAGGAATAGGAGCACCACCTAACTCGAGTGGATGTTTATAGCTAAGTTCCGGCGTACCATACACTAATGTCAGGCTTTGCAATTCGTCTTGGTATGTTTGAAAAAAAGGGGTTCCTTTGTTTCTATAATACTCCATCAAAGAAAGCATAAGGGCAGGCATAGATTTTAAACGTAAACGACTATTCATCAATATAATAGATAAAGAATCATTCTTTTTAACTGTTTTTTCCTCCTCCTTTCTTTCTTCTTCATCCTCACAATAATCAAATACCCAATACATTCCACCTTCTTCGAGTATGATCGGCAAACCTGCAAAGAAATTCTGAAAATCAAGAAAGTCTGTGAATACAATATCCCCTACCCCATGCTGCTCGTCAGCCCGCTTTTTTACTCTCTCATATATGCACCGTATGAATCCTTCAGCTAGCGCTCTCATGATAGCCTTGGGAGTATATTCTTGAAAAAATGCGTCTCTAAAAAATCGCCATCCTTCTGCTGTGACAGGAGCCAACCCTGCATAAATTTCTTTCATTGCTTTTAATGATTCACCATCGTACGGATTCCACCCCTCATCATAAGCATATTGTAAAAATACATTTTGTACGTGAGTGACCACTCCCTCAGATATGTTTTCTTTTTTTAAATATCGATCAGCAATATGCAAAATAAGGGTTCTTCTTAATTGTGCAAGCCATGCTTCTGGTGTAGTAGGACATACTATTTCCAATTTTGCCGCATTAATATGATTAAATATTCCCGACCCGCAATTCGCTATGTTTCTTAACAAATCCTCGAGGATTCTTTTTGCTTTACTATTGTTATTCGATTTATTCGATACAGAATGTAATAAATAGATTGCAATAATTTCGAGTGCCTGCTTAATCTGTGCATAATAATGTGAAGATTGGAAAGCAAAGGAGGCATCGGTTCGTGATTGAAATCGCTTAGAAAATACATTCAAATTATTTAAAAAATATTGATTAATATCTAATGTGCAACAACTGGCATGTATTGAGCGAATGAGTACATCACATTGTTTATTAAAGTGGTCCAGCAAGCGTCGTTCTTCAAAAGTAAATGGTTTTCCCTTTCCAGCAAAAGTACCTCGCAGACCTTCTAGAGCATATTCAGCGGGTTCCCCTCCATAGAGTTTTAAAAGGTCATCTGAGTCCATCTTAAATTCAATAGGAGCAGCAGCAAATGCAGGGGGCAATAATAGGGCTTCAGCATTTCTTCTGGGACGCATAATTTTTCTTAGCCCTCTTAATAATATAATGTGGGTCAAAATATATCATAAAAATATCAGGGCCTGTTGGCAATTCTAACTATGCTGGATATAACCTTTTGATTTTTTGTGCTCGGCTGCTCACGGACCTGCATGTCAACTCCGCTGCGGTGCTCAAAAATCAAAGCATTCTATCTCCGCCTAGCAAATTGTCAACAGAGCCTAAGATAATATGAAGAAATCTATTTTTTAAGAATTTAAATATAATTAAACGCTTAACTTTCTGGCCCTGTCATCTTTTCAGGTTTTACTAACTCTTTAAATTCCAATTCTGATAAATAGCCTAGCTTTAAACAAGCTTCTAAGAGGCTAGTGCCCTCATGCCAAGCTTTATGCGCTATCTCAGCTGCTTTATCATAGCCAATCTTTGGCGTTAAGGCCGTTACTAACATCAATGAATGATGCATAGAGTCATTAATCTTTTTTTCATCTGCAGCTAAGTCCTGGATACAGAATGCCGCAAACATACGCATAGAGTGAGTGAGTATATCAATTGAATGAGATAAGTTATGGATCATCAATGGCTTAAATACATTTAGTTCAAAATTACCTTGCGAACCTGCCACTGTAATCGCCATATCATTACCTATCACTTGCACACAAACCATGGTCAATGCTTCACACTGGGTAGGGTTAATTTTTCCCGGCATAATAGAAGATCCAGGTTCATTCGCCGGTAAAATAAGTTCGCCTAAACCACAGCGAGGACCGGAACCTAACCAACGAATATCGTTAGCAATTTTCATTAATGCACATGCAAGCGTTTTCAAAGCACCACTCGCAAAAACAATAGCATCGTGCGCTGCCAAAGCAGCAAATTTATTAGGCGCCGTCACAAAAGGAAACTCTGTTAGTCTGGCAATATGAGCTGCAACTAAAGAAGCAAATTTAGGATGAGAATTAAGGCCCGTCCCCACTGCAGTCCCTCCTAAAGCAAGCTCATATAAAGAAGGTAACGCACTTTCAATATTTTTTAATGCAGCATTCAATTGAGCTACGTAGCCAGAAAATTCTTGACCTAATGTTAAGGGCACCGCATCTTGTAAATGGGTACGACCTATTTTAACAATATGGGCAAAAGCATGTTGTTTTTTTACTAATGCATTCCGCAATTCTTTGAGCGAAGGAATCAAATGTTTTTCAATGGACTCCACGGCAGCAATATGCATCGCTGTAGGAAAAGTATCATTTGAAGATTGGGAACGATTGACATCATCGTTGGGATGAATCGGTTTTTTACTGCCAAGCGGATTGCCCACTAGCTCAGCTGCACGGTTAGCAATCACTTCATTCACATTCATATTAGTTTGGGTGCCGCTGCCCGTCTGCCAAACACTTAATGGAAATTGAGCGAATAACTTACCTGCTATAATTTCATCCGCCACAGCGATAATGGAACGCATTTTATCTTCAGATAATAAACCCAGCTCATGATTCGTTATAGCCGCTGCTTTTTTTAAAATACCAAAAGCACGTATTAATTCTTTAGGCATTTTATCGTGGCCAATGGCAAAATGGTGCAAAGAACGCTGGGTTTGCGCACCCCAATAAGCTTCAGCGGGTACTTCTATAGCACCCATGCTATCTGATTCAAGGCGTGTATTCTGGCTATGCGTCATATTTATTATTCTCCTACTCCAAACTCTTACTTACTAATTCACCTACATCACGTGAAATAGACTTGCTGCGTAAAATACCTTTTAACTGATTTCGCATCAAGTCTTGTCGCTTTGGATCATAACGCTGCCACTCGCTGAGCGGTTTCACCAGGCGCGCGGCGAGCTGAGGGTTAAGAGAGTCGAGCTGAAGGACGCAATCTGCTAAAAATTGATAACCCTCGCCATTAGCGACATGGAAACGCACGGGGTTACGATAAGCAAAAGTACCAATTAATGAATAGACTTTATTGGGGTTCCGCAGATCAAATGCGGGGTGTTCCAATAAACATCTGACCCTACCTAAGGTATCGGGTAAAGTAGCGCTCCCTTGCAAAGCAAACCATTTATCAATAACCAAAGGATCATTTTTCCACTGTTGATAAAACTGTGTTAAGGCAGTTTCTCGTTCTGGACAAGCAATATTCATAAGAGGGCGTAGCGCGGCTATCGTGTCTGTCATATTAGTAGATAAAGCTATTTTGAATTGATCTAAGGTTAATTGCTTATATTTTTTACCTAAAGTCATGAGGTAAGCTAAACACACATTTTTTAGATGTCGCTTCGCAGCCCCCTCCATGGTAAATTCAGGGGCTGACTTGATTTCATTATTTTCTTGGTACACATCACAAAACAATGATTGCAAATGCGTTGCAAGCTCTATCATTATAAATTTACGCACAAAATGAATGGCTTCTACATCAATGATGGCCATTTGTGCTGCTATATACTTTTCAGAAGGCAGGGTTAACATCTCAGCCAGCAGTAATTTATCATCTTGCATGGTCTCTAATAAATGTTGAAAAATAGCGATATAATCTGTGGGTAATAAAAGGGTTTCATTTTTATGATAATCATTTATTAATCTTAAAATTAATTGAACAGTATAACGTTGTCCTGCCTCCCAACGATTAAATAAATCGGTGTCCGATTTGAATAACAATTGTAATGCGGCATCCGAATAAGCATAATTTATTTTAACGGGCGCCGAAAACCCTCGCAGCAAAGAGGGAATAGGCGGCGTAGCGATATCAGAAAATTGAAATGCTTGTTCAGCTTCTTTTAAGTGCAGTAAATCCTGTCTCATTTCCTTCCCAGAAGCCTCCATTAATCCTATTTTAATAGGAATATGAAAAGGTTTTTTCTCGGGTTGTCCCGGCGTTACTGGACAAGACTGTTTGATCTTCAATGTATATTTTTTTTGTTGTGCATCATATTGATCTGTGACATCCAGCACCGGTGTTCCGGCTTGGCTATACCAAAGTCGAAATTGCTTTAAATCTATACCCGAGGCATCTTCCATCGATTTCACAAATTCTTCTATCGTAACGGCTTGTCCATCATAACGGGCGAAATAAAGATCCATGCCTTTACGAAAAACTGCCTCCCCTAGTAAGGTTTGCTGCATACGAATGACTTCAGCACCTTTATTATAAACAGTAGAGGTATAGAAATTGTTAATTTCTACATAGGAATCAGGGCGAACTGGATGGGCTAATGGTCCGGCATCTTCTGGAAATTGGCTAGTACGTAAATCAATGACATCATTAATTCGGGCTACGGTGGGTGATGTGGTATCCGCAGTAAAATTTTGATCACGAAAAATCGTAAGTCCTTCTTTCAAACTTAATTGAAACCAATCACGACAAGTAATGCGATTACCTGTCCAATTATGGCAATATTCATGGGCAATCACTGATTCAATATGCACATAATCGGTGTCTGTCGCTGTTTCGGGCTTTGCTAGAATATACTGAGTGTTAAAAATATTTAACCCCTTATTCTCCATCGCACCCATATTAAAATCACTGACAGCAACAATCATATAAATATCTAAATCGTATTCACGACCAAATTTTTCTTCATCCCAGCGCATGGCTTTCTTAACCGCTTTCATCGCATGCGCACATTTATCCAAATGACCTAGCTCCACATAAATACGTAAGATGACTCGCCGACCAGATTGAGTGATAAAAAAATCCTCAGCACAGTCTAGCTTGCCTGCGACCAATGCAAATAAATAACAAGGTTTTTTGAAAGGATCTTCCCATGTAACGGCATGCCTACCTTCTGACAATTCTTTATTGCTTATTTCATTACCATTCGATAATAAAATAGGATACCGTTTTTTATGCGCAATGAGAGTGGTTTTAAATCGGGCCATGACATCGGGACGATCAAGAAAATAAGTGATACGACGAAACCCTTGGGCTTCACATTGAGTACAAAAATTACCGCCTGATTTATATAGGCCACTCAATGCCGTATTTTCTTGGGGTTTAATACGTGTTTGAATTTCTAATGTAAAAACTTGAGGCACATCTAGAATAATTAAAGAAACTTCTGTTTTCTGGAAACGCGCTTTTGTTAATGATTTGCCATCTAGCACCACCGAAAGCAGTTCTAACATTTCGCCATTGAGTATTAAGTGGGGACTGGGTTGCAAGCTTGAGGGGTTGATGTACACAGCAAGCTTTGCCGTCACAATGGTAAATTCTTCGCGCAAATCAAACTCAAGATCCACTGTGTCGATTAAATAATCAGGCACCTTATAATCAGCCAGATAAACAGCCTGCCCTGTGGGGTTTTGCATACTAACCTTATTTGCCTGGAGAATAAATTATTTCAAATTTTATCCCTCGCGGCCGGTAAACGGTCATGCCTAATGAAGCACCCCTCATAAGCAAGAATATGAACAGACTCTGAGGTACGGTGCAACCAGCGTTGTCCGTCTTGTGCCTCGCGAGGAGCCCGTCTGGAACGAAGCACAGGAATCAATTGCATTTAAGCTGATCTCCTCGCGATGCTCCGAACAGGCTCTTCACGTCACCTAGGATAATACAAGGTAGAGTTTAGTAACTGCTGCCTTGAGCGGGCGACGTAGCAGGAGGTGTGGTCGTTGTTGTGGTTGTTGTCGTTGTATTACTTCCATTACTCGGAACTGACGTATCAGGCGTCGTTGTTTGAGTCTGTTGCGTAGTAGAAGTTTGCGTATCCGTGGTGGTTGTAGCTTCAGATTGAGCTGGCTGCCCGATCTGGCTGTTCATTTGAGATGGCACATCACCAGCAAATACAGTAGCACTTGCAAGTGCAACAACAACACCTAGTGTGATAAATTGTAGTTTCATGATTTCAATTCCCTTAAATTAAAATAAATGTAAGATGCTATGATAAACAGAACTGATACTCCCTGGCAAGTGAACTTAATAATATGAATATAGATAAAACTGAAATTGAAAAATTCTCTAAGCTTGCAGCTGACTGGTGGAATCCAGAAGGTGAAATGAAAACATTACACGGTATTAATCCGCTACGGCTAAAGTACATTAATGAAAAAATCTCTCTGAAAGGAAAAAAAGTGCTAGATATTGGCTGTGGGGGAGGCATCTTATCTGAAAGCATGCAGACATATGGTGCGGAAGTCACAGGCATTGATTTAAGTGAAGCCGCCCTAGAAATAGCAAAATTACATCAAGAAAAAAATACTACTCATGTAAATTATTTACTCATTAGTGCTGAAGAATTCGCGACGGATCACCCCCATCAATTTGATGTGATCACCTGTTTGGAATTATTAGAACATGTGCCTGATCCCACTTCTATCATTCATGCAGCAGCAAAATTGGTTAGGCCAGGGGGACACCTCTTTTTTTCTACGGTGAATAGGAATATAAAATCTTATCTCTTTGCTATTGTAGGTGCAGAATATTTGCTAAAAATATTACCTAAGAACACACATGATTTTGCTAAATTTATTCGGCCAAGTGAGTTGGCAGAATGGAGTAGACAGGCCGGACTGCTAGTCAACGATATAACCGGCATGAGTTATAATCCTTTTACTAAAGAATATAAATTAAGCAGTGATGTGTCTGTCAATTATTTAATGTATCTAGAACGGAGGTGGGAAGCCAAAAAGCCATTGTAAAAACAAAAAGCGGCCGCGTGTAACTCCCATCCTAGTAGGGGTTTTCAACTCTAAGCACGCTTTTTAGCCAACGTCAAACCATCTCCTATGGGCAGCATACTTAAAGAAACTCGTTCATCATGCAATAATTTCTCGTTAAGGGCCCGAATTGTTTCTGTATTTATATCCGTCGCTTGCTTCTCTGCCACTTTCCCGCCAAATAACACGTTATCAATTGCCATCAAACCGCCCGGGCGGAGTAAACCGAGGGATAACTCATAATAAAGGAGATAATTCGCTTTATCTGCATCAATAAAAGCAAAATCATAAGTCTCCCCTTCTCCTTGATCCAGCAACTGCTGAAGCGTTTCTAAGGCAGGTGCAAGTCTTAACTCAATTTTATTCCTAACCCCTGCCTTTTCCCAAAAGCGGTGGGCGATCTGAGTCCACTCTACATTGATATCACAAGCTACTACCCTGCCGTCAGCCGGCATAGCCAATGCAACGCAAAGCGCGCTGTAACCTGTAAAAACACCAATATCTAATGTCTTACGTGCACCCAGCAACTCAATCAATAATCCCATGAATTGACCTTGCTCAGGAGAGATTTGCATCTGGCCCATACTCATTTTATGTGTTTGCTGACGTAGTGACTTTAATACTTCTAATTCACGCAATGAGTTTTTTTGTAAATAAGCATACAGCATTGGCGTTAAATTAATGGTAGTATCTGACATACAGTTTTTCCTGGTTTAGAGTTTAACTCATTATCGTGGATAAAAAGGAGCAAAGCTACCATGAGTATAAGTATCATTATTCTCATTATTGCAATCGCAATAGGCGCTTTTGTTGTATTAACTTACAATCGCCTTATTCAATTAATTGAAGCTATTCGCAATAACCAAAAACAAATTGATATCCAATTAGATCGTCGTTTTAAAGTATTTGAATCACTCATTAATGTGGTAAAAAAATACATGGATTACGAGCAAACTACGCTGAAAGACGTGGTAACATTACGTAATCAAGCGCAACAAGCCAAAACCAGCGGCAACGAACTAAGCCGCATTGCCGCAGAAAATAAAATCTCTGACATTGCTTCTCATATTAATCTCGTTTTTGAGCAATATCCGCAATTAAAAGCCAATGAAAATTGCGTGCAATTGCAAGAAGAAATTGTCAACACAGAAAATAAATTGGCTTATGCAAAGCAATCTTTTAACGACAGTATCGAAATGTACAATGCAACAAAAAAAGCATTTTTTACCACTCTCATTGTTTCGGCATTTAAAACAAAGCTCGATTTTGATTTTCAATATTGGCAGCTAGCCGAAGCAAAAATAGCAGAACAAGAAAGCTATACGGTTAAATTATAATGTCAACTGCAGACTGGCGCAAAACATTACGCATAAATAACCGCAAAACAGTATTTGTTATCGTTCTGTTTTTTTTAATTTATTTTGCTCTGGGGATGCTAATAGACACTTACATTTACAGTGCGCATTTCCCACAAGCTACTCTGACACAACTTTTTATAGCTCTCGCTACTTTCCAACTTTTTCCGCTAGTTACTTTAATTATGCTTGGAGTAGCGCTTATTTCATTATTCATCACTTTTAGCTTGCACGATCGTTTAATGTTACTCGGCACAGAATACAAAGAGATCAAACTAAAAACCGCACAAACTCCAGCTGAGAAACAACTCTATAACGTCGTAGAAGAAATGAAAATCGCTGCTGGGCTATGTTATATGCCTAAAGTCTATGTAATTGATGCCGATTATATGAATGCGTTCGCAAGTGGCTATAGTGAAAAATCCGCTATGGTAGCCATTACTCGTGGCTTGATTGAAAAATTAAATCGCAGTGAACTCCAAGCCGTCATGGCACATGAACTCAGCCATATTCGTCACATGGATATCAAGCTCACTTTAATGGCTTCTGTACTAGCGAATTTAATGATCATGGTGCTCGATATTTTCTTTTATAATATTATTTTTTCTCATCGTCGAGACACAGATAATCGCTCAAATGCCCTTGCCACCCTTATTCTGATACTGCGTTACCTTTTACCGGTGATCAATATTTTACTCTTACTTTATCTCAGCCGCACACGAGAATATATGGCTGATGCAGGTTCCGTGGAATTATTACGCGATAACCAACCTCTTGCTTCAGCTTTAATAAAGATCAGTGGCGACCACCAAAGCCATCAAACTGCTTACAGCGCAGCTTATCAACAAACCCCTCATGAAAATGTGCGCCGTGAAGCTTATATTTTTGATCCTGTGCAAGCCGGTATTGAACCCATGGCTTCGTTGGCGGATGCTTTTTCCACCCACCCCAATTTACAAGATCGCTTGGCTGCATTGGGCATTACATTAAAAAACAAGCCCCACCCTTAATGTTTTCTTAATAAGGAGCTGGTAGAATGCAGGCCACTACTTGATAAGAGAAATAATTACCCATGCCTTACCTCACCCCAGAAGAAATTCAAGCTGGTATACAGGAAATAAAAAGAGTTCGAGTCTTATTCCCTCTCGCCCAGCGAGGAGGGGATAAGCAGTTGACTATGCTACACAAAGTGCTAGATGCTTTTGAAAATATGTTCAAAACTAAAAAAAACATCACTGCCCAATTAACTCGCTTTGAAACTGGACAAGAAAGCCCTCCTGTACATGGCATACTTAGAACATCAAACCGCCTCTCTTATCATGTCCATGCCTACTATACCCCACTTCTCCCAGAAGGAGCTGCTAGACAGGCCAGTGCGCAGCCTCCTGAATTTGATAGAAAAACACTGTTTGACGATTTCTTAAGGGCATTTTATTCTTCATTGCAAGTATTATGTAAGTACGAGCACAGAGGAGCGCTTGATAGAGACAACAATACTGGCCCCCTTACAACATCAGACGAGTTGAACTTGGCTCTTCAAACCTATCAGTCCTTGATCCGAGACAGTGGTATTGGCTGCTTAGATGAAAGAGTGGGAGCAGCAATACGGTTTACCGAAGAAATAGCTACTTCGGGAAAAATCGCCCCTGAGCTTAATTATGAAGATTTTTTGCCATCAGAAGAAAAAGATAATAATGAAAACGCAAATAGAGAGGAAGAGATAAATAATGCAATAATTATTTTAAAAAATACCATAGACGCAATAAAAAAACCTTTTCGATTTCCTCCTAACTATCACGGGCAAATTCATGGGGGTAATAAACAAAATGGGGTTATCCGCCCCTTTGACTATACTGATGTCGCTCATTTACTAACAAACGTCTTCAAGATTTCAGAAGATATACAACAAAAAGCAATGGCAAAGCTATTTGCCAGGCACCGTCAAGAGAATAGCAAACTTTATAAGCAAGATAGCTTTTTAGATATCCTATTCGATGATGAAGATGCAGCAAAACTGGCACTGCATTGCCTAAAAACTCGCTATCATGATCATCCCCTCTTCGCTCAATTGCATTTGGCGTATGTACGTACCAATGAAAAAGGCCACCCTGTCTTTTCTGTCACAAAAGAACAATATGAACAGATTAAACAAGAAATTCAAGGCGGACCCTTTTCTCCTGCCCCAGAAACGAGGAAAGTGTCCTCGCCCCTACCCCCCAAGAAGCCTAGCAATGCCGGAGAAAAAGAAGGACTTGAGGGACCATCATCAGAGCTCAAAAGATTATTTCAAAATATCAAATGGCCAGAACGCGACTCTATCCAGCAAAAATTACAAGAATTATTAGACGTTCTAGAGCAAAAAGAAAGTCCTGTGCCTACTGCCACAAAAATGCATATAGAAACACAACTTCGAAATTTATTTAAGAGATACCAGAACAATCCATACCGACAACCTGGGCCCACTGCTTTGAGAGAATTAAAAAATGAGATATTGAAATTACCGATGCCAAACGTACTCAAAATAGCTATCATTGCGTTTTTTGCCGCCCTTCTCTTCGCGGTAGCAGCTCCTCTTACTATTTTAGCAACAACAGGCACTATCGCTATTTCACCCCCATTGATAGCAGGAGGAGTAACCTGCTCTACAGCGTGCCTTGTATCTGGGGGCTTGACCTTCTTTGCTTCACACCAATATGCAACTCATCAAGCTGAGCATAGGGAGCAGATTGACTCAAATGCTCAGTTAAATTCAGCGATAAATAATTTAACTCTGCCCTAACTGAAAATGCAGCAACACAGTTTTGAAATACGGATTGACAAAAACCCATTTACTCTTTAAGGTTCTGCAAAAGCTTTTTTTTATAATGTTGTGTTAAGGAAAACACACGTGTTCTATCGATTACTAGCACTTCTACTTATCACATTATTCTCCCACATTGCCCGGGCGCAAATAGGTATCGCATTCACTTATCCGTTAATAGATAAAGACCCTTCCCCCTTAAAAGGATATAGAGGTGCCCTCTGGTATCAACCTTCATGCTTAGCTTGGGAGCATATCAAAATTTATTTTGATATGAGCTTAGGTCATTGGTGGGTTAGCCACTATCCTGCTAATAGAGAAATTAATATTTATTCGCTTGCACCTACTCTACGTTATTATTTTACTCAACGTTATTTTATTTCTCCCTATATCGATCTCAGTATTGGCGCTTCTTATCTTACACGCACACGTTTTGCAGACCGTAATTTGGGCATTTATTTTTCCTTCCAAGATCAACTTGCCGTAGGCGCAAGCTTTGGCAAAGAACAAAAGCTTTCTGTGAGTTTAAGTATGCTGCATTATTCAAATGGCAGTATAGCAGGCACAAATGCAGGCATTACTATTCCATTGTTGATTAATATGGGGTATGGATTTTAAAGCCCGCAGAGCAGCTACCTCATATTTTGACAATGCTGTATTCTGCAAAATATGACCGCTCTTTGAAAACGCATCCCCATACCCAAGATAAAAAGATGCTAGAAGTAATGGATACTGGTAAAATCCTGACATGAAAAAATGGGCTACTCTTAAAAATCATTTACAAGAAATTCAGCTAATCACACACCGAAGCATGACGGCGCTTGTTATCATGCTTATCTTAATCACCTTTCTTATCCTCCGGCTTGGTTTTTTACAATGCGCCCAACATGCTCACTATACCACCCTATCTAAAAAAAATTGGCTAGACATTGTTCCCGTTGAGCCCACACGTGGTTTAATTTATGATCGCAATGGTCTGCTACTTGCAGAAAATCTCCCCGTATTCAGCTTAGATATCATTCCAGAAAAAAATCCCAGTATTCCCCAAGCCTTAGCAGAAATTGCCAAAATTATTCCTCTGAATGACACAGAAATTGCTCAATTTCAGAAAGAATTAAAACAACATCGTCGTTTTGAAGAAATTCCTTTAAAACTTCGTCTAACAGAAGCTGAAGTCGCACGATTTTATGAAAATCAATATCGCTTTCCCGGCGCACTCATCAAAGCACGTTTAATTCGACATTATCCTTTAGGTGCGGCATTAAGTCATATCGTCGGGTATGTAGGCCGCATTAATTTAGATGAGCTAGATAACGTTGATCCCAGCAATTACAGTGCTACGAATTATATTGGCAAACTAGGTATTGAAAAATTTTATGAAGATGAGCTGCATGGTACCGTGGGATATGAGCAAGCAGAAAATGATGCCAGCGGTCAGCCGGTGCGCATACTTCACGACATTAAACCCATGCCAGGGAAAAATTTATATCTTACTCTTGATAGCAACTTACAAATTGTCGCTGAACAAGCGCTGGCTGGACATAATGGGGCGGTTGTTATCCTTCAACCAGCCACAGGGCAAATTCTTGCGATGGTTAGCGAGCCTTCCTTCGATCCCAATTTATTTGTCGATGGCATGAGTAATCAAGCATTTCAGCAATTAGAAAAAGCACCCAGCAAACCCCTTTATAATAGAACATTACGCGGGCTATACCCTTTAGCTTCGACCATTAAGCCTTATATTGCACTGGAAGGTTTAGATTCTGAAACCACTACCCCGAATTTCACTATTTTTGATCCAGGGTGGTATCAGTTACCCAACAGTGAACATGTTTATCATGATTGGAAGCCTCATGGTCATGGCACTGTCAATTTAAATCATGCCCTTGTTAGTTCGTGTGATACTTATTTTTTCGCATTAGGTCACAAAATGGGAATTAAACATATTGATGATATTCTAACTCGTTTCGGTTTTGGTGAACTCACTGGTATTGATGTAGGTGAAGAGCTACCCGGTATTATTGCTTCACCGGCCTGGAAGCGACGCACTAAGGGCATACCTTGGCATGAAGGAGATACTATTAACTCCGCCATTGGTCAAGGTTATATGCAGGCAACACCCCTGCAACTTGCACAAGGCATTGCAATACTTGCTAACCGGGGTAAACGTTTCCTTCCCCATCTATTACTCACAGAACAAGAAGCAGGTAAAATACCTGAGCCACAAGCCACAACTGAGTTAGAACCGGTTAAGTTACACCAGGAAGATAATTGGAAAATGATTATTACTGCCCTACAAAATGTCATTACTTCACCCTTAGGCACAGGCTACGCTCATTTTGGGCATGATATGCCCTACACTATTGCTGGAAAGACAGGAACAGCGCAAGTTTATTCTATCAAACACCGCGACGAAGAAGGAAAAAATGAAGAACAAGATAATCTACCGGAAGCATTGCGCGATCACTCCCTCTTCGTTGCGTTTGCACCGGTCGATAAGCCACAAATCGCCATTGCTGTGATTGCAGAACATAGCAAGCTTGCCGCAAGCATTGCACGCCACATTCTCGATTATTATTTTACGGGGTCCACACCCAGGCTAGCCCGTGCTAATAAGGAAAATATGACTCATGACAGTGCCCCACACCTTTAAACGAACCCATCACCCTCATCAAACTCATCCTCGTTCGCTTTGGCAATCTATGCATATCGATATGTACTTGCTCTTTGGCCTTATATTATTAACTGCTATGGGATTAGTTATTTTATATAGTGCCAGCGGTCAAAATCATAACACAATCACGCAACAAATTTTACATATCTTTATGGCTTTTATTATTATGCTTATAGTGGCTCAAATTCCCCCTCATATTTATCAACGGTGGGCCATCTGGCTTTATAGCATAGGGATATTTTTACTTATCGTTGTACTTATTGCAGGCCATACTGGCAAAGGAGCTGAACGGTGGTTAAATTTGGGGGTGATACGCTTTCAACCTTCGGAATTAATGAAGTTAGCTTTACCTTTATTTTTAGCCAGTTATTTTCATAAAACCCATTTACCTTTAAATAATCTATCTATTTTATTAGCTATAGTCATTATAATGATTCCGGCAGTACTCGTAGCTAAGCAGCCTGATCAGAGTACAGCCGTTTTGCTATTTATCGCAGGCGGTAGTGTTTTATTACTAGCAGGCTTAAGTTGGCGATTGCTGGGATATATAACAGGCTTAGCTATTATTTGCGCACCGCTACTCTGGCATTTTATGCATGATTATCAACGTCAACGCGTATTAACTTTTTTCAATCCAGAACGTGACCCGCTGGGTGCAAGTTATCATATCATTCAATCTAAAATTGCCATCGGCTCCGGGGGATTTTTTGGTAAAGGCTGGTTAAATGGCACCCAATCTCATCTGCATTTTTTACCCGAGCATGCGACAGACTTTATTTTTGCTGTTTGCGGCGAAGAATTTGGCTTTGTAGGCAGCGTGATTTTAATTTTACTTTTTATGATTATCATTTTACGTGGATTATATATTACAATTTATGCACAGGATACATTTTCGCGTCTATTAGCTGGCAGCCTGACTCTCACCTTCTTTTTTTCATTTTTTATTAATATGGGAATGGTGACTGGCATTTTGCCGGTAATGGGGTTACCGTTACCCTTAGTCAGCTATGGTGGCTCCTCTATGATCACACTCATGGCAGGATTTGGAATTTTAATGTCTATCCAAACACATCGAAAATTATTGACGACATAAAATTCTGAAAAAAATTATAAGGTATAATATATGGTTCGGTTTTTAATTTTATTTTTAATACATAATCTCTTCTTTGCGGCGTCTGCCCAAGCAAACCCCTCTTTTGCCAGTCGACCTGATGTTACTGCATTTATCCAACAAATGGTCAAACAATATAAATTTAAGCAAGCGTCCCTTATTGCTTTATTTAATACGGTAAAAATCAGATCTGCCGTCATAAGAAAAATCAAAGCGCCATTAGAGAAAGAACCGTGGACACTTTATCAACGCTTATTTGTCACTGAGTGGCGCATCCGAAAGGGTGTTGAATTTTGGAATCGCTATCAAACTGCGCTAGCCCAAGCCGAAAAAAAATATGGCGTCCCTGCCAGTATTATTGTGGCAACCATTGGCGTAGAAACAAAATATGGGTTGCATACCGGTAAATTTCGAGTCATTGATGCCTTATCTAATATTGCTTTCAGCAATAGCGTACGCGCGCCTTTTTTTAAAAATGAATTAAAAGAATTTCTACTTTTGACTCGCGAGCAAAAATTAGATCCGATGAAAGTCAGCGGCTCGTATGCTGGCGCAATTGGACAACCCCAATTTATGCCCAGCAGCTATCGTCGTTATGCCGTAAGTTACAATGGACATACCAAAATTGATCTAGCGAATAATGAGCTAGATATCATTGCTAGTATTGGTAATTATTATAAACTGCATGGCTGGAAAACAAATCAACCTGTAGCTATGCCTATTTCACTTGTCAGCCATAAATTTCAATTTTTCTTAAATACAAAAAAAGAAGTAAAAATAATTTCTAAATCGGCCCTAACCGATGAAGGCAATATGTCAGATAATCAATTATTAAAGAATAATCCACATAAAATTATTTCGCTACCCACTTACTGGGGCAATGAATATTGGTTTGGATTCCATAACTTCGATGTAATAAAACGGTATAACGCAAGCGACTTATATGCCATGTCTGTCTGGCAATTAAGTCATTATATTGCAACATTACGTGAGAAACTCCATAATGCTTAATTCTATCTCGTTGCCTTATTATCAAATACATCATAAAAAAATCTTTCCATTTGTTTTTTATATCAGTTTATTTTTTTGTTTATTACTCAATGGCTGTTCTACGTCCCGGAGAGATGGCCCTCCTTCTTATGATGTGGACATCTCTAAAATTCCTGATGCAATACCCAAAGTAGAGCCTCTAAGCAAAGTGGGAAATAAGCCTTATATTGTTCGCGGAGAAAAATATTATATCATGCGATCAAGCAAAAATTATGAAGAAAGGGGCATAGCCTCATGGTATGGCACTAAATTTCACGGACATAATGCCTCTGACGGGGAACGTTATGATATGTTAGCTATGACAGCGGCACATAAAACATTACCTCTACCGACGTATGTGGTCGTCACTAATTTAAAAAATGGACGTAAGGTCATTGTAAAAGTGACTGATAGAGGACCTTTTAAATATAATAGGCTCATTGATTTATCTTATGTTGCTGCAAAAAAACTAGGCATGCTTGCCCATGGCACTGCCCCTGTCGATGTAAAAGCTATCGATCCTTTATACTACGATAAAAATAATCACTTTAAGCATCCTATTTTTCTAGCTAAAAATAATCAAAAACAGCAAATAATAATACGACACTCAATACCAAATAGAGTAGTGCATGTGATTTATATACAAGTGGGGGCATTCCATAATAAAATATATGCGGAAAAATTAAAAAAACGTTTAATATCTGTAGTAAATTCGCCAGTAAATATTACAAAATTAGCAAAGCTGCATCAATTATACCGTGTACAAATCGGTCCCGTGCCAGACGCTATACGAGCTGCGCAAATTAATAGGCGATTGAGGGCAATGGGCATCCAAAGTGTTGTTTAAGATTATTAGGGAGTTTAGAGCATGTCATTAATTAGCTGATTAGGCATGCCCCAGACAGAAATAGGAGAAAAATCGTTGCTAGCTATGTTAATTTCAATCCTTAGCATTTTCCTAACTATTTTTTTTATTGTAGGCATACACGAGTGCGGTCATTTCTTTATTGCCCGACTTGCAGGTATTAAAGTTTTACGCTTTTCTTTAGGGTTTGGGAAAGCTCTTTTTCGTTGGCAGGATAAAAAAGGCACTGAATTTGTATTGGCCACCATTCCTTTAGGCGGTTATGTTAAAATGCTGGATGAAAATGAAGAGAAAGTAACCCGGCATGAATACCATTTAGCTTTTAATCGTCAGCCTCTTTATAAAAAAATAGCTGTAGTGATCGCAGGCCCAGCAGCCAATTTTATTTTTGCTTTTATTCTATATTGGCTGCTCTTTGTAATAGGGTTCACAACGCCTATTCCATTGATTGGGAAAATCATCCCTCATTCACTTGCTGAAAATGCCGGGTTAAAACCCGGAGATGAAATCCAGAGTATTAATAATAAAACAACCCTAGACTGGAATGCTGTTGTCATTCGTCTCATGACATACTTAGGCGAAAAAAAACAGATAGCCATCCACACGCAATCATTAAATTCTCGTATTATTCAGCGGCATACTTTGGATCTTCGATATTGGCAAATAAATAATTTAAAACCCAATCCCTTAGATAGTTTAGGCATTGAACCTTATAGGCCTCCTATTCCTCTTGTCATAGGAATTCTCTTGCCTCACTCCCCTGCTTATGAATCTCGGCTACAAGTGAATGATATCATTCTTGCAATTGGTCAGAAACGTATTAAAAATTGGGAGGAACTTGTCGCATTGATAGCGGCCCATCCAGAAGAAACGCTTGTTTTCAAAATTAAGCGGCAAGAAAAAATTCTTTTTTTGCCTATCACTATAGGGTATAAGCGAAATTATTTATTCCAAAAACAAGGCTTTCTGGGCCTAGCTCCTCAATTCAAATGGCCTGATGAACTATTACGTAAAAATAAATTCAGCCCTTTCGCAGCTCTAGTACAAGCAAAACAACAATTGACTATATTCACTTCTCTCAATTTTTCACTCTTAGGGAAAATGCTCACAGGCAAAGTTTCTCTACAAGGTCTAGGGGGTCCTATTACTGTTTTTGAAAGCGCTGGTACTGCATTGAATAATGGTATTTTACCCTTTATCAGTTTTCTGGCTTTTTTTAGCATTGCCATCGGTGTCATTAATGTTTTACCCATCCCCGGGTTAGATGGGGGTCATCTGCTTTTTTATTTGATCGAAAGCATCACACGCCGCCCCTTATCCATGAGAGTGCAAACTCTTCTCTTCCGACTGGGTATCATTGTATTGTTACTATTAATTACGCAAGCCGTAGTCAATGATTTCATGCGGTTGTCGCTTTGAACTCTGCCTAGCTAAGGAGGAAGTTCCTGATTAGATCCCATTATCTTTTATAATAATCTTCTTTTAAATGTTCAGGCTCATTAAGACAATTGTAATCGATTAATATTTCTTCGCCTTGATTTATATTACGCAAAGCAACCACATGTTTATCCGAATTTTTCTGGATATTTGGCTGATAAGAGTGATTGATATACCATCCAATTTCCATGCGATCAAACCGTTCTGGACATAGACATTCTTCATCATTGAGATAAATGATGTATTTCTTAAATGCTTCTGGAATATTTGCAGATTTCATTGTTCGAAGAGTAAACGTATCTGAAAACAATTTTGTATTAATAGGAATATTATGCGTTGCAAAAACCCCAATTCCACCCAGAACGGATGGCTGCAGAATAAAGGTAAATTCTGTCCACATCGTCATAAAGTTTAACTCTCCATATCAGATTACAGCCTAGATAATTGTATTTTTCATTTCACCTGCTTTTAATGCATCTATCCCGTATGAACCGCAGAAAGAGCTATTAAAATCTCCCTATTCCCCGCCGCGAATTCAAATTGATTTAAACCATCAATGGAGACCCATTGTATTAATTGTTTTTCTTTACCGATAGCCTCCCCTAAAAATTGAGTCACACGCCAGGTATGTAACAATACGCTACGCTCAGGATAATCATGCTCGACTTGCAGCCAAGGATGAGCAGTAATGACATGTATGCCCACTTCTTCAAGTAATTCGCGTTGCAAAGCTTGAAAAATAGTTTCTCGTTTTTCAATTTTCCCCCCGGGAAATTCCCATACCCCACTGTATGGTTTATCTGGAGGACGCTGGGCAATCAGCACTTCATTGTGTGCATTGAAAATCACACCCACCGCAACATGCACAATAGAATCAACTGAAACTACCATGACACTGCTTATATTTTTTGCGAGAACCACAAGGACAAAGTTCATTGCGCCCTATTTTAGGCATTTGACGTAAGGGAATGGCACTACCCTCATGCAAGCTAGTTTGCTCTATTGCCCCCTTATTTTCTAATGTATCCATTTCAGCATGATGATATTCCATTTTTATATTTTGTGCAGCAGCACGATGCTGTGATTCGAGTTGTTCTACATCTTCTTCTTTACGTACTTCAAATTTACTCAGCACTGAAATCACTTCATAATTGACGCGATCCAGTAAAGTGACGAATAATTCAAAAGCTTCACGCTTATATTCTTGCTTAGGATTTTTTTGTGCATAACCACGCAAATGAATACCTTGTCGCAAATAATCCATCGCTGCCAAATGTTCCCGCCAAAAATTATCGAGTGTTTGGAGCATCACAGCTTTTTCAAATTGGCGAATCACCGCCATCTCTGTTTGCGCTTCTTTATTTTTATAAGTTTCTTGAAAAATGCCATGAATACGTTCACGTAAATTTTCTTCATGCAACGTATCTTCTTTAACCAACCATTCTTGTATAGGCAAACGTACATTAAAATCCTGCTCTAACTGTCGTTCTAATCCCGGCACATCCCACTGCTCTTCTAAGCTCTGCACGGGAATAAACGTACTGATAACACCGTCCACAACTTGTCGGCGAATTTCCTTAATCATATCCGCGATATTCTCAGTGGTAAGTAGCGCATCGCGCTGACGATAAATCACTTTGCGTTGCTCATTCGCTACATCATCATATTCAAGTAATTGTTTACGAATATCAAAATTATGCGCCTCTACTTTACGCTGTGCATTCTCAATGCTATTACTTAATAAACGCGATTCAAGCGCCACGCCTTTTTCCATGCCAATACGCTTCATAATACTCGTCAAACGCTCACCACCGAATATACGCAATAAATTATCTTCTAATGAAAGATAAAAGCGAGTTTTGCCAGGATCACCTTGCCGGCCAGAACGCCCTCGCAATTGATTATCAATACGACGTGATTCATGACGTTCTGTACCTAATACATAAAGACCGCCCGCATGAATAACTTTATCATGGCGTTGTTGCCATGCCGCTTTGTATTTCACAATAGCTTCAGGCGTTGGATTGTCCAACGCTTTTAATTCTGCTTCTAGGCTGCCTCCTAGAACAATATCAGTACCTCGACCTGCCATATTGGTTGCGATAGTTACAGCACCCGGGCGGCCTGCTTCAGCAATAATCCTTGCTTCCTGCTCATGAAATTTAGCATTCAACACATTATGTGGAATATTTTCTTTTTTTAATAAATTGGCTAAATATTCCGAGGTTTCAATAGAAGTTGTACCGACTAACACAGGCTGGCCTGCTATGCGAGTTTTTTTAATATCTTCCATAATAGCAGTGAATTTTTCTGCTGCTGACATAAAGACAAAATCAGGTTGATCTTGTCTAATCATGGGCATATTAGTGGGCAATACAATCACTTCTAAACCGTAAATTTGCTGGAATTCATAAGCTTCCGTATCTGCTGTCCCTGTCATGCCTGACAATTTGTGATAAATACGAAAATAATTTTGAAAGGTGATGGAAGCCAGTGTTTGATTTTCCTGACGAATTTGCACTTTTTCCTTCGCTTCAATCGCTTGGTGTAACCCATCTGACCAACGGCGTCCGGGCATAGTTCGTCCTGTGTGCTCATCCACAATCACTACTTCACTCTGCTGAACAATATAATCCACATCACGATGAAAAATAGCATGGGCACGCAAGGCTGCATTGAGATGATGCATCAGCATGATATTATTAGCATCATATAAACTTTGGTTTTCCTGAATTAAACCTGCTTGAGTAAATAGTTCTTCGGCGTGTTGATGGCCTTCTTCACTAAGAAAAATTTGCTTGGCTTTTTCATCAACTAAATAATCGCCTGCTGCTTCTTTATTTGCTTGCTTAGTTAATCTCGGCACAAGCTCATTCACTGCACGGTAAAGCTCTGTGCTATCCTCGGCTGCACCCGAAATAATTAAAGGTGTACGCGCCTCATCGATTAAAATGGAATCAACTTCATCAACTATGGCGTAATGCAAAGGACGTTGCACTTTATCAGCCATTGAAAATGCCATATTATCGCGCAAATAATCGAAACCAAATTCGTTATTCGTGCCGTATGTAATGTCTGCTGCATAAGCCTGCTTTTTTTCTTGAGGCGACATCGTGGGCATAATCACACCGGTGGTTAAGCCAAGAAAAGAATAAAGTGGCTCCATCCATAAAGAATCACGTTTAGCCAAATAATCATTGACAGTGACAATATGCACCCCTTCCGCACTGAGTGCATTCAAATAAGCAGAAAGCGTTGCAACCAAAGTTTTACCTTCACCCGTACGCATTTCCGCAATATTACCCCCATGCAGTACCATTCCTCCCAGTAACTGCACATCAAAATGGCGCATCTTTAAGACACGTTTGCTTGCTTCACGTACGACAGCAAATGCCTCTGGTAATAATTTATCTACTGCCATGCCTTGTCGTAAGCGCTCACGAAACTCTGGCGTTTTAGCTTGAAGTGCAGCATCTGATAGCGTTGCCATCTGCGGCTCTAAGGCATTTATTTCAGCAACCTTCTCCCACATACACTTTAAAACGCGTTGATTACGACTACCAAAAATCTGGCTGAAAATTCGGGTCAGTATCATAAGCTTTCACATCGATAAGTTAGAGAAAAATAGGCCTGAAGCATTACGTACTTTGCCTGAAAAGTCAACACCAACACGAGAGATGAATTAAATGAAATTTGCTGAACCTATGCAATCAGTCTATACTTTATTAATGACTTATCCTATTACACATTATTTACAACAGGACAGTAACGCGCTGGATAAATTATTATCTAAGTTAAGCCAGCTTCAACAGTGGAATCACCAGTTAAAAGAATGCTTGGGAGAAAATGCCATTCTTTCTGAACATTGTTTTATCGTAAATCTTGCGGGTAGTGCTCTGATTGCCATCGTAGATAATCCCCATTGGTTAACACGATTTCGCCTTCATATTCCTACATTACTGCCTAAATTACGGCATTACGCTGGATTAGAAAATATTGAAGCCATTTGTTGCAAAATTCATCCCCATTATACTCCTGCTTCACTCGTGAATCGCAAACCTCAACAAAAGCTCTCCCCAATGAGCTCAGCTCTCTTCCTTGAAACAGCAGATAAAATAGTTGATGAAAAACTCAGAACCATCTTGAAGAAAATAGCAGCGAATTGTCACAGCTCCTCAGAACCTGTTTGAAATCTTTTCAATGAAGGCTATTCCTTGAGCTGCCTTCTGTCATAGATTCTTAGGATTCAAATGCTAACATCGGACGCAGATAAGAGATAGGCACATGAACCGATTCTTCATCAAAAGTGACATACTCCCATGCCTCTTCTTGTTCTAGCAGCTTACGCAATAACGTATTATTCAAAGCATGGCCTGACTTATGCCCTTTAAACTCCCCAATCAAACTGGAACCTAGCAAATAAAGATCGCCAACCGCATCAAGAATTTTATGTTTAACAAACTCATCTTCATAACGCAGTCCATCTTCATTCAAGACACGAAAATCATCAATGGCCACAGCATTATCTAAGGTAGCACCCCGAGCTAAATTCATAGCACGTAAACGCTCAAAATCAGCCATAAAACCAAAGGTACGCGCACGGCTTACTTCCTTTACATAAGAGGTACTGGAAAAATCAAGGGTGGCAGTTTTGCTATGCATTTGAAATACAGGATGATTAAACTCAATACTAAAAGTCACTTTGAAACCTTCAAAGGGCTCAAAACAAGCCCACTTATCGTTGTCTTTAACTATGACCTTGCGTTTGACGCGAATAAAACGTTTGGGTGCATATTGTTCTTGAATGCCGGCAGACTGTACTAAAAATACAAAAGGCGCTGCACTGCCATCCATAATAGGGATTTCCGAAGCATTCACATCTACATAGGCATTATCAATTCCCAATCCTGCAAAAGCAGAAAGTAAATGTTCAACAGTAGCCACACGAACACCATTTTTAACTAAGGAGGTAGATAAAGTAGTATCGCCTACATATTCCGCACGTGCGGGTATTTCTATAGTGGGGGAAATATCAACACGACGAAAAGTAATACCTGTATTAGGAAGGGCAGGTCGTAGCGTAAGCTTTGCTCTTTCTCCCCCATGTAAGGTAATGCCGGTTGCTTCAATAACGTTTTTTAGAGTTCTTTGCCTAATCATTCTTGTATCACTTTCATAAACGACGTCCATAAATCATACCATAGGCCCCTTATTTTGGAAATTAATAGTTTCAAACATAAATTCTACTATGCCAGGCGTAATACTTTGATTTTTTGTGCTCCGCTACTCATTGACTGGTATGTCAACTGCGTTTTGGTGCTCAAAAAATCTTGCCCACAGCCTCTAACACTAAAGGTTGCTACTTATAATCTCACCTCGACCTATCCCGTAGTATTCAAAACCCGCCTCTTTCATTTGTTTAGGGTCGTATTGATTACGCCCATCTAAAATAAGAGAGCGACGCATTCTGTCTTTCATAGCTATTAAATCAGGATAACAAAAAAGTTTCCATTCAGTCACCAAAACTAGCGCATCGGCGTTATTGAGTGCCGCATATTGATCTTCCGCAAAGTGTAAATTGCCCTTCTGGAGCCAGTCAGTAGGAAATAATTGACGCGCAGCTGGCATGGCTACAGGATCATAGACACGCACGCAGGCGTTGCGTGCAATTAAGTGTTCTAATAAAACGAGCGAAGAAGCTTCACGCATATCGTCTGTACCAGGCTTAAAAGAGAGCCCCCATACGCTGATAGTCCTCATCGTTAAATCATCGCCCAATAACTCAATAATTTTATTAGACAATAATTGCTTTTGCCGAAGATTACGCTCCTCTACTGCTTTCAATACACAGGGGTCAATGCCATGTTTTTCTGCTATTTTTATTAATGCTTTGACATCCTTAGGAAAACAGGAGCCGCCATAACCACAGCCCGGATTAATAAATGAAAAGCCAATACGCGAATCAGAGCCGATTCCTAAACGCACATTGTCTACATCTACGTTCATCTTTTCACATAATACAGCCATTTCATTCATGAAAGAAATTTTGGTAGCGAGCATGGCATTAGCTGCATATTTTGTCATCTCGGCATCTTTGACATCCATGAAGTAAATTTTTTCAGGATTACGCAAGATGGGGGTATAGAGTTCCCCCATAATTTTCTTTGCTTTCTTCGATGTCAAACCGATAATAATGCGATCGGGGTGCATAAAATCATCAATGGCTGCACCTTCGCGCAAAAATTCGGGATTACTCACCATATCAAATTTGATCCTTAAATGGCGTTTTTCTAATTCAGATTGAATCTCAGTAATGACTTGATCAGCCATACCTACCGGCACTGTCGATTTATTAACAACAACGCAATAATTGCGAATAGATGCCCCAATATCACGCGCTGCTTCCAACACATATTTCATATTCGCTGAACCATCTTCTCCACTAGGCGTACCTACGGCAATAAAAATAACGTGTGGCTCCATAGAAAGTTGAGCCAGCGAAGTGGCAAAATGCAATCTCCCTGCAGAAATATTCAGTGCCACCAAGGTTTCGAGGCCCGGCTCATAAATCGGTAAAATACCTTTTTTAAGCTTCTCAACTTTATCTTCATTGATATCCACACAGGTGACATGGTTACCTAAATCGGCAAAGCAAGCACCTGTAACCAAGCCAACATAGCCTGCCCCTATGACTGTAATATTCAAGAATGTCCCCTATAAATACGTACTTGATCACCACGTTTGTTATGAAAAATCTGGATAGGCGTGAGGTTTATTTCCTGCAAAACGCCTGACGCAGAACTTAACTCTTTTTGGTCGATGCGTAAAGCCAGATAATCATATTTTTTCCACCGGCCATGAGCAATCGTCTCTAGGGTAGAAAATGCTTGGGCTTTATCAAAAATCTGATTACCAAAGTGGCAGGAATAATACATCACTTGTAAATCATTACTATAAACCACAGCATGCTGCGGTACATTCACCGCTAGCCATCGACCCGCCTCTTGCACATAACGTTTTGAGTAGCCGAAATTAAAAATTCCACCTAATGAAGAAAAGACAATGCATAATAACACCACTATAAGAGGCCATTTTTTTTGCCGCCATCGTTGCATTAAATAAATTAAAGCAAAAGGCACCCATAGCATCAGCACAAGGGAAAGGGCAATTAAATAACGCTTAGAAAGAAACATATTTTGACCTAAAAATAAGGCAGTCACAGCAACATTAATGAGAATATAGCTCCATAAAATCCATCGCGTGGCCGGCGTTGTTACTAGCAATTTTTTCCACCCACTATAAATGAACAAAGCACTGTAAATCCAAGATAGATTGGCTATTACACTCAGCACATACCACGCTAACAACGTCAAAATTAAGACTAATGAAGCATCGCGCGCTCCATTATTTCCTAATACATTCATAAAACCTGCAGTTTTTAATTGAAAATTTTGCTCAAAAAACATCATGCCATGCAATAATTGAAACTGTAATTCAGATAAACGCCCGCTAGAATAAGAAGGATGAAATAAAAACCAAGCACTCATTGCTAAACCCACAAGCCAGGTCATGCTATTTAATTGAAAAAATACTTTGCAACGAATAATGATATTTTTTTTAGATTCAAAAAAAGTAATAAAAGGAATTGCTAATAAAAAAATAGCTCCTTCAATACGAAATAACGTTGCTACAAGTAGGCTTATGCTCCAAGCTAAAGCATAACGCCACCGTGGTTCATGGAAATAATAAAGTAAAAAAAGAATAGATAATAAATAAAACCCCCAAAAACCATGGTCGCGGATGATATACGCTTTAACAGCATTAAATTCATGAGCAAGTAAAATAACGAAAGCCGCCACCCAACGGATAGAAGAATAAGCTTTTTTTTCTCCTGCTATAAAAGCCACTATAGCTATAAAAGCTAGCACGGTAATAAGAGAAAAAATACTATCTACTGCATAAGCCGCAACTACATAAGATAATTTTGTGATACTCACTACGCCTGCAATTAATAATGAATAAAAAGGCCATTTAGCTTGCGGACATAAATTCATCGCCGCATGGATACCTTGTTTTATGATGGCGGCACTTTGTAAATAACAAATAGCATCAGGGTTAATGACAGTTTCTTGGCTAGCAATCCAAATAGAAAGTAATAAGCTAAAAAAAGCAGCCACCCAGTAAACAAAAGAAGAGGAAGGAGATTTCACGCCATACATTCGACAAAATCTCTTAACAATAATTGGAAATCTTTTGCCACTTCAGGATGTTTCAACGCATACGCTATTGTTGCTTCTAAATAACCTAATTTACTACCGCAATCATAACGTTTGCCGTGAAATTTCAATGCCATAATGGGTTCTTTTTTTAGTAATTTTGCTATTGCATCAGTTAATTGAATTTCTCCACCTGACCCTTCAGAAGTCTGTTCTAACATATTAAAAATGGCAGGGGTCAAAATGTAACGCCCAACTACGCCAAAATTAGAAGGCGCATTAGCAGGCTCTGGCTTCTCTACAATTCCAGCTATTTTAGCCACAGGCTGGGTGTTTGAAGCGATGTCAACGATACCATATTTTTTGCTATCACTCGGTAAAATTTTTTCAACCGCAATGACACTGGCTTGCGTTTGTTCGAAGACTGTCATCATTTGTTGCAAACAAGACTCTTTGCCGCCGTCAATTAAATCATCGGCAAGTACAACAGCAAAAGGCTCACTGGATAGTAATTGCTTAGCACATAATACGGCATGCCCCAGTCCTTGGGGGGATTTTTGACGAATATAGGCGCAAGAAACCGTGGGGGGTAAAATGCCTTGTACTAATGCAAGTTGCTCGTGCTTGCCACGTTCAAATAAATTGGCTTCAAGTTCAAAATTTGAATCAAAATGATCTTCAATAGCTCGCTTGCTGCTACTAGTAATAAAAATAAACTCTGTAATACCCGCCGCCAATGCTTCTTCAACTGCGTGCTGAATCAACGGCTTATCCACGATAGGCATCATTTCTTTAGGAGTCGCTTTGGTCGCAGGCAAAAACCGCGTACCCAGCCCAGCCACAGGGAAAATAGCTTTAGTCACTTTCATCATGCGCTTGAATCCTTACTCCTGGACAACAACCGCGCGAATGGTAGCATACTCACACTCATCACTCAAATTGGGTTGAAGAATAAAATGCCACTGTTTTATGTATACCCTGAATAAATGTTTCTTTAGGTTCCCACCTGAGTTGCTGTGTGATTTTCTGCGTATTTATCGCATAACGCCAATCATGCCCAAGACGGTCAGCGACAAATTGAATGAGAGTGTGATGAAGTTGTTTTTTAGGATAAAGCGCATCCATAATATTGCAAATATGATGTGCTACGGCCAAATTACTCATTTGGTTATGACCGCCCAGATTATAGGCTTCTCCTATGCTGCCTTGTTGTAGAATTTTGACAATTCCTGCACAATGATCTTCCACATAAAGCCAATCTCGAATAGGACTACCATCTCCATAAATAGGGATAGGATGGCTTTGCTGGCAAGCACGAATAATAGTGGGAATAAATTTTTCTGTATGCTGGTAAGGGCCGTAATTATTTGAGCAATGACTTAGGGTGACTGGAAGTTGATAGGTATGAAAATACGCTCGGACTAAATGGTCTGATCCTGCTTTAGAAGCGGAATAAGGCGAGTTTGGTGCATAAGGTGATTGCTCAGTAAAAGGCGCCTCCTCCGCCGTTAAGGACCCGTAAACTTCGTCTGTTGAAATATGATGAAAACGGCATTGTGTTTGATTCCATTTTTTTTGGCCTTGCCAATATTGACGGGCTGAGTCTAACAGCGTCAAAGTACCCACTACATTCGTTTGAGCAAAGAGTAAAGGATCTTTAATGGAACGGTCGACATGACTTTCCGCAGCAAAATGAATGACCGTATCAATAGCATGCTGCTGTAAAATATCGCTTACTAAAGGCCTATCACAAATATCCCCTTGAATAAAAAAATGGCGTCCGCCCTCCGATAAATCCTCTATATTTTTAAGTGAACCCGCATAAGTCAAGGCATCCAAATTAAAAATAGTAACACCAGCATCTTGATTTAATAGATAGCGAATAAAATTCGCACCAATAAAACCGGCGCCCCCTGTCACTAATATATTATGAGGTTGATAGTGCGGTAATAACATTCTTTAATCCTATGCGCCAATTGGGGCGTATTATCCCAAATACATTTTCAAACTGGGTACAATCTAACACGGAATAAACAGGACGCATGGCTTCTGTAGGATAATCCGCCATGCTAATAGGATGAATTTCCCGGCCGCCTCCAATATAAGGCCTTACTTGCTCCATAATGGCTTTTGCAAAATCATACCATGTCACTGCTTCTTCACCACAATAATGATAGGTTCCCCAATGCGGCATAGTCATGATCTTTAATAATGTATCAGCAATCGCCTGTGCAGGTGTCGGACACATCGTTTGATCAGCCACAATATACAATGATTCTTTTTCTCTTATCCATTGTAGAATTTTTTTCACAAAGTTTTGGCCCTGCTGGCCAAACACTGAACTCACGCGTAGAATAATGTAGCGCGAACAAGACTGACGTACTCCTTCTTCACCTTGCCATTTGCTGGCGCCATATACATTGATTGGCGCTACCTTATCGGTTTCTAGATAGGGAGATTTTTTATTGCCATCGAAGACATAATCTGTGGAAAGATGCAATAAAGGTCTAGAGATTTTCTCGCAGGCAAGTGCAAGATTTTTCGCCCCCTGAGTGTTGACAGCATAGGCTTGCTGAGTATTTTTTTCTGCTTTGTCCACTTGAGTATAGGCCGCTGTATTAATGACTACATCCGGTTGAAAAGTATCTAAAGCTTCTCTTACAACTAACGGCTGGGTGATATCTAATTCTTCACGTGGGGGTGCCCAAATAAGATGATTTTTTTGGCGAGCGAGTTGCACAAGTTCGTAAGCAAGCTGGCCCTGGCCTCCGGTAATTAAGATTTTACTCATCGGACAAAAACCGTGGCAATTGATCTTTCGGAATGTCCTTTAAATAAGGATGAATAGCATCTTTTTCCGAGACAATAGGATGCTTAATTGGCCAAGCAATATGTAAATCAGGATCATTCCAGCGAAGACCATATTCATCTTGAGGAGAATAATAAGCAGTGCATTTATAAATAAAATCAGCCCATTCTGAGAAAACGTAAAAACCATGAGCAAAACCAGGCGGAATATAGACCTGCCGAAAATTCTTTTCACTCAATTCGATAGTGATGGCCTTGCCAAAAGTAGGTGAACCTACACGCACGTCCACAATAACATCCAACACCTGTCCTCGCGTAACATAAATTAATTTTCCTTGAGGATGTTTAAGCTGATAATGCAGCCCACGCAATACATTTTTAGAGGAACGAGAACAATTATCTTGCACAAATCGCGTTTCTAGCCCTTGCTGCTGATAACGCTTGGCTTGGAAAAGCTCAAAAAAATAGCCGCGCACATCCTGAAAAGCGCGTAACTCTATAATGACCACACCCGACAACTCAGTTTGCACAATATTCATCTACTTAACTCACCAAATTTCTTAGATATTTTCCATACCCACTCTTCAATAAAGGATTTGCTAATGTCATTAATTGATGTGAATCGATATAACCCATGCGCCATGCAATCTCTTCGGGGCAACCAATCTTTAACCCCTGCCGATGCTCTAATATTTGGATAAAATTAGAGGCTTCTAACCATGCAGAAGGAGTACCTGTATCTAACCAAGCAATGCCTCGCCCTAATTTAGTAACTTGTAAGTTTTTTTGCTCCAAATAAACCCGAGTCACGTCTGTAATTTCTAATTCTCCCCGCGCAGAAGGTTGCATTTGTTTAGCAATATCCACCACCTGATTATCATAAAAATACAGCCCAATCACGGCATAATTAGATGATGGATTTTCTGGTTTTTCAACAATATCCAAAGGTTGGCCCTGGTCATCAAAAGAAACGACACCATAACGCTCTGGATCTTGAACCCAATAACCAAAAATCGTTGCACCCTCGATTTGCTGTCCTGCTTTTTGCAAAAGGTCAGCAATGCCCTCACCATATAAAATATTATCGCCCAACATAAGACACACAGCATCATCGCCTATAAATTGTTCTGCAATCCTAAAGGCTTCTGCAATACCTCGGGGCTTTTCTTGGGCTGCATACTGTAATTTAAGCCCCCATTGCTCGCCATTTCCTAATAATTTTTCAAATAATTCGCGCTCATGCTCCCAAGTGATAATTAAAATATCTTTAATTCCAGCCAACATCAAAGTTGTCAAAGGATAGTACAACATGGGCTTATCATAGATGGGAAGCAGTTGCTTGGAAATACTCCGAGTAGCAGGATAAAAACGGGTACCATGGCCGCCGGCAAGTAAAATGCCCTTTCTTTTAGAAGATGTATTCATAATTCTCTTTGCAAAATGTAATAAATTAGCATTTAATAGGGAGGATCGAATAAGCCTCAAAGAGTATATATGACTACCCCGCAAGTCACAATTTTAATTCCTAATTATAAAACACTGGAATTAACAACTCTGTGTCTACGTCTAATAAGAAAACACACAGATCCCAGCTTAGCAAACATCATTGTCATTGATAATGCTTCTCATGATGCATCCTTAGATTATCTCCGTTCCCTCAAATGGATTCAATTAATTGAACGACAACAGATACCCGGCGAATCACCTAGTTTATCTCATGCCCGTGCCTTAGATCTGGCATTAAATTACGTGACTACACCTTATGTATTATCTATACATACTGATACGCTGGTTCGTAATAATAAATGGCTGCCTTTTTTGTTAGGTGAAATCAATCGCGACGATAATATAGCAGGGGTGGGTTCATGGAAGTTAGAATCAAAACCATTACACAAACATGTACTAAAATCGCTGGAACGTTGGGGGCAAGTACTCTACTATCGTCTCATTCAAAAAAAGAACCATGCCTTGGAAGGAGTGGATCACAACCATTATTATTTACGCAGCCATTGCGCACTTTACCGCATGGATTTATTAAAAAAATATCAACTTACATTTGCTGATGAGGGAGAAGTTGCGGGTAAGGCCATGCATCGCAAACTCATACATCGCCATCATAAAATGGTGTTTATCCCCTCCTCTGTTTTATTAAAGTATATGGACCATATTAATCATGCGACAACCATATTAAATCCCATGCTAAGCCGCCGAGAAAAATCCGTAGAAAAAGGAATGCGCCGCATTCAAAAAAATCTGGAGAGATTCAACGCTTCCGCAATTTTACAAAACACTAGCCTGGACATCTAAATGCGTCAACCTATCCTTATTTTTGGTCATGGATATGCCACCCAATTTATTGATATCAGCAATCAATATACAAAATTATTTGACCCTACTCAATTTGAAGTAACCGTGGCTTACCTTAAAGGCGAACCTGATGAAAAAATCAGACAAAGACACTTAGCAGAAAATATCTATTTTCTCAACGCTTCCAAAAGCATGACGCGCGGTTTAAAAATAGCCGCCATAAAAAAAATGTTACAATTACAAAAAAAAAATAAATTTCAAATTGTCATTTGTCATCGATACAAGCCTAGCTATATCATGCTTTGGGTGGCGCAATTTTGTCGAATACCCAATTTGTTTTTTGTTATGCATGAATTGAAAACACTCAGTAGCTTTTCTAGGAAATGTATTGTCGCCCTATTAGCAAAAAAAAACATGTTCTTTGCAGGAGTCTCGAATGCAGTAAGAGATGATATTCGAGGGGATATCTGGAGGGTACCTGCGGAACGTGTTATTACGCTTTATAATATGATTGATATTGAATTAACCAAGCCCACTTTTTTGGAGCGTTCTATTGCTAGAGCAAAGCTCAATTTAAGAGAAGAAAATTTTGTTTTTGGTACTTTAGGGCGGTTAGTTAAAGCGAAAGATCAAACCACTTTAATTAACGGCTTTGCTCTTATCAAAACACAATGCCCCCAGGCCAAGCTCGTCATTATGGGGCATGGCATACTTGAAGAGAAGTTAAGAAAACAAATTCAGCAACTCAACTTAGAAGATGAGGTTATCTTAACAGGTTATATTCATCAAGGTTTTACTTTGCTTAAAGCGTTGGATGTCTTTGTCTTAACTTCAATTAAAGAAGCGTTTGGAAGAGTTCTACTAGAAGCCATGCTTGCGAATGTACCTGTCATTGCCACCAAAATCAACGGCATTCCAGAAGTCATAGGAGATGCAGGCATACTCATTGATGCAATGAACCCGCCTCAATTGGGAGAAAAAATGCAGATGTTTTATCACTTACCTCAAATGGAATTAAAAAAATGGGCTAATAAAGGTAGGTGCCGCGCAGAACAGAACTTTTCCCTCCAACGATTTAATGAAATTTTTTGGGAATTACCTTTAGCCTCTAAAAAAACCAGGAGTGTAATATGAAATTTGCTTTTGCAACCACCTTTGATGCCCACGATGTTAGCTACTGGTCTGGCACCCCTTTCTACATGGCTGAGGGCTTTACTCAACAAGGTATAAACGTGGAGTACGTCGGTAATTTAAAACGTCATTTACCCCCTTATTTTAAGTTCAAACAATTTTGGAAAAAAATAGCTTGCGGCCAAAGAGAAAGCCCTCGATTTAATACGTTCGTTGCACAGCAGTACTCACAACAAGTGGCAGAAAAATTAAGGAAAAGCGACGTAGATGCTGTTATCTCTCCTCTCCTTAACCCTATTGCTTATCTTGAATGTAAGCAACCTATTATTCTTTGGACGGATGCATTGTATGCGAGTTTATTAGGATTTTATTCTGGGTTTTCCAGCCATTCTGCAAGATCCATTCAACAAGGGAACCTGCTTACAAAAGAATGTTTAGCACGCTGCAAACTGGCTATTTTCTCTTCTGAGTGGGCTGCTCGTACTGCTCTAGAAATTTATGGAGCAAGTAAAGAGAAAGTGAAAATAGTTCCTTTTGGCGCAAATATTCAATGTCATCATACTATAGAGGATATTCGTACTTTCTTACAATCACGGTCGCGCAATATATTAAAATTTTTATTCCTAGGGAAACATTGGACTCGCAAAGGAGGCGATATTGTTTTCGATGTTGTCAAAGCATTGCATGCGGCAGGTCAAGCCGTCGAATTAAATTTTATAGGCTGTTATCCCCCTGACAATGTAGAAATTCCGGATTATATAAAATGCCATGGTTTTATTTCAAAACGCACAGCTGAAGGCGTAGAAAAAATAACTCGTTTACTCCAAGAATCTCATTTCTTGTTTGTTCCTTCACGTGCTGAATGCTACGGCATTGTATTTGCAGAAGCCAATGCGTTTGGTTTGCCGTGCTTAACTTCTTATGTCGGGGGCATTCCTACTGTAGTCAAAGATCATATCAATGGTATGACTTTTGCTCTGGATGCTTCAACAGAAGCTTATTGTGATTACATCCTGAAGTTAGTAGAAAATTACCACGAATACGAAAAATTAGCTCTCTCCGCATTTCATGAATATCAAACCCGCTTAAATTGGAATATAGCAACACAATCTGTTATTCAGCTTATTCGAGATAATTAATAGATGGCTAGCCCCTCCTACTCAACGGCGCTATTTATTTAAATGCTTTTTATCGTTTTGAAAGATAAAATAAAATTCAAATAGAAAAAGTGAACAATTGACTAGCTGGCCGGCTTTTGATAATATTTTGCCCATTAATATAGGCGTTACTCCATGTTAAGAAGAGACCCAGATTTACCAAGGAAAGAGAAAGAAATTGTTTCTCCATATCGTCGTGGGTGGAAAAGGCTTGCTGATCAGACTTTTTTTTCTTATGGGTATATTTTTGCTTGCCCCGAAGAATATTCTCAAGCTATAAGCGTCTTACAAAGGCCCTGGCTCGCTACGCAACTGGAGAGCCTTTTCCCTACTGTTTTAGGTAGGGTAATCTTAGAATATGTTGAATGGTTTCATGTAGAGCCGCTAAAAGAGATAGAGGGAGAGGTAGAAAAAAAGGGAGATGACGTCGCAGAGATAAAAGAGGTAGAAAAGCTAAAACCTCTAACAATTTATCTTAAAATCGACCTGACTAACTCTGATGATGCCCGGTTACGTGTTAATTTCCTCCGTAAAAAGGGCCACTTGATGCAAGCAAGTACTCTTGCAAAGAATTTATCTCCTCATCTTCCCACAACGCTAACAGAGATCATTAAATCAAAAGATAAGTTTTTAGCACCTATCTTAGCTGCCCTAGAGATGTATGATCTTGACTTTGGATATGAAAGAGGAGACTTATTACCTTTTTTCGATTTTGGAAATATCCTTGATTATATTGAAATAAGCCGTCAGGAATATAAAACCATTTTTCAAGACCAAGATCGCTTCTCCGAATCTCCTAACGATATCCTATATCAAATTAACTTTATTGCCCAAAATTGCATCGAGTTTTATCAGCCTTATTTAAGATATTTTTTAACTGAAGCAGAGGGTAAAGCAGTTAGAGGTAAAGCTCCCCTCTTTTTGCATGACACCCGGGAAATTATTTTAAAAACAATAAAAGAGATACCCCTAAGCCCGGCAGACCAATTCCTAAGAACATATTTAGGTCTTACATTTACCTTCCATTTAACTAAAAATTGTAACATAATATGGCCTACTCACAGCAATCAAGAATCAAGTAAAAGAATCGATTTTCCTTTCAAGCAAGCTATTTTAAGTGGTATTATTGAAATTATTACTTCTTGTGCAAATGCAAAAAATAGGCCTTTACCTTCTCTTCCCCCTTTCCTACAAGAAATCTATTCTTTGTTATTCTCAGAGGTAATCTTTAATACAAACCGAATTCATTTTTCATTGGGCTCAGATGACAATGAAGAAGATGCTTCTCTGTCTCACTATTTTTTCAAGTACCTTGAATATATTTCGAATTTACATATATTTGAGAATCGTATACAAGAAAAAGCTTTTAACCAAATGCTTGAAATTGCTCATGATTTTATAGGGGATGGCATCCTTTTGAATATTGAACATTCAACACTTGCCGTCAAGACATTAACGTTTTCAATTAAATTACAATTAACTTTGACTGCAGAAAATAGGGCTCAATTACAAAAAGAGTATGAGGAATTGCATAAAGAAATAACCTCTTACCCCAAGTTACTAAAATTAGCTGCGGCATTTGAGATTCTGTTTGGAGCGATCATACAAGTATTTTTTAGCTTATTTATTCTTTGTGATTTAAATAACAGAAGTTATTACAACTTGCTACTCTCCCAGGGAATTTTTAAATGGCGAAAAGCAAACTTATCTCTCGCCCTTGACACCTTACAGACTTCTGTTTTTTCATCCCTAAAGATTTAAAGATGCTCGATAAAAACAAGGGCATTCAAGAACAAGCTAAGCAAGCTGCAAGAAACCTCGCCCTCATTGCAAATAGCTACAGCTTTTCTATGCATTTTACACTTAAAATTGAAGGAGCATCATAGGCCCCAAAATTAAATTGAATTAAGACATAAGCGGCATCAGAGGCCGCCTGCATAGCTGTTGCATTTATATTGAATATATCTTTATTAGATTTCCCCTCATCTTGATATGTCACGCCACTGGGAAAATAAGAATGATTAAAATTAATAAGAAAGGAAAGGGGAGACATTTTAAACGTGCATTGATATTTTTTTCTTTCAATAGGAGTAAGCTTATAAGAAAACGTACCTATGCTCGTTTCTCCTTGAAGCTTAGCATGAATGGAGCAATTACATTCCTCTCCTATCTTGCAATCATAGTAAAGCCCATGAGCAGAACAATAAGAAGGAAAATCAACCTTAGCCCAGGCAGCCGCTTGCAACAATCCCATTAATAATATACTAGTAGTGAACTTCATAAGGCACGAGAGGCACAATCAACATAAAATATAAGTTACTCTATTGCCGCGCACTGTGTCAATAATACGTTATTCAATTTATATAGTTACGATGGTATTCTAAAAATTTATTCCTACTCTTATTTGTACACATTAAAAAAATAATATTTATTTTATAATTTATATAAAAATAAAAAATTATTAATTTTTATTCTCTTTATTGACTTATATCAATAATAGATTTTTCTAAATTTTCCACACTATCATTTTTTAAAATTGAACGGAGAATGAAATCATTTTATTTTTATAAGAATGAAGAAAAAAATATAATTCTTATGAAAATAACTAAAAATATTTTTTTATTATTTTAATTTTTATTTATACACTTATGATGTAATTTTTTTATAAATTTTAAAAAAATATTTTAATAAATGAATTTCATTGACAATTTTTTTTATTAAGCCTACTATTTTTTTTGAGCTTGCAATTAATGAGGAGATTAGAAAAAAATTTCAGAATTCATTGTCATTATTAATTTTCATTTATTGGAGGAGATATTTATGACTAGCAATAACGAAAAAAAATATTATGATGAAAGCCATTCCCTGAATGGAGAAGGAAGAGGAAGAAGAAGTATGGAAGCACAGCAGGGAAAAGAAAACGAAAACCATAGCACTCGGGGGCGCCGCTCTTCTTATAGCCCTAGCTGGTATGATGAAGAAGATGATAATGAAAGAGAAAAAAGCAGGTATAGCAGAAGCTCGCGCCGAGAGGCTTCGGATGAAGAAGATCGCCGTCCGATGAGTCGAGAAGAGGCAGGAAAACGCGGCGCAGAAGCACGCTGGGGAAGAGAAGAAGAGGACGATCATCGCCGCGGGCGCGGACAAAACTCTGGTAGTCATCGTAGCCGATATGATGAGGAAGATGAGGATGAAAGAAGCAGCCGCCGTAGCCGAAGCTCACGTCGAAACGACTCTGATGAAGAAAATCAGCATCCCATGAGCCGAGAAGAGGCAGGAAGACGCGGTGCGGAAGCACGCTGGGGAAGAGGAGAAGAAGATGAGGACCAGCGCGGGCGCGGACGAAGCTCTGGTAGTCATCGTAGCCGATATGATGAAGAAGATGAGGATGAAAGAAGCAGCCGCCGTAGCAGAAGCTCACGTCGAGATGATTCGGATGAAGAAGATCACCATCCGATGAGCCGAGAAGAAGCAGGAAGACGAGGTGCTGAAGCGCGCTGGGGAAGAGGAGAAGAAGATGAGGGCCAGCAGGGGCGCGGACGAAGCTCTGGTAGTCATCGTAGCCGATATGATGAAGAAGATGAGGATGAAAGGAGCAGCCGCCGTAGCAGAAGCTCACGTCGAAATGACTCCGACGAAGAAGATCATCATCCGATGAGCCGAGAAGAAGCAGGAAGGCGTGGAGCTCAAGTGAGGCATGCTATAAGTAAGGAAGAAGAGAGCGAGATTGGTAGAAAAGCGGCGAGAACCCGAAAAAAGCATGATTCAGATGCCTTTCGAGAAATGGGCCACCAAGGAGGTAGAGCTCGACGCCACCAGGAATAAAAGGAGTGGGAAAAAGGAGTGAGTGTGCATAATTATAAAAAAAGTGATCGCACAGTAGAGGGAGAGGAAAAGGAAAAAAAAATAATTTAATATTTTTCTTCTCTTCCCCTCTTCTTTTGCGATACACAGTGTAAAGTAAAGTAGTTTGAATGAACCCAGTTCAACTCAATTTTAACTTCAGGAGATCTTTATGGCTACAATGGTAGGTAAACAAGATGATTTTACGAAGGCGTTGCAAGAATTATTAGAACTAGATTATGATGCAATTGAAGCTTATGAAGCTGCAATTAATAGAATTGAAGATAGTAACTTTAAATCCAAATTAAGTGACTTTAAAATAGATCATCAAAGACACGTTACTGAAATATCCGCGCTTTTGCGCAGCCGCAACGCAGATGTCCCGCGTGGCCCTGACATTAAACAATGGCTTACTAAAGGTAAGGTTGCGTTAGGGGGGATGATAGGCGACAATGCTATTTTAACTGCCATGTTAACCAATGAAGAAGATACTAATACTGCCTATGAGCGCATGATCAATCATCCCGAAATGTGGAAAGAGGCCGCTCCCATTTTAGAAAGCGGCTTGCTAGATGAAAAGCGCCATAAGAGTTGGCTAGAATCTGTGAAAAACGAACAATGATCTTAAGACAATTTTTTATTTAAGTAATAAATTTTATTATCTTTAACTTATTTTTATTAAGGAGCTCTTTATGTCTACTCACTTCACCTCTACATTCGACCAAAATGATAACCTCATAGCATGGAAAGCGATATTGGGTGGTGTTGTTATCGCTTTAAGTATTACAGTGGTTTTTAATTTAATAGGATTAGGTTTAGGCTTTACTGCGTTCTTACTCGATACAAATGTCTTGGCTAAAATGGGCCTGACTTCGGTAGTATGGCTGCTGTTGTGCAGCATTATTTCCATGTTTCTCGGGGGGTGGGTTAGTAGCCGAGTGAGCCCCTTTCCCCTTCCGCAGTCCGGAACTATATTATCCGGATTAATCACGTGGGCAGTGGTTACCTTAATTACTTTTAGCTTAATGATAAGTTCGGTAGGCGGCCTTTTAAGTGGCGGAGCCGCTTTAATTGAGCGCACAGCGACATTAACCGCTCAAGGAGCCGGAGCTATTTTAAATACAGCAGGAAAGATCGCCCCTGCTGCCATTGAAGCTGCTCAAAATGTTGCGCCTGATGCGAAGGAACTAATTAAACAAATTAGTGAAGAAGCTGAGCCTGTTTTAGATGTATTAGATAATCCCAAACCAACTGCAGAGGCAGGGAGTGACAAGTCTATTTCTTTGGAAACCGCAAAGAAGCGCTTAAAAAATATTATTTCTTTGTGGTTAAATGCCGATACAGAGGAAGAAAAAAGTGCTGCTAAAAGTAAAGCCATAACATTTTTAATGCAAACATTGCATATGAATGAACAAACGGCACAAGAAACTATTAATCAGTGGCAATCTAGCTATGAAAAAGCAAAAGAAAAAATGAACCGCAAAGCGGAAGAAGCAAAAGAAAATGCTATTGCAGCAGCGGAGAAAGTGAGCCATACCATAGGTAAAATGGCTTTACTTACCGCGATAATTAACTTATTGGGCGCGATAGCGGCTGTTATAGGTTCTGTCATGGGAAGTAATCAAAGAAGAGCTACTGTATAGCGCGGTAAATACACGACAATTCGCCAAACATTCGCTTGCTCCTTTATAATCTTTCACTCAGATTTGAGGAGCAGCGGCTTTTAGGGTGAAATAGGCTTTCTTATCATCGCCCAAGCATCTTCAATCATTTTTTTTAACTCCGTATAATGAGGCTTCCAATTTAATTTGCGCATAGCACGTTTGGGATCTGCAATTAAAATAGCTGGGTCACCCAAGCGCCGTGCGCCTTCAAGTACTGAAATAGAACGTTGGGTAACGCAGCTGGCTATTTCAATAACTTGCTGCACTGAATAACCTTGGCCTGTTCCTAAATTATAAATGCCGCCTTGTTTTCCTCCTATCAATGTCTTCAATGCCAACAAATGTGCCTCACATAAATCCAGGACATGAATATAATCACGCACACAGGTACCATCGACGGTGGGATAATCTCGTCCAAACACGGTTATCGATGTTTTATCTTGTGCGGCACGCAAAACTAATGGAATTAAATGTGTTTCCGGTTCATGACGCTCCGCTAATTTCCCGGCGGGGTCAGCACCAGCCGCATTAAAATAACGCAAGCTAAAAAATTGCAGGCCGTATGCGTGCGCATAATCTTCAAGCATTTGCTCTATCATTCGCTTGCTATGGCCATAAGGATTCAATGGAAGAACAGGATGGTTTTCATCAATAGGGGTATAAAGTGGTTCTCCATACACAGCCGCGCTAGATGAAAAAATAAACCGATTTACTTTCCATTTCAACATTGCATTCAATAAATGCAGCGTGCCCATCACATTATTGTGGTAATATTTTTGAGGAGCCTTAACTGACTCTTCTACCTGAATAACAGAAGCAAAATGCATAACAGCAGCAAAGTGATGGCTCGCAAAAATCTGATCTAGGAATGCAGCATCGGTGATATCACCTATCACTAATTTCTCGTCTAATATAGCATCTTGATGGCCAGTAGAAAGATTATCCAGGATAACAGGTATAAACCCTGCGCGGCGCAAATACGCAACCATATGAGATCCAATATACCCTGCCCCTCCTACCACTAAAATAGAGGGGAGTTTTGTTAAACTTTTACTTTCAGTAGGCATTTTTATTCATGAATCCTCGAAAAAAAGTAAGAAAAATAATTTTTAAATCTAATTGTAACGACCAGTTTTCGATATAATATAAATCATATTCAATTCGTTTCTCTAAGCTAGTATTACCACGCCAACCATTAACTTGTGCCCACCCCGTAATCCCGGCTTTAACTAAATGTTTTTGCATATAATGCGGAATTTGATCTTTAAATTGATTTACAAAGACCATGCGTTCGGGACGTGGCCCAACAATCGACATATCACCACGTAATACATTTATAAATTGCGGTAATTCATCCAAGCTAGTCTTGCGTAAAAATTTCCCAATCCATGTTGCGCGATTTTCTCCTTCTTTTGCCCACACTGGCCCGGTAGTTGCTTCTATGTCCACTGGCATAGTTCGGAATTTTAACATGGCAAACTCTTTGCCATTCCAGCTAACACGCTTTTGTTTATAAAAAATAGGCCCAGGCGAACTCAGTTTAATCAGAAGTGCAATAATTAAAAAAAATGGACTTATCAACAACAAAATAACCATCGCTAAAACACGGTCCTCCACCGCTTTGATTATCCGATTAATGCCAATCATGGGAGTAGAACAAATATTAATAACCGGAAAACCAGCTAATTGGGAGATAGAATGATTCAACAAATCCAAATCCATGCCAAAAACATCCAGCACCAAACGAGTTGTGATTGTTTCATATCGCAAATCATGTAATATGGCTTTGACACGTGCTTCCGCATGCACTGGCAAAGCTAACCAAATTTCATCGATGGTCTCTTTGGCATAAGAGAGATAGCGAGGAATATTGTCAGGCATAGCAATAACAGGCACCCCCGCAATTGAACGCTGACCTACTACCTTTTCGTCAAAAATAGCAACAATACGCAACCCCGTCCATAATGCATGCTGCACCGTTTCAGCTAATTGCGTTCCTACCTGACCTGCTCCAATAATAATAATGCGGCGCTCGTTAAATCCTTTTGCCCGCATTAAGCGCAATATGAGCAGAATAGCCCCGCGAAATAGTAACAAAAAAAGGATTAAAAGCCCTGTCCAAATTATAAACCAGCTACGCGAAAAATCTTCGCCTGTTTTAGTTAAAAAAGCCAGTCCAGCCAACAATATTAAAACCACAAAAACGGCTTGTAATAATTTTCTAAGATATTGCCAAAAACTAAGTGTACGCGCGGACTCATAGATATGATATCCTGAAAAAACCACCAAGGTTAATACTGCAGCCATTGCCAATGCAGCCATGTACTCACTGGATAAATGAATATCCCCAAATTTACAAAAATAAGCGAGAAGCCCTGCTGCAATAATAGCAAAGACATCCAACCCCCGGGCAAGTAATGTGAGAATTTGAGAGTATTCTTTTAATAACCCTTTAGGCAGCATCATTTTCTCATGTTATATGATATTATTCCGGCTCATTATTGTATGTGAATATATGTTCTTAACAAAGTAACTTCTTAAATGAGACCAAGCCCCTATGAAAACCGCAATCGTCTGTGATTGGCTCATCACCTATGCAGGATCAGAACGCGTCTTGGGGGAAATGATTCACTGCTTTCCTGATGCCGATTTATTTTCTGTAGTAGATTTTCTACCGTCTAATCAACGGGCTTTCTTAAAAAATAAACCTGTGAAAACAACTCGCATCCAACATTTTCCGTTGGCGAAAAAACTTTACCGCAGCTATCTGCCCTGGATGCCTTTAGCCATTGAGCAACTCGACCTTTCCTCTTATGATTTGGTTATTTCCAGCTCGCATGCAGTAGCAAAAGGCGCCCTCACTGGACCCCATCAATTGCATATTAGTTATATCCATTCGCCTATGCGCTACGCCTGGGACTTACAACACCAATATTTAAGAGAAACCGGTCTGAACCACGGAATCAAAGGTTATATAGCCCAGTATTTCCTACATAAGATGCGTATCTGGGACCAGCGTACAGCCAATGGAGTTGATCATTTCATTGCCAATTCAAAGTTTATTGCTGCGCGCATTTGGAAAACATATAGACGAGAAGCACACGTTATCTATCCCCCCGTTGACATTTCTTCTTTTACACCTTACTTAGAAAAAGAAGATTACTATGTGACAGCCTCCCGGTTAGTGCCTTATAAAAAAATAGATCTCATTGTGGAAGCCTTCACAGAAATGCCTGATAAAAAGTTAGTAGTCATCGGTAGCGGTCCTCAATTAAGCAAAATAAAAGCAAAAGCAACAAAAAATATTGAAATTCTAGGCTATCAACCAAATGAAATATTAATCCACCATTTACAGAGAGCAAAAGCATTTGTCTTTGCCGCTGAGGAAGATTTTGGGTTATTGCCATTAGAAGCACAAGCTTGTGGGACCCCCGTCATTGCTTACGGAAAAGGCGGAGCATTAGAAACAGTACGCGGCCTGCACCAAGAAAATCCAACAGGCCTGTTTTTTGATCAACACACTATTTCGGCTTTACGGGAAGCAGTGACGCAATTTGAAACTCACCCCTCTTTATTTTTGCCTAAAAATTGTGTCAATCATGCAGCCCATTTTTCGCCCCATAAGTTCAGAGAAGAATTCAATGCATTTGTTTTAAGACAGCTTCCATGATAAGCTTTTGCCCATTTAAAATTTAAGTAATGAGAAAATTATCCTAATATGTCTATTGAATCAGCAATGGAAGATCTTCCCTCTTCCGCCCTAAATGATCATCTTCACTCAAAACAGCCGCGGTCTTATCAGCTTGCTATAAATGATATATGGGATGGGTTAAAAAAATGGGATGTCTGGCTTCTACTCGCTTATCAAGATGTAAGATTACGCTATCGCCGCTCTGTCTTGGGCCCATTTTGGATCACGCTCAGCATGGCTATTACTGTCTATTCCATGGGTTACTTATATGGCCATCTATTTCATACGGACTTGCAAGCTTATTTTCCTTTTTTAGTTGCTGGTATGTTAAGCTGGGCTCTTATTTCTTCGCAGATTAGCGATCTTACTGAAGCACTCTCTGCAGCTGAATCTTTAATAAAACAAATCAAATTACCCTATACTCTCTACATTCATAGGGTGGCTATGCGAAATATCATCATTTTTTTTCACAATATTATTGTCATCATTCCCATTCTTGCTATCTTTCACGAAATTGCCAAAGTTAATTCTTATACGCTCTTGCTGATTCCAGGACTGTTACTTATTTATATCAACTCTATTTGTTATGGCTTGATACTCAGCATGGTTGGAGCGCGCTACCGCGATATCGTGCAAATTGTAAAAAGCTTGATTCAAGTCACTTTCTTTCTTACACCTATTATGTGGAATCCCAATTTATTACCAGAAAAAGATCGTGACATTATATTACTTAATCCTTTTTATTCATTTGTTGAACTTATTAGAGCTCCTCTTCTCGGCATGCAACCTAAATGGAGTACTTTTTTTATAGTAGCGCTTATCACCCTTATTGGCCTTATCTTGTGCATAAAGATGTTTTCTAAGTATCGCGCAAGAATTGTTTATTGGCTATAAGGAGGATACTCACCATGGCAATGATAAATTTGCATTCAGTTTCTGTGGCTTTCCCCATATACAATCTCAATGCGCGCTCATTTAAAAAATATTTTTTACGCTTGGCAACGGGAGGACGGGTTGTAGAAGATGCTAATAAGCATGTAATGGTCAATGCGCTAAACAATATCTCTCTTACTTTTGAACACGGTGACCGTATAGGTCTGATTGGGCATAATGGCTCCGGTAAGAGCACTCTTTTACGTTTGCTTGCTACAATCTATGAACCTGTTGGTGGCAGCATTACTATTCATGGCCATATTTCTCCTATGTTAGATTTAATGTCTGGCATGGAAACAGAGCTCACTGGCTATGAAAATATTACTGTACGCGGTAAATTGCAGGGTTTATCTTGGCAAGATATTAAAAACCAAATGCAAGAAATAGCTGAATTAACAGGTTTAGGAGATTACCTCGCAATGCCAGTACGCACCTATTCTTCTGGCATGATGGTAAGGCTGGCTTTTGCCATTTCTGCGTGCATTAAACCCGATATTTTATTGATCGATGAAATTTTTGGCGCAGGGGATGCTCAATTTATTAAAAAAGCACGACAAAAAATGATTTCATTACTTGATCAATCTAGCATTGTTGTCCTCGCAACCCACTCAGACGAATTAATTACTGAGTTTTGTAATAAAGCCTTGCTGCTTGAAGCAGGTCAAGTAGCTTATTTTGGCGATACAAAAAAAGCGTTGGATTTATACCATACTCAGGGAGCGTAAAAATGGTTATTAGTCGTACACCTTATCGCATTTCATTTTTTGGCGGAGGAACAGATTATCACACCTGGTATCAAGAACATGGCGCCGCTGTTTTAACCAGCTCTATCAATCATTATTGCTATTTACATTGCCGAATGTTGCCTCCTTTTTTTAGCCATAAATCCCGCATTGTATGGCGACAAGTAGAAGAAGTAGGCGAACACGAACAAATTCAACATCCTTCCGTTAAAGCAATTCTTAATTATCTAAAGTTTGACAAAGGCATTGAAATTCATCATCAAGGTGATTTGCCTGCACGTTCTGGCTTAGGTTCCAGCTCCGCATTCACAGTAGGATTACTTCATGCCATGTATGCTTTACACGGCCTTATTTCGAGTAAATGCGAACTAGCCTGTGAAGCAATTCACATTGAGCGAGATATTTTGCAAGAACACGTGGGTGTGCAAGATCAAATAGAAACAGCGTATGGGGGTTTAAATAGGATTATCATTCGTCCAAATGGCGACTTTGAAGTCAACCCGCTGGTGCTGCCTGCCCACCAAATGCATTTCTTTCACGATCATTTAGTCTTATTTTTTACGGGAATTTCACGCACAGCTTCGGATATTGCTGCAGATAAAATAAAATCTATCCCTAATAAAAAACAAGAATTGCATATCATGCATCAGATGGTGCAAGAAGCAACTCATATTTTATCAAAGGGCGGAGATATCACTGAGTTCGGCCGTTTATTGCATGAAAGCTGGATGTTAAAACGTCAAATTAGCGCCCGCATTTCCCCTGGCTTCATTGACGATATTTATGAAAAAGCCCGTAAAGCCGGCGCGATAGGTGGCAAGCTATTAGGCGCGGGGGGCGGGGGTTTTATGCTCTTTTTTATTAAACCCGAGGATAAACCACAATTATGTGAAGCACTAAAAGATTTATTGCTTGTGCCTTTTCAATTTGAATCCAGCGGCTCACAAATTATTTTTTATGATAAGCAATCGTATAGCATGATGTCTATGGAACGCCGTGACTATGCACATTTGCGCCAAGACGAAAAAGAAACACTGCTTAATCCGATTCGATTAAACCGTTTATTGCAAGTTAACTCACTTTAAAGGAAACAATATGGATAAAAAACAAGTGTTACTACAAAAGATCCAAGAAAATATTAAAGAATATTGCGATCATTATTTTGATTTTTCATTTAACCCAGAAAATCCAAAAGTGCATTTACATGAACCCACCACAGGTAGCGATGAAATCTATGCCGCTGTCGAAACCATGCTATCAACCTATACCACCATGGGGAAAAAAGTACGGGCATTTGAAAAGCAATATGCTGATTATACTAAAACACAATATGGGGTGATGTCTAACTCAGGTTCCTCAGCCAATTTACTTGCAGTTGCTACTCTCGCGAATCCATTTACTCCCGATTATTTAAAACCAGGGGATGAAGTGCTGGTGCCGGCACTCTCGTGGTCGACCACCATTTGGCCTCTCATTCAACATCAGCTTGTCCCCGTTCTTGTTGATTGTGATATCAATGATTTTAATCTTGATCTTAACAAATTAGAAGAAGCTATCAGTCCGAAAACACGCGCTATTAAGCTTGTCCATGTGTATGGCAACCCTTGCAATATGGATGCCATCATGTCACTTGCTAAAAAATATAATTTATTTGTCATTGAAGATTGTTGTGAGGCAATGGGCTCATTTTATGATGGGAAGCCAGTGGGAAGCTTTGGTGATATGGGGAATTTTAGTTTCTTTTTTTCGCACCATATTAGCACCCTAGAAGGCGGGATTTCCGTCACTTCAAATTTCGATTTAGCAGAAACCATGCGCATTTTGCGCGCTCATGGTTGGTCACGCGAAGCGGATGAACATCAAAAATATGTAAAAATGTACCCCGAAATAGACCCGCGATTTATTTTTATTAATGTAGGATACAACTTACGGCCTACAGAAGTGAATGCCGCCATGGGCCAGCATCAATTACCTAAACTGGATGCACTCATCGACAATCGCCGAGAAACTGCGGCATTTTACTTAAAGCAATTCGCCAAATATGAAGAATTTTTTCAATTTCAGCGGGAAACTCCCAAAGGAAAACATGTGTGGTTTGGCTTCCCTTTTATTCTAAAAGATAATACCCCTTTTACTGTGAAGGAAATTACAACTTTCATTCAAGCCCATCATATTGAAACTCGCCCTATCATTGCAGGCAATATGGCAAGGCACCCCGCTTTGAAAATGTACCCGCACCGTATTAGTAGCAATTTAAATAATGCAGATATCGTGATGAAAAAAGGATTTGCCATTGCATGTCATCATGCTATTGATCAAAACGCTAGAGAATATATTGCAAGCATCATCGATAAATTCATGCAGCCCTATGCTACTCAACGCAATAAAAAAACAAAGGAATGCTACGCATGAGAAAGAAAGTTTTAATTTGTGGGGCAACAGGATTTATTGGACGCAATCTCACTGAGCAACTTAGCCAGCGGTCAGACTGGGAAATTCATGCCATTCGCTTTCAACGTCCTGAATATGAGTGCCCTCATGTAATTTGGCATCAAGCTGACTTACGTCGGCCAGACGATGCTGAACGTGTCATGCAAGGAATGGACATCGTCATTCAAGCTGCTGCGACCACATCAGGTTCAAAAGATATTGTGTCTCGTCCCTACATTCATGTCACTGATAATGCCATCATGAATTCTTATTTATTTCGCGCTGCATTTGAGCATAAAATCAAGCACGTTATCTTCTTTAGCTGCACAGTCATGTATCCTAACAGCGAGAAAGCATTAAAAGAATCTGATTTTGATGCAAACACAGCGTTGCATCCACGTTATTTTGGCGTAGGTAATACTAAATTGTATATTGAAAAAATGTGCGAATTCTATGCGGGTCTTGCAGAGACAAAATTCACGGCCATCCGCCATTCGAATATTTATGGCGCCCATGATAAATTTGATTTAGAGCGCAGTCATGTATTTGGTGCCACCGTTACCAAAGTCATGACAGCCGATAATCAAGTTACTGTGTGGGGCACGGGAGAAGAAGAACGCGATTTACTTTACGTCGATGATTTAGTCAATTTCGTACAAATTGCGCTTGAGAAACAACAGGAAAATTATCGTTTGTATAATTGCGGTTATGGACAAGCTACTGCCATTAAAGATTTGGTTAAAAAAATCGTAAATCATTCTGGTAAAAATCTTACAATTAAGTATGATCTTTCTCAGCCCACTATAAAAACCAGTTTATTTCTAGATTGTACATTAGCAAATAAAGAATTGGGCTGGAAAGTAATAACTGATTTAGACACCGGCGTCCAAAAAACGCTTGCGTGGTGGAAAAAGAATGTTGCGCGAAAAACATCCGAGGTAATGGCATGAGCTTCTATAAAGGAAAAAATGTCTTAGTCACAGGCGGTACAGGCCTCATTGGCCGCCCACTAGTAGAATTCCTCTTAGCACGAGGCGCCAATGTGACGATTGTTTCATTAGATGAGCCCAATCGTGCACCTCCTGGCGTCCACTTTAAAAAAATTGACTTACGTGAATTTAGTAATTGTTTAGAAGCCTGCAAAAACCAAGAAATTGTTTTTCAGTTGGCTGGTGTAAAAGGCTCTCCTGCTATGACAGCTAAACGTCCAGCTAGTTTTTTTGTGCCTACCATTACATTTAGCATTAATATGATGGAAGCAGCACGGCGATCCGGTGTAGAACGCTTCTTATTTACCAGTTCTGTGGGAGTGTATGCACCGGCTGAAATTTTTTATGAAGATGATGTTTGGAAAACCTTTCCCTCACCCAATGATCGCTTTGCAGGCTGGGCTAAACGTATGGGTGAATTACAGGCAGAAGCTTATAAGATTGAATATGGGTGGAACAAAATATCTATCGTTCGCCCTGCAAATGTCTACGGAGCTTATGATAATTTTGATCCCAATAATGCCATGGTCATCCCTTCCCTAATTAAACGCGCCATGGATGGAGAAAACCCACTAACTGTATGGGGTGATGGTTCACCCATACGTGATTTTATCCATGCCCAGGATGTAGCTGCAGGCATGTTACTTGCAGTAGAGCAAGGTATTAATGAACCTATCAATTTAGGTAGTGGTACTGGCATCACCATTAAAAAAATCGCAGAGGTTATTGCTGCTAATGTACCGAACGGCCCCATTGATATTGTGTGGGATAATACCAAACCTAATGGCGATGCTAAGCGATTAATGGATATGCAACGTGCTTACTCTTACGGATTTAAACCCAAAATCCCTATAGAACAAGGCATTATTGATACTCTACATTGGTATGAAGAAAATCTTAGCTTAGTGAATAATCGTTATAATGCTTTTACAGAAAAAGCTCATCTTCCCATGGGAGAAGCAATTTAATGAAAAACGTCGCGATAGTTACGGGGGCGAGCCGCGGTATTGGTGCAGCCACTGCATTGTTGCTGGCTCAACGGGGATATGCAGTCTGCATTAATTATAATAATGCCAAGGAAAAAGCAGACAATCTCGTTAAAAAAATTCATGATGAAGGTGGCCAAGCCATTGCGGTTAAAGCGGATGTAGCAAAAGAACAAGCTATCTCTGCATTGTTTGCTACTGTAGATAAAGAATTGGGCCCGATCACTGCACTTGTGAATAATGCCGGCATTAATGGCACGACTTGTGAGGTAGAAAATATGACAAGCGACACCTTGCAAGCCGTGTTTTCTACGAACGTGTTTGGTACTTTTATTTGTTGCCGAGAAGCCATTAAGCGCATGAAAGAAAATCAGGGGGGCGCTATTGTCAATATCACCTCGGAGGCTGCACGTTTTGGAGGCACTCGTCTCGCTCATTATGCTGCATCCAAAGCGGCTATCAATACGTTTACAATTGCTTGCGCGCGGGAAGTGGCGAGTCATAATATTCGAATTAATGCCATTAGCCCTGGGGTCATTGATACTGACATCCATGCTACTTCTTCAGCAGAAAGACTAAATAATTTAATAACCAGTTTACCCATGAAAAGAATGGGAAAAGCCAGTGAAGTAGCAGAGTTAACTTGTTGGTTACTCTCTGCTGCAGCATCTTATGTCAGTGGGGCCGTGATTCCTATTACGGGAGCCCGGTAATTTTAAAAGGATAGAATATGCAAACTACATTATGTGTACTTACTCTCAATGAGATTGACAGTATCAAAGTCATTATGCCTCAAGTTAATAAAACACTTTTCGATCAGATCTTAATAATTGATGGCGGCTCCACTGATGGCACAATCCAGTGGTGCGAACAACAAGGTTATGAAATATATGTGCAAAAACAAAGAGGGCTACGGCAAGCCTATTTAGAAGCACTGCCTCATATTCGCGGGGACTTAATGATCACATTTTCTCCTGACGGAAATTCTCTCACCAGCGTACTACCTGCTTTAATCAATGAACTTAAAAAAGGCTATGATATGGTGATTGTTTCACGCTACTTAGGTTCTGCGAAAAGCGAAGATGATAGCATGATCACCCGTTTTGGTAACTGGATGTTTACCACATTAATTAATTTATTACATGGTGGGCATTACACCGACGCCATGGTTATTTATCGGGGCTATAAAAAAAGTCTTTTTTATGATTTAGAGCTCATTGATGATAAAGCATTTAAAATGCCTGAAAAATTATTTTGCACACGCATTAGCATTGAACCTCTGCTTTCGGTGCGAGCTGCGCGAGCCAAACTTAAAGTAAGCGAGATACCCGGTGACGAACCTAAACGCATTGGGGGGGAAAGAAAATTACAAATTATTCGCTGGGGGCTTGCATTTTTATATCAAATTTTCTTCGAACTATTTAATAAAAAATCAAAGCCTGTTGATACTTCGCTAGGTCAAGATAAATTCTAGAGGCCGTTTATTCATTATTGTATAAAGAGGAAAAAATGGTGCGGAATAAATCAAGTATAAATAGTTTTTTTGCCAACCCAGAGGCAGCCTTGGCATCCTATCAGGAATCAGGTTTTTTTATAGAAGAAAATCTCTTTTCTCAGGAAGAATGCGCCCAACTTATTGAAGCCGCAAATGATTTGGAAAATGCAAAAAATGGAACCTATCGCCCCCAAATGATGCCCCATCGTGTCAATTCTTTATACCTCGCTGCTATGCGTAAGCCAGCCCTGGCTGCTATCTTGAATAAATTAGTGGATGGAAAAGCAATGGGCTTACAAACGGAATTATTTTATTGTAAACCTGGTACCCGCGGCTTTTCCTTACATCAAGATAATTTCTTTGTGCAAGCCCCCTATGGTACATTTGCATCTGCATGGATAGCGTTAACAGATACGTATTTAGAAAAAGGTGGGTTAATTGTGTATCCTGAAACGCACAAAGAAGGCTTATTGCCAGTGAGAAAATTAGCTTTAGAAAAAGATAGCGCGCAAGATCCCAATGCAAATAACGAAGAAACAATAGTGCCTCCACAATATCAACCCTTCCATGCTAATGTGCCTAAAGGTGCTGCTTTATTCATCCATGGCCACCTGGTTCATGGCTCGAATCCCAATCAAACAAATGAGTGGCGCCATGTTCTTTTAAATACATACATACGTCAAGGAGAAAGTTTTAGACCGGGGAATTATGCCCAAAGAGAAGCGATTGAATTATGAATGCATCAACAATTACACCACGTGTTCATTTAAATACCCTCTCGGAGAGCGATAAAAAAAAGTTGGCAAAAGAAACTTATGCTAAAAAGAGCTATTTTCAGGATGTATTTAAGCACGACCATCTAGAACTTGAATGCCAGAAGTTTTCACTCTCTTTTAGAAATGAAATCCAACGTATCTTGATTGAAAAAAATCTTGTGCAAGATCAAGTTCCTTTAGAAAATTTACATGAAATACTTTCGGATGAAATGAAAGCTTACAATTTTGATGATGGCGTCAATAAAATCAGCACTTATTTTTATGAAACGGATGATTCATTCATGGCCGTTTATCACCAATATATTAAATTCTTGCGAGAAAATTTTATTAGAGAACCTTTTTGGTTCCAGAAAACAGCCACCATACGCATACATTGCCCTGATGCTAAAAACAGTCATCACTACCCTCGCTATCATACTGATATTAGTTATGGCCATCCACCAGAAGAGTTTAATATTTGGTTACCGCTGACTCAGCTCTTGACGGGGCATGGTTTTAAAACAATGTCAGTTCCCTTATCTAAAAGTATTTTAGAAAAATTTGATTATGATTATCCTAAATTTATTGGGGCGGCCATTCATGAAAGATTATTCCTCTCAACATGTGATGCACTAGCCACACCTGTATCGACTGCATTTGGAAAAATGCTAGCTTTTGATTCGCGTTGTATTCATACGGGTATGCCTTTAAGCGCGCATACTCGTGTTTCAATCGATATGCGCATCTTACCTCTTTCTCAATATGATAGAATGCACTATGAATATCAAGGACTGGGCAGACGAAAAATTCTTTTTACACCTGGGCATTGTTATCATGAACAACATTCAGATTATTTCTTAAATACCATAGGAAAATAAAATATGAGTAGTCATCCCATGTTAAAATTTATCGCAGGCTCTAACCCCATTTTTAATATTGACTATGCCATACTCAGCGCGCCAGTCAGACATGTATTCATGATTGCGACCATTTGGTATCTCACTAAAGAACGAAAAAAAGAGGATTTTCAGATTTTAGAGATTGGTTCTTGGGTGGGGGCATCTGCTCTTTCTTGGGCACAAGGTTTAAAATTACATAATCATGCCAAGGGCACAGTGACATGTGTAGATGCATGGAAGCCATTTTTTAATAGAGAGACCCACAGCGATGATGTGTATGTCACAATGGAGCAAGCCTTAGGCAGCGAAACAGCTTATCAGCTTTTCTCGCATAATATTAGCACGCTCCCACCTACTATCACGTCCCAGCATCTCCGTGGAAAAAGCGATAACATACTTCCTTTATTGCGTGAAAATACATTTGATGTTGTTTTTATTGACGGAGATCATGCCTATACACCGGTGCTAAAAGATATTAAAAACTCATTAGCACTCGTTAAAGATGGGGGAATTATCTGTGGTGATGATTTAAATCTGCAACTTTTTGAAGTGGATCAAGAAAATACTGTCAAAAATGCAGAAGCTGATTTTATTAAAGACCCTCAAACCAACCGCAACTACCATCCTGGTGTCACATTGGCTGTTGCTGAACTATTTGGAGAAGTCTCGGCTTGGGGCGGATTCTGGGCCATGCAAAAAGAAGGGACCCAATGGAAAAAAGTGATATTAAAAAATATGCCTATCCATTATCCCGAACATTTCCCTGAAAGCGCGTTGGAAAAAGCAAGAAATCACTTAAATGATATCAATATAACTTAAAGTAACGAGGAAAAACTTATGACGCATTTTTTCTTTATTACTTCTTACGATAGTATTTCAGGAAAACTTTTATCATCTATACTCAATAGCCATCCTGATATTGGATGCCATGCCGGTCATTCAGATACACTCGTCCCCCCCAGTTTTTATTCAAATCAAGTTTTCCCACCCCCTATTCATTCATATCCCGCTCTACCCTTCAATATTTCTGTAGATAAATATATTTTATGTCACACCGATCTAAAGAAAAAATATTCAGGAGATGCTCACTATTTTTCTGCAATGGAATTGCAACATAAGACATTAATGGAAAAAACTATTCATCCTTACCGCAAGGTCAATCTTCTCATTTCCCCTATTTTACGCGTTAACTTAATACTCCATAACTGGATGCAATCCAATCTTACGCCGGGAAAACTATTAACGCTTATCTTGAATCAAATGAATACACTCAAGAAAGCACAGCACCGCATGTTTAGTCTTTATAATTTTGATTATTTTTATAAGCAACTCCAATATGCTCTGCCCCAAGATACAACCGACTACGACTATGGCACTTCAGTAAAAAATAAATTATTTCTAATTGCCTTAGCTAAAGTGCTTGCCTATGATTCTGCCGATATTCCTACAGCTAGCAAAGCTTTTCGGTTTGAAGCACTCCTCGAGAATGAAAAAACATTTATGGAATTTTTTCATTACTTAACTTATGGTAACCTTGATTTACCCCCCGGGGTTCAAGAACAAATAGCATCTCAACGTCGAGATGCCATCCAACTCCTTGATGATATGCTCTTTCCACCCTGGGCATCCTGGCAAACCCATTTACTTACTGTTTTTCTCAATAAACGATTGCATACCATCTATTATCCGCATATTGATAAACCATTGGCCGAATTGTATAGTGCCGCAGGCTATGAGTTATCGCTATCGCCTTCACTTCCCAAGCAAAAATCTCTTTATTCTAAATTAATCTCTTTACAATTAAACTCCAACCGGCCCGCACAACTTTCCGCCTATTTCGATAATATTGAAGAAACTGCAGATAATCCCCAGGATATCGAAGTACTGGTTAACATCGATAAGGGCGATAATTCCATGCGAGCACTTCTGGAAACTGAAATACCTAGAAGAAAATTCACTCTCAAATATATAGAAACAGCCAGGCCTGCGTCATTTTGCGATCTATGGAAACCGATCAATAAATTATTTGAAATCACGGATCCTGATTGTTATTTTCTATTAAATATTAGCGATGAAATGCTTTTTAAAACAGTGGGCTGGGATACCATTTTAAAAAAATATGTGGGGTATTTTCCAGATCATTTGTTCCGATTACGTGCATCACGCAATAAATTCAGAAATTATTTTGATAGATGGGAATGCAGTTTTGCCCAAGATGCCATTCCAATTACAACAAAAAAATGGATCGATGTGAATGGTGATTGGAATCCTTGCTTTGGCCCCGATAGCTTTCAACAATTGGTTTCTTTTTATCTCTCAAAAGAGAGTATGTTTTCTAATGAATGCTATCTAAGAGATATCCCTCTAGCTGAAATCCAATTTGCCGGTGATGTGCCCGCCATCGGCATTTCAGCTAACAAACTCTGGCAGCATACCAGCGACCATATAAAAGCCATGGAAATATGCCAATCTTATAAAATGCAGCTTGAAGCTCGGAGGAGGGCTATTTTAATAAAAGCCAATATCTACATTCATCATCAATTAGGAGACTATACTATTCGTGACATAGCCCCACGTAAAGCGATCCATATTATCGATAATAAAATGAATGTGATTATCAAAAAATGGGATTATAAAGTAAGTAGATTGAATATTGGGTTAATTAATTATTGGCGCCGACTATTCTTTTTTAGCTATTTCGGTGAAGGAAAAAAGCAGCAACAGGTCCCTTATTTGCGTGGGCTTGCCCGCTATCTATGCGCCAAATATAAATTAATGCACGCTCTTCAATCAAAAATCCGATCCTTGAAATTCATCAAAATAAAACCTATCCAATTCCTTAAAATAAAATGGCAAAATCAACTTAGTTCCTTAAATACAATCCATGCTCTTACTGAAGAAAATAATACTATAAAAGCATTATTGAATGATGTGTTTCATGAAAATAAAAAATTAATAGAAAGAGTTCAATATCCTTATAATCCCTCAACACCTTTAGACTCTCCTAGACAAGAAAATAGTGTTAGTACCCTCCCAGACCATCCCACTCCAAAAATCTCCATTGTGATCGGCGTACTCAATATGAAAAAATATTTAGCTAATGCACTCGACAGTGTAATTAGCCAGAATTATCCCCACCTTGAAATCATCGTGATAGATGGCGGCTCTGTAGATGGTACTCTGGATATTATTAAAAACTATGAACCCTACATTACTTATTGGATAAGTGAAAAAGACGATGGCCATGCTGATGCTTGTAATAAAGCTATTGATATTGCCACAGGTGATTTTATTGGATTTCTTAATGCGGATGATACGTATGACATTACTCTTTTAAATAAAGTGGCTTATGTCTACTCTCAACAACCTAACGCCAAAATGATTTCATGCGGCGCCTCTATTATTAAGCAGGATGAAAATCATCGTCCTCAAACTATAGAAACCCTCGTTGATCGGGAAAAATTACAAATTTCACTACACAATATGATGTTTGAATTACCGGTGATTAATGCTCGGTTTTTCCATAGAGATCTTTTTAAAGAGTTTGGTAAATTTCAGCCGTTACATGAAGATGGGAGTTATAATCTAGCTAACGATAGGCATTTCTTAATTAAATTAGCGCTCGCAGGCATCCAAACCCAAATTATTCCTGAGCCTCTCTATCAGTATCTTTCTCACAACCAATCCAGTACATTTAGCAAAATCAATATGATCAAAATACGCCATGATCACTTAAAATTAGCTAATATTTTCTTGAATGACAAAACATTATCTTCCAGACAGCGAAAGATATTTAAATCTTGGATCAAGAAAGATACCATTTATTTATTTATGCATTCTCTTCTACATCTGAATGTTATAAACGCATTCTCTATCCTGTTATACGGATTAAAAAAGTGCGGGCTAACTTGGTTAACGAAATTACCTTTGACTATCATTGTTAGTGTATACAGAAAAACGCTGAGATTATTTACATGAAATTTATATCAGCTCAGTCCCACTTAACTCGCAGAACCTTTCTCGTGAGTTGAATAGAGGCGGGCTGAGTTATTACTAAAATTTTCAGTGGCTATCTCTCGAACAGCTTGTTCTGAATTTGTTTGAGAAACCATTCGGATGCGAAGACGGAAAGATGCGCGTTATCCGCAGATACGATAGAACCCTTGCCATCACCAATTCGATCAAGGCAACCTTCATCATTGCAAAAATAATCGTAACTTTGAATGTACTCCGCCCCCGCTTTTTTGGCAATAACCTCTAATAATTGACTTGCTGATATCATGCTCCTTTCCTGGTTAGGTTTGATACGTTCAGGAATTCTGTGAAATGGATCTGCTTTAAAGCGACTGAATAAGATTTCGCTCAACTTTTCTCCCCAAACTGGTACTGGTCCTAAAATGATAACACGTGGAACACCTAATTTTTTAAGACCAATAATGGTATTTGCCAACATCTCGATTGGATATGAATTAGGAATAGTCGCTGTCCAATTCGCATGCAAAAGGACTATATCTGGCATTATTTCTTTTATAGTCTTTAAATTTCTGTCATTTATTTCTTTACAGAAAGGTCGAGAAGGATTGTCCCACCCCAGTAGGGGCGGGCATGAATTGGCTGCGAAAAAAGCAATTCCAAAATCTCTTGATCGCTCAAGAGAATTTAATCCCGGATAAAGTGCCGCTGCAAAAGAATCTCCCCATAAAAAAATGATGTGTTTATGTTGCTCAATGCATTTACTGCGGTTCGGGAATAATTTATCTCCCTTATCAAGCTGAAGATAACAAGTATGCATTTTCCACTCTCCTCCAAATTCATAGCCAGTAACGTCGATTGATTTTAGTTCCGGAAAACGACCAGGGAAGCCCTTTTTTCCATAGATATGAAAGCCCAACCACCCAGTAAAAACCATTACACACAAAAGAGGGAAAGCAAAATTGCTAGCTCTTAATGGATTCTCAATAACTTTGTAGGTAAGCCAAGCCAAAACCGCACTCAAAAGAACGATTGCTATACGAATAACAGCATTAAGCTCATGTCCCTCAGCAATACGAGCTAGAGATAACAATGGCCAATGCCAAAGATAGAGCGGATAACTTATCAAGCCAAGCCAAACCAAAACACGGTTTGAGAGAAATTTACGATTTAAGTATGTTTCTTGGCCAGAAGAAATTATCAAAACTGTGCCCAATACTGGAAGTAGTGCCCACCACCCAGGAAATAAGTTTTTTTCACTGATTATGTAAACGCTAGTCACCAATAGTACCGCCCCAACCGCCGATAGCACTTCGACGAGAATTTTCAAAGCAATTTCTGGTTCTTGTCCGCCCCCTACATCGCTCAACCAAGCTCCAAAACGATATTTCAGATTTATAAATTTCTGCTTATTCAGGATGATACAGGCTAAGCCCGCGCCCACCATCAATTCCCAAAAACGTGTTTGCGGTGAATAGAATGCTGCAACTTTGTCACTCTGAATTTTGACCGCGTTTAGCACAAACGAAAAAAGACCAAGCATTACAGCGAATTTGAGTAAACTCAGGCGTCGCTTACTAGCAATCCATAAAAGTAAAGGCCAAAAAATATAAAACTGCTCTTCGATGCAAAGAGACCATAAGTGCAAAAGAGGTTTCGTCCCAACAGCATTATCAAAATAGCCACTTTCATTCCAAAGTAAAAAATTTGAAATAAATCCGGCTCCCCCAGCTACATGCTTGCCCAAAAGACTGTAGTCGTCTGCAAGTAAAATAAACCAACCAAGTATAAGAAGAGTTATCAGGACTAAAAGCAAAGCAGGAAATATGCGTTTTATGCGTCGACAATAAAATCCGAAGAAACTAAAGGTATCATGTTTTAAACCGTCAATAATGATTGTTGAAATGAGAAACCCAGAAATAACGAAAAAAATATCAACGCCAATGAAACCGCCTGTAACCCACGAAGGAAATGCATGAAAACCGACAACTGACAGAATTGCAATTGCACGCAATCCGTCAATATCAGACCGATATTTTATTAGAGTTAAGGGAACGCTTTTATCCGAAATGGCCATCTACTCGATCTCACTGACTACTATGTATAATAATTATAATTTTTACCTGTTGCGACTTAACGCCTGCCGATATTAGCCGTATTTCTTTCCATTTCCGCATGAGAGAGCGTCCTTAATATCTACTACATACTGTATTTTTAGCGTATCAGTCGATTAACTATAAAAATACAGACTATTAATGAAATGATACTCATGAAATCACCTATGATTCTCGACCAAGGTTCATAAATAAACCACACATACGCATTACCTCGTGGCACCGTTGTCGCCATGAATGAGAAATTTGCACGTTCTATTCCGGAATTTACATTGTTAACATATGCATGCCATCCTTTAGAATAAGCAGCATTAAATACAAATATACAATTATATTTTAAACAATGGGTAACGAATAATGCTCTTTCTCCCACAATTCCTTTAATTTTTACTGAGCCTGAGGCGGAATAAAATTGAGACTGGTTAGACCACTCTTTAGGCGCCATAGACTCTAAAATGATATCATGCTTGTTTTTCAGCTGTAGCAGTTTTTGATAAAATCTATTGGTCGCAGCAATAAATTGCTCTGGATGATCATTATGATGAAAATATTTTTTTATTTCTAATTCATCTTTATTAATCTCACTTGCATTTTCATAGCTAATATTTTCGGCTAAATAAGCTAAGCCATATGACTGTGTATTAAAAAATGTTGTTAATCCATAGTCAAACGTCTTGTTAATATAAGATTTTAAGTGTACGACAGCCGGAATTTTCTTTAAAAAAAGATCTTTTTTTTCAACGGTGAAATAATCAACCCCGCTTATATTTAATATTTTCCTAGTAACCGAATCGATGAAAGAAGATGCTCGAAAAAAATTCCACGGTGCAGCTGAGTTCGGTTGACTAATTCTTTCAAAGTTATATTTTGGTAAAACATATAATGCCGTTAATAACGGCAAGCCTGACATATATCGTGTATCAAGCACTGTGGACTGATTAATTGTAAATAGACCCGGTGCCGACCCCGTAAGCCAATCATCTGAAATAGCACTCAGTATAAAGGAATATTTATTAGAAATTTTTCCATAAAGGCCACTAAGATTATAACGTAAAACTCTCCGATGCCTGTGTTTGGACCAGTCATATAAAGGATTAATACAATAAATCCGACTATCTAAATAGAAATTATCTACAACATAGCTTGCTTTTTTAGCGATAGCTAAAATATCAACCGCATTAGTCATAGAGGAGATAGAATTTATCCCGTAAGTTTTAAGTAAATTGGAATATTGTAATTTGTAATTTGTAAGAATGTATGCAGTAGATAGGGTTGTAGATGTCAAATCTGATTCAAACTTGATAAGTCGATCTTTAATCAGTCGTAAATTAGCATCATCGTTTGATAGCAAAGGATAATTCGCTAAAAGTGATTGTAATGATATATAATAGTTACAACCTTCATAGTTGTATTCTGCTTCAGTATTAATGATACGTTCTTTTGGTAACAGCCCAATAACCATAATGATAATCAAAAAAATTGCTGCAAAGTACAGCCCCTTTTCTTTCCATTTTTGTGAATTGGAAATGATAGGTTTTTTCATGCGCAATCCAATTTTCTAAAGAATTTTTTCCTGATGTACTTATGGCATTCTTGCGACATAGCATCGATGCTTATAATTGCCATAACAAATACCATCATACCGAAAAAGATTCCTATCCTCCACGCATGTCCAACATTAATACCAATTTTTAAAAAATTAATGAGTAAATAATTAAATTTAACTTGCGTCGTTAATAGCATCAAAAACAGTAAAAAAAATGCCAATAAGATCACACTACGATGGATATATGTGATTCTATGTTGTCTCTTCAGCAGAGCAATAGATATAGCGCTATAAATTAATAATAAAATCCCATAAGCTTGAAAAGACTGCAAAGAAATCGGTTGCATATCTTTTATATGTGCGTAGGCATGCATATTACCTTGAAACTGATCTACAAAAATAGGTAATAGCACAAATGCGGAAAGAATAAAAAATGCAAAAAAAGATATTATGATAAGCATCATTTTTTTAGGAAAACTTAAATGGCTAGCTAACATAACCAATCCTGATGTGAAAATACCATAAAATAAAAGCGAATACATAACTCCCTCTGGGTGGGGAGATAAAAAGAAAAATTGCGCGGCGAGTGATATGCCTGCCAATATCGCAAACGAATAATTATTTTTTTCAAATGCCAAGGTGATGAATAAAAGCGCGTAGGGGAAAATAACATAGGGAGACAAAAATATCCCTCCATCCTCTGTCATCATCATTGAAACAAAAGGTGAAAAGAAAAACAAACAGCCGCCTATCATTGCGAATAATGATCGCAGCTTCAAAGCATATTTTAAAAATAAATAAAATCCAAATGACCCGATCATAGCTAATATAAAATTAACTGCTAAAAGCAGAACATGAAATGATTCAATGCTAATGCTTGGGAGATCAAAAATAAATGTAAGCATTTCTAAAAATGGAGAATTTAAAGTAATGGGTGGATTCAACACGCTAGCCCATTCAGAATAATCCATCGTTGAAAAAGCAAATTGTTTTACATTTACATATCCCCTAAATATCGAAGCAACTATTGGAATTTCTTCAGCGCCGGCACTTGTGTGCCATGCAACGTTCCAGTGCAATGGCGATAATCCTGTGGTAACAAACAAGTGCAACATGCAAATGACACATAAAACTAATACATCGACAAAGCAAAAAGAAAATAGTCGTTTATAGTCATTAATTTTGAAAATCATCAACAATAACAATAATTGCAATATAATAATTTCCAGCGCTATCCAATACATTGGGCAATGAAAATATACCAACATTAAGGGAGTGAAGGTCATTGCCACATAGAAATAATTTAACTTACCTTGAGAAATGATAGATAACACTATGACAGAAATGAAAAAGAGCGCTAGTACGCTGAAATAGCAGCGGAAAAGAGACAATATAAAATGCATTCTGGGATACATTGCTACCGTTGAATCCATGGAGATAAAATTTATTTGCTTAGAAACAAACCAATACCCAAATAGAATTGCACTGATTGATATCAAGAAAATGTCCAAATAAAATGAATGATTTTTACTTAATGGGTTATATGCGTTCATTTTTGTAAAGTTCCTTTGCTAACATTTAATTATTGAGCAACGCTTGTAGTGTTCTGTGAGCATCATTAGGTAATTTCTACATGTTAGCTTGAATCTTTTCGTTTTTCTATTTAGTATACGTTCGATTAGACTTATTCTGCCATAGTTAAAAACTATTCTCTATAAAATTGCATACCTAACAGGATATTATAGATGTTTTTTCAATATTTAGAAAAAATAAAATTAAAAATGCGCAGCTATCATGCAGCAGTAGTCGTTAGCCTATTTTCTGGCTTCTTTGTCGTTTATAAGATTTTTTTAATTAAAGGATGTTGGGCCTTTGATATGAATGATGATGCCAACCATACTTTCCCTAACCTTTTTGTTGCTCGAATTGCCTTTAAATTAGGCCAACTTCCGCAGATGAATTTCTTCAATAATTTCGGCTCACCCCTTCTAGGAGATGCGCTTACTTATCCGTTCGCTATTCATTCTATTACTTACTGGTTTTTAGAAAGTCCCATAGCAATGACTGTCAATCGTCTACTTTTTGCCTGTTTCACTGTTTATCTAGGTTATATGTTTTTTAAAAGATATCTGAAAGAATTTTCTAGTATCCTATGTTCTTTTTGGGTTTTTTTCTCTGCTGTTAACCTATGGTTTTTTGCAACCTATCACATGCAGTTGGCCTTATTTTTCGAATTTTCCCTCCTTTTACTCAATCAACGTACCCCTGGATCTAGTATCCGGGCAGCATTCACCATCTTTGCTGTCTGTGTCATCATGATTTTGAGTCTTAGCGTAAATTTAAGTGTATTTATTCTTGCATTAGTATTTGCCTCAAATTTCATAGATGACAAATTTCACCTTTCCAGAAGAACAGCTCTATTACTGATTGCGATTGTGAGTGCCATCATCACCACTTGGTTTCAGTTCGGCGCTTTTATTCAAGGCATGATAAATAGCAGTCGTTTGCATAATCACTATAGTGAACTGGCAACTTTCGATTTTCTTTTATTGGTCAAACACATTCTCTTTTTCTCATTACTCCGCTGGCATCCGGATGCGACAGTATTCCTCTCAATTCCTGTTGTAATTTGCGCTATCCTTGGAATTTTCATTATGCGCAACCAGAAAAACTTCTTTTTCCAAAAAGCTTTTTTACTTGGCATTATACTACCCCTCTTCTGCTATGCCCTGATGATCGTTCCGTCGATTTGGTGGAGTATCCCCCTACTCAATGCCACAGATTTGACTCGAGTTGTCTGGCTAACATTACCTTTTATGTTTCTCTCTGTAGGAGCTACGATAGATTATCTCCTGGATAGACGCTTTATTCATACGCAGTCAACGGTACGTATTTTAATTTATGCCTTAATTTGCGTGATATTTGCAATTGGAGAACGTAAGGGAGTAGAAAGAATCTTGCGCCTAGATAATTGGCCATGTTGCGCTCACACCCATCACTTTGCGCTTTACGAAGAATATAAGATGCACCCCAGTGCTATAGCATTGGATATGATACCTCTGAATCGCTTCACTTCGGAAGGACCTTCGTGGGAAGGTGACGACCTTCGCGGCGTCTATAATCAACTTTTAGGTAGCAACGAACGCGCTATCATTTCTGATCAAACGCTGACTAAAAATTTACGGGATTTGAACCTTATTGAAATTGAGGACGACCCTAATAAAACATATCATTTTACGGCACCCTGGAATGCCCAGCTAATGAACCGCTTAGGGGTTCGATACATCATATTAAAGGAAAAACTTGAACAAAATGAAAGCGGCTGGAATTTAATTAAAATTGAAAACAGCAAATATCTTTACGAAAGCAAATTCTTATCTTCGCCAGTCTATTTTATTAATAATGGCAAAATCACACCCTTGCGAACATTCAAGATTGCAGGCAATCAAGTGATCATTAATTTGCCAAAAATAAATGCGCCTGAGGAACTAGTAGCAACATTTTTAAATCTCCCTGATTATCATGCTACTCTGGATGGCAAGCCGACAAAACTTTTCTCACCAACACAGGGATTTCCTTTTATTCATGTATGGGTAAATCCAGGAGATCATATTCTAATACTCAAATTTCAGCGTTATACTTGGAAAGATTTGATTATTTTCGCATTCTCAGGTTTGTTATTTTTCTCAGTAGGTTCACTTCTTATCTCACGGTTAAAATCCAAACCGAATAGCCGCCCTTGAACAAACCCACTATAACATTCTATATTTTAATCTCTGATTTCTTGAAACCAGTCATTAAAAAGATTATTAATAAAGTAAAAATACTAACGAAGTAACTTATCAATTTTGATGTAGGGGCATAAATAAACCACACTGTAGCGATGCCCTGAGGGACTTCCGTTGCCATAAAAGCAAAATTAGCACGCATGATATTGCTTTCTGTATTGTTCACAAATGCGTGCCAACCAGGTGCTTTTCCAATATTAAAGACAAATAAACAATTTTTTTGTAGACAGTTTGTTGTAAAAAATGCGCGTTCAGCAATAATTCCATGAATACTAACCTCCCCTTTTTTTTGATTTCTTGTTGAATTATCCAAATTAGAAAATATTTTTGGAAATTCTAAAATGACATCATCTTTATATTTTAGTTGCATTAATTTATGATATAAGATATTTATTTTTTTTCTAAAATCCACAACATCATCATGATGAGAGAAATAATGTTTGATATATCTCTCCTGGCTTTCAATGTCGTCAGAGTTTTCATAAGTTATATTATTTGCAAAATATACTAGCCCATACGATTCTTCATTTACAAATGATTTAAAATTCTTTCCAAATAACGGATTGATTTTTGTTGGCAGCATAAATACGTTAGGTATTTTTTTATCTTTTAAGTCCTTAGTAAGAATAGTAAATATATCAATGCCACCTATGTTCAACATCTTACGAATAATAGGATCTCTCAGTGAGTCAATATTAAAATATAACCAGGTAGCGGGGCTTTCAAAGCTACCATAATTGGTAAAATCATTTTTTGGTAGAACGTATAATGCAGTTAACATAGGCAAGCCGGTCATGTAACGTGTATCAAATGTCTCGGTCTGATTCAGGATAAAATAACCGGGGGAAGCGCCTGTAATCCATAGTGGGGGAGAAGCCATCATTATTTGAGAATATTTATTCGGTAATTGATCATATAATCCATTTAAATTAAAACGCAAAACCCGTCTTGTGGGATTGCCCCAGTTATAGAGGGGACTTATGCAATTTATATTTTTATCAAGATAAAAGCCATCCACAATCGGCGCTGTTTTAGAGGCTGCTCTAATAATTTCGTCATCTGAATTGGAAAAATTAATACTTCGTAAATTAAGTTTAGCCAGGTTATTAAAATAAGGGTTTTTATAATGATTTACCACAGTAAATGGCAAAAATGGATTGGTCATTTTATTTTCGAATTTTTGGAGTTTCTGTTTTATAAATTTCGCATTCGCCTTATCTGCAGCCAAAAGAGGATATCTTGCAAGTAATGATTGTAGAGTAAAGTAGTAAGGGCAATTGACTCCCTCCTCTGCCATTTCAAAAGATCTTAAGGGTTCAAAAGGAAATAATTGAATTATAAAAAATATAAGAAAAAGTGAAAATAAATTAAATAAGATTTTTTGTTTTATCTTTAGAGAAGCATAATCCAATAATTTCATTTTCATTTTCCCGGTACTAAAAAGATTATAAGCCGCATAAAATGATTAGCTAGTGAGTCCAGGCAAATTGTGGCAATGATAAAAATACTTAAACATACATACATGCCAATACGCCAAGGAAAATCAATATGTAACCCAATATGAAAAAACTGCATTATTATGTGGTTAAAATGCATATTAGTAGTGGAAATAAATATTGCGTATAAAAATAAACAGAAAAATAAGGATGATAAATAGGTTGGATAGGATTCTCTATTTCTCCACAATAACAATAATGAAAGTGGAGTAAATATTAAAAATATACACTTAAAAACTTTAAAATCGTCGAGTTTACTTACACCAATATTCAGATGCGAAATAGTATGCATGTTACCTGTATATTGATCTATAAACGTTGGTACTACAATATAGGCGGTTAGAAGAAAAAATGAAAAAAAAGTGACTGCTGTTAATAGAACTCGTTGGTACCAGCGCGAATAAGGAGAAAATATCATTAACCCAAGAGCGTATATGCCCAGAAAAAAAACTGAATAGATAATTCCTTCGGGGTGGGGAGTAAGAATAAAAAACTGCGAAGCCAAAGCTAATCCAGCCCAGGTGGAAAGTAGATAATTTTTCTTTTCAAATGCTAATGAAAGTAACAGCAAACAATAAGGAAAAACTCCATAGGAAGACAGGAAGACTCCCCCATCAGCTTGTTGCATCATTCTCAGGTAAGGAGATACGCCAAAAAACATTAAATAACCTCCTAGAAAGGCATAGATAGCATGAATTTTCGCAGCATATTTAAGAAATAAATAGCAACCAAATGATCCTACGATAATTAATAGAAAGTTTATTGCGGCTAATACCATGTGAAATGTAACCGGGTTAATGCTTGGAAGATCTAAAATGAGTGTTAAAAATTGTAAAAGAGGAGAAGCTAGGGTAATAGGTGGGTTTAATATTCCAGCCCATTCTGCATAATCCATGGTTGAAAAAGCAAATTGTTTAGCTTGCGCATAGCTCTTGTATAAAGGCGCCAAAATTGGGATAGGCTCCGTGGTGGTGGTGATTAATGAGAATTTCCAGTGTAAGGGTGAAAATTCGGAGGTAAATATCAAATGTAGCAGGAGTAGGAGTACTAGAGCAATTAAATCTACAGAGTATGTTGTTACCAGCCAGGAGTAATCCTTGGCTCGCCACTTACAAAATAAGCAGGCTAATTGCACGACTATAATGAACATACAAATTAAATAAAGAGGGCAATGGAGATATACAAATAAGAGAGGAAAGAAAGCAGTAGCTACTGTCAACACGCCAAGTTTTTTCCGTGAAAAATGACGCATTAATAAATACGTTAACAAAAAAAACACAAAAATGGTAAAAAAACATTTAAGGATAGTAATAAAAAAATAAATTTTTGGATACGACGCAAATGCATCAGGCGATAAAAACAGTAACTGTTGTTGAGCAAACCAATATCCAAATAGGCCAGCAATCAATGAGATAATAAAAAAACCATGCACAGACGAATTGTATCTAATATTCCCCATAACCATTATTTTTCAATCCAAAATGCGATACTTTTTCCATAACCCTCACAAACCCTTATAAAAATCCAAATGCTTATACGGCGTGACACGTCGCATATCAATGGTTATAACAGACACATTGCCTTCTGAATAATGCACCTTATCTGAAGTACTAAACACCATATACCCCCAAGGAATATCTTTAACAATCGTTTCCTTTCCTATAGTAAGCACTGTATTTGCACGGTGAAAATTTGAGATATAACCTAAAGTCATTAAACTATGATTGATAGCTCCAATCAGGTGGTTGGGAAACATGCAAAGCCGCATCCCATATTCAAGATTATTCGGAACATGGGGTTCATAGATATAACTTTTTCCAAGACTTTGATCACATTCAATCACATGAAGGGCTATTCTTTTATGTTGCTTAATGAGAGGAATAAATTTCTCTGTTAACTCTCGCTCAATAAATTCAAAATCACGCGTTTGCGGCCCCACAATACCATCAGCAGTCATCATATTGGCATGATACATGCCAAACAACATGATGCCAATAAATAAAATAGCACAGAATTTTTTAAGTAGATTCGTTAAAAATAAATGCTCAACTGTGTACAAAATACTATTTTCATTCACTGACCAGAAAAAGAGGTATAATAAAATTGGCATGGTTGCTACTGTATAACGAAATGTATAAGAAATGCCTGGTAAAGCAAGCAAGGGGGAATAGGCTAAAACAAAAAGGATAAAACAAACCCCTAAGTTAACGCCTATATTTCTGGCTATAATTAAAAAGTGACGCTGACCATTTAAAAAATGGATACGAGCAAACGCCGCCGCACACGATAATAAAATAAATACGATAGGAAAATAATTTGTCCGCGGATCGACTGGCTCATATAACCATTGATGTGCATGCAAAATAAGAATATTAATCATCGCAACAAAACGAAGAGGCAAATGAGTTGTATCAATAACCGCCGGTGTACCATAACTCAAATTAACTTTAAATATAAAATGAAATAGCTTAATAAAAATAAAATATCCCATAGTCATCGATAAAGTAATAGCAGATGCGACATAAAAAAATCTTTTTTTAATGGCTTGCAATCTATCGACTATTCTCAACGTATTCAAATATGCCATTATCAACAGCGACCAAACATACATAGAAGAGAGAGGATAATCCAACAAGCTTGCAAAAAAAAGCAAGCATCCGATCAGATAATACCTACGCTTAGCTGACCGGGCTTCATGAACATACGCTTTATACCAACATAATGCTCCACCTAGGACAAGCAATATTCCGAAAAGGATAAGAAAATAATTTGCTGTAGCAGCAAACAATTGAATCCCTGGCAAGGTAAAAACTGCAATTGCGAAGGTCATTGCTAACAATCTATTAGGATTAAATAATAATTGCCAACGATAAAGCAAGATACCTGACACAGCGACAACAATAATACTCATCAATCTTACATAGACTGCATAATGCATATTGATTGATAATAGATCAATAATAAAGAACAAAAAGAAACACAGAGGCCTCACTAACTGATAAACTGTATTGTAATAAAGATAGCCCTCATCGGGCATACTCATGCCCCACCATATCCCGGTTTTTAAATCATCTTGTCTTAAATAATTATCCGATACAATAACTGGGCTAAGTGCCAAAAATAAAAATAAAAAAATAATAACATAGCTCCATATATTTTCTTTTCTAATAGAACTATCGTTTCCCTTGTCCATGCGACCTCCACTTTATAACTGCGAATTTAAGCATCAATGATAGTTATCCGTCAAGCATTCACTCTCTTATCTAAAATACCCCCTTAAAAATAACCTACGTCTAAAAATGAGGGGTAATTGTTGACACCTCATTGTTCTGTACATACAATCAACCCCCTCATTCTGGGGTGCACATGCAATCTCAAAAAAGCCATTTCCTATTTTATGGGGTTATTTTACTAAGCTTATTCGTAGCCCTGTCTCCTGCCATTTTATCAAATAATTATTTACGCCAAGATGACCTCATGTGGGAAATATGGCCGCGGATGAAAATATCTGATTTTGGTTATCTCTACTACAACACTGTCTTCCAATTAGTTCGGCCCGTCTGTATGTTATCCTTCTACCTGACCGATCTTATCTCATTAAATTTGCATCAGTCAGTATATGTACGCTTGATATGCGTGCTATTTATAGGTGTATTAGGCCTTTTTCTATATCGTTGGCAACTCTTTTTTAATTCAAATAGATTATTGGCAGCTACTTTTGCTATTTCAGCGTTCACACTTCCTGCTTATCAACTATTTGCAGCAACCGCAAATTATTCTTTGATTATTTCCGCATTATTTCTGACTTTTTGCGCTCTATTTTTCTGGTATTGCTCATTTAATGCCGCCGCAGAAAAATTAAAGAAAAGATATTTATTTATAGGGTGTATATTATTTTATGTTGGCTTGTTAGATTATCCTTTGTCTTCTATGTATGGCTGGACATTGCTGAGTATTTGTTATTTAAATTCATTTATCTTAGCTCACCCCAAGCTCACGCCTAAGAAAAAATTTTTTTTCTATATAGCTAAACTCATTCTGCTAATGATGGTCGCTTATTTCATCACCATTATCGTGGTGCATTTATTATTTCATGTGAATTTACAGTATGGAAATAGACCTGGAACTCTGGAAACCGCCCATCTATTGAGTCGATTTCTGTGGATATTTGATACATTATCAGCACATTCGGCGCTTTGGCTATGGGGGAATTCTCATTTTGAATCCCCATTACCTCTAATAGCTATTTGTGTTATTTTCTTAGTTGCGCTCATTTATACTAACATTACTAGCCATATACACAGCATGCCATTAATCGCTAAAAATAGTATTCAATCCATTGCCAGCCTATTCATACTTTTTTTTATGGCTTATTCACCGGTACTTGCTACCTCAGAACATGCTATTACATTTCGCTATACTCTCGCTACAATGCCTCTCTTACTCTATATTATTTTCTGGTCGATCAATCAATTATCTCTTTCCCCTCCTTCTAGAAATATTCTATTTGGCATCCCTAAGATAGTAGGCTCTTTCTGCTTTATTTTCATCGCTCTTTTTGGGATAGGTTATGCAAATTGGATGATGGCTGATGGTATTGTTGGGCCTCATGAAAATGATTTTCGCCATGTTCAGCAACAACTGACTAAGAAAGTCATTCCTTTGCTAAGACAAGGTAAAAAGGTTTTAATTCACGCGATCGATTGCGATAATGGAAAAAATTATCATTATGCAAATAATGTCCCTACCGCCTATGAATACGGCATGCGAACCTGTCAATTCCAGCAGCAAGTCATTGGAGTCATTCTTCATAGCTTGATGATGATGGGGTACCCCTCAAATTATCATCAGCATAACTCTGTAATTTATAAAGAAAACGAAATAGAGGTAACAGATATACCGTGGGGTAAACTGATTGTTAATAGCAATGAGCATCTCAGCCGGAGCCAACGTACCAATTCAACGATCACACTGCCTGTAGTGACGATTGACACACGTGAAATTCCCCCCTACAATCGTTTTGACTTCTATAAAAATTTTTTAAAAAAATATAAATAATGAGAAAATTAATAATAATATTAAAAATACTTGTCTCTATATTTCTACTTTGGTTTCTTACCAAAACTTCCAAGCTAAATTTCAGTCTGCTTCCGCAACTATTATACTCTCCCTTACCACTATGTTGTACTATCTTGCTTTATTTTTCCGTGGTCATTCTCAGTTCATGGCGTTGGTATCAGTTAAACAAAGCACAAAAAATTTCTTTGGATTTTCAACACACTCTTATTCCCACTTATCTTGGCATTGCCTTTAATAACTTACTGCCAGGCGGCGTGGGGGGAGATTTTTTTCGTTGTTATTTTCTTTTTAAAAAAACAGATAAACGCAGTGCTGTTATGTTATCCATTTTATTTGATAGGATAACAGGTTTAATAGGCATATTCATTGCTGTTGGTTTATGCTCCTTACTCCACTTAAGCTTGCTTTCTCAACACAATACCCCTTTTTATTTTATTTTTATATGTTTAGCGTTTTGTCTCAGCTTCTTAATATTATTTCTTGTCTCTGTGCTTCTTCCTCCGAAACTCGGTTTAACTAAATGGTTCTGCAATCGTTTTTCAGATAAAAAATGGCTAAAAACAGGATTGTCTTTACTAGAGGCTGTGCGTGTATATCGCCATTCCAAGCAAATTATCTTTAACTGTTTGATAGCCTCCGTGATCATTCAAGTCTTAATTGTACTAACCTGCGCATTAATTGCAAAAATGATGCATTTTCCCACTATTTCTTTATTTGACTATATGATTGCAGCCTCAATAACACAACTTATTAATTTAATACCCATAGCTCCAGGCGGGTTTGGAATAGGCGAAGCCGCATTCGCGAATATCATATTACTATTAAACCCCGGCACCATCACAACCTATGCCACCATTTTTCTAGCTTATAGAGTAATTGGAATTTTATGCTATTTACCTGGCATAGCTATTTTCATTTTTGATAGCCGCCTATTAAAGAAAAATGCCCTTCTGGAGGCAAAATCAGTTAAATCAACTTTGGGATAACATTCCGAAATCTAGTGCCTGCCACCCCGCATAGCTACCTATTGTTTTTACAATAGCGGCAGTCGCCAACCTTCTGCACTTTATTTGTTAAACCATACGTAACGTGATGACATAAACTTAGTCACTAAAAAAATTTATGTTATGCCCTATAAATTAACGTCATTGAATGCTTATGTCCGACGCAGCAATAAGCATCCACGATAATCTTCATATTTTTCAGTTTTGATATTGATACAAGGGCCTACTATCCACTTCTTGGCGATTAATTTATTTTTTGAATAATACGTTAAAAATTCATAAAGAGTTTTCAGGCTAGGATTCTTCTCAGCAATATACTGCTTGAAATAAGCTTGGGCAGCCGTCTTCGAAATAACCATTTCATTCGCTAGGCCAAATAGAAAAACAGCGTCATATTTGCTGGCCATATCTCGAATATTATTTGGTGAATAAACACTAAAATAAGGATAAGATACAGAATAGGGCTGTTTGGATGCCACAGCCATCGTACTTATCAAAAATGGATCGACAGGCTCCGCTTCTAGGGGGTGCCTCGCATCAGGTGTACCAGGATTAAGTTCCATCGCAATAGAAGTTAAGTGATAGCGCGCCGCCTGTGTGGTTAAAAAATCAATCACAATATGATGTGGGTTAGGCCTCAACTTCACAGGTTCAGGCACAAAATAACCCACCGTATTTTTTATAAGGGAGTTAGTTTTTTGAGAGGGTGCAATAAATATTGAAAAAATATTTAGGCCAAACAGCATACATGTCAAAAAAGCAATGCTTACTATACGGAAAAACCAGCCCCGACCGCGCGAAAGAGCAAGTAATAAAAAAGCCATCAACATAGCAGGGATAGCAATGGATAATTTACGTGTCACAATCTGAACAGTATAAAATGCTTCCCAAATAGGAAAAGGCGCTAAAAGTAACAAAAAAATAAAAGGATGTGATAAAGCAAGAGAACGCTTCTGCAAATGAGAAAGAGAAAAAAATGCAATAACTGCAATTAAAATAATTCCAATAACCGGTAAAATACCTTCGGCGCGAATATATATTTGCAATACATCCCAAGAAAAATGGGACCCTGTTAATGATCCCGTACTGCTTGCCACATCTCCAAGCGAAGTACGGTATACCCACTGGAATGTTTCAAACCCTGCTGGTAAAAACCAGATAAACACGAGCATCAATGCTATAAAGAAAACCGGAACTAGCAAAGTCTTATGAGAGTGCTTTTCTATGCTTGACAAAACATAATATCCAATTTTTTTCGCCCTAGACAATACTAGAATGACCCATATCAACAATGCGCTGATTCCTACTCCAATTAATCCGGAGTGAATCATTTTTGCCATTTTTTTATCTAGAACTCCGCCATCATCTATATTATGCACGGGTACGAAATGAATATAAGGGAGCACAGCTAATAAAAACATACCAAATAACATTGTTAAACTAATTGCTAGGACAGATATAATTTGTCTGATAGAAAAGTGTGACCGATAATATCCTAAGAAAAAAAACAAAATAAATACAAAAATAAAATGCGTTACAGCTTCAACAGGCCTAATAGCGAATGCCAACGCTAATAAAATCATAAAACCACACGCATGTTTTCTATTACGTAGGTAATCTGATTTAATTAAATGATAAAGACATCCGATAACACATGGGAACAAAGCTGCTTCTGCGTAAAACATAAGCGCTTGCGCTTGGAGAAAAGGCAATAATGCCACCAAGCTCGTAGCAATAACCGCAGAAAATCGCTCAAGTTGCAATCTAAAAAATAAATAAATATAAATAACGCTCGCTATCATGCAAAGCATGGCTACTGCTGTATAAGAAAAATATAAATTCCCCTGAAAAATAAGCAAAAAAGGTACGGCAAATAATGGAAAAAAAATAGGCCGCCAGCCCCTATGAAAATAAGCGCTTCCTATACCGTGCCAGAAACCATGGTCTTTAAAAGAGTGGAAAATATCAACCGAAGTCATTAAGTAATTTGCAGCATCATTACCCGGAAGCTGCGTATTTAGAAAAAGCCATAGTCCAGCATACATTAAAGGCAAAATAAGTGCGAATATAATGCACTGCATCTCAGAAAACAGAAATTTTTTAGAAATTCTATTCACATCATAATCTCGTATTTTATAAGGCTACTATTGAGGTAATAATAAACATCCCAAATAATCCATTTTCTTTAAGCCATCCGCAGGGGAAGGAGATTTTATCATAATACACGGCCCCAATTTCCAGCCAATATCGGATAATTTGTTTTGAGAATAAAAAAGCAAAAATTCATAAAATGTCTTTAAACTAGGATTTTTTTCGCTGGCATATTTTTTAGAATAGGCTGAAGCGGCCAACATAGAAATCCCCATATTTTCGGAAGCGTCTGATAAAAATAATGCATCCACTTCTTTATTATGACTAAGTTTCAACGGATTAGCAGGTGAAAAAGTACTAAAATAAGCATACGGGACAGAATAAGCATTTTTTGATGCGTGGACCATCGTACTCAGAAGAAAAGGGTCTATAGGCCCTACTGTATTTGGGTTAACTGCAATTGCAATATTTCTTAATTGATATTTTTTCGCTTGATTAGTTAGAAATTTCTCTACTATACCATGAGGATTAGGATAAATAGTAATAGGACGTGGCATGGAATATCCCATCATATTTTTAAGAAAAGGATCAAAGGGCACCTTGCTGAATGTGCCTACCATAAGTAGGGAAAACTGTCCTATTAATAACAATACAGCAGAACTAAAGCGTACTACCCAGAAACTCCCTTTATACAACCCAACTATTAACATAGCCATGATCAAAGCAGGAAAAGCAATAGATAATTTACGATTAATGTCCTGTACTGTAAAAAGAACTTCAAATAGTGGAAAAGGAATGACTAAAAGCAAATAAATAACAGGGAGTGAATAAAATACTTTTGGCTGATGTTGCATACAAGCCAATACCCCCCCTGCAATAGCAAGCAAGGCTGCACCTAAAACAATCATTCTTCCTTCTGCATCTGTTTGAAGCACTAATTCAGCCCAAATTGGAAATTTTTGGCTAACTAAACGGGTAGTTGCCATAGCGACATCACCTATAGAAGTTCTATATATCCATTCAGCGGTTTTAGATGCATAAGGAAAAAACCACAAAATCACCAATAAAAATGAGATAAAAAAAACAGGGACCACATTTGCTTTAATTACAACTTTATTTTTTTTTATTGAAAGCAGTGCAAAAACTAAATAAAAGAATAGCGTACTTACCACAGCGCTTATGAATAGATAATGTAATAGCATCGTCATACGCATATCAATAAACTGGGTGGGATTCCATAAACAGGCTGCTAAAAACACCGATAACGCAGCAGAAGCCAGTGTCAGTACGACGATAATCTGTTTTACATTCAAGATTCTCTTATAGCATCCCAAAAAAAAGAAGAGCCCTAATACAAAAATTAAGTGCGTCACTGCTTCAACGGGTCGGATAATAATCGCCAATGTTAAACAAATTGCAAAAGAAATAGCATGTTTACGATGACGGAAATAATTAGATTGAATGAGATGATAAACACCTCCAATAATACAAGGAAATAAGGCACTTTCCGCATAGAACTCTACTATTTGAGTTTGAAGCAAAGGTAACAATCCAATTAAATTAGTCACCACTATGGCTGATAAGCGATCGAGCTGAAGCCTTAAAAGTAAATAAACATAAATTACGGTAGCTACGACACAACTGAGGGCGAAAAGTCCTACTCCAATGAGCAAATTACCAAAGGAAATAATAAGAAAAGGCGATAACAACACGGGAAAAAAAATAGGGCGCCAACCTCTATGTACATAACAACTATAGGCACAGCTCCAAAAACCTCTATGCTCAAAATGTTTATGATGTTCTATCGCCGTCAATAAATAAGACGCCGCATCAGAGGCAGGTAATTGGGTATTTTTTAGCAACCACATCACCGTAAAAAAAAGAGGAAAAAAAGAAATTTCCATAAAAGTAAGTATTGCTTTTTTTTGAAAAAAAAAATTTTTCTTCATGCCAATATACCCACAACAAGCACCTACTAGGTTATTTCCATCAGATTCCAAAAATCTATGCAGTCATCTCAACTATCAAGCACTAATGAAATCAACCTGTTCTACCACGGTTATGTTTCTTTCAGGAGGGAGGCTTTGCTTAATGTAAACCTTCTTCCCCACCAATTCATATGCAAATCCATATCTTGATCCAAACGGATACGCTTCAGACAATTCAATCGCTTTAAAATGTAACCCATGCCACGGACAAATGGCCTTTGCTTTACAAAATGTCCCCTTAATCAACGGCCCCCCTTCATGGGGGCAGGTGGCGGGCCAGATAAAATAAGTATCCTCGTTATTTTTGCTCGCGATAAATTTTAAATTAGCTGCTTCTACCAACATCGGCTTTTCAGTAAGACCTTCTACTGAAAAATGAGCGTCAGCTTCTAAAACAGGATAAATTGTATTCGCTCCTAACAAATTGGAATTATGGTAGTCCGGGCAATCTGTCTTGAAGTGGTATCCTTGCTTCCTCAATTCAAAACGTCCTTGTCGGATTTGCTCATCTTCTTGTTGCAAACGAGCATTTAATTTATAAAGTTTTTTATTTAACGGCTTATGAAGTAATTTAAATAATTTATGTGAAGCAATAAACCATTCGTCTTTTAGTTTTACCGTATCATTTATTTGTTCAAGAGAAATAATAGAATGAACAAAAACAACGCCGGCTAGAGTAAGCGATTGGTAAAATAATCCTTTTGCCACGTAAACATCAGTTACAGTAATAAAAAACGGCCAATTTTTCCATTGAGTCAAAGAAACTGCAAAATCGTGGCCCGTTGCAATGCGAATTCCCTTTTCGTACGTATTATGAATAGAAAGCCGATGCAATTGATCCATGTGATTCCACTCTACATCCTCTAAAGTACATTTCTCCACAATCACTTCAAAGGCACCTTTTGTCACTATCATTCCTGAAGTAAACTGTTTAATCTGCTCATAGAGAGCATCGGGAGACAAATATTTAATCTGTCTATTTTTATTCATATAGTATTAAACTCTCTCATTCAATTTATCCATGCGTCCCTGGAAAGATTATATTTAAACAATCATTTTTATAATCCAAAGAGTAAATGATTTTAGTTTGTTTATTTGGATTAATAAACTCTGTTTCAGTTTTAGTTAAGGGTAGATTGTCCGCCAATTTTATTTTCGTTGCAGGATTAAAGAGATTCCATAATTTTGATAGTTGAAATCTCATGCATTGCTCCTTGCTTCATCCATTGGCAATATTTTTTATACATCGGGTTTAACTATAACAAATTCAAAACGGCCCTTTAAACGCATCAATTTCTGTTTTTGCACTTACCGGCGGCTCCCACCCTTTAGCCTGTTTCCCTTTAATCATTTGGTATGCCTTCACAGCAATCGTACGGCCATCAGGATAAAATAAATTTTCAAGCGGTCTCGTGGTGGGACAAGTGGTAGGCGCAAACCCCATGCGTGCAAGTGCAGGCATTGAAATGGCTTCTTCTTGGCAAATTTCCATCGCACGGGTCAATATTTCACTGCTCGCCCCGCAAGTTAACCATGCATTATCTATCATCAATAAACGGCCCGTCTTTTTGACGGATGCCATAATCGTATCCATATCAAGCGGCCACAGTGTCACAGGATCGATAACTTCAGCCTGGATGTCTATGGCTTCTAAATGTTTTTTTGCACGCAAGGCTTCCATCACCATATGTGATACAGCCACAATAGTAATATCACTACCTTCCGTTAAAATACGTGCTTTACCCAGAGGAACAGCATAAGGCTGCGTGGGTACATAACCTTCGGTTGAATAAAGCAACCGATGTTCTATAAAAATGACGGGATTATTATCCCGGATCGCTGCAATCATACATCCTTTGGCATCATGTGCATTGGCTGGCGCTACCACTTTTAAACCTGGCACATGCATAAACATAGAATGCAATGCCTGAGAATGTTGCCCTCCCTGCCCCCATGAACGGCCAATCATGGTGCGCACCACCAAGGGCACTTTCACTTGTCCGTTATACATATAGTGTGACTTAGCAGCCATATTCACTAATTGATTCATGCAAAGCAACATGAAATCCATACGAATATGAACATGGATAGGACGATATCCAGCAATGGCTGCCCCTATCGCTACGCCGGTCATGGCGTCTTCAGATAAGGGAGTACAAAATACCCGATCTTTTCCAAACTTTTCTTGTAAGCCAACAGTAGAACCTTGAATACCTTTATGATCATCCACATCTAAACCAAATAAAAATACTTTAGGATCGCGCGCCATTTCTTCCTCAAATGCTTCACGCAATGCATCCACATAACGAATCAGGCGTGTACCTGTTTTCTGTGGTCCTGCATGAGCTTTTATTTCTTCAGCTTGCGTAAACATGCGTATATAACTCCTCAGCAGCTGGATAAGGGCTTTCTTCTGCATACTTTTCTATTTGTGCTATCGTCAATGTCACTTCTTTTTCGATTTCCATACGCACCTGATCATCTAGCATACGAGCCAAACGTGAAATTTGATCGTTGTCTTGCCATAGTTGATAAGTGTTTTTATCTCGATAATCATCGTAATGATCATCCAGAGGTCCTACATGTTCAAGCCAGCGATACGTTGCACACTCGATAAAAATAGGCCCGGATGTACCGTGCCGAATCTCTGCCAAGGCGTTAATCATGGTATCGCGAATTTTAAAAACATCCGCATCATCAATTTTATGTGTTTGAATACCAAAAGTGGACATGCGTTCGCAAAGTTGATTCGTCGCCCACCGTTTCTCTAAAGGAGTATGAATGGCTAATCGATTATTCTCACAAATAAAAATGATAGGCAACTTGCGTAAAGCAGCAAAATTAATGGATTCATAAAAACACCCTTCTTCTGTGCCACCATCACCGCATAATGCAACAACAACCCGTTGACGGCCCGTCATTTTTGCTTCGTTTTGCATTGCTAAAGCATAACCTGTAGCTACAGGGATAGTCGTGCCTACAACAGCTGACGCACCCATCACTCCATTTTTAATATCCACTAAATGCATTGAACCAGCTTTGCCACCCGCGCAACCCGTTGATTTACCATATAATTCAGCCATCATGCCAAAAAGATCACCGCCTTTGGCGATATAAGTAGCATGACAACGGTAAGTGTTCGACACAATATCGTCTTTTTCGAGGGGATCACAAACTCCGACAGCTATAGATTCTTGGCCCACTGACAAATGTACGGGGCTTTTAATCGCATCGGTATGATAAATTTCGGCAATCCTTAACTCGAGCTGACGAATAAGGAGCATTGTTTTGTAAAGCCGGGCGACAACTATTTGATCAGTCATGTATCTACAATCCTACCTAACCACGTATTAGCCTGCTGATATTTATCCAGGCTCTTTTTAAAGGAAGACAGTCTATCCCGAAGCTATATGGCTATCAAGAAATTCCTGGAGTCAACAGCAATATTTAATTCTAATCGGAGTTAATTTTTTTACATCAAACGCGGAAATACCCAATAACGCAGCATAAGATAACTTGTATTCATCGTGACTCCAATTGCAAGCAAGAGACCTAAATAAGGAGTGACATGCAATAGCTCCACTACAGTCCGGGTAATACCCAGCGTAATAAGGTAATTAATAAAAATCATAGTTAAATAGCGAGGCATTTGGAGCAAAAAGTGAATATGATGACTCTGAAAAGTCAAACATCGATTAGCAATAAAATGCACCGTGACAGACAAAACATACGCTACCGAAAGTGCAATTTGATAATTTAAGCCGACTAGCTTCCATAATAAAGTAAATGAAGAAAAATTAACTGCGGCAGAAAGCGTCCCCACACATAAAAAGAGTACAATGGATCTCTTGTTTGCAAGAAAATAAGAATAGAGATACGAAAAAAAACGCAAGTGCCATTTATCGTTGATTTTTGTCCCAGACGCAATAGCATGGCCTGCATTCGTATCATGAGGATGGAGTGAGGGCATATAAAAGTAACCATCTTAACTAAACGGCAAGCATAAGGGAATTAGGTAAAAATAGCGAGTAATTTTTTTTACCCGCCTGCCCCTTGCGCTCTTCGATAGAAAGGAGAAAGCACCCGCCTACTCCTGAAAAATACCAAGAAATCGCCTCCCCTACAGAGAAAGCAAGAGAATAATAGGCACTCCGTACTGCGCAGCGGAGCACAAAATTACTTGTTAAAGTCTCACAAAAATTCTTCATGTGGCTTACATTTTTATTTTCTTTTCTTTGCTAAAGTCTGCTCTCTTATTTTTTAAAAAATAGTTCATGATTATTAATCCGCTGCAAGTTAGAGAGATCATTATGAATAACAGAGATCATAAGCAAGAAGAAGAAAAACAGGATGAGAGCAGTAGCAAAGAAATTTTATCCGCCATCATTTCTATCATCAGCGCATTCAATGGATTTGCTGTAAGAGGACACCAACTAGAAGAATTTTTTCAAGAGCAATACGGTCAACAGCTTACACTCATTGAAATAGTTTTTTATATTATTAATTTCCTCTCTCTTTTCCCAGAGTATGCTTATAATTTCAATAGAAATAGCGAAGTAAAAGAATCTATCAATACTATCTCTCAAGCAGATAATAAGATTTTACCTATTATTGCGGCCACCCTCGCAGCGATCGGAGTAGGTGTAGCCCATGGATTCATTTATTATGCGAGCCATGAAGAAGATTATATAGAAAAAAATGGACCAGGCGCAGTCACTGCTTTGCCTTTTTCTATTTTTTTAATATTATCTACCTTGGGGGGCATTCAAGAATTTTTTCATGGAGGCATCGAATTAGCAGAAGCTGCCTCCCAGACTCATCCTGTCCCTTTATTTTATAATAGCGATACGGACACCATTTTCGGTCCAATCGAACATGCTATTCAAAACCTCGGCGGAGACGGCTTCATTAATTTTGTCCTCTGTACCGCAGCACTTGGAGAGTTTTCTCTTTTTTATCAGGAAATTGATCATCTTTTCCCGGATGGCTATCAATACGGGTTAGAGTTTTTATCCGTCGTATGCGCATCTATGTATCTGGTACATGAAGGACACATGTTATTGGAACTTATCGAACGACCTACCGAGATAATATCTTCCAGGATAAAAAATGATTTTTCATATGCTTGGAAAGCAGGCGCAGTAAGCTTTTTGATGATGTCTATGTTAAATGCATTTGTTACGGGACTAGCTAAATATCAAGCGCTCACACATTTGTTACCGGAGTGTCCCATGCTCATTAGAGCCACCGCCGGGGCGGCTTCTGGTTTAAGCCGTCTAGCCACATTGGGCATGTGTGCCAATCATTTTGAACAAAAAATTCATGAAAACCGTTCCTTAAAATATACGGCGTTGCAGCAAGGAAGAGACGTTCTTTACGAAGCTGTGTTTATTGCACTTATGAATTTAATGGTGACACAAGCTAATCTACGTATTAATGCAGATACAGTATTGGTATGGGGAGTAATATCCGGTTTTATTAGTGAGGTGGCTATAATTTTTTCGGAAGTCATTCAAAAATTTGATCGTTCCGACAAAGTGCACTTTGATAATCATATGATAACTAATCTTTTTGTAGATTGTGCAGCAGGCCCTTTTTTATCATTAGGCACTTTTTGTTATCTCACAGCTCATAGGCCAGATATAGATAATTACCATAAATCGACGGCCACGGTGATGATTACTCTTATCCTCAGGCATTTTCTTAAAAAAATATTAGATTGCTGCCCGAATGATAAATATAATAAACCTGATAGAAAAGATCCTAACCAAGTACCTAATGAAAATAGAGGAAATGAAAGAGATCCTTTACTTCCTCCTGTAAATACTGATTCTGCACCTCATAATGATAATAATCACGGTGCAAATAATATTGAAGCATTACATAGAAAAACATCGATGAGCTTTTGCGACCATGTATCAGCTTTTATGGGAGGCTTTTTTTATCATGGGAACCATTTTGCTAAGCCACCCAATTCTACTCAAGCAATCTCCGCTTCCAATACGGGAGAAGCCGAATTGGTAATTGCACGCTCTGTCAGAAATACAATATAATGAAGGTGCTAATGATTAATTTCTAGAAACCCTTCTGTGAAGAGCAA
>JAJNBC010000026.1 GCA_021156085.1 Gammaproteobacteria bacterium | reverse complement strand
TCAAGTCGATCCACGCTTTGGGGCTATCACTCAAGTGACGGATCCCAATGGTTTAACGGAAATCAATACTCTCGATAGCTTTGGTCGAACAACGCAAGTTCAGCACCCGGATAAAACGATTACCAACATCCAATACCAATGGGCAAGCACCGATACCGCAGCCCCTCAAGGCAGCGTGTATGAAGTGATTCAAACCCAAGCCGGTATGCCGACCAAAGTATCGTATCACGATGAACTGGATCGAGAAATCGCCCAAACCATGCAAGGCTTTGCCGGTCAAAGCGGTGATTCGAAATGGATTTGGCAAATGACCAATTATGATCAAGTGGGTAGGACCGTGGGTAAAACGCTACCGTTTTATGCGGGCACCCCCAGTGATCAAATTTATTTAACCACGATGCAATATGATGACTTAGGCCGCGTCACGAAAACTTCTAATCCCGATGGTACGAGTGTGACGCAAAGTTACAATGGTTATACCACGACCACCACGAATGCCAAAGGCCAAACCACCACCCGCACAACCAATGTACGTGGCAATTTACTGAACGTCATCGATTCAGAAAATCACACGACAGCTTACCAATATGACGCATTCAATGATTTAACTCAATTAACCGATAGCGTAAGTCATATCAGCACGATGGCTTACGATAACCTCGGCCACAAAGTAAGTATGCATGATGTGGATCGTGGCGATAGCACCTATAGTTATGATGCACTCGGCGAATTACTCAGCCAAACCGATGCCAATCATCAAACCACCACCTTCACCTACGACGTCCTAGGCCGCATGGTCGCCAGAACCGATAATGCCAACACACCCAATGCTACCAGTAGCACTTGGCAATATGACACCGCGCCTCACGGTATTGGTAAATTGGCAAGTGAAAATGGTGTGAGTAATTTTGCGATACCTTCGCAACCCTCAAGCGCCAGCGAACTTATCAACACCAAAACTTCGAACGCAAATGAAACTTTTCAACAGCAGTTACAAGATGAACTTGCGCATAAAACAGATTCATCAAACTTCGATAAACCAAAAGTAAATAACCTTCCCACAAATATTCGCATTAGTACTCCTAATGCTGTCCAACGCTTAAACGCGGCCAAAGATAACCTCATCGATTACAGCAAAACCTATACATACGATGAGCTAAGCCGCTTAAGCGCCACCACCATCAGTATGCAAGGTCAAAACCACACAACTACGACTAGCTATGACCTAAACAGCCGTCCATCAACAGTCACTTACCCGGACAACGTCAGCCTCACTAATCAATACGATGCCTTGGGTTATGCCTTGAAAGTGATCGATAATAAAACGGGCCTGACCTATTCCACGGTCAACAGTATGGATGCCGCAGGTCATGTCACTTCGGTCACCCATAGTAATGGCTTAACCACGAATTACACTTATGACCCCAAAACTAATTTCTTAACTAATATCCAAACCAACGCTAGCACAGGCTTACAACTAGAACGCCAATTATTACCAACACTTGCGCATGAACAAGAAAAGCAAAATCAATGGAAGCTAGACATTCACGCCAAAGCCAGCACTAATCCTAATGCCGACAATAGCGGCGTCGCCAAAGTAAATGCGATGTTAACTCCCCTTTCCTCAACGGGGAGAGGAGCCGGGGGCGAAGGGGCGAAGCCAGCACCATTACAAGATACAGGCCCCCTTCAAGATCTTAACTATACCTACGATGCAATCGGCAATGTCCAAGCAAAAGAAGATAAAGTTTTAAACGTCCAAGACAATTATCAATACGATGATCTCAACCGCCTTACCCAAGATCAAACCGTCGACAATGCGCACAGCGGCCAAACCACCAATTTAAATTATGCTTACGATGATTTAGGGAATATCAAAACGAAAAGCGATGTTGGCAATTACACCTATGCACAAAACAATGCCGGCCCCCATGCCGTCACTAGCATCGGCGGTGGCAGTGAAACCGACCAATTCCAATACGATGCCAATGGCAATCAAACCCAAGCGGTCATGCAGTTACAAGATGGCAGCACGACAACCAGAAATATTAGTTACACCAGTTTCGATGTCCCTAAAACTATCACGCAAACTAATGACAAAGCGCAAACATCAAGCACGGTAAACTTTTACTACAATGCCGATCGCAAACGCTTCATGCGCCAAGATCAAGTGACAGCCCCTGACCCTACCACGCATCAATTGGTCACAACTAAAACCACCACCCTCTATCTGGATGGCATGGAAATCGATACCACCACCGATGCTACTGGAAAAATCACCAATACGTTTAAAAATTATATTGGCGATGCCGAATTAATCCTTGATGATCAAGGCAACCGCACCACGTACGATATTCTCAAAGATAATATCGGTTCCACGAGCGTTGTGACTGATCAAAACGGTAACGTGGTACAACGCTTCCACTACGATCCTTTTGGGGAACAACAATTAGTGGATGCAACCCAAGCCTCCTCCCGCCCGCTTGCTGGAGAGGGGCCAGGGGTGAGGGCAAACACAACAGTTACAACCTCTCGCAACACCAGCAAAGTCGGCGATATCAACCCACAAGACCGCACCAGCATCACCCGCTATGGCTTCACCGGCCAAGAAGAAGTCAACGCCGGCGGCATTGATCTCATCCACATGAATGGCAGAATGTACGACCCGCACTTAGGCCGATTCCTAAGCGCTGACCCCGTCATCCAAGACCCCAGCAATAGTCAATGCTTAAACCGCTATAGCTACTGCAACAACAACCCCATTGCAGCCGTAGACCCCAGCGGTTTCAGTTGGTTTAGTGACCTGTGGCATGATATTGCAAACGTGCTGAAAGATGTATTCCACCCTATTGCGCAAGTACTAAAAATGCCAGTAGTTTCTCAGATTTTAGAGCTTGCTGTTGCAGCCTTTGCAGTTGCTACATTAGGACCCGCAGGTATTGCTGTTTCGGCTACATTTAATGCCGCAGTAAGTTATGCGCAAACAGGTAATATAGGTTTTGCGCTAAAAACAGCTGCATTTACAGCCATTAGTGAATATGCTTGGGTTGAAACAGGTAATTTTTTGCAATCGCAAATGGAGTACCCTTGCCAAAATTGGGAAGAAGATCATTGGGCTGTCTCATCACTAGTACATGGTGAAGTTGGTGGCGCCCTTAATGTAATCGAGGGAGGTAGTTTTAAAAATGGCTTCTTAAGTGCAGCAGCCTCGCAAGCCTTATCTGGCCCGATAAGCAAAATACCCACAACCGGTGACAGCTGGAGTACCTGTATGTCAAGAGGATTTGCAGCGGGAGTTGTCGGTGGCACGGTTGCTGCTGCTACCGGTGGTAACTTTGAAAATGGTATGATGACATCTGCATTTGGTGAAATGTTTAATAGCTTCCTTCATGAACAGTCTCAAAATCAGCAGCTAAAAGAAGAGCTACAGGCCAGAGTTACAGAGCTTGAACAGTATGCTAGAGAGCACGGAGATATAAATTTTGAATTTAAGGCTGCAGATATAGTTGGTGTTGATGTGGCTGGAACCGTAAGCCCACAAGGGATAAAATTTTATATTGGCGCCGGTTTAGGTGAGGGTATATCATGGAGCTCAGCGGCAGAAGCTTCAATTGGAAATGATCCTGAAGGAATTACAAATAGAATTTCTCTAACTCTTCCATTAACTGTATCGATTGTTTATGGAGGGGCTATAAACTTCAGTGAAAGTGGGCTTGGTAGCTCTGCTTATTTTGCTGTACCAGGACGAGGAGCTGCCCTTGAAAACTCTTTGGGGTATACATCTTCCCTCTATTCTTGGTCTTCAATTCATAAATTTGTCAACTAGTTTTGATAAGGACAAGCTAAAATGATAATAGAATTTTTAATTATTTTTGTACTCGTTGTATCTGGGGGGTTAATCCTACATACACTTAAAAAAGCAGCGGATATTTGTAAGCAGGTTAAAGCGACTGAACCAGACTTCTTAAAACAGAGAGCTCGCTATAACTTAATGACTAGAATCGATGACACGCAGTTTATTCTTTTTATCATCTCTGGTGATTACAAAAGGCTTAAAAGTATATCAGTAGTTAAAGCATGCACAAATATACGGAGAACTTTCTTTATTGCCTCTATTGTGTTTATCTTGCTAATCCTCTCACTTACCGTTTTTTTTCATTTTATGACAATTGCGTTAGCTAGTAGCACTACAACTTAAGTATACGGCCTATAAAGTATATTGACTTTAATATTCCATGCTGTAGTCCCTGGTTCAACTTGAAAACTTTTTAATTCGACTAGTTCTTATTATAAAATAGAGCTAGAAAAAATTTAGAAAAAAAACTACAACTCATACCTATAAATAATGGGATTTAGAGAAAGCTATTGATAATAAAAATTAATCAAGTGAACAATAATAGATATATAACTGAGGTAACACTACCCCATGGAAAAAACTCCTATTGGGAAACAATGCTGCACGAGATACCAATTCCTTAATTCATGCTTTACTAAATTTAGACTGTTATCAAACTGATATCGGCGATGCTTTTTATGAAGCTGATTCAGATTAGCTAAATAAATAACGTTATCTTATAACATAGTGTCTCTTTTATTAGGAGCCTAACATTCGGATACCTTGAAACAAAATATAGTATGCGCTGCATAGCGCAATGGAAAACTTAATGGATATTAAAAGAGTAAAAGAGCTAAAGCTAAAACTGATAGAGGCGAAGGTTATGCCTGTAGCGTACTGTATAAATTGTAAAAACCCTATGGAACAATATTGCCTTATAAAAGAAGGCAATATTTGGTCAGTATATTATTCTGAGAGAGGTGTTAAGAGGAATGAGGTAACTTTTCAGAAGGAGTCTGAAGCGTGTGAATATTTTTACAATAAGCTCATACAAGATCCTACTACACGCAAAAAATAATAGGCATTGTATACATGGGAAAAGTATAGATAAATTTTGCAGGGTCACACAAGAGTTTTTTCAAAGTGATGATGGACGTGCGGTAGAAATTATTTCTAGGAGATCAGAGTTTATCAAATACTATCATGGTGATAAATTTATTAATATGATGGGCTCAGGTAGTATATGTCTCAATGTTGAAAGAACCGCGTTAGTTAATAATCCTACTGTAACAGATAGAATCCCACATAGAGTATATAAAGGAGACTTTAAAATATGGTACTAAATGAACCAAGGGCAAACTACATACATAGCAGCGAGGGGTGGATTGTGCAAATCATTCCTCAGCGAGCTGGGAATATTAAATATTTTAAAGAAGATAAATATATTAAAGTGGACTCAGAGATGCTGGTTCATAGCGAAACTAACCCTTATAATCTTGCAATATACACTGATTCCATAAAGTTTTGGACTGATGAGCGAGGACAAAAGACCCCTGTTTCGCCAGAAGAAAAGCAAGAAATTATTCATAATATATCGCTCGCGCTAGAATATAAGAAAATTAAACCAGACTTTGTCGGCGATTTATAGAATTATCAAAACACATTGCTATGACTATTAAAGCAATAAAGCTAGTAGAAACTCCTATAAGTTTTTATGCCTATTATTACTTGTAAAAACTCTATAGAGCAATATTGCCTTATGAAAGACGGAATGAATTGATCAATATACTATTTTGAAAGGATTATTAAGAGATAAGTAAAATACCTACTAATGGCGAAGGCTGGGGCACCTATATGTCACGCAGCCTTGCTGCAGGAGTTGTAGGTGGTACAGTTGCAGCAGCTACCGGCGGTAACTTTGAAAATGGTATGATGACATCTGCCTTTGGTGAAATGTTTAACGCATGTTTTCATGAGCAGTGGCAACAAATTTCTACAGCATGCAATGCGGATCCAGGAGGATGCGCCGCTACTTTCGGGATTGCTGTTGCTGGAGGTGCTGCGGGATTTACTGCTGCGTCGTCTTTTTTAACAATAGATGCAGCGAGCAGCGCTGGAGATTTATATGGGCCATTGGTAGAAGGTCCTCTTAGCGCTGATATTGCTAATACATTTAGAAGTGGTAGCTATGTTGGGAGAGTGCTTGACCAAGCTACAATATTCTGGCGCGTTACAGCAGATAATGACAACGCATTAGGTAATTTTTGGACGGCAGTACAACTTAAAGGCCCTCTTCAATCAGTTATTGATCTGGCACTTGATCAAAATTGGGGCAATACTGCAGTTCAAACCTATTCAAGAGTATTTCCAGCGGGTACTCAAGTATACGAAGGTGCAGCTGCAGGGCAGCGAGGACTGGTTGACGGCGGAAGTCAAATATATATTCCATAACTATCGTTAAAAGAGGTTTTTATGCAGTAATCAAATATTGAACTTGAAGAAATTCATGGCCTCTCATCTCCTGGTGAGTATAAAAGATTTATTGAATATGTTAATAGGTTGTGCCAATCTGGGGATTTAATACAAATTACTATGGACCCTTGCTATGGCAAAGGTGAGATTTATGAGGGGAAATGGTTTAAGGAAACATCGACAGGGAATATCTGGCGCTTAAAAGCACCAGAGCCGCCTTTTTACGGTCTTTGGGAGCAGGTTAAATACTAGAAAAAATGGGTTAATAAGTTAAGGCTACTAAATTCGCAAGGTTAAATTGAAATACTATTTCGGTAAACCTGCTTCTTTATTATTTGAATTATTACGGCTGCGCTGGTTTTGGATAATCTGGGATGGGCATACAGCATATATTACCTGATACAGTCGAAAATTTGATAAATCAAGGTTTTTTAAGGAGGCTTTAATGAATATTGTAGAGTTAAAATCAAAGTTGGTAGAAGCGAAAATAAATCCTTATGTCTATTGTATTAATTGTAAACACCCTATGGAGGCCCTTTGATCAGATGGTTTCTATGCTGAGGCCTCTGTAAGAGGCACTATTCCAGGAACTGTTATAGGCGGGGGAGAAATGTATCAATTTTCTCCAGAAACACAAACCAGCACTTTAATGCCCTTTGGAGTTATCTCTGGTGGTGAGTCTGTAGAAGGCTCACTAAATTATAAAGGGCATATAGAATGGAGTAATTTATGATATTTTTTTTGATATGGTTTATATTAATGTTGGCGACACTTTTAATGAATTTGAAAGCAAATAGCGACCTCTTAAAGCTTATCCAAAATATTCGGGAAAAGGAGCCTAATTTTTTTAACCAGCTAGAAGTATCCCGAGTTGACTCAATTAATCGAAATGGCTCTATGTTTCTATTTGTGCTATTAAACAATGACTATAAAAAGCTCAATGACCCAGAGCTTCTTGATCGTGCAAAAAAAGTGAAGTTAATGCTTTTGACTTCTTTAATACTTGCTTTTTTATTTATCATTAGTTTATTGCTCTTCTCAAAATTACATGCATAAAAGATAACCTTGGTGAATAGCAATTTTCTTTTTTTATATCTTATTGCATTATTTCTTGCAATTCCTATTCAAGTCTTTTTTATTAAAAAAAATTTTAATTTAAAAGTAATGGAGCTTTGGCGAATCAGTAATTATGCCATTATCCCAACAATGCTAGCATTGATTACACCACTTGCTGTAATGAACATAAACAAAATAAGTTTAGCCTATAGCTTTTGCACCACATATTTGATCTTGAGTTATTTTTTTTTCTAATTTTCTCAACAAAGTATTGGTTAAATATTTTTTTCCACAATTCTATGCAAACAATTTCGCATTAGCAGTAGAAAAATTTGAACACGCAGTAAGAAATAGTAATGCAATAATTTATATTTTTCTTTTAATTATTTATAACATTATTTATTTTTTATAAAGAAAAAATTCGTTTAACCCAAAAAACCCTTTGTATAAATTTTCGCCTTGCATTAGAAGCTTGGCGAAACGCTTTAAAGCGCGCCAAAATTGAAAATTTTCGTTGGCATGATTTGCGACACACTTGGGCAAGCTGGCATGTGCAAAACGGGACCTCTTTGCAATAGTTACAGCAGCTTGGAGGATGGAGCTCTTTTGAAATGGTCTTACGCTATGCGCATTTAAGTAGCGATCATTTAAAAGATGCTGCTGAAAGAATTAGCATGAAGATGCAACGAGAAACAGCTCAAGAAAGCGCCAGAAAATTGTTTGGGACACAAAATGGCAAGACTGCCGTTTTGGCCGATGCGCAGCATTCCCATTCGCAAGAACCAACCCATGGATATGTTGGTACAAATTTGGCACACCCAACAAAAAAGGGTTTAAGTGAACATCACTTAAACCCTTGAAAAATTTGGCGCGCCCGGAGAGATTACTCGGCGCATCCTGCGCCTCGCCCCTTTGGGATCGCGCTAAAGCGCGATCAAATTTGGCAATCCTGCCAAATTTGTCGAACTCCATCGGGAG
>JAJNBC010000004.1 GCA_021156085.1 Gammaproteobacteria bacterium | reverse complement strand
AATTCGCTAGGCCGAGGTGGAACGCTTTGATTTTTGAGCACCGAAGCGCAGTTGACATGCGAGTCAATGAGCATCGGAGCACAGAAAATCAGAGCGTTACAGCCGGCATAGTAGAATTGCCAATGGATCCTAGGCGAATTGCATTTATCGTGTATAATCTTCCCTCTTAAATGGCAAGCAGGATATGTTCTCTTATGTCCCTTAGTATCGTTATCTTGGCGGCAGGCCAAGGCAAACGCATGCATTCACAATTACCTAAAGTGCTGCATTGTTTGGCAAAAAAACCCCTATTAGAGCATGTGATACAAAATACACTCAATCTTGATTCTACTATGCCTCCTTTTGTTGTTTATGGTCACCAAGGGGACAGGGTAAAACAGGCTTTATCAAAATTGAATGTAGTATGGATCGAACAGCAAGAGCAACTGGGTACAGCTCATGCCCTCTTACAAGTGTTACCCCACATCCCTTTAGAAAATCGCGTCCTTATTTTGTACGGCGATGTACCCTTGATTACCTTTGATACCTTGCAACAATTTATTAGCAAGACCCCTGCTGATGCGCTAGGCATTATCACTGCCCAAGTTCCAGAACCTGCTGGTTTAGGACGCATCGTTCGCGACGCCGGCCAAAAAATAATACGCATTGTTGAAGAAAAAGACGCTTCAGAAATTGAACGCAACTTAAATGAAATTAATTCCGGCATTTACTTAATCCCCGCACGTTATTTAAAAAAATGGCTCCCTCATTTAAATAACCATAACTCACAGCAGGAATATTATTTGACAGATGTTATTCAACTTGCAGTAGAAAATAAGGTACCTATTTATAGTCAAGCACCCTCTCGCTATGAAGAAGTCCTCGGCATCAATGACTGCGTCCAGCTAGCCCAAGCAGAGCGCTTGTATCAACGTCGTTATGCCGAGAAATTAATGCAGCAGGGGGTAACTCTTTCTGACCCAAACCGTTTTGATGTGCGAGGTGAATTAACGGTAGGGCTAGACGTTACCATCGACGCGAATGTCATACTCGAGGGACAGGTCATTATCGGTAATCATTGTATAATCGGCTCTAATACAATATTGCGCAATGTGATATTAAGCGATTATGTGGAAATTAAAGAAAATTGTGTCATTGAAGGCGCAGTTATTGCAGAACATTGTGTGGTAGGACCTTTTGCGCGTATTCGTCCTACTACTAAGATCGCATCACACGTACAAATTGGTAATTTTATTGAAATCAAAAATAGTATGATTGACTCTTACACTAAAATTCATCATGTAGGCTATATTGGTGACAGCGAATTAGGGAAAGAAGTCAATATTGGGGCTGGCACAATCACTTGTAATTATGACGGAGCCAATAAACATAAGACTCTGATTGGTGATGGCGCGTTTATCGGTTCAAACACTGAATTAGTCGCGCCTGTTATAATTGGTGAAGGAGCCACCATTGGCGCAGGCTCCACTATAACGCGTGATGCTCCACCGCAGCAATTAACTTTGTGCCGTGGGCACCAACGCAGCATTGCTAAATGGCAAAGAAAAAAGAAAGAATCGCGGGAGATTTAACTATATGTGTGGCATCGTCGGAGCAATAGCAGAATACAGTATTAAACAAATTTTAATTGATGGCTTAAAACGTCTGGAATACCGCGGTTACGATTCTGCAGGCTTAGCTATTTTGAATGCAAACCACCAACTAGAACGTTTACGCAAACAAGGCAAAGTACGAGAATTGGAAAATCTAGTTAATACCTCTCATATAGATGGCAACATAGGCATTGCGCATACACGTTGGGCCACGCATGGTATTCCTTCAGAAGAAAACTCTCATCCTTTAATTTCACACAATGAAATTGCAGTGGTACATAATGGGATTATAGAAAATCATGAAGAATTAAAAAAATTCCTTCTTGAGCAAGGTTATCTATTTCATTCTGAAACAGACACAGAAACAGTTGTGCATTTGCTGCATTATCATCTTAAAAAAACAGATGATTTGCTTATCGCGACACAACATACTGTTTCCAAGCTAGAAGGCGCTTATGCGCTAGGTATTTTATCTACACGCTTCCCTGAACGTCTTATTGCTGTACGCGATGGCTGCCCATTAGTACTTGGCAAAAGTGAAAAAAACGAAGCTTTTTTTGCTTCTGATCCGCTTGCTTTATTATCAGTAACAAATCAATTTATTTATTTGGAAGAAGGTGATATCGCTGACATAACACGCAATACTTCCACTATTTATAATGCAGATAATCAAAAAGTGGAGCGCAAAATATATCAACTTGATCTGACGCTAGACAGCATGGATCGCGGGAAATTTCAACATTACATGATCAAAGAAATCTTTGAACAGCCCCAAGCCATTATCACTCATTTAGAAGGTCGTTTAGGAAAAAATACCCTACTAGAAAGTGCGTTTGGCTTGCCCGCCAAGAAAATCTTTCAGCAAGTACAACATGTTCAGCTCATCGCTTGTGGCACGAGCTATCATGCCGCCATGGTCGCACGCTACTGGCTAGAATCTCTGGCAGGTATCCCATGTTCAGTAGAAGTAGCCAGCGAATTTCGTTATCGAAAAGCCGTTGTACCACCGAATAGTTTATTCGTCACGCTCTCCCAATCGGGTGAGACGGCGGATACCTTAGCTGCCCTACGTCTTACAAGGAAAAAGGGTTACTTAAGCTCGCTAGCCATATGTAATACCCCCGAAAGCTCACTAATACGTGAATCTGACTTACATTTCATGACTCGCGCAGGCATTGAAATTGGAGTAGCTTCAACCAAGGCATTTACAGCACAATTGACGGCGCTACTCATGCTAACCATTGCGCTAGGACGATATCATCAATTAGATGAAAACAAAGAACATCATCTGATCGCTGAATTACGTAACTTGCCCCGATCTATTGAGGCTGCACTCATGCTTGATAAACCTATTAGCCATTTAGCAAAGCATTTTCTCGATAAAGAACATGCTTTATTTTTAGGACGCGGTGCGCTGTACCCTATCGCTTTAGAAGGCGCACTAAAATTAAAAGAAATTTCATACATTCATGCCGAAGGTTATCCTGCAGGAGAATTAAAACACGGGCCACTGGCACTCGTCGACAAAAACATGCCAGTTGTCACGGTTGCACCTAACGATGAATTACTAGAAAAATTAAAATCTAATTTACATGAAGTACGCGCGCGAGGGGGCGAGCTATATATCTTTACTGATAAAATGAAATCCACAGACCATGGTATTCACATCATAGAAATGCCAACCGTCGATAAAATCTTGGCGCCTATCATCTATACTATTCCATTGCAATTACTCGCTTATCATGTGGCTGTATTAAAAGACACTGATATAGACCAGCCCCGAAATTTAGCCAAATCAGTGACGGTGGAATAACAGCACAAAACTGGAACGGAATTACCCTATTATATCTTCAACTTAACACGCCTTGACCCGGCAGCTTGATAATATCCCTAAGAAGCTTTGGGCCTTGATAAATCAAACCTGTATAAATCTGCACTAGAGTGGCACCCGAATCCATTTTTTCTCGTGCATCCTCTGCTGATAAAATACCACCACAACCGATAATAGGAATGCTGCTTTTCAAAAGAAGCTGTAATTCTTTAATGATTCCAGTAGAGCGTCTCATTAAAGGCATACCACTCAGACCGCCCATTTCTGCAGCCAAAGGTGATAATTCAATGCCATCGCGATGCACTGTGGTATTAGTAGCAATAATACCATCTATTTTTTCAGCGAGAAAAATATCGCACATTTGCATTAATTCATCCTTTGTTAAATCAGGAGAAATTTTTACTACTAATGGCACATATTTATTATTATTTTCAAAAAAGAAAACCTGCTCTGCTTTTAAAGTGCGTAATAGATTTTGTAATAAATCACCTTGCTGCAATTGACGTAAATTTTCTGTATTAGGAGAAGAAATATTAATAGCAATATAACTTGCAAAAGGAATGACTTTGCGCATCATATATAAATAATCTTGTGCTGCGTTTTCAATAGTAGTTTCTTTATTTTTACCAATATTGATCCCCAAAATACCGGTAAATCTAGTTTTTTTTAGCTGTTCCAAAAGATAGTCCACCCCTTTGTTATTAAACCCCATGCGATTAATAAGGGCTTCGTATTTTGGTAGACGAAATAATCGGGGGAGTAAATTACCGGGCTGAGGTCTTGGTGTCACCGTACCTACTTCAATAAAACCAAAACCAAGGGCAGCAAGCGCATCGATGTATTCGCCGTTTTTATCTAAGCCCGCCGCCAAGCCTACAGCGTTTGGGAATTTTAAACCCATCACATCTAAAGGAGAGCCAAGAGGCGAAGGCAAAAGCTTCGTCATTCGAAGTTTTTCGGCCAGACCCAAGGTTGTCAACGTAAAAAAATGTGCCTGCTCCGGCGAAAGACAGAATAGTATTTTTCTAATCAATGAATAGCACATTGCAGTTTTCTCTTACCTTTATTTTGTCACTACAAAACTAGCTATCAACCATTTGGTTCCTGCTTTCTCAAACCGCACTTGAATACGTGCATGTTCGCCGCGCCCTTCATATTGCAAAACAATACCATCACCAAATTGGTGATGCGTTACACGTTGACCCACTTGAATATGGCCATCACTATCAGCCATCCATTTTTTATCTACAGTAGGAGAAGAAGCAGTTGATAAAGATGAACGAGTAAAGTGTGGACGTGAAACTGTAGTTTTTAAGCATATTTCTTCCAGAAATTCTTCTGGAATTTCTTTTAAGAATCGCGAAGCACGATGGTAGACTTCTTTACCATACAAGCGCCTTATTTGCGCATAAGTCATATATAATTTTTGCATTGCACGAGTCATGCCTACATAACACAAGCGCCTCTCTTCTTCCAACCCTTCAGGTGTATCTGCTGACATATAATGCGGAAAAAGTTCTTCTTCACAACCACATAAAAATACCACGGGAAATTCTAAGCCTTTAGCCGAATGCAATGTCATTAACTGTACGCCATCTGCGACCTGATCGGCCTGGCCCTCACCCGATTCAAGCGCAGAATAAGATAAGAAAGCAGCTAACGGAGGCATTTCTTCTTCAACCTCATTCGCATCAAATTGGCGCGCGGCATTCACTAACTCTTCAAGATTTTCTAATCTCGTCAATCCTTTTTCACCTTTTTCCTTGCGGTAATATTCAATCAAACCACTATTATGAATCACGTGTTCCACTTGTTCAAATAAAGAAAATGACTGAGTATCGTCATGCAATACTGCAATAAGCTGCAAAAAATCTTGCAAGGCATGCGCTGCACGAGCTGAAAACACTTTGTGTGCCAATAAAATTTCTGCTGCACGCCATAAAGACATATTTTTTTGCTGCGCGTGCTCGCGTAACATCTCGATAGTGCGATCGCCAATACCGCGTGCGGGCGTGTTAACGACACGTTCAAAAGCAGCATCATCATCTCTGCTGGCAATAAGACGTAAATAAGCAAGGGCGTCTCTAATTTCAGCACGGTCAAAGAAACGTAACCCGCCATAAACTCGATAAGGAATACCAAATTGCATCAATGCTTCTTCAATCACACGTGATTGTGCATTAGAACGATACAAAATCGCTGCGCTGCGTAGAGGGTTCCCAGCTGCGTGCCAATCTCGGATACGGCTCACCAAATAACGCGCCTCATCTAAATCATTAAACGCAGCGTAGACAGTAATACGCTCGCCTTCCAAGCCTGAAGTCCATAAATTTTTCCCCAAACGCCCCGTATTGATCTGAATCAAGGCATTCGCGGCTTTTAAAATCATGCCTGTTGAGCGATAATTTTGCTCCAAGCGCGTCATTTGTGCCTGGGGAAAATCTTTGCTAAAACGATAAATATTTTCGATCTTTGCGCCGCGCCAGCCATAAATAGATTGATCATCATCGCCTACTATCATCAAGCTATTATTTTGTCCGGCCAACAAACGTATCCATGCATATTGAATAGCATTTGTATCCTGAAATTCATCGACTAAAATGCAACGAAAACGTTGTTGATAATGTGCTAAAATCTCTGGATGAATAGTCCATAACCGATGAACTTTCAGTAACAAATCAGCAAAATCAATCAATCCCGCACGTTGACAAGCTTCTTCATACGCACGATAAACCTTTATCTTAGTTTGAATAGCAAAATCACCGTAATCAGGTATTTGGTGTGATTCCAACCCTTCGTCTTTTTTCGCATTCATAAACCATTGCACTTGCTTAGGAGGCCAACGATCTTCATCCAAACTTAAGAGAGCCATGCAACGGCGAATAATCCGTAATTGATCATCCGAATCGAGTATTTGGAAACCTTCAGGTAAACGCGCTTCCTTCCAATGCAGCCTTAACAAGCGATGAGCAAGACTATGAAATGTACCGATCCACATAGTTTTTGCAGAGCTACCTAAGATAGCTGCAATACGCTCACGCATTTCCTGCGCAGCTTTATTCGTAAAAGTCACCGCTAAAATGTTGCCAGGCAATAAACCTTCATTTTTGATCAACCACGCAATTCGATGGACCAAAACTCGCGTCTTCCCGCTCCCAGCTCCAGCTAAAATTAATTGATGACATAAAGGCGCAGCGACTGCTTCGCGCTGGGCGTCATTAAGAGAATCGAGTAAGATAGTCGTTTTCATAGCCGGCTATTGTATAGAAAAGTGATTACCATGACCAAACCTAATTATCAAAATGCAAAATTCATGCTAAGTATTGCCAACCTCGATCAGCTACCATTAGATCAAGGAATAGAAATTGCATTTGTAGGGCGCTCAAATGCAGGAAAATCAAGCGTGCTCAATAAATTGACACAGCATACCCAATTAGCACGAGTCAGTAAGACACCCGGAAGAACTCAGCTCATTAATCTTTTTGATTTGACCCACAACCGACGTATCGCTGATTTGCCCGGTTATGGTTATGCGAAAGTACCTGCTGATATTAAAAAGCAATGGCAAAAATTATTAGATGCTTACTTGCGTAGTCGCGATTGCTTGCAGGGTCTCATCCTCGTTATGGACATTAGGCACCCCCTGAAAGAATTTGATAAAGATATGTTAAATTGGTGCACCGAATGTCACCTCCCTATCCATATTTTATTGAATAAAGCTGATAAATTAACGCCAGGAGCGGCAAAAAAAACCTTACTAGAAACCAGCAAAGCCATTGCCACTTATCCCAACACCATCACACTGCAAACTTTTTCTGCTGTAAAAGGCACCGGATTAGATGAATTAAAAAGAAAGCTAGATGAGTGGTATAGCATCACTGCATTTCAAGTGCATGCTCAAGTTCAGAAAGGATAACACAGGGACACTCCTTCCTGTTTCAGGGCTACTTTTCTATTTCGCAGACATACTAGGCGCCAGAAAATGAAAAACTCATTATACTAGCAATATCTTTATCTCCTAAAGCAAGCATAATAAGCCTATCTATTCCTACAGCCACACCCGCGCAATCCGGTATGCCGTACTCTAGCGCAGCTAAAAAACGTTCATCGAGGGGGACAAGAGACATAGAATTTTTTTTACGGTATATCAATTCCTTTTCAAAACGTTTACGTTGCTCCGTCGCATCTTGCAATTCATGAAACCCATTTGCCAATTCCACTCCCTTAAAATACATTTCAAAACGAGAAGCAACCGGTGGATTATCTAAGCGGATTTTAGCTAAAGCTGCTTGTGAGATAGGAAAATCATACAACAAGAAAGGCGCTTCTTGCCCTAAATACGGTTCAATAAAATGAGTAAATAATAAGTCTAAATAAGTATTTTTTTCATATGGAATATCAGGAAGCCAACTCATACGCTGCTCTGCACATATTTTCAATTCTTCAGTAGTAGCAGTATGCGGATTGAGTCCTACATAGTCTTGATAAACTTGGGTTGCACTCCTTCGTGTAGCAGGCGAGACTTCCAAAACAACCTGCAGTAATTCATCCAGCTCATCCATCAAAGCATGATGATCAAAACCAGGGCGATACCATTCTAATAAACTAAATTCAGGATTATGTAATCTTCCTATATCTCCTTGACGGAATGATTTAGTAATTTGGAAAATAGATCCCGCACCAGCCGCTAGTAATCTTTTCATTGCATATTCAGGTGAAGTTTGCAAATAACATATTTCTTCCTGTGTCGCCCCCCTTTCTTTAAAGGGCGCTTCAATGCTTTGTATATGCAAGTCAGTTACTGTCGCATGCGATAAAATCGGCGTCTCCACTTCCAAAACATTGCGCTCTGCAAAAAATGTGCGAATGCGACCGATAATATCAGCACGCCGCCGTAATGTTTCAATAGAAGCCGTAGGCTGCCAAGCTACTGTCATTCTTTGGCTCTGGCCACATAGACACCCGTTCGCGTATCCACTTTAATAAACTCATCTTGCTGTACAAATAAAGGTACTCGCACAACCGCACCTGTTTCTAATTTTGCGGGTTTACCTCCTCCACCTGATGTATCCCCGCGTACCCCCGGGTCTGTTTCTACAATTTTCAAAACCACAAAATTAGGTGGTGTCACCCCCAGAGGCATCCCATTCCACAACATCAACATACAAATCGCTTGTTCTTTTATCCATTGTTTGGCTTCACCTACTTCCGTATCAGTCATAACAAATTGCTCAAATGTATCCTGGACCATAAAATGGTAATGCGTACCATCATTGTAAAGGTATTGTGCTTCCACTTCGACTACATCTGCTGCTTCCAGACTCTCGCCTGACTTATAAGTACGTTCCACGACCCTGCCTGTTTTTAAGTTACGGTATTTTATACGATTAAATGCTTGGCCTTTACCTGGTTTAACGAATTCATTATCTAATATGACGCAAGGATCATTATCTACAATAATTTTCATTCCGCCGCGTATTTCATTTGTTGTATAGACAGCCATCGCTTTCTCCTTTCAAGAATTGGCATATAATAGCTTCCCCCACTTAATAAGCAAAAGATAAATGGTGTCTGATATGATAAAAACTGACTGGCAAGCAGCATTAATAGATGCCGTAACAGATCCTCGTGAATTACTAGAACTACTGGAAATTGATCTCACCTGGTTAGAAGAGGCCAAAGCTGCCGCCACGCTTTTCCCCCTAAAAGTACCCCGTGAATTTATAAGTCGCATGCAAAAAAGAAATATTAACGATCCCCTCTTACGGCAAGTTTTACCCATGGGAGATGAATTTAAACTTGTAGAGGGCTTCGAAAAAGACCCCTGGAAAGAAGAAGGGATCAACCCAGTACCCGGCTTATTACACCGATATCATGGTCGTGTGCTACTCACTTTGACAGGCAGCTGTAGCATTAATTGTCGTTTTTGTTTCCGACGGCATTTTCCGTATGCTAAAAATAATCCTGGGCGACCAGGGTGGCAACACGCTTTAAGCTATATTACCAACGATCAAACAATCACAGAAGTTATTTTAAGCGGCGGTGATCCCTTAATAATGAATGATCCTCAGCTTTTTGAATTTACGACGGCACTCAGTCAAATTTCTCATCTTAAGCGATTACGGATTCATACTCGTATGCCCATTGTTTTGCCATCACGTATCACACCGGAATTAGTCAATAGCTTAATGCATACCAGGCTACAGCCTGTGATGGTAGTACATTGCAATCACCCTCAAGAAATAACGCAAGCAGTCATAAATGCTATCAAAAAATTGACCATTGCCAATATCACGCTACTCAACCAAGCTGTCTTGTTAAAAGGGATTAATGATAATGCAGAGACTTTAGTTACGTTGAGTGAGACTTTATTTGCTGCGGGTATTTTACCTTATTATTTACATGTATTGGATAAGGTAGAAGGCTGCTCCCATTTCGACCTTGAAAGGGAAACCGCTCAAAATCTGCATTGGCAAATAACTCAACGGCTGCCCGGCTATCTAGTCCCCAAATTAGTTCGTACTCAAGCAGGCGCTTCTGCAAAAGTCAGGGTCGATCGCTCGGAATTTTACACAGGTTAATTCTCGTGCATGGCCTCCAAGACGAGGAAAGAAAAACCGAGAGGAGTGTCTTTACTTGACGCCAAGCTGTTGATTTAAAAATAATTAATGCACTAAGGGATAACCCTTAGCAAAATTCTTCCCCAATTTCTCCCACCTTTTCAGCAGAGTTAGTCACAGTGTTATCCACAGAAACTGTGGATAACCTCCTAATTTCCTTTCAACGATTATCGAAGTATGATACTCGACATTGCAAATGCCTTCAGAGCCACAGGAAAGTATTATGGGAAAAAATAATATTGTTGCCAACCCAATCAGCGCTTATGTCACCCTCTTCAAACGCCCTTATGAGGATAAAAATGTTTGGGTAGTGACGCCTGTACTACAGGCTTTTCCACTCCCTAAACAGCCCACTCCAAGAAATATTATTTTCATCCTTGATATCAGCTCTAGCATGGCACAGGAAAATCGCTGGCAGAACGTTAAAACTGCAACACAATATTTGTTAGAGCAATTAAATGCCATAGACACATTTAGTCTTATTGTTTTTAATAAAAAGGCTAAGCTTCTAGCTGAAAACACCACTCCCAATTCCGAAAAATTGGCTGAAATAAAAGGAAACTTAGCAGCCCAAAAGCCTAACAGCGCCACTTATTTTTGTTCTGCCTTCCATATGGTAAAAGATAAAAAGCTAATAAAAGATCCCAGCAATTCTACTATTATTTTTTTAACGGATGGAGAGGATACGCAGAATATCTCGGTCGATACTTTATCGGAGCTGGTTACTCAAAATAAAAAACGTCCCCGGATCATCCCTATAGGTATTTTTTTGGAAAATAAAGGTAAGATTTTTTTAAATAATTTAGCTAAAAAAAGCGGACAAAAAAGCAGTGCTATTTACGTTGATGACAACGAGCCGCAGGCTTACAAAACTGCTTTTCAAGAAGCATTAGATTTAACACAAGAATACTCCGAAGCCCCTGCCGAATTAGAAATAATTCTCTTAGCTAAAGGGGATACCCATTCCACGCAAATGCAATGCACCAGAACTTTAAATAATGTCGCCTATGGCAATGATTCCAACGCTTCCATTCAAACGACCATTCTATTTGAATCACCTGTCCCTCCTCATTCTCTAAAATTACGCTTTGCTTGCGATGGTTTTTCTTTAATAGGAGAACATATCATTTCTCAAGACAATTTAAATTCTATTAGTGCAGGCCACCAAGTTAATATACCTCTTCCACAATTTAAATGGAAAGAGACCACTACTTACAGTTGGATAAAATCGTTAGGCTCTATTGCTTTGGGTTTGTTATTACTATCAAGCGCTCGATTCTTTTTTCTGCATAACTCTATTTTAAGTTTATGGGCTACAGTGGCAGTAGGTACGTTTAGTGGCATAGCAATAGCATGTTTGTTAGGGTATGGACTCGTAAGCCTATTTCGCAAAACTCTTTTTTTGCCAACAAAAATAGCGGACGGTAATAAAATAGAAAATCTAGAAGAAAAATCTGCTGATTCGGCACTCCCTCCTAAAAAATCCTCTTCCTGTTTAACTTTTTTCGTCCCCACGGCCGGCCTAGCAACAGGTGGTGCAATAGGTTATTGGGGAAGCAAAGCAATATATGCCGCTAATATTGCTCTTGCTCACACTGTGAGCGCTTCTTTTTTTATCGGAGCATGCACTACTGCAAGTGCTGTTATAGTGCTATTACTTCTTTATTGTTGCATGCAAAATTCTGTAAATTTAAACAATGGAGAGACACTTACTTTTGTTAGACAGAAGCGTTAAATAACCAACACAATTTGGAATTTGCTCACTTCTAAGTTATAATTTTACGTGATGAATCATATTATTATCCAATACGCTGTACCTAAAAATAATGTGCCTGCCGCTATACACTTAAAAAAATGGGCGAAAGAAGTATTAGCCCATAGGGCCACTAATATTGAAATGACCGTTCGAATTGTAGATGCAACCGAGATGACCCAACTGAATACCCAATATCGACATAAACAAGGCGCCACCAATGTGTTATCGTTTCCTTTCGAGGCCCCTGAAGGTTTAAAAGATGAACCTTCGCAACTGGGCGATATTGTTATTTGTGCCTCCGTTGTCAACCAGGAAGCCTTCGAACAAGGAAAATCCGCCTTGGCGCATTGGGCACATATGGTTGTACATGGGACCTTACATTTGCTAGGTTATGATCACGAGACTCTCTCTGACGCCAAGATCATGGAACCCTTGGAAATTAGCATTTTAAAAGAATTGGGATTCCCCCCTCCTTATCACGAAGGTGAGCAATAATGGAAGATGATTTGAAAAAATTACCCCGCTCTTGGCTTGAACGCCTGAGCGATTTACTGATACGAGAACCCAAAGACCGCAAGCAACTAATGGAAGTACTACGGAATGCCAGTGAACGCGACATTTTAAGCACGGATATGTTACATATGATCGAAAGTGTATTGCAAGTTTCCGAAATGCATGTACGAGATATCATGATTTCCAAAAATCAAATGATTGTCATTGAAAGTAATCATGACCTTGCTACTTTATTACCTGTTGTCATTGAATCGGGTCATTCGCGTTTTCCCATTATTGATAGCTCCAGCAATGAGGTGACAGGGATCTTACTTGCTAAAGATTTAATTAAATATTGTCTCAATAATAGCGACCATCCCTTTGAGATGCAAAAAATGATACGTCCTGCTGTATTTGTCCCTCAAAGTAAGCGATTAGATGTTTTACTCCGGGAATTTCGGATTAACCATCACCACATGGCCATTGTCATTGATGAATACGGGCATGTTGCTGGCCTGGTTACTATAGAAGATGTGTTAGAACAAATTGTAGGAGACATTGAAGATGAATATGATACTGAAGAAGATGATGAAATTAAAAAACAAAGTGATGGCTCTTATCTCGTAAAAGCAACTACACCCATTGATGACTTTAATGAATATTTTGATTCAAAGCTTAACGCTGAAGAATTTGACACCATCGGCGGCTTGATATTACAAGGCTTTGGACATTTACCTAAACGCGGCGAAATATTAAAAATTGAAAATTTTCATTTTAAAATATTGCACAGTGACAAGCGCCGTATTCATTTATTAGAAACAACAAGAGAGTAAAACATGACATCTCATCCTGTTTTTCAGTGGAACGATCCTTTTCTTTTAGAACAACAACTCAGTGCAGAAGAACGTCTGGTGCGCGATGCAGCCCATGCTTATGCCCAAGACAAACTGCAGCCGCGTGTCATAGCAGCCTTCCATAATGAACATTTCGACCGTGAAATTATGCGCGAAATGGGGCAAGCTGGCTTCTTAGGCGCTACCATTAACGGCTATGGATGCGCCGGTATTAATGCCGTGTCTTATGGCTTGCTAGCAAGAGAAATTGAAAGAGTGGATTCCGGTTATCGCTCCGCGCTTAGTGTGCAATCAAGTTTGGTCATGCATGCTATCCATACTTATGGCTCTGAAGAACAACGGAAAAAATATTTGCCCAAATTAGCTGCTGGTGAATGGATTGGGTGTTTCGGCTTAACAGAACCTAACCATGGCTCTGATCCCAATGGCATGGAGTCACGTGCTAAATCTACCCAAGGCGGTTATACCTTGACGGGCAACAAAATGTGGGCGACTCATTCACCCATTGCTGATGTTTTTATCGTTTGGGCCAAAAATGATAAAGGCCGCATTCGGGGTTTTATTTTAGAAAAAAAAATGCCGGGATTATCTGCACCTATCATGCATGGAAAAATGAGCATGCGTGTCTCTGTCACCGGAGAAATTATCATGGATCATGTCTTCGTTTCTACCGACCAAGAATTACCTCATGCAGATGGCCTCTCAAGTCCATTAGGTTGCCTCGATAATGCGCGCTATGGTATTGCCTGGGGAGCTTTAGGGGCGGCAGAATTCTGTTGGCACGCTACGAGACAATACACACTTGATCGCAAACAATTTGGCAAAGCACTTGCCGCAAATCAACTGATCCAAGTTAAATTAGCTAATATGCAAACACAAATTAGCTTGGCCCTACAAGGATGCCTACGGGTAGGGCGTTTAAAAGATGAAGGACTAGCAACTTCACCCCTGATCTCTCTTATAAAGCGTAATTCAACACGAGTCGCTCTAGATATTGCGCGCGAAGCAAGAGACATTCATGGCGGCAATGGGATTATGGAAGAATTTAACGTGATACGTCATATGTTAAACCTGGAGACTGTTAAAACATATGAAGGCACTGAGGATATACATGCTTTAATTTTAGGACAAGCACAAACAGGCATACCTGCATTTAAATAATCATCTACATGAGAGAAAAATGAAAAAGATAGTTCAAACTGATATTGCCATCTTAGGAGGGGGCATCGCAGGATTGTGGTTATTAAATCGCTTGAAAAAATCGGGTTTTTCAACTATTTTGCTCGAATCTAGTCAACTGGGCGGCGAACAAACTCACAAAGCGCAAGGGATTATTCATGGTGGCATGAAATATGCTTTACAAGGCCAGCCTACCTCCGCAGCACACGCTATTGCTAATATGCCTGCCTTATGGAAAGCCTGTTTGGAAGGACAAGGTGAAATTGATCTATCGAATGTATCTATTCTATCAAACCAACAATATCTTTGGTCAACTGGCTCTCTCACTTCTAAGCTAGCGGGACTTTTCGCGGGATTAACTTTAAAAAGTAATTTACATACTTTAAATAAAAAGAATTTTCCTACTGTTTTTCAACATCCGCAATTCCATGGACAAGTTTACTCTCTCGATGAAACCGTAATCGATGTACACGCATTGTTACATGAACTCGCCATACCCCATAAAGAAGCTATCTTTAAAATCGATCCTATGGAAGAAGATCAATTAAAGCTTGATGATAAAGACCGCTTAACTTCGCTTACCATTCATACTACATCCAGGGAAGAAAGACACATCCGCGCACAAAAATATATTTTCACGGCAGGGAAAGGTAATGAATTATTATTAAAAAAATTAAAGCATCATAAAATAACCACACAACGTCGACCTTTACATATGATTGTAGTGAAACATCATTTTGATTTTCCCTTATATGCACATTGCTTAGGTTTGGACACAGTACCACGCTTGACCATTACCACCCACCAAGCTCATGATGGAAAATTTATCTGGTATCTTGGCGGAAAAATTGCCGAAGAAGGCACCCGTTTAAGCCCGGAAAAACAAATTCAAGCTGCTAAAAAAGAATTAAAAGAATTATTTCCCTGGCTAGATTTTTCTCATGCTGCATTTGCTAGTTTTTATGTAGATCGTGCTGAACCTTCGCAACCCAATGGTCATCGACCAGACAGCTGTTATTTTCAAGAAATAGAAAATATTATCTTTGCTTGGCCTACAAAATTAGCCTTTGCTCCTTTGCTCGCCGATCAAATTATGCAATGCTTATCTCCCCTCGCTCCTTGCATTGCAGATATGAAAGCACTGGATGCTTGGCCTACACCCTCCCTTGCTAAACCCATATGGGATCAATTGCTACCATGATGAAACAAGTTTTGCTTGGAAATACAGGCATTTTTGTCAGCCGAGTTGGTTTAGGCACAGTCAAACTAGGGCGCAACCAAAAAATAAATTATCCCACCCCATTTTCTCTTCCGAAGGATAAGGAAATCCTAACCTTGCTAGATTGTGCCAAAGAGTTAGGTATCAATGTGCTAGACACCGCGCCAGCCTATGGTACTAGCGAAGAACGCCTCGGAAAATTAATAAAGGGTCAACGTCATCATTGGGTACTATGCACTAAAGTTGGAGAAGAATTTATCAAGGGTGAATCGTATTTTGACTTTTCTTCTTCAAATTTACGACATAGTATTGAACGTAGCCTAAAACGTTTGAATACGGATTATTTAGATATCGTGCTGGTACACTCCAATGGAGAAGATAAAAAAATTATTGAAGAGGACGGGGTATTCTTAACCTTAGCGGATATAAAAAAATCCGGATTAATACGCAGTTTTGGCATGTCAACTAAAACGGTGGAAGGAGGCATACTCGCCATAGATCATTCTGATATCATCATGGTGACTTATAATCCTACTTACACTGTAGAACAGACTGTGATTGCTTATGCACAGAAAAAAAATAAAGGTGTCTTCATTAAAAAAGCATTAGCCAGCGGGCATTTACAAAAAATTGCCTCGGACGATCCAGTGAAAGCAGCCATGCAATTCATTTTCCGAGAACCTGGTGTGAGCAGCGTGATTGTGGGCACATTGAATACCACTCATTTGGAATACAATATAAAATGCGCCGAACAAGCCATGGGATAAATTTACCTGAATAGGGCATTCCCTCTCTGTGCCAATTCACTTTTCTGGCGTACAATCTTAGCTTCAGGAAAAGGTTAGTTGAATGGAAATTTACTTAGTCGGTGGCGCCGTCCGTGATCAATTACTGGGTCTCCCCATTAAAGAAAAAGACTGGGTAGTGGTGGGCGCCACTATAGAAGATATGCTACACGCAGGATTTCGTCAGGTAGGAAAGGATTTTCCCGTATTCTTGCACCCTAAAACCGGGGAAGAATATGCTCTAGCACGCACTGAACGCAAAGTAGGGCAGGGCTATACTGGATTTAAATTCGATACCTCACCCACTGTCACCCTTAAAGAAGATTTAAAACGACGTGATCTGACAATCAATGCCATCGCACAAGCACCGTCTGGCGAACTCATTGATCCCTATCACGGCCAAGCTGATTTAGCCAAAAAAATTTTACGCCATGTATCGCCTGCTTTTGAAGAAGACCCGGTGCGAATTTTACGGGTCGCACGTTTCAATGCTCGCTTTGATTTCGATATCGCCCCTGACACATTGGCGCTGATGCGTAAAATGGTAGAAAAAGGAGAGGTCGATGCACTCGTAGCAGAGCGGGTATGGAAAGAGCTAGAACGGGCTTTACAAGAATCGCGCCCAGAAAATTTTTTTGCTGTATTAGCGGCCTGTGACGCACTTGCCGTTTTATTACCTCAACTCGCTGCTTCCAGTGCTGGATTTACAGCTCTTAAACAAGCAGTGGTACTTTCTCCGCACTCTCCTGTACGTTTTGCTGCATTACTGCACACCTTATCTGAAAACGAAATTAAAACACTCTGCGAGCGCTATAGAGTACCCACTGATTACCGTACTATTGCTATTTTAGTCTCCAAATACTTGCCCTATTATCAAGATGCAAAAAATCTAAGTGCCGATGATATGCTCAATCTCTTGCTCGCTACGGATGCCTTCCGGCGTCCTGATCGTTTTAAAGATTTCTTAACTTCTTGTACAGCCTGTTCTTCTATCAATGCAACAGCATGGCTTCTTGCGGGTCGTGACGCAGCCAAAAAAATAGAAATCAAAGAATTAACAGCATATTATTCTGGCCAAGAACTTGCCAAAAAAATAAAAGAGAAGCGTTGGCGCGCCATCCAATCATGGCTAAAAAAATCGTAAAAGTATCATCTTAAGATGTATCGAACTAAATATGAATACTATTCATATAGTCTTGACATTATTACAACGCTACTTTAACGTGACTTATATTAAAAATCAGTTTAATAAGGACATCCTATGAAAATAAATCAGATTACCGGGTTAGCGCTGGCGTCTTTGCTAGCCTCTAGTGTTGCTAGCAGCGCTCAAGCAACCAACAATACCTTTACTCCCGCTCAAAAAAAACAGACTGAAGATGTTATCCATGATTATATTATTCAAAACCCTGAAGTACTGGTTCAATCGCTGCAAGGCTATCAACAAAAACAAATTACAGAACAAACTCAAAAATTTAAAATGATTCAGCAAAACTCTCCTAAATTTGCTAATCAATTATTCCATCAAACAACCGACCCCGTAGCAGGCAATCCGAACGGTGCTATCACCTTAGTGGAATTCTTTGACTATCAATGCCCTCATTGCATTGATATGACTGCAACAGTAGAAGACGCGATAAAAGCCAATCCTAATTTACGAATTGTTTTCAAAGAGTTTCCTATTCGCGGCCCCATGTCGGAACTCGCTACTAGAGCCGCCTTAGCTGCCCACCAACAAGGAAAATACTTTCCTTTCCACTTAGCATTAATGGGCTCTAAAACTGAGCCTTTAACTGAGGCAATTATTTATGATCTTGCCAAAAAAGCCGGCTTGAATGTAGATCAATTGAAAATCGATATGAAAAGCAAAGCGGTAGATCAGCAAATTAAAACCAATTATCAACTGGCCAAAGACTTGGAGATTATGTTCACCCCCGTCCTTTTTATCGCTAAAAGCAATGTCACAACTAGCACCAAACCAGAAGCTATTGCCTTCATTCCTGGCCAAGTATCTTCTGCTCAATTGTCTGACGTGCTAAAAAAGATAAATGAATAACGAAGGCCGACACAATTTTCAGATAATTTATTCAGGCTCCTATTAACATTATGTTTAGAGACCACCGAAAAAAATATTATATAATAAAAACGGATAGCTGTAGCAGTAGAGCAGAAGAACTACCTCTCTTTATTCAACAAGCTCCTGCTAACAGTATAATTTATGTTATTGCAAATGTAGGCCTTTTTCTATTCGATAGCGTAGCTCAGAGTTGTAAAAAAATTGCGACAGATAATGCTCTGAAAAACAAAGCAGAAAATAGCCCGGCCCTACAAGATATCATAACCACAGTTTCTTTAAATGAAGGGCAGCTTTATCCTATTGACATAGAAAAAGTAAGTGTTATTGAAAAGCTCACTACAGTTGGGAATGTGTATAGAGGGTTGCCTATTGATCTTAGGGGTTTTGAGCAGATGTATGAATTAGCAAAGGCACTGATAAGTCATGAAGATGAATTATTAATAGCTAAGCTTACCGCCCTCGGTAATTTTCGTGAAAACGAAGATATTATCTCTTTATTTGAATCACAAAGCATACTAGGTTCAGAAGTTTTAGAGCCTAATCAGGGGTTTATTGATCTAGTTCGTATGAATATTTCCCACAAAACACCCCATCAAATTGCTCTCTACTTTCAAAGTTATTGCGAAAACCATTTTAATGATTCTGTACTAGGTGAAAAATGGGAAGCATTTGTAGATAGAATAGTACGAATGGTAGGACCTTCTTCACCCGCTAAAGAAGAAAGAGGGCCGGCCAGCGCTATAAGATAGCAGAGAAGTTGCCTTTCATCTTTCACCACCCAACAATTTTTCTTCAGTTAATATCCCATCTAATAAAACGTCCCAAGGATCGGTTGGTAATACACTTACATGCTGCAATTCATAGCCGAGTCCAAGCAAATAAGGCTTATCATTATATGTTTTCCCTTTCTGTTTAAAAGCAAAGGTACGATCATAATATCCCCCTCCCATTCCTAACCGATGCAGTTGTAAATCAAATGCAATCAAAGGAACAATAACTAAATTTAGCTTATCAGCCGCAATTTTCTCGTTATTTTCTGGCTCAGGAATATTATAAAAATTTAACCGTAAAGGATCATCCGATTGATAAACAATAAAATCCAAGCATTTTTCTTGAGTTGATAACGCAGGTAAATAACATTTTTTCTCTAGCCGCCAGATTTCTTGGATAATAGGATTACAATCAAATTCATCTTGTTGGCCAAAATAACACGCCACGTGCTGGCTTCGCTGAAATAAGGGGTGAGCAATTAACAATTTTTTTGCTGCTTGTCCTGCTGCTTTTTTCTGCGCTTCTGTAACGGACCGACGCTTAACCAACAGAGCTTTTCGAATTTCATCTTTAGTCTGCAGATTGTAACTCCCTAGGTATAGAGAGGGCTAATGCATTATCTATTTTATTTTTTAACTCTGTTAAACGCTGGTTGATCATTAGAGTACGCTCATTTTTTTTCTGCTCCAACAGCAACAATTGGTGCGTGATATTCAAGGCAGTAATCATAGCAATCCGATCAAAACTCAAAACACCTGATTCACGCATAAGTCGCATTTTTTCCTCAAGATATTGAGCTGCACAGTGCAAAGAATTTATTTCTGACTCAGGACAGCTAATTTGATATGTTTTACCCATAATTTCAATGGCAGTCTCTATCATATTATTCATTATTGCAACCTCTCTAGCGCTTTAAGACGTGCAATCATGTTTTCAATTTGGGTAACTACACCCTGGTGTTTCCTTAAAAGTCGCTCTTTCTCATCAGCTAATGACTGCTTACCCTGACTCTGCTCGTGCTCAAATTTTTGCACCAGCTTGTGAATACGCTGCTCCAGATGCTGAAATAGCTCTTCCATGATAAAAACCCTTTCTAGTTTGCTTAAATGTGATCATATTACTCTTGTTAAGCTCGTTGATGCAATATCTAAAATCAGGTATCCTACCCCCTTTGTCTCTAGTTTTAGACGCCCTAAGCCACTAAATATCCATGAACACATTAACAAAACGAGTAGAATGGCAAGCACTGCAAGCCCATCAAAAGACCATTGCTTCTTTCCATATGCAAGACTGGTTTAATCAAGATCCTCAGCGTTTCTCGCGTTTTTCTTTAACGCTAGAGGAAATTTTTTTAGATTATTCAAAAAATAGGATCACCACAGAGACACTCAACTTATTAAGCCAGCTCGCCACGGCAACTCATTTACCCAAGAAAATCAATGCCTTATTTTCTGGAGAAGCAATAAATAGCACCGAGAAACGACCCGCGCTCCATGTGGCCTTACGTGCTCCAGAGAAACAATCTATCTATGTTAATGGGCAAAATATCATGCCCACCATCCACGCTACCTTAAAAAAAATGGGTGAATTTATTGAGAAAGTTCATAATGCAACTTGGCGAGGGGTAACTGGTAAACCCATACGAGATATTGTAAATATTGGCATTGGAGGCTCTCATTTAGGTCCGCTCATGACGGTATCTGCCCTTGCTGATTTCGCTAAAGAAGAGTTATGCTGCCATTTCATTTCTAATATCGACAGTGCTCATCTAAACGCCGTATTAAAAGAAATTAATCCAGAATCTACTTTATTTATTATTTCCTCTAAATCCTTCTCCACCTTAGAAACGATAACAAATGCTGAAACGCTGCGTCACTGGCTGCAAACTCAACTCAACACTCAAAATATAGCACCGCATTTTATTGCCATTACTGGTGCCACTGAAAAAGCAATGACTTTTGGCATTCCTAAAGAGAATATATTTGATATATGGGATTGGGTAGGAGGACGCTATTCAATTTGGTCAGCAATAGGCTTACCTTTAGCATTACTTATAGGCATGGATCATTTTTTGGAATTCCTGGCGGGCGCTCATTCCATGGATCAGCACTTCCAGCATACCGAATTTACTCAAAATATGCCTGTACTCATGGGGCTGTTAGGGATTTGGTATATTAATTTTTTTGGCACAACGCATCATGCTATTGTTCCTTATTCCCACCCCTTAAATTACTTACGATCTCATATTCAGCAATTGGACATGGAAAGCAATGGAAAAAACATCACTCAATACGGTGAAACAATTCGTTTTCTAACGGGCCCTGTTATTTTGGGGGAACAAGGTTGCAATGGACAGCATGCATTTCATCAATTATTTCACCAAGGAAATCATTTAATTCCTGTCGACTTTATTTTAACAGGGAAAAGAAACAATGAACTAGATCATCATCATGCTATCTTAGTAAGTAGTGGACTAAGTCAAGCTAAAGCATTGATGCAAGGCAAATCTTACGCTGAAGCATTAGCAGAAATACCACTTGAAAATAATACCCTAGAGGAACGCAAGCAACTTGCAAAACATAAAGTTATTCCCGGCAATAGACCAAGCAATTTTTTATTTATTAATCGCCTGACCCCCCGTAATCTGGGTGCACTAATAGCCTTATACGAGCATAAAACATTTGTCCAAGGGGCTATCTGGGACATCAATTCATTTGATCAATGGGGAGTTGAATTAGGAAAAAATTTACTTCCTCCCATTCTGGCCGCTTTGAATGCACAAGATAATATACTTCATGATTCTTCTACCGCAGGACTTATACAGCATTATAGAACTCTAAGGAAAAACGTATGAGAAATTATTTTATCTCTAGCTTAGTTTGGCTCACTCTCTGTTGCATATTCACAAGCTGTGGCCAATCTGGCCATTTATATTTACCCCCCTCTAACTCAAATACTACATCTCCTTCGGGAAAATAAAGTCATGTTGAAATTTTGTAAAATGCAGGATCTCGGCAATGATTTTATGATTATAGAGGCTATTCATCAGACAATCGATATCAAAAATATTCCCATTTCTTTGCTTTCTGACCGACATCGAGGTATTGGATTTGATCAATTATTATTTATAACTTCCTCATCGCATGCTGATTTCGCATGTCGCATTTTTAATGCCGATGGGAGCGAAGCAGAACAATGTGGTAATGGCATGAGATGTGTAGCACGTTTCGTGCAAGAAGAACAGTTTACAAAAAAAAAATCACTTACTTTAGAAACCCTATCAGGTATCGTGAATGTTATTATTCATAGCTATAACCATATTGAAGTCAACATGGGAATACCTTGTTTTGAACCAGAGAAAATTCCATTTATAACTAAAAAAATTGCTGCCCATTACGAGCTCTCAATACATCCTGAAGTACCTCCTTTACAATTCACTGTCCTTTCAATGGGTAATCCGCATGCAATTTTGCACGTACCCGCTGTAAAAGAGGCATCCGTTGCAGAAATAGGTTCCAAGATTTCTCTTCATCCGGCTTTTCCTAAAGGCACAAATGTAGGCTTTATGGAAATTATTAATTCACAAAAAATTCGTTTACGCACTTACGAACGTGGGGTAGGGGAAACATTTGCCTGTGGCAGCAATGCCTGTGCAGCTGTTGTTGCGGGTATTCTTAATCATGGATTAGAACGCCAAGTCAGCATAGAGCTTGCGTATGGAAGTTTATTAGTCGAATGGAGGGGAAAAAATTCTCCCCTCCTTTTAGGGGGTGCAGCTACGCGGATATTTTCTGGAATCTATTAAATTTAACCAGCAAAAAATGCGAAAACAGCCTGTGTGATTGTTAAAACTGAGAAAAAAATTTTCCTCGGGAAGAGAAAAGCGAATAGACACCCGCCTTCTAAATAGAGTATTATTGCACACAATGAAAAGGATTTTTTATTTAATGAAAAAATGTCATTCACTCATTAAAAATTATTTCAGCATAGTTATTGTTTTTTTAGCGATAGTAACTTATCACACTTCTTTTGCAATCTCACCTTTACCAGGCAGCGTAGAGCCAGGGCGTGTTCCTACAAATTATTTGCCTTCGCAAAATCAACCCCCTATGCGCCCACTCCAACCAGTTACCGCGCCTTCCGAGAAACCTACGGGGCTAGGCCCTGAGTCAGAAAAAATTAAATTTAAATTAACTAAAATAATTCTTCAAGGTAATCATGTTTATTCAAATGCCCAATTATTACCTATTTATCAAAATAAGCTTAACACTACAATAAGCATTACAGAATTCCAAAACATCGCGCAGAACCTAACTAATTTTTATAGAAATACGGGTTATATTTTGTCGCGCGCTATTATCCCCCCCCAACATGTTACAAATGGCATTATTCAGATTCGTATCATCGAAGGATATATTGATAAGGTACATATTATTGGAAAAGCGCGAGGAGCACGCTCTATTTTATTAACTTATGGTCAAAAAATTGCATATTCTCACCCCACTCAAATAAGCATCATGGAAAGGTATTTACGTTTAGCAAATGAAATCCCTGGCGTCCGAGTAAAAGCCATATTGGAACCTTCTAAATCGAAGATAGGCGCATCAGACCTTAACTTAGCTGTAGAAGAAAAAACAGTCAATGCTTCTTTTGCGTATGATAATTACGGAACACTCTACATAGGTCCTTTGCAGATCACCGCTGCGGCAAGTGTTAATTCTATTTTCCGCTCTGGGGATAGTACGCATATAACCTATCTTGCAGCTACTCATGGTAAAGAATTACATTATTTTGATTTAAATTACCAAACACCTTTAGGAAGCAACGGCTTACAAGGAACAATAGGAGGCAATCAATCTTTAACTACACCCGGATTAACACTAAGACCGTTACAAACTCAGGGCATAGCGAATACATATTATGCTTCGATGCAATACCCTCTTGTCCGTTCACGCTCCTATGATCTCACATTGGATGGAGGTTTTACTTATCTAGATAGTAAATCTACTCTATTTAATAAAAACTTCCTATTATATAACGATCATATACGCCCTATCCGGTTTGGTGGAACGGTCAATTTCTCTGATCGTTTCAAGGGTCTAAATTCCGCTTTACTACACATTGAAAAAGGTCTTAACATTTTGGGTGCAAGTAATAATCCCAATTCCCTTGCTACTTCACGTTTTGGGGCAGATGGTATCTTTACTAAAATAAATGGACAAATCGCTCGTATACAACCTCTCTCTGGACGACTTTCCTTCTACACCCTGGCTCAATTACAATATTCTTTTAACCCCCTGCTCTCCTCTGAACAATTTGGATTTGGGGGAAGCCAGGTAGGTCGAGGCTATGATCCAGCAGAAATATTGGGCGACCGGGGCGCCGCCGGTACGCTAGAATTTCGAATAGACACAGCACCGCAATGGTTTATTTTACAAACCATGCAATTTTATGCTTATTATGATGCTGGGGTTATTTGGAATATACAAAATATCATCGGGGTAAAACAAAAACAAAGCGCAACCTCCACAGGGTTCGGCGCACGTTTTGCACTTTCAAAATTGATATCAGGCAATCTCATGTATACTCAGGTGCTTACTAAAAGCATTGCTTCGGAAACAATTATAGGCCAAGGTAGAACGCCGAAAATTTATTTTAGCTTAGTTGCAGCGGTTTAAAAAGGTTAAAATGTGGTTTTTGGAATGATCTTTATTGTATCTGGCTTCACTAAATCAAGAAAAATTAATATCGCTATCTGCTCTTTTTCGCGAAGCTTATCAAAAGAAACCGCCTCAAATAATTGTTTTGCAGGAGACACTAAAGTCTCACTCGAAATAAAATCCTCAATATTTTTTAAATAATTTCTCCACCCTGGATTAGGGGTCAACTTCGACATGGTCCACTCTATAGGTTCACTTAATGCCGCACATAAAAAAGCTAACAGCCCCCGATCATCTTCTATAAGGGTTGCCACATACTGCTTACAGTGCTCTTCGCCACCCCATTCTTTCCAAGCATATAACAAAAGCAAAAATTTAGGATGTTCTGCTAGCCTTCCCATATCAACCCAGGAGATTATTTTCATAACAGCTAATTTTTTCAATTCATTTAATTGATGTGGTAAAAAGTCCCGCTGGTCTAACGGAATATAAGTATTTTCATTTTCCAAATGCTCTTTATCTTGTTCTTTTATCTCATAGACAATGCTATATAAACTATTATTAGCCTTTTTGATCGCGTTACTCAACACCTTAAAGCGTTCTTCGCTATGTGCTAAACGTCGGAACAATTGATGGAAAATACGATGAATGCGCATGGCTGTATTACAGCCCAGACCACTTTGATCGCCCTCAGGGAAAAGATCTGCACTGTCTATCAACGCACTAATGACATTCGGTACATCTTTTATAGGAATTTTATACGTTGCCGAACTATCTAATAAATCCAGGAAAGGAGGAATGCGTTCATCTTTATTAAGACGTACTAAGGCAAGCGCAAATCCCTCTTCATCCGACGCCAAAGAAAGAATAACCTCCATTTCCGCAGCAGAAATGGTACCACTTAGAATAGAGAGACGGAAATAAAGATCAAAAGCATCAAGAGTGCAAATGCGTTTATTTTTTCGTGCTAATGCTTCAGAATGATAAAATGCTATTTTTGCCTCATACATGCTCCGCAATCTCGGAAACAAACGAATGAGCAGTTGCTGTAATAGATCACGCGGTAAATTTTCAGAGCGATTTAAAATTTCATCACAACGTCGTTTATCTTCTGCTAGTTTTTCCGCGTCAAAATCATAGACATTTTCGACTAAATCTGTAAATAAATCTTTGTTATCTCTCACGCCTTGGTAAACATGAGGCTCAAATACTTCGATTGCTGTGATTGCGAAAAAATCCACAGGATTAACTAATTTTTTTACCCAAGAAAAACCAAAACTTAACGTATTGACATAACGAGTAATATCACGACTATTTTTAAAGAAATGTTTAATAGTAGAATAATAAATATCTGCCCAGTAACCACTATCCCAGCCGTCTTCAGGCATCATAAAAAGCAGTTTTTTTAAGCGATCTAGTAAAATCATTTCTAAATCTTGTTTAGAAATTTCTGGAATTTGAAATGGCAATTGAATCAATTTTTCTACGTATTCGGCACCGCCCACGCCATGTAATCGGTTCATTGCTCCTACTACATGCTCATTGTCGAGAGCCAGTACATAGAGGGTATTTGCATAATCACCCATCGACTTGACTATTTGGAAAATTTGATTTATTTCATTATCAAGCAACCGAGAGATATTATCTATAAAAATAATAATTTTATGTTTTTGGTGTTTAAGCAATTCATTTAAATCCGATTTAATCATCGTTAAATCACGCCCTGACTCCCAACCATAGGTTTCTTCGCTAGTACGCTGATGATTTAAAAAACGCAGCCACCAAGCAGGCTGGGGGCGTAAAATAAATGGAACAGGTTTATGAGTAAAGAAAGAAACATACAGCTCTAGCAAATAAATTATTTTTTCTGCATTTTCAAAATAACTAGCCTGCCGCATTTCTGAAGAAAGACGGCGGAAAAAACTATAGACTAATTGATTCTGACCTGAATAACTCCACGGGCTAAAATTTAAAATAATAGGTTTTTCATCATCAAACATATTACTTGATGCAAAATGTAATTCTTCAAGCACCAAATTAATCACAGACGTCTTACCATTTCCCCCTTTTCCATTCAGCCCGATAACTAAACTTTCTGTATTTTTATGATCGAGAATACACCGTGCCAACGATTTAGCAAACACCGTCCTCCCAAGTCGATCTTGCTCACTTTTCTGAATAGGGCGGTCAGCATCAAACATGAAAGGCTCCTTGCTATTAGCCTAGTATTATATACTAAAATATATCTTCCCTTAGAGATAAGAAAAAATCTTTAAAATACAATTTGTTAAATTAATCTGCGGCAAATCTGCTCATATTTTAGGTGGCTCTTTGATTAAAAATCGTCTACACTAGCACAATTTGCAAATAGGAGGATCGATTGGTAGCAGCAAGCGATATAGATATATTAGTGCAATCCCATGATACCCCCTCCGATTCATCAGTATCTTGGAAAGAATCTTTTATTGCATGGAAAAACAAAACAAATTTCTGGCAGATTTCAGTTAAAATTGCGGAAATATTAGCTAATTTAGCAAATATTGGCATTCTTATTCATATTCTTATTGTGGCAGTGCCTGCTTATTTAAGTGTGGCCACAATGGCAAAACTTGCCTTCGTATTCGGCAAATTTACCATCCTAGCAAATACAGTGACACCCCTCTCAGACCCTATTATTTATATTTGCAAAGCTATCAACAGAGCCATTCGGTATGTTGGAAATGCAAAAAATAAAGAAAATGAAGAATATATATTTATAGAACAGAAATATGGTACTCATCCTTGGGAAGATGCCGCCAATTTGGGCACGTTTATTCTATTTGTTATTGCTATCGCTGCTTTTTGCATTCCGTCTGCCTTATTCCCCTTAGGATCATTTGTGGCATGGTTAGCCGGGTTATCAGGCGTGGCTATTAACCTCTATTTTGATGAAATCTACCCTGCAAAAATGGCCAAAGAAACATATAAACAGTTAAAAAATACAAATGCAAATGCAGAACGACTCGATGCCATCAATGAAGACTATAAAAGACATTATTACGAATCACGATTTTATATGCTCATACTCATGGGGTTAGTACTGGTCCTTCCTTTTGTCGCATTCTTACAAGCTTATACATTGCCAATATTAGTTCATAGCATATTACGTACCATTGCAACCGGAGGCAGTACAGTCGTTGTCGCGCTCAATGTATTGAGAGGTTCCAATTTTGTATGTTGTAATCAATTTTATAAGAAGTTGCCTGGGTTAGAGCACATAGAAACAACCGCGCCCAGTGCTCCCCCTGCCTCTTCACATGCTCATAGTTCACGAGTGAGAACTGACAGTATTACTTCAGACGACTCAAGCGATTATCACTTCTTGCGCAAGTCGTCTCCATCCCCAACAGTCGATCCTCCATCTCCATCTACGCGTTTACGAAGTAACAACTCAACACAGAGATAACACATTTAATTAGTTTGATAACAATAGTTATTAAAAATAGTATAAACAGGACATCCGTGCAATACCATTCCAGCATAAGGCGACCACCCACATTTGGTTTTTAAATCTTTATCAGAAATTTTAATTTCTTTTTTAAGGTCCACCAAAACCATATCATTGGTTTTTTCTAAATTAAAAATTTCACGTGCACGCTTAGAGGTAAGAGATATAATTTCTTCCAAACTAAGCAAGTTTTCATAGTGCGCATTCAATAATAAGGATAACGTAGTCTCAATGCCGGGCATACCCGAAGGACATTCTCCATAAGGTTGTTCTTTTTCAGCGGGGGTGTGAGGCGCATGATCAGACCCAATAGTATCAATAATACCCGCATGAATCGCGCTAAAAAGGGCCTTACGATCAGCAGCCAAACGTAGGGGAGGGTTAACCACTGCCTTACCTTTAAGCAAAGGATAAGCCGCAGTATCTAAAAATAAATGATGAGGGGTTGTTTCCGCATAAACAGGCAGCCCTGCTTGCTTAGCATGATCAATCAAGCGAACTTCTTCTTGGCTTGAAACATGTAAAATATATAATCGAGTTTGATAACGCTTTGTTAACGCAATGGCTTTTTTAACTGCGCGACAAGCCACTTGTACACTACGAATTTCCGAATGCACCGCATACTCTTTTCTATCTAGAAACTCATGCTTACGTTGTTGCAGTAACTGCTCATCTTCCGCATGTACTGCCACAAGCAAATTATTTTCTGCCGCAATACAAAATACTTTTTCCAAGCTTTCATCATCATCTATCACCAAATTCCCTGTGCTGCAGCCCATAAATACTTTAATACCAATAATATCCTCTTTTACTTTGACAATTTCATCCAAATGTTTTTTGTCTGCGCCAAAAAAAAGGTGGTACCGCAAGGGAATATCTACTTCTTTCAGCTGAGCATCGATAAGTGTTTTTTTTTCTTTTAAATAAGTTTGTGTAATCGTGGGAGGCAATGTATTGGGCATATCAAATACCGTAGTATAACCTCCTCGAATCGCTGCTTGGGAAGCCGCTCGCCAATCTTCTTTGTACTCATGACCAGGCGTACGGAAATGTACGTGCGGATCAATTAAAGCAGGCAATAATGTTAGATTAGAATTATTAATTGTAATATTTTGTTTGCTTGGAATGGAGGGCCCATCTATCAGGGCACCGTAAATATCTTTTACTTTTTCAATTCTAATCATTACAGATTAACCTTGACCTGATCTCTATTAAACTCTTTTTCACAATAGTGGCAAATCAATTTAATTTGTTTGCCTTGGTCCTCAATATGAAAAAAACTTTCCATGGATTCTTTATGAGTGATGCAGACTGGATTAGGGCAAAGAAAGACATGAGGAATGGTTTGAGGCAAATGCGTAGTAATTTTTTGGATAACTTCAAAATTTTTAATAATATTAATCGTCGCTTCTGGCGCAAAAATGACGATTTCATTTGCTTCATCATTCGTCAGCACGCGATTTTCTATTTTTAATAAATCTTTCAATCCAATGAGTTTACTGGGTAAATTAAGCCCAACCGTGACTTTATTCTTGCTTTGTAAAACATTAAGCAAATGCATGATACGTGGTGCTTGCCCAGAACGGATATGATCAATTACCGTGCCGTTTTCTATGGCGGAGACGGGAAGTGTTTTACTCATAGAGTTTCTCATTTAATAATAAGGCTAATAAAGCTTGGCGCACATAAATACCGTTGGCTGCTTGAATAAAATAATGGGAATAAGGTGTTTTATCAACGCCCATATCAATTTCATTAATTCTTGGCAAAGGATGCAATACTTTTAAATTTGCTTTAGTTTTAGTATTTTCTAATAAGCTAGGCGTTAAAATATAATTATTTCTTACCAATTGATATTCGGCCTCGCTAAACCGTTCTTGTTGAATACGCGTTAAATATAGGATATCCACTTTTGTTAATACTTCTTCCATAGAACGATGAAAAGAGAAACGCACTCCCTGTTTTTTTAAGGCATCACAGATAGGCTCTGGCAAGGCCAATTCCTGCGGAGAAACAAGATAAAGACGCATATCAAATAACATACACGCTTGGGCAAATGAATGAATTGTACGCCCATATTTTAAATCACCCACTAATGCAATACTTAAACCTTCTAAGCTCTTCTGGCATTCCTGAATGGTAAATAAATCAACCAATGCTTGCGTAGGGTGTTGGTTAGCTCCATCACCCGCATTAATAACCGGTTTCCCTGACACCTCCGCTGCAAATCTCGCAGCACCTTCGCTTGGATGCCTGATAACGATTAAATCTGCATAATCGGAAATCACTCGAATAGTATCGTGCAAGGTTTCTCCTTTCTTGATAGACAACCCTTCATCACTAGAGAAACCAATATTTTGTCCCCCTAGACGCAAGGCAGCAGCCTCAAACGATAACCGCGTGCGCGTAGAAGACTCAAAGAAACATTGTGCGATGATTTTACCTTGAATGGCTCGAGAGGCAGGGCTTTGCTTTAACTGCTTGGCTGTTTTTAAAATAAGTTGTATTTGCTCAAGGGATAAATCCTTAATAGATAAAATATCTTGTTCATACAGAGGGTTGGCCATCGTTACTTACCTCAGCTAAATAGATTTACAGCATCTGCTTGCGGTTTCGTATTATGTTGTAATTACTAGATTAAAGACAGAAATATTATTTTAAATCCTTTTATCTTTTTCTTTTTTCAATACAACACTATGATTTCAATGGATAAAATATAAGTTAAAAAATTTTCCTGTGCTGCAGCACAGCAAAAGATTTTCTAAGTTTTTGTTGATAATCCAGATCAATGGTTGCATAAATGATACCAGGTACGTCGTCTATCTTCTGAGCAATTACAGATCCCCAGGGCTCCACGATAATTGAATGGCCATATGTTTTTCTACCATTGCTATGCATGCCGCCCTGGCAAGCTCCAACGATATAACATAAATTTTCAATTGCTCGGCTTCTCGCAAGTAATTCCCAATGAGCTTGTCCTGTTTCTACGGTAAAGGCCGCAGGGATAATAATAATTTCTGCCCCTTTATTAACAAGACAGCGAAATAGCTCAGGAAAACGAATATCATAGCATACGCTCAACCCAAGCTTCCCGAATGGTGTTTGGACAATAACGACTTCTTTTCCCGCTTCAATTGTTTTAGATTCTTGGTATATTTCTGTATCTGAAATTTTAACATCAAATAAATGTATTTTATCATAACGAGCGACAATGCTCCCTCTGTCATCATAAACAAGCGATGTAGCTCGCATTTTATTGCTAGCGTCATTCACTAGAGGAAGAGTTCCGCCTACAATCCATACCTTATATTTCTGTGACTGCTCTGATAGAAAAACTTGTATCTCGCTTGGATTCACTTTTTTTTTGATATTTATCTCGTCAGAAGAATCTACTCTCATTAAAGCAAACATTTCAGGCAAGACAATAAGCTTTGCGCCATGATTGGCAGCTTCTTCAATAAATTGAGCAGCATTTTTTAAATTCTCTGCGAGAATATCAGATGAACACATTTGAATCGCGGCGATTTTAGTCATTTCAATCTTCTTGCTAACCCTGCTTTAAACTCATGTTTGCTTTTAGTTTATTATTATGTTGGAATTGCCCCATTGAGGACAGAGACATCATGAATTATAAGCCACTTATTCTTTCACTCTATCAAATCGGTGCCATTAAATTCGGCGATTTTACCTTAAAAAGCGGAAAGAAATCGACTATTTACTTAGACTTGCGGCAGATTGTTTCATTTCCAGATATACTCCAAGAAGTAGCCGAAGCTATCTGGCAGCAAATCAGTCAGTGCCCTATCGATGTGATCTGCGGTGTGCCTTATACCGCTTTACCTATTGCAACCTGCATTTCTCTTAAGCAGAAAATTCCGATGGTCATGCGCCGCAAAGAACAGAAAGAATATGGCACTAAACAGCGCATCGAAGGCACATTCAAAATGGGCCAGCAATGCGCGATTATTGAAGATATCATTACTACCGGTAGCAGCATTCTAGAAACAGCAGAAGATATTGAGAGTGCGGGATTGCAAATACAACATGTAGGAGTTCTAATTAACCGTGAGCAGGGAGGAGAAAAAAACTTGCATCAACATCAATATCAGTTGCATTCTGCTTTCACTTTAAAAGAAGGATTGAGTACACTTCTTACTTCAAATGTATTGCCAGAATTCGAACGTAATATTGTGAACACCCTCTTGCATGAAAACGCATAAACGACTTTCTTATACCGAGCGCGCTGCACTTTGCACTAACCGCATGGCACAACAATTATTTTCTTTGCTCAGCGAAAAAGAAACGAACTTAGCTTTATCTGCTGATGTGACTTCTTGTGGCGCTTTGCTCGAGTTAGCAGATAAACTTGGCCCTGAAATTTGTATACTCAAAACGCATGTAGACATTTTGACAGATTTCACCGTAGGTGCGACTCAAGAATTAATAAAGCTGGCTCGAAAACATCAATTTCTTATTTTTGAAGACCGGAAGTTCGCTGATATTGGTAATACTGTAAAACACCAATATCAAGGGGGGATCTACCATATTGCTGATTGGGCTGATATTGTAAATGCCCACAGTCTACCTGGGCCAGGAGTGATTTCAGGTCTCGCTGAAGCGGGCTTATCTAAACAGCGCGGGCTTTTATTATTAGCCGAAATGAGCTCGGCCGGTAATTTAATTAACTCAGATTACACTCAAAAAACATTACGCATGGCTGAACAATTTCCTGAATTTGTGCTGGGTTTTATCGCTCAGAAAAAAATAGCCAATGATCCCTGGTGGTTATATATGACTCCAGGCGTGCAACTTACGGAAGGAAAAGATACTCTGGGACAACACTATGTGACACCCGCCAGAGCAATCCAAGAAAATGAGAGCGATATCATCATTGTTGGCCGGGGAATTCTGCAGGCCAAAGATCCTCTGGTTGAGACAAAAAAATACCGTCAAGCAGGCTGGGATTCTTATCGCTCAGCATTATAATTGATTCAAACGGTTTATGACCATCTTCAAGCGCTTCACTTCATCTGGCGAAAATTCTTTATAATAGTCTGTACCCAAATTAAGACAAAAATAAATTTTGTCGCTCATCCCTGCGATAAAATCTCGCCCCAATAATTCGACGTATCCCATATCCTCTACCCGATCGCTAGCCCAATTTCTTAAACGCTCGAGGGTATCAAAAGCCATCAAAAAATATTTTTCATCTATTTTGGCAAATAAAGGAACAAAAGGCTCTTCCGTATTATCTAAAATAGGCCCTTTTCTAACGGGAACTACAAGCAGCGCGCGTAATAAAGTTAAATAAACCTTATTAACATCTTCTTGCTTCCCCTCGCTAGCAAATGCCGCAGCAATAACACGATCTAATTCAGTCATGATAAGTACCTTATTCATTCTATTTATCGGTCGTAGCGTAGCTTATTTGATCAGAAAATTCTACTGAACTCCTCATGAAAATCTCCAAGCATGGATTTTTTATGTGGGCACGGAGATAGAGTATTCGGAAAATTTTAGATACAATGCGAATCTTCAGTTATCCCCGCTACGACCGGCTTACATAAGGTTTGGCACGACTTGATGTCATGGATGGCATCATCCCGTATTGGAAATGGAGGGGTTAAAACGCAGCGCCCTTATGTAAGCCGGTCGTAGCGGGGGAACCACGGGTGAATCTTTAAATCCCGTATGGCAGGCTTTTTCAATGATCTACGCAAATGAGGTAATTATGACTCATAAAAAATACACTAATTTATCCACTTCGGAATTAGTCAACATGGCTTTAACTAGAGAAGAAGGGGTATTAGCGGCCAATCAAGCTTTGACCGTCAATACTGGTTCACGCACTGGCCGCTCTCCTAAGGATAGATTTATCGTGAAAGATAACTTAACGGAAAATACTATTGACTGGAATACAATCAATCAGCCAATCAGTACTGAAAAGTTTTCCGCTTTGCGACAACAAGCTTCAAACCATTTAAAAAAGAAAGACTGTTCTTTTATTTCTTATCTCAAAGTCGGCTCAGAAGAAAAATTTGCCTTAACTGTTAAAGTACAAACAGAATTAGCATGGCATACTCTTTTTACTCACAACTTATTTATTCGTCCTGAAAAAATAATTACCTCTGATCAACCCAATCAATGGACGCTACTCTGCGTGCCTAGCTTCAAAGCCAATCCAGAACGGGATGGCGTAAACAGCGATGCTGCGGTTATTCTTAATTTCACTGAGAAATATATTTTAATTTGTGGGACGTATTATGCAGGGGAAATGAAAAAATCCATGTTTTCAGTATTGAATTTTCTCTTGCCCCAGGAGGAAATTCTTCCCATGCATTGCGCCGCTAATGTAGGCAAAGATGGTAAAACAGCTTTATTTTTTGGCCTATCCGGCACTGGCAAAACCACACTTTCTGCCGACCCAGAACGTTATTTAATTGGCGACGATGAACATGGGTGGGGAGAAGAGGGTGTCTTTAATTTTGAAGGTGGCTGCTATGCCAAGTGTATTGATTTATCCCAAGAACGCGAACCTGTTATTTGGGATGCCATTCGCTATGGCTCAGTCATGGAAAATGTAATACTTCATCCTGAAACTAAAGAACCTAACTACAGTGATACCCGTTTAACACAGAATACGCGCGTGGCTTATCCGCGAGAATTTATTCCATTACGCGTCACTGCCAATAAAGCAGACCAACCTAACGTCATATTATTTTTGACTTGTGATTTATATGGCGTATTGCCTCCGGTCGCAAGACTTACCAAAGAACAAGCCGCTTATTATTTCTTAAGTGGATATACTGCCCTTGTAGGCAGCACTGAAGTGGGGCAGGGCACAGGTATTAAACAAACTTTTAGCACTTGTTTTGGTGCTCCATTCTTTCCTAGACCTGCTCAGGTATATGCCGATTTATTGATAAAACGGCTAGAAAATTGGAATACGCAAGTTTATTTAGTTAATACAGGCTGGACTGGAGGTGCGCATGGGCAAGGAGGCAATCGTTTCTCTATTCCCACAACACGTGCTGTTGTTCGCGCCATCGTCAATGGTGAATTAGAAGATGTACCTTATGAAACATTGCGTGGCTTTGACTTAGCTATTCCCACTTTCATCCCCCAGGTCGATACTAAAGTACTTAATCCACGAAAAGCATGGCCTGATGAAAAAGCTTATGATGAATGCGCTAAGCTATTAATAGAAAAATTCGCAGATAACTTTAAGAAATTCAACGTGAGTAATACAATTCGTGATGCTGGACCTCGAGTTGGCTAACATTCCAAAAAATCTCGCTGAGATAAAACTTCGAATTCAAGAGAACGAAGTTTTATTTTCACGCGAACCTCATTCTGTTTTTTTGTTGGCTGTTAGCAAAGGGCAGCCTATCGAAAAAATAGAAGCCGCTATGCTAGCCGGTCAAACAGCATTCGGTGAAAATCATTTACAAGAAGCCTTGCCAAAAATAACTGCTCTCACTGGAAAGAAGTTAGAATGGCATTTTATTGGCTTAATCCAAAGCAATAAAACCAAAAAAATCGCTGAGCATTTTAGTTGGGTACATAGCCTTACGGATAGACATATTGCCAAACGACTCAGTGAACAGCGTCCTCCACATTTACCTCCTTTAAATATCTGTTTACAAGTCAATCTTAGCCAACAACAAAGTAAACAAGGTGTGCCGATCAACCAATTAGAAGAATTAATTAATTATTGTGTTGGGCTACCTCATTTAAAGATACGTGGTTTAATGGCTATTCCAGTACCAAAAGAGACTTTTGAAGCCCAGAGAACCGAGTTTGCAAAATTAAGTGCTTTATTCTATAGATTGAATGAAAACAAACATCAGCTTGATACCTTATCAATGGGTATGTCGAATGATATGAAAGCAGCCATTGCAGAAGGAGCAACTATCGTACGAATTGGTACAGCAATTTTTGGGACACGAACCTCATAACAGACCGGCCTATTATACCACAAATCAGTGGCTTTAATTTGAGATAGAATACATGTATAGATTCTCATACAAGGAAGTTATATATGTACAGATTCCATGGAAGGTTGGCATTTTTGGTCTTTTTATCCATGATTTTGTTCTTTCACCGCGGCAATGTAAGCGCCGCCCCCCTTACTAAGGGGATCTATATTACTCAATCGACTTTAGAAAACACGACTTATATCAACTATCTCATAGATCGTTCAAAAAAAGTTGGAATCAGGACTTTTATTGTGGATCTTGAAAAACCCTCAGCTCGCTATCAAAAAAATATCCAACTCCTTAAAAATAATAATATTTCTTACGTAGCTAGAATTACCATGTTTCCTGGGGGAGGAACACCCGAACAAATTCATTCACAAAGCTATTTGCAGAAAAAATACCAGCTAATCCAACATGCACTGGCTTATGGAGCCAATGAAATTCAATTAGATTATATTCGCTATAATACAAAGCAAGCACCTTCCTCTCAAAATGCAAAAGATATTTTAAGGATCATCCAATGGCTTAAAGATCGAGTAAATGTACCTTTACAAATCGATGTATTTGGCGTAACCAGCTTTGGTGAAGCTAAATATATTGGTCAAAATATAAAATTATTTTCTTCTAGCGTAGATGTGATTTGCCCCATGGTCTATCCATCTCACTATGTCCCTTTTGATGTGCATGTAAAAATCCCTTATAAAACAGTATATGATTCTCTGGCTTCTATTAAAGACCAATTTGATAATAATCCTTTACCTTTTAAACTCATCCCTTATATTGAACTTTCTAATTATCACTACTTGCTGTCACATGAAAAGAAATTGAATTACATCTATGCACAAATTCAGGCCGCTGAGAATGCGGGCGCCGATGGTTGGTATGTCTGGAGCCCGCACAATAAATACGATAGCTTGTTTCAAGTATTAGAAACAAGGCAAGTGAGATAGCTATTTTTGAAGTGGCACCAGGCCCAACATAGTCTCTTCGATCCAATATTTGGCTTTTGCTAATACTTCCTCTGCAGGCCGGCCTTCGGTTTTAATCACAGGCCCAATCACTACACGAATGGTGCCTGGGGTTTTTATAAAACTTCGTTTAGGCCAAAAATAGCCTGCATTATGCGCCACTGGAATTACAGGATAACCTGTCGCCACCGCTAAACGTGCGCCCCCTATGCGATAATGTCCCACTTTCCCAGGCGGGGTACGTGTTCCTTCCGGAAATACTAAAATCCAGCGACCGGCTTCTAAGCATTTTCTACCTTTAATGATAATTTGATGCATAGCACGGCTCATATTGCTGCGATTAATAGCTATAGGATCAATAGTTGCTAATCCCCAGCCAAAAAAAGGAATCCATAATAATTCTCTTTTTAAAATAATAGCTGCTTGATGAAATAAGCCCTGCAAGAAAAAAGTTTCCCAAGTGGACTGGTGTTTACTCAGCACGACACCACTCCTATTTTTTGAGATATTCTCTACTCCTTCAATTTGATAATTAATACGGCATATCACTTTTAATAACCAAAGAATAGCGCTCGTGTAAATACTAACTAATTTGTAACGATAGCGAAGAGGGAAAGGAAAAGCAGCAAGACAAATAAAACTATATAAAATGGTGACTATCAGCATCAAAATAGAAAAAATGCTAGAACGAACAAATAAATTTAATGAATAAAAAATATTTTTTCTTATCATAATAGGACACCTAAAAAATACATTCACCCCGGGCGGCTTCAACAACATTCAACCGACCAAGAATAAAACATGAACACCCATAAAAAATTTAATGATCTTGTAACACATACTCTACCGCCGCAGCTAAATCAGAAAAACAAGGAATACTGGCTAATTCTGGATGTCTTTCTAATGTTTTTTTTCCATGGCCCGATAGTACCAAGATGGGTTTACAGGGCACGGCATTTGCAGTTTGTACATCAGTGAAGGTATCACCGATAAAAAATGTATCGCGGAGGTTTGTGCCATATTTTTTTTGGATTTGCTCAAACATCCCCACTTTTGGCTTGCGGCAAACGCAATTTTCATTAGGATGATGTGGGCAAAAAAATATTTCATCAATATAACCACCGACGGAAGCTAATTCACGCACCAATTTTTCATGAATCTGAGATAATGTTTCTAAATCATATAGTCCACGCCCCACCCCTGATTGGTTAGTTGCAATCACAACGCGAAACCCTGCGCGATTCAGCTGCGCTATAGCCGTTAGACTGCCTGGAATAGGCCGCCATTCCTCTGGTGATTTAATATAATAATCAGAATCGTAATTAATAACTCCATCGCGATCAAGAATGATAAGTGGATGGCTCATTGTAATAATGCCACATCTGCTACATATAAAAATAATCGCCTTAAATTTTTCAGTAATAATAGGCGATTTTCTCTACATTTTTTATCGTCCGTCATTACCATCACTTTGTCAAAAAAGATATCCACAGGTTCTCGAAGAGTCGCCAGCTGAATCAGCACACTTGGGTAATTTTCTGACTGCGCTAACAATGGAATTGTACGATCCAGTTCTTGTAATTTTTCAGCTAATATTTTTTCTGCCTCTTGCTCAAATAGAGCAACATCCACGATTTTTGCCGTAATTTCTTGCGTATACTTATCCAAAATATGACTAACACGTTTATTAGCGGCACTCAGCGCTTGCGCTTCGGGTAGCTTTTGAAATGCTTGAACGGCCTGTATACGGCAGTGAAAATCATAGGGTGCAGTGATTCTAAGAGCGGCCACAGCCGAAAAGACATCCGTTGCTATACCTTGTTCTTGATACCAAGGCTTTAATCGATCAAATATAAACTGCAGAACTTGCTTCATAGTATCTGCGTTTTGCAGTTTTATACTATAATTTTGTATCGCTGCTTGCAATAATTCTCGTATATCCAAATTAATTTTTCTTTCAATAATAATACGTAGCACGCCAAGCGCTGCTCGTCGCAAACCAAAAGGGTCTTTATCGCCAGTAGGTGCTTCCTGAATACCGAATATACCTACTAAAGTATCAATTCGATCAGCAATGGCAAGAGCACAGCTTAAAGAAGAGGTTGGCAATACATCGCCAGAAAAACGAGGAAAATAATGTTCCTTGATGGCTTTAGCAATAATTTCAGGTTCCCCATCATGCAATGCATAGTAATAACCGGCTGTGCCTTGCAGCTCTGGAAATTCACTCACTAACTGTGTTGTCAAATCTGCTTTTGCTAATGAACCCGCGTGTTTTGCCGCTTGTATATCAATGCCTAGATAACCCGCAATTGTTGCTGCAAGCTGCGCAACACGTTTCGATTTATCATATAAAGTACCTAATTTATTTTGAAAAATTATATTTTTTAAACTTTCCACGCGATTAGCCAGTTTCTGTTTTTTATCAACCATGAAAAAGAAAGCGGCATCTGATAATCGAGCACGTAATACACGCTCATTACCTATGATAACTTGCTTTGCATTTTTACTTTCAATATTACTAATTGTAATAAAATACGGTAATAATTGATTATGCTCATCCAAAATGGGGAAATAACGCTGATGATCTTGCATCGCAGAGATAAGTGCTTCTTGGGGAACAGCCAAAAAGCTGGCATCAAAGCTACCGCACAAAGCAACAGGCCATTCCACTAAACCAGTAACCTCATCCAATAATTCTTCTTCAATCATCGCATGAGCTTGCGATCCTAATGATTCACTGACCAATTGGGTTATTTGCTGCCGAATTTTTTCTTTACGTTCATTAAAATCAACCAATACGTATTTTTTAGCTAGCGTTGTTGAATAACTGGCCGGGCTAAGTATGGTCGTCCAACCTTTGCTATGGAAACGATGGCCCCGCGTTTTTCTATCGGAAGAGGTACCTAAAATTTCCGCGGGAATAATTTCTTTGCCATAAAGTAAAATAATAGAGTGTACTGGACGAATAAATTCAACTTGATTATCCCCCCACCGCATACGTTTAGGACAAGGCAAGGCCGCAACTGCTTGCGTCACCAAGACAGGCAGTAATTCTTGTACTGTTTTTCCGGGGATACTCTGCCGGAGGCCTACCCATTCACCTTGCTTATTTTTGATCGTCAAAAGTGCTTCGGGTGCTACACCGCAAGAACGTGCAAAGCCCAAACAAGCTTGCGTGGGCTTTCCTTGTGGATCATAAGCTGCTGCTAAAGCAGGGCCTTTGCGCTCAATTTCAATATCCGGTTGCTGAGCACTCAATTTTTTAACTAACACGGCTAAACGACGCGGCGTGGCATAGTATTGAGCTGCTGTGAAACTTAGCTTTTCTTTAATCAAGCCAGATTGAATTTCCTGCGAAAAATGTGATGCTAAGCATTGCAATAATTTAGGCGGTAATTCCTCAGTATGGATTTCAACAAGAAAATCAGCCATGTTTTTTATCCTTTAACAAAGGAAAGCCAAGTGCCTCTCGTGCTTTGACATAGCCTTCAGCCACTGCTTTTGTATAACGACGGATTTTTAATATATAGTGCTGCCGCTCAGTTACTGCAATAGCCCGCCTTGCATCAAGAAGATTAAAAACATGCGATGCTTTCATCGCCATTTCATAAGCCGGCAAAGGCAAGTTTATTTCAATTAAACGTAAACTTTCTTGTTCATACGTATGAAATTGTTTTTTTAACTCTTCTACATTTGCTTCTTCAAAATTATATTTGGACATCTGAACTTCATTTTCATAAAAAACATCGCCATAAGTCACTGTGTTATGGGCCGATTTATCCCAAACTAAATTGTAGATATTATCTGTTCCTTGCAACGCCATTGCCAATCGTTCTATGCCATAAGTAATTTCACAGGTCACAGGTTTACACTCCAACCCGCCTATCTGCTGAAAATAAGTAAATTGAGTCACTTCCATTCCATTCAACCAAACTTCCCACCCCAGCCCCCACGCACCCAAGGTAGGGGCTTCCCAATTATCTTCAACAAAGCGAATATCATCGGTTAAAGGATCAATACCTAATGCGCATAAGGAATTAAGGTACACTTCTTGCACATTTAAGGGAGAAGGCTTTAGCATGACTTGGAATTGATAATAACATTGCAGCCGGTTAGGATTTTCTCCATAACGCCCATCTGCTGGACGACGACAGGGTTGCACATAAGCAGTGCGCCATGGCTCAGGGCCTAACGCCCGCAAAAACGTGCCTGGATGAAAAGTGCCTGCCCCCATCTCCATATCATAAGGCTGTACAATGATACAGTGTTGCTCTGCCCAAAAAGCTTGGAGTAAAAAAACCATTTCTTGAATTTTTTTTTCACCTTGAGTATTTTTTTTCATTTTGACTAAGACCTACCTTTGCACGGCGCGAATTATAGCATTCTTGGAGCAGATTGAATGATAAAATAAGATGTAACACTACAATTGGCAATTAAAATTAACAATTATTTCCAGCAAGGCACGCCAGCATGACTCATTCTTCACTTAAAGCGAATTCACTCCCCACCTTTAGCAATATTCAACCAACGTCTATCGAGCCCGCACTTAAACAACTTATCGCTCAAAACCGTACCACACTCAATACACTCCTCAAACAATGCATCTATACCTGGGACAATTTCATGGAACCACTAGAAGAAATGGATAATCAACTTTCTCATCTATGGTCACCCGTCTCACATTTACATGCTGTTGCTGAATCAGATGCATTACGTGCCGCTTATAACGCTTGCTTACCTTTATTGACAGAGTATCACACAGAATTAATGCAAAATGAGTCTATTTACAAGGCTATTCAATCTATAGCTGAAAGTCCGGCTTATATTAATTTTAATGCAGCACAACGTAAAGTCGTGGATAATGCCTTGCGTGATTTTAAATTAGCGGGTGTGCATTTACCACCTTCTGAAAAAGCACGTTTCGCTGAATTACAGAAACAAGCGAATAAATTATCGACCCGATTTTCTGAAAATATTTTAGATTCAACACATGCTTGGACCTTACATATCACTGACCCCGAGGCTCTACTAGGCTTGCCAGATCAAATATTAAAGATTGCCGCGCAAACTGCGCAACAGCGAGAGTTAGAGGGGTGGGTTTTGACCCTCGATTACTCTTGTTATTCTACTGTCATGAAAAATTTAGCGCATCGTGAATTACGCTGGCTAATTTATGAGGCTTATGTTACTCGCGCTTCAGATCAAGGTCCTAATGCAGGACAGTGGGATAATACGAAAATCATGGAAGATATTTTAAAAACTCGACATGAGATAGCAAATTTAGTCGGGTTTAGAAACTATGCTGATTATTCGCTTGCTACAAAAATGGCAAAAAAACCTGAACGTGTGCTGCAATTTCTTAATGACTTAGTAAGCAAATCAAAACCCGCTGCAATAAAAGAAATTCAAGAATTAACAGATTTTGCCAAAGCCTTAGACAACATTGAACGTCTGGAAGCATGGGATTTGGCTTATTATTCTGAGAAATTACGTCAAACAAAATTAGCACTAATAGAAGACGATCTGCGTGCTTATTTTCCCATTACTAAAGTATTAGAAGGAATGTTCATTGTAGTTAATAAACTCTATGGCATTAAAATTATAGAACGACATGGAATTGATGTATGGCATCCGAACGTGCAATTTTTCGAAATTTATGATGAAAAAGAGATATTACGCGGTTATTTTTATACCGATCTTTATGCCCGTTCCCATAAGCGAGATGGTGCTTGGATGGATGAATGTCAGACGCGTCGTCGCTTAGCGGATGGCACTGTGCAATTACCTATTGCATTTCTAACTTGTAATTTTACCCGTCCACTAAATAATGATTCAGCTTTATTAACGCATGAAGATGTGCAAACATTATTTCATGAATTTGGCCATTGTCTCCATCATTTATTAACGCAAGTAGACTATGCCGCTGTCTCAGGAATCAATGGCGTACCTTGGGATGCGGTGGAATTTCCTAGTCAATTCTTTGAACATTGGTGTTGGGAAAAAGAAGTACTCACTTTAATCTCAGCACATATAGAGACCGGCGAGCCTCTCCCTGATATGCTTTATAATAAATTATTATCTGCAAAGAATTTTCAACCCGGCATGCATATGTTACGTCAACTTGAATTTGCCTTATTTGATTTTCGTGTGCACCGGGAATATGACCCCAGCAAAGAATTACAGGTTCAAGCCGTGCTTGATGAGGTACGAGAAGTCGCTTCTGTTATTCATTTACCTGCTTTCAATCGTTTTCAGCATAGTTTTTCGCATATTTTTGCAGGAGGCTATGCTGCCGGATATTATAGTTACAAATGGGCTGAAGTCCTATCTTGTGATGCTTATGCGCCTTTTACAAAAAAAGGTATTTTTGATCCTGCTACGAGTAGGGCTTTTTTAAATATTTTAGAGCAAGGCGGCGTATATGATCCGATGGAACTCTATGTCGCTTTTCGCGGTCAGGAACCTAGTATTGAGGCTTTACTAGAGCAAAGTGGGCTTTCTGTCTAAGTTACATTCTAATGCCTTTGAGTGATTTCCGCCCAGGAATATACTTCTAATTCTTTTTCTTTAAATTCAATTAAGCAGGGCAAAATAATCTGCGCACTCTGAATATTAGTAATAAGCGGAATATGATGATCAATCGCAGTACGGCGAATAATAAATCCATCGGTTTTTGCTTCTGAACCACGATTAGTTGGAATATTAATAATTAAATCTACTTTTCGATTAGCGATAACCGTTTGAATATTAGGTTCTACTTTTTCACTGGCCTTATAAACAAAATAAGAGCCGACCCCATTTTTCGAAAGATAAGAATGCGTCCCTCCGGTACTGTAAATTTCCCAGCCTCTTTCTTCTAATTCTTTCAAATAAGGTAATACTTTATGTTTATGCGCATCTGCAATAGAAACTAAAATACGCTTGCCGGTAATAATTTGTTCTGTAGATAACCACGCCCGCCAATAAGCATCCTGAAGATTTTCACCTAAGCAAGCAACTTCTCCTGTGGAAGCCATTTCCACATGGGCTACAGGATCAGCTCCTTTTAACCGATGATAAGAAAATTGGGGAGCTTTCACTCCTACATAATCTAATTCTAATGTTTCATAACGTGCTAATTTATACTCATTTAATATCACTTCTGTGGCGATAGCAATGAAGTTATGAGTAGTGGCTTTAGATACAAAAGGAAAAGAACGAGAAGCCCGTAAATTGCATTCGATCACTTGAATATTATTATTTTTAGCAATAAATTGAATATTAAACGGCCCTGTAATATTTAACGCTTGTGCAATTTGGCTTGTAATTTTTTTAGTACGTCGTATGGTTTCTAAATATAAACGCTGCGGTGGGATTACTAATGTAGCATCTCCTGAATGCACGCCAGCATTTTCAATATGTTCCGTAATGGCTTCTATGACGATCCGACCTTGATCAGCAACGCCATCAATTTCTAATTCCTTACCATCTAAAATAAATTTAGACATCACTACAGGATGCTCTAGTGAAACCGCTGCAGCTTGCTGTAAATATTGTTCTAATGAATCATCGTCATGCGCTACATTCATGGCAGAGCCTGATAAAATATAAGAGGGCCGAATCAGCACCGGATAGCCTACGTGATGTGCAAATTCTTTGGCATTTTCTAAACTCGTTACTCTAACCCATTCTGGTTGATCAATATCTAATTGGTTTAACAAATCTGAAAATTTTTCGCGATTTTCCGCTTTATCAATGGCTTCTGCCGGTGTGCCTAATAAATGGTAACCCGCTCGCGCTAGAGGAATTGCTAAATTATTCGCAATTTGTCCACCTACTGATACTATAATGCCATGAGGTTCTTCAAAATCAGCGATATCTTGTACACGCTCAAAAGAAAGCTGCTCAAAGTAAAGCCGATCTGATTCATCATAATCAGTAGAGACTGTTTCTGGATTTGAATTAATTAAAACCGCCTTTTTATTTAATTTACGCAAAGTACGGAGCGTGTTGACTGCACACCAATCAAATTCCACAGAAGATCCAATCGCATAAGGGCCTGAACCTAGTACGAGTTGAGGACGCTCTTCAGATATCCCAATATCATGTTCTCTAGCATGATAAGTCATATAAAGATAATTAGTTTGCGCAGCACATTCCCCCGCAAGCGTATCAATTTGTTTGACATACGGCACAATACTTGAAGCAAGACGATATTCACGTATTTCTTTTTCAGATTTCTTGGTGAGCAATCCAATTGCTTTATCTGAAAAACCCATTTGTTTAGCAAGCCGCAAAAGATCGGGTGTTAATTTTTCCTGTTCTATTTGCTTTTCAACTTGGCTAAGCTGCCAAATATGATATAAAAACCAAGGGTCAATTTTACTAAGGCGGTGTGCTTCTTCCATTGTCCCACCTCTCATAAAAAATTGATACAACGCAAATAAACGTCTATCTGTAGGATTTTCTATTTCATAACGAGGATCTTCAATTCTTTGGGGATAATCATTTATACAAGATGCACCTATGTTTAGCATTCCAATAGCTTTTTGTAAGGCTTCGGGAAATGAACGGCCAATACTCATCACTTCGCCTACGCTTTTCATTTCACTTCCAATGCTACGATCAGCAGCTTTTAATTTATGTGTATCCCATCTTGGAATTTTGACGACAATATAATCGAGTGCAGGTTCGAAGAATGCGCAAGTTTTTTGCGTTACGCTGTTTTTTATTTCGTGCAACTTGGAGCCCAACGCTAATTTAGCCGCTACAAAAGCAAGCGGATAACCTGTGGCCTTTGAAGCTAATGCGCTTGACCGTGACAAGCGTGCGTTCACTTCAATAGCGCGATAATCGCCAGTGCCGGGATGAATAGCAAATTGAATATTGCATTCCCCTACAATTTTAAATAAATTTGCTACTTGCAACGCCATATTACGTAATGCCTGGTGTTCTCGATTATTGAGTGTTTGCGCAGGCGCCACGACAATACTTTCCCCCGTATGCACCCCCATCGGATCTAAATTTTCCATATTACAAATGGTTAAGGCACTACCCCCGCAATCACGTACAATTTCATACTCATATTCTTTCCAGCCCAAAAGATATTCTTCAATTAAAACTTGCGAAACAATGGCTAGAGATTCCTTCGCACGTTTAGCTAATTCTTCAGCAGATACCACTTTACCTGAGCCCAGCCCCCCTAATGAAAAACCAGCGCGCATCATTACTGGGTAACCAATCTTTTCTGCTGCTTCCAAGGCATCCTCCACGGAAGTAACACAAGCACTTTGCGGTGATTTAATGCCAATGCGCTCCAAAGCTTGCTTGAATAATTCGCGGTCTTCTGTTTGACGAATAGAAGCAGTGCTCGTACCTAACACCGTAATATGATGCTTAGTAAATACGCCGTTTTGTTCTAATGCCAAACCTAAATTAAGTGCTGTCTGACCACCAAAACCTAGCAAAATACCTTCTGGTTTTTCTTTTTCAATAATACGTGTGACTATGTCTGGATTTAAAGGCTGCAGATACACTTCATCTGCCATGAGCTCATCAGTTTGGACGGTGGCAATATTAGGATTCACTAAAACAGTTTTAATACCCGCTTCTTTCACTGCTTTGATAGCTTGCGAACCTGAATAATCAAATTCTCCTGCTTGTCCAATTCGCAAGCCGCCTGAACCTAAGATAAGAATTTTTTTGCCTTTAAATTGCATAACCTACCTTATAAGCGTTCACGTATCAAATCATAAAATTTTTGAAACAGCCACGTTGAATCCATCGGTCCTGGCGCTGCTTCGGGGTGAAATTGCACAGCAAAAAAAGGATGTTCTGTATGTTCTATGCCTTCCACACTGTTATCATTTAAATTACGAAAATTTATGCGCCAATCACTCGGTAAAGTTGCCTCATCCACAGCATAACTATGATTTTGTGAAGTGAGATAACAACGCTGTGTCTGTAAATCCATACAAGGCTGATTATGCGAACGGTGACCAAATGGCAATTTATATGTTTTAGCGCCTACTGCTAAAGCCATTAATTGTGTACCTAAGCAAATACCAAACATAGGTTTTTTCTGCATCATCGCTTTTTTTAATATGCTGATGGTTGCCTGGCAATGAATAGGGTCACCTGGCCCGTTAGAAATAAATACAGCATCAAAATCTTCCTTGGTAAAATCATAGTCATAAGGGACACGCTTAATGCGCAGAGGATATTGTGACAAGCAACGAATAATATTTTCCTTCATGCCACAATCGATAGCGATCACTTTTTTCTCGCCGGATCCGTAGATTATGGGTTCTTTGATTGAGACTTTTTTTACCCAATCTGTGTCAGAAAAATTTTCAAATTTAGCTGGTTTTTGATTTAATGGGGTAATGGCTCCTGCAATCACGCCCTGGGTTCTCAGACGTTTTGTCAATGCTCGCGTGTCGACTCCCGTAATGTAAGGAATCTGATGTTGTAATAACCAAGCAGCTAAAGATTGTTCTGCGCTATGGCTAGAGTAAAAAGATGCTAATTCTGATACGATTACCCCACTCACATGGCTTCGGGTAGATTCCCAAAAAAAAGAACCGGAAGCTCCGTAATTGCCAATTAAGGGATAAGTAAAGGTAAGAATTTGCCCTGCATAAGAAGGATCTGTCAATGACTCAATATAGCCTACCATACCCGTATTGAAGACCACTTCTCCAAAATAACTGCCTTCCTGGCTTGCAGGGGCTTGCCCATAGAAAACTTCGCCAGTCTTCAATATCAATTGAGCGGGTATCAGCTGCATATTACCTATTATCTAAATTTAAGTAATGGAGAGTATCATCGGGGGTCATTTTTAACATTGTTCTTGCGCTTAGTAAATGAATATTTGTCATCACATTTAAAAATCCTCTATACTGCTCTTCAGCCCCAGGAATATTTTTAGGAGTACACTATCATGGAAGTACAATCTTTGCTAAAGCATATGCTTTTTATTTTCTTCTCTTTGCTTCTGGCTACAAGCGCCTCACTTAGCCATGCATTAGTTCCCACACTCCCACAAATTATTGGACAAGCCGTTTGGGTTAAAGGTACCTTGAAAGCGACGTTGGCAAATGCAGAGCCTCGCCTATTAGCCCGACGTTCGGCGATTTATGAACATGATACATTAACAACAGATTCCACAAGTACAGGAGAAATTGTATTTACGGATAACAGCGTCATGACATTACGAGAAAATTCTACGATACAGATTAATAAATATAGGTATGATAAAGGCTCTGCGCCAAGTAATGATACTTTTATTGCTGATGTAGCCAAAGGAGGGTTTCGCACTCTGACAGGAGCTATTTCTAAAAATAATCCCGGGGGTTATAAAGCCACCACCCCTGTTGCAACAATCGGCGTCAGCGGCACAATATACTCTGTTTATTTCAATCGGATCAAACAAAGTTTGGCTGCAAAATTGGACAAAGGAAGTATTATGATTACCAATAAATCGGGTAAGATAACACTTACTAAATGCAGCACGGGTAATATGTCTGAGCCTTGTACTAACCAAGTGTACGCCGAGGTAAATGGCACTAATACACCACCTACAGCCGTGTCAGAACAACCTGCTATATTTAACGCAGAACCTCCCTTAACGCCGACAACCTATCCCAGCCCCAGCGGAGATCAAACAATAGGTGGATTTTGTATTAACTAAGGTGGAACATCAGCAGCCGACCCCTCTTATTTTGACAAATAAAATGCAGGAGAGGGGAGGCCGATAAGCCATTGTAAAAATAGCTAATAATTCGGTAGGAATCGCCACACTCTAAATCACTTCGTTGTATGGGTATAGACTCCATCCCAATTGCTAGGCGGTGGATTTTGTGAAAATTCTGCAAGGCGCTTCAAATATAAGGAATAGCATTTTACGCTAGGGTACATTTTATGTAGCATCTCAAAGGCTTCGCGTGCCTGACTCCATTGTTGTTGAAAATATAAATTCAGTGCAGCATTGCCTAATTCAATTTCTTTAGATAGTGTTTCTGTCAATTCTGATTGACGACAGATGAGTTCATAAAGCGCTACACTTTTGCTTTTACCTTTAACCCGTACCCGATCTAATAAACGAAATACAAATTTATTTTGGTTAGCCTGAATGAATTCAGTCACCAAGATGCCTACCCCATATTCTTTTGTGAGTGATTCCACACGTGAAGCAAGATTCACCGCGTCCCCTAGCACTGTATAATTCAAACGAAACTTTGAACCCATATCGCCTACACTCATTAGGCCGCTATTAATACCGATTCCTATATTAATTTCAGGCCATTTCCCCGCTAAAAAAGATTTTAGACGTATCATCTCCTGCTGCATATCTAACGCCGCATTCAACGCATGCATGACATGATCTTGGTCTTTTAATGGCGCCCCCCAAAATGCCATTATTAAATCACCTACATATTTATCAATAGTACCGTGGTGCTTAAAAATAATTTCTGTCATGGGTGTAAAAAAATCATTCAACATATTTTTTAATTGAGAAGCAGACATACCTTCAGACAAAGTAGTAAAATGACGGATATCTGCAAATAACACCGTCATTTCTCGATCTTCCCCATGCAATCCATAGCTAGTTGAGGATTTAAGCATTTCGTCAATGTGCTTTTCTGGCACATATTGACCAAACATTTCTTTTAAACGTTCACGACGCCGAGTCTCAAATAAATAACCATAGATAATATTAAGTAGTGCCAACAGAATAAAAAGCATCATAGGAATAACAAGAGGAATGACTAAGCCCATTTTTTCATATAACCAATTATTTCCCATAATAAGCATAATTGGCAGAATGAAAATAAAAAGTGTCAGTGTTTTTGGTCCAAGGTAAGGAAATAAAAAGATAAGCATGACACCAATGAAAAAAATTAAAAATATTTCCATTCCCAACGCCCAGGCAGGCCTACGTGGAAAATCATTCTTTAAGATGCCATCTGCAATAGTCGCATTCACTTCAAGGCCTGGGAAAACAGATTGAATTGCAGTGGGTTTTAAATCACCTAAACCCACTGCGGTTGAACCAACAAAAACAATTTTTCCAGAAAAAACCCCTGAGGGTATTTTATTATGTAATACATCGGCTGCAGAGAAGAAAGGAAAGGTATACCCTCGGCCACGAAATGGAATGATAACTTGGCCGCGCTCATCCGTAGGAATGACTTCTTCACCGAGCCTGACTCCCTCTAAACGAATATTATCGCCATAAGACCCCGTTTCTAATTTTACCGTTTTTAATAAATAAATCCTTACAGCTTCTAAAGCAAGGGAGGGATAAAGACCATCATGATAATTCAACAATAAAGGAACACGACGAATAATGCCATCTTCATCAGGAAATACATCAATAAATCCCACATTTTTTGCTGCATTCCCAAGCTGGGGATTGACTCCTATCACCCCTGGCATCATGTAAAAATCCAAATCCTTTTCTCCCGCTGTCGTGAGTTTTAATAGAGGTAAAGGAAGCACCCCTTCAATCCGAGGCTGCAATAAAAAACTCACTCCTACAACTGAATCACCCTGCGCTAAACTAGCTGCGAATTTGCTATCATTATCAAAATAAGGGGTGATTTTTTTAAGTAGAGGCTCCATTTGAGGTGTCATTAAATTTTGCTGAGCCAGCTGTTTAAAAACAATATCGGCAATATTGTCTTCTTGCGTGGGGAAAATCATATCAAATACAATAACAACCGCACCTTGTGCGCGAATATGATCAACCAATGTCGCTAGCTTGGAACGTGGCCACGGCCATCGACCTTCTTGTCTTAGACTTTGGTCATTAATATCAACAATAGCAATAGATGTTTGGAAGGGAGCACGTTTAGGCGTGAGCAACCGAGTGCGCAGTTCTATATCATAAGCAAGTGTTTCAAAACGGCTTATTAAATGGTGTACAAAACCCACATGAGTAACACGCAGCCATAATGCCAAGGCTAATAATAAAAACCCTAGCAGTATGGGAAGACGTTTATTCATGTATCATCCTTGAAGATAAAATAGATATACTCTCTATTATGATACCTATTTGGCCATGAAAATGCATAACACATTTAAAACAGAACTGATTAAAAAACATCTCTCTCTTCCCGCAAGAGTCACTAAAATCACCACGCCTCATGGAGAATTCCAAACGCCTACTTTCATGCCTGTCGCCACACGTGCTTTTGTTAATACATTAACCCCGGCGGATTTAATCCACACAGGCAGCCAGATTATTTTAGGCGGCAATACTTACCATATGCTATGCACCCCGGGAATGGCTCTTCTTCAAGACATGGGCGGCATGCATCGCTTCATGAATTGGAATAAGCCTATGCTCACAGATAGTGGGGGCTTCCAAATCTTCAGCCTATCAAAAAATGGTAAAATCTGTAAAATTGACGATAAAGGTGGACATTTTAAACATCCCAACACTGGCCAACTTATTCACTTAACCCCCGAGACTTCCATTCAAGCACAGAAAATCATTGGCGCAGATATCATTATGGCTTTTGACGAATGCACACCGGAAGCAGGTGGCAGAGAAGCCGCCCTTCTTGCACTCGAAAGAACGCACCGCTGGTTACATGAATCTGTTGCTATTCATGAAAAAAACCCCCACTCTGCCTATGGTTTCAAACAGGCTTTATTTGGCATCATTCAAGGCGGGAGTTTTTTAGATTTACGCGAGAAAAGCACACAATTTATCTTAAACACTAATTTAGATGGTATCGCAATTGGCGGAGAAATTATTGGATTTGATATGCAAAAAACGATGGAACTCATCGATTGGATTCGTCCTATGTTGCCAGAAAATAAAGCGCGTTACACGATGGGAGTCGGCCTGAATCCACAAGATTTAATTGATGTAGTGGCAAAAGGTATCGATATTTTTGATTGTGTGGGTCCCACGCGAAATGCGCGGCATGGTACGTTGTATTGTGGGAAAATAGTGAAAAAAAATGATTGGTTAGCTTTTGTTGAAGATGAATATTGCAGCAGAATTCTTATCAAAAAAGCTAAATTTGCTAGAGATGAAAATCCTATTATGGAAGATTGCCAGTGTTTTACATGCAAAAATTTTACCCGTGGTTATTTACATTATCTTTTTAAACAACAAGCTATGATCTATTTTAATTTAGCGTGTATTCATAATATTTTTGTGATGCAGTGGGTATGTGAAGAAATGCGAAAAATTATTTTAACGATCTAAAGAAGAAAAAATGATTGTTTTTTATGCGATCTAAGATAAAATGATCCGTACTCAATATTAACTGTTTCCAATCCTTGGGAGGCACCATGGCGTTACGTCACCCTCTAAGCAATCAAGATCCTTCTGTCGCTCAAATAAAATTTGCCTTAGAAAGTGCTGCAAGGAAAAATATGAGATGCCGCAATCTTATAATCACTCTCGCAAGACAGCGTCGAATTGACATTCATGCCCTTAATAAAAGATGGATCGAAGAATTAGCGCCTCTCTCTCCTCTATTCGAAAAAATCATTACATTTCTAAAAGAATGCAAGTTAAACGACGAAGCTAAAATCATTGAAGAAGTTAATTTAAATGAATTATCTGAAGAAAACTATGCCTTCATACTAGATTTTATAACTTCTCCCCCGGAATCAAAGCAAAAGAAAACTCCCTTAGACCAAGTTATTCAAGATTTAGAAGAAAAAATAAATGACCCAATAGTAGGAAATCTACGAGACTTTTATCCATTTTGCCCTCTTTTTATGCCGGTTATTGATGCACTCAAAGAAGATCAAGACACTGACAGGGAAATAAAGATACATATCGCTCAGTATTTAACTAACATTGTGACTGACATACGCGAGCAAAGAATCCTTACCTTCGAACAAATCAGCGCTTCTGAACAACGGCTTAAAAATCTGCTAGTAGAAAAAAAAGTTTCTGAAAAATTGCGCCTAGCCCTACGCATCGGTTTTATAATATTCTCTGCCGTTGTGGGGGTAGTAATCGCTAAGGCTATTTCGCCTTTACTTATCCTAGCAGCACTTTTATTAGGCCTGCTTGGATACGTTGCTTTGCGTTATCATTTACCCAATAGGTATTATAAAAAACTTTTTAAAACCCAAGAAGGGCAAACCACCAAGCTCGGATCCTCCCTTCATACTTTCTTTCATTCTCCACCTTCGGCAGCCGCAGCACCTTCTTCAGCCCTTACTCCACGCTTAGCCCCCGCCACAGGATAAATTTATCTGTTAGAAAAAATAAAATAGCGGTACACTGAGTTAAGGAGGATTAAAAGCAATGCTCATGGATGGCGTAAGTCTTCACACTGATTTAGAAATTATTTTCAGAATTTTTGTCGCTTTTATCCTGGGTGCTTTGATAGGGTGGGAAAGAGAGCGCCATGGTGTTTCTGCCGGCATCCGCACTTACGGAGCAATTTGTTTAGGAGCTTGCGCTTTTGGCGTGGTTTCTTTAAGCATTTTAGACGCCGACCCCTCGCGTGTGGCAGCGCAAGTAGCAACTGGTGTTGGCTTTTTAGGCGGCGGTGTAATTTTCCGTCAAGATAAATATATTAACGGCCTCACTACTGCCGCCACGCTATGGGCAACAGCAGGCGTCGGACTTGCCGTCGCCTGCGGTATGTTTGCTGTAGGCATTCTTACATCTGCATTGATTTTTTTATTACTCTATCTGCCGCGGCTATCTTGGTGGAAGAAAATTTCAGCTAAGCGTATTAGCAAACTGGACTAACTCTTGAAGCTCTCCGCTAGCATGCATTTCTGTCATGATATCACTGCCGCCGATAAACTCGCCTTTCACATATAATTGAGGAATAGTAGGCCAATTTGAAAATTCTTTGATAGCTTGGCGAATTTCAGGATCTTCCAACACATTCACTGTTTTGAAATTCTCTACTCCACAGGCTTTTAACAACTGCACCGCATGCGAGGAAAAACCGCATTGTGGGAATTCCGCCGTTCCTTTCATGTAAAGGATAATAGGGTTGGCTTCAATCTGCTCTTTGATTTTTTCATGCATGGTAACACTCCTCTCTATAATAAAAACTACAACATACCCAATTGTAACTTCGCCACATCACTCATCATGTTGCGATTCCACGGGGGATCAAAAACAAGTTCCACTTTCAATTCGTTGACCCCCCGAATATCACGAATTTTTTGTTCAATCTCAGCCACTAGCACAGGGCCCATTCCACACCCCGCCGCTGTTAATGTCATCTTGATGGTAACTGCGTTTCCCTCTTCTTTGGGTATCACCTGACATTCATAAATTAAACCTAAATCAACTACATTTACCGGAATTTCTGGATCAAAACAACCTTTCAAAACGGCCCATATTTTATCTTCCAATGTACCATCCAAAGTATTCACATCTTCTTCCTGTAAAATCATCATCCCCAGCGCATCCCCATCTTTGCCTGCGACTCGTGCAAGGTTGCCATTAACATACACCGTGTAAGAACTACCCAATGCCTGGGTAATCATAACTAATGAACCCATTTGAATTGTGACTTTGATTCCAGAAGGAATCAGGAAGGCGTCGCATTCGCGCAACACTTCGATGGTATCTTGTTTCAACATAATGATATTACTCAGTAGTAAAACTTTCGCCACAACCACAACGGTTTTTTTCGTTTGGATTGATAAAGACTAACCTTTTTTGTGGTAAACCTATTGTATTTTTATCAGCAACATAATCAATGATCGTGCCCTTAATAAAACCCTCCCATTCACGGTCTATATAAATAGACAATCCTTCTTGTGCCGTAAAATGTAAGTCATTAGGAATCACCTTATGAATAATAGATGGCACATAAGCATAACCTGAGCAGCCTGTTTTTTTAATGGATAAACGAAATCCAATGCCATCATTCTTTTTTTCTAAATTATTTTTAATGTGGCTCACTGCCGCATCGGTCAAGGTAATTAAACTCATTCCACCACCTCCAACTTTAGATTCTGACCTAATAAAGCCGCTTTCAATGTATGCCAAGCCAGGGTTGCACATTTAACTCGCGCAGGAAATTCTCGTACTCCCCCCAGCACCTCTAGTTTTCCCAATTTTTCTTTGAACTCATCAGGCACATCATTCATGGTTACCCATTTATGAAATAAATTAAATATTTCTTCAATTTCATTTCTTGATTTCCCCTTCAAACATTCCGTCATAAGCGAAGCAGAAGCAATGGAAATCGCACAGCCACTTCCTTCAAATTTTAAATCTTCAACTACGTCTTTATTTTCATAAAGATGTAAAATAATTTTATCGCCGCATAAAGGATTAAATCCTTCTTGATGACAAGTCGCCTCAGGCAGGAAACCAAAATTTCTTGGATGCCTACCATGATCAATAATAATTTCTTGGTATAACTCACGTAACTCTGACATTAGTTAAAGACCTCGTGGACTTTTTGCATGCCCGCAACGAAAGCATCTACATCTTCGCGCGAATTATACAAACCAAACGATAGACGCACGCAGGCAGGAATCTGATATTTTTCCATCAATGGCATTGCACAATGATGCCCTGCACGAATAGCAATACCTTCATGGTCTAGAATTGTTCCAATATCATGTGGATGAATATCATTTAACACAAAAGAAAGTACACCGACTTTATCGGGCGCGGTACCTAATAACCTTACTCCTGGAATAGCTTTTAGCTTAGACGTGGCATAAGCTAACAATTCTTGTTCATGCTGCACTATCGCTTTCATGCCCATTTTTTCCAAATAATCAAGCGCCGCATAAAACCCCACAACGCCTGCCATATTTGGCGTGCCGGCTTCAAATTTATAGGGCAATTGACCATATGTTATTTTTTTAAACGAAACTTTTTCAATCATTGAGCCACCACCTTGGTAAGGCACCATTTTCTCAAGCAAAGCCGTTTTACCATATAAGATGCCTATTCCTGTTGGACCATAGGCTTTATGCGCCGAAAAAGTATAAAAATCACAGTCCAATAGCTGCATATCCACAGGCATATGCGGAAATGCTTGAGCGCCATCTACTAAAACTGGTACTTTCGCGGCATGAGCAATTGCAATAATTTTCTTTAATGGATTGATTGTACCCAATACATTGGAAGCATGTGAGATCGCGACCATTTTAGTACGTGATGAAAATAATTTTTCATAGGCCAATAAATCTAGCTCACCTGTCTCTAAAACAGGAATGATTTTTAATTTTATCCCCAGCTGTTCTTGAAGCATACACCATGGCACAATATTTGAATGATGCTCCATCTCACTAAGAATAATTTCATCCTCCGCCTTAAAATGCGTGCGTCCGTAACTCTGAGCAACTAAATTAATACTTTCCGTTGTGCCACGTGTAAAAAGGATTTCATGGGTATGGGCGGCATTGATGAACCATTGCACTTTTTTACGCGTTTTCTCATATAAATGAGTTGATCTCTCACTTAATTCATAAACACCACGGTGTACATTAGCATAATTATGTTGGTAATAATGCGCAATGGCTTCAATCACACAGCTAGGTTTTTGGCTGGTCGAACTACTGTCCAAATAAACTAATGGCTTCCCATGAATGGTCTGCGAAAAAATGGGAAAATCTTTTTTATAAACCTGCATAATGACTCACTTGCCTCTGAATGTAATTTTTCATTGCAGAATCTTCTATTTTTTCTATTACATCTGTAATAAATGCGTGTGCCAACAACTTGAGAGCTGCTTCTTTTTCAATGCCTCGGGCACGCAAATAAAATAAAGCCTCGGCATTTACCTGGCCTACCGTGGCACCATGGAGACATGTCACATCATCTGTATAAATTTCCAATTCAGGCTTTGTATTAACTTCTGCGCTAGAAGATAGCAGTAGATTATGGTTTGTTTGTTGCGCATGCGTTTTCTTCGCTTCTACATGAGCATAGACTTTACTATTAAATACGGCCTGTGATTTCTTATCTAAAATACCTTTATATAACACTGAACTAGTACAATTCTCAGCAGCATGATCTACATAAATATGGTTATCAATATGTTGATCATCATGCCTTAAAAGATAGAGGCCTTTCATATGACAGGTTGCTCTACGTTCATACAAGTTAATCGTTAAATCTTCTCGGGCTAAGCGGCTGCCAAAATCTACTAAAAAGGTATTTACACAGCTATTTTGTTTTTGATGTACGTTGATATTAGCAATATGAGTAGAAGTAAGATGTTCGCGCTGCAATTTATAATAATCTACCCGCGCATTAGAATTAGTATATAACTCAGTCACTACATTAATAAAATAATTTTCCGCCTGATATGCTCTGTGTTCTTCAATAATTTTTACTTGGCTATTCTCATGTGCAACAATAATATTACGAGGAGAAGCCATAAAATAGCTTTGATTGATGTTTAAAAATAGAAAATGAATAGGATAAGGAATAACACAATTCTTCGGAATTTGTAAAAATATGCCTTCGTTCAGAAAAGCCGAATTTAAATACATGAAAGGATGGCGCTGCCCATCTAATTGTTGAAGCAAATAAGGTTTGACTAAATGCTCATGAGCTTGAAGCGCTGCACTTAAAGGCGACAAAATAACTTCCGGCGGTAATAAATGAAGATCAGACATTTCTTCGGAAAAATGACCATTGTTAAATACGAGTAAAATAATTGAATTAAGATTTTCTTCCAAACAGTTTTTCGGCCATTTATTAGAAATAATAGGCAGAGAAAAATTCGTTCTTTCCAAATAAGAAACTGGAGTATATTTCCAGCGTTCTTCTTGCATTGTAGGCAAACCACGCTCACGAAATTTTTTAAATTGCTGCGTGCGAAAAGCTTGCAGCCAAGGCGGCTGAAATACGGACGAAGTAATATCAAAAATATTTTCAAGCCAGCTCGACGTGCTGAATACTGCACTCATATTTACTCCGTGCTCCCCAGCCAACCATATCCTTTTTCTTCTAATTCCAATGCAAGTTCTTTCCCACCAGATTTAATAATTTTCCCTTTCATCATCACATGTACCACATCTGGCACAATATAATTTAATAACCGCTGATAATGCGTCACTACTACAATGCTACGCTTAAAATCGCGAAGACTATTTACACCTTTCGCAACTCTTTGCAATGCATCAATATCCAATCCAGAGTCCGTTTCATCTAAAATGGCGAGTTTTGGCTCCAGCATCAACATTTGCAATATTTCATTGCATTTCTTTTCACCGCCTGAAAATCCTTCATTCACTGCACGGCTTAAAAATTTTTCATCCATTTCCATTTCTTTCATTTTATTTTTTATCAACGTCAAAAAATCCATGGCATCTAAGGGCGGTAACTGACGATGCTTGCGCACGCTATTTACAGCAGCTTTTAAGAAATACATATTATTCACGCCTGGAATTTCCACCGGGTATTGAAATGCCAGAAATAAACCGGCAGCTGCACGAGATTCAGGCTCCAAATCCATTAAATTTTTCCCATCTAACCACGCTTCACCTTGAGTCACTTCATACTCTTTTTGCCCTGCCAGTATATTTGCCAGCGTACTTTTGCCTGAGCCATTGGGCCCCATAATAGCGTGAACTTCCCCTGATTTAACGTGCAAATCAATACCGCATAGTATTTTTTTTGTTTTTTGTTTTTCATCCCGAATAGATGCATGTAAATTTTTGATAATTAGCATTAGCCAACACTCCCCTCTAAACTAACTTCTAATAATTTTTGAGCTTCAACAGCAAATTCCATCGGTAATTCATTAAATACACGCTTGCAGAAACCATTCACGATCATGGAAATAGCATCTTCGATGCTTAATCCACGCTGGCGGCAATAAAATAATTGGTCAGCACCAATTTTTGAAGTATATGCTTCATGTTCAATTTGAGAGGTGGGATTTTTCACTTCAATGTAAGGGAAAGTATGCGCACCACAAGTAGCACTCAATAACAATGATTCACATTGCGTATAATTACGTGCATATAACGCCTGTGGCAAGACGCGCACTAATCCTCGATACGTATTTTGACCAAACCCTGCGGAAATTCCTTTTGAAATAATAGTGCTACGCGTGTTTTTACCTATATGAATCATTTTAGTGCCTGTATCCGCTTGTTGATGATGATTCGTTAATGCTACTGAATAAAATTCACCGATCGAATCATCTCCTTGCAAAATCACACTGGGATATTTCCACGTAATAGCCGATCCTGTTTCGATTTGAGTCCAAGAAATTTTTGCATGCTTGCCGCGGCAAGCACCGCGTTTAGTGACAAAATTATAAATTCCGCCGCGACCTTCTTCATCACCGGGATACCAATTTTGCACCGTAGAATATTTAATTTCTGCATTCTCCAGCGCCACTAACTCAACAACAGCTGCATGTAATTGATTTTCATCGCGCATTGGCGCAGTACAGCCTTCTAAATAACTAACGTGACTGTCTGCGTCTGCAATAATTAAAGTACGTTCAAATTGGCCGGTATTAGCCGCATTAATACGAAAATACGTTGATAGCTCCATGGGACAGCGCACTCCTTTAGGTATATAGACAAAAGAGCCATCGCTAAATACAGCTGAATTTAAAGCAGCAAAAAAATTATCGCGATAAGGAACAACGGTCCCTAAATACTTTTCTACTAGCGCAGGGTATTCTTGGACTGCTTCAGAAAAAGAACAAAAGATGACACCTGCTTCAGCCAATTTAGCTTTAAATGTGGTAGCCACAGACACACTATCAAATACCGCATCAACAGCTACCCCCGCCAAGCGGCCTTGTTCATGCAAAGGTATCCCTAATTTTTTATACGTCTCCAATAACTTAGGATCCACTTCTTCTAAACTAGCAGGCCCATCTTTTTTTACTCTAGGGGCCGAATAATAAATAATATTTTGATAGTCAATGTTAGGAAAATTTACATGTGCCCACCTTGGCGGCGACAAAGTTAACCAATATTGATAAGCACGCAAGCGCCATTGCAACATAAATTCAGGTTCATTTTTAAGTTTAGAAATGTGATGAATTACTTCTTCTGATAATCCAGGGGCAAACGTATCGGATTCAATTGCAGTCACAAAACCGTATTGGTAATTTTTATTTACTATTTGTTTTAAATATTGATTAGTCATGTCCAATACCTTGTACTGTCACTGGAATCCCGCGTAATTTCATCGAGCTTTTTTCTAGGGGGCGAATCATATCATGCAACGTAAACCCTGCTAATACAGAAAAAATCATTTTATTAATGACCTGCCAATTTTCTTTAACAGCGCACAGAGAATCAAGGTCACAGTCATTGATAGGCGCACAACATTCTGTCATCGCCAACTTCCCTTCCATAACTAACACCACCTCCGCTATCGTCGTCTCTGTCGCATTTTTTGCCAATTGATATCCGCCGCCTGGGCCACGAAACGATATAACTAATTTTGCTTCTGCCAATATTTTCAATATCTTACTAACAGTGGGCAGAGCTAAGTGAACTTCTTCTGCAATCCCCGCTGCGCTTACTATACGTTGTGCATTAAGCGCTAAGCGAATGAGAATAATGATGGCATAATCAGTTAATTTGCTTATTCGTAGCATAGCTACCCTAGTTAAAATACTTGGGGGTAATACAGTACCATATCTGTACTATTTACTGCAATTGTTTAGTCTTTAGGTAGACAACCTAGAGCAAAATATGATACATATTTGGACAAAATTTTTCTAAACAGGCTAATTTAAAATGAAAAAAGTTATTTTATTTACTAATTTGTTAATTTTAGCTTTTTTCTGTATAGATTCATTTGCACTTAAAGTGACCCCCGGGCTGACCTTATCTTGGTCTTGGGATCGCTCTTCGTTTTTTAATGATCATAGCGACTTCCATGCTATTATGGGTTATCCTCACGGAAAGCCTGCCATTCTTGTTTATTCTCCAAACATATATAATCCGTATGCTCCTAACCAATCAGAAAGCTTTGCAAAATTATATCTCACAGAACCAGAAGGCCTAAACTCTTCAAACACTATCACAAATGAACAATTTTTTGATTTACGACCTAAGAATATTACAAGAGAAGAATTAATAAATACGCTCAAAGAAAGACAAGAGGGCGCTAAAAAAATAATCTTCACCTTACAGAAAATTAGCTGGGTAGCGAGTTGTAAATCTTTTTATGCGCTAGGCTCTTTATCTTTTTTCTCTGATATAAATTATCAGCAACCTATGAGCTTAAAGCCTGTTATTTTAACCAGCCCAGACGGTAAGCAATGGTCAGTTGACAAAGAAGCTTCGAATATTATTTCCTCAAAAGAAATAATGAACTTGGTAAGTGGAAACAGCAAAGATTACCCTATTTTAATTGCTTTGGGAGACGACGGAAAAATCTATTATAAAGATTTAAGACCGAACGGAAATTGGCATCTAAGCAATACGAGTTCGGCTCCTCGTATTGCTCACTATAATAACGAAGATGTATTCTTAGATGGCTCAAACAGTATCTTGTATGCTTATCAAGACAAATTCTTGTTATTCAATGGCTATACTAAAATAGAAGAGAATACCTATAAAATGAAAGAGACTTTTTTGGTCGGTGAAGTGAATAAAAAAGGCTTAGAATGGAAATCCTTATCTCCTCCCTCTGAATCACTCCTCACTAACGAATTTATCTTAGTAGAAGGCTTAGGAAAAATGATGGTGCGTTTTGCAAAGGTTGAATCTATTGATACGGAAGGCTACTCTACTTTATCAGAAAAATCCAATGATCAAGGCTATGCTGAACTTAGCATAGATGAAGCAACCAACACCTTGGTGCTAAATAATAAGATTTCTGATGCGATGACTTCTTTTACCCCCGATCTCTTTACATCGGCGGAGCATCCTGATAATCAAAAACTTAAGAGTGCTATGTTTTTATCCCCTTCCGCTTCTTCAACAGAAGGAACCTATTATCTTATTTTTTCAGACCCTAAAGATTATTTCTCCAGCTTTTATTGGACTAAAATTAATTCGCTACAAGAATTAGCTCAACCTAAGCTCATGCATCTTGAATTAGAAGATGGACATCCCATTCGATTGTTCGGCAATTTCGAGAACCCAGAATTTCAAAATGATTTCTTATCTATCAATAACCAAACTTATTTATTAGGGGAAACTCTTCCGGATAACCCTGCAACGCCCGCAGTAATAGCTACTTTTTATCGCATTAAAGATGACAATAACTAAAATGCTAATTAGAATAGCGCTGAATCTCATTCTAAGGTTAATTTTTATATGAAAAAGCATGCGCGTATTTCCTTACATCAACTTGAGCTAAGCTTGTCCTTAGGTGCCTCAGAAACAGAGCGTTTAAAACCACAAATTGTCAAAGTAGATATTGATATTGATTTTCCCGTGCCCCCCCAGGCTTGTAGGACAGATCAACTTAATGAGACTTATTGTTACGATATGTTAACTCAAAAAATAATGACGCATATTGTGCCCCAATCATTTTGCTTGTTGGAGCATTTGGCCCATGAAATTTATCAATTAGTAAAGCGCACCTTTGACGCCTCACTCTCTATTCAAGTTTGTGTAACAAAAAAACCCTGCTTATCAACCGGCTTCGCGCTCGCAGGTGCGAGTTTTTCTTATGGAGACAACTAATTGGTCATTTTGGGTCTGGGGACGAATATCGGGGACCGCTTAGCTAATTTGCGTCAAGCGTTTTATTTAATAAAAAAAATAGACCGCCTTTCTATATTGCAGGTATCGCCTGTTTATATTTCTGATGCCCTTTTACCTAAAAATGCACCGGCTGAGTGGGATAAGCCTTACCTTAATTTAGCATTGCGCTGCGAAACGCAATTAACTCCTTTAGAATTACTAAAACAAACTAAACAAATTGAAAAACGCCTATCCAATGCTGTTAAAGAACATTGGGGGCCACGTGTTATTGATATTGATTTACTTGCGTGGGATGATCTCATCCTCTACGGTAATGGACTCCATATTCCTCATGAACATTTGCATGAAAGACCTTTTGCACTATGGCCACTAGCTGATGTAGCACCGCGCTGGCGTTACCCTTTACCAGGAACAATGCAAGGAAAAACAGCTAATGAACTTACAATGCAATGGGGCTCACGATTCACCGGCACAGCACCCTTACGTACTCAACAAATTCCGCAGCGCATTGATACACCGCAATGGGTCGGTATTATCAATCTTACACCTGATTCTTTTTCATCGGATGGATTATTAAATAATGAAGACAGCGCCTGGAAGAAAATACATAATTTGGTGACGGCTGGTGCAGATATCCTCGATTTTGGTGCAGAAGCAACAGGGCCTAATGCAACGCCGTTAACGCCTGAGGAAGAATGGAAACGCTTAGCCCCTCTTTTAACTCAAACATTCGCTAAAAAAACAAACTGGCTCGTCTCTCCAAAAATCAGCGTTGACACACGTCATGCTCTCGTTGCTGAAAAAGCATTAGCACTCGGCGTTGACTGGATCAATGATGTCAGCGGATTGGAAGATCCTGCCATGCATCAAGTAATTAATTCACATCGATGTGATGTTGTTTTCATGCATCATTTAGGCATCCCGGTGAATAAGAATCATTATTTACCTTTAAACCAAGACCCGACTCAGTGTGTTTATCAATGGGCCGAGCAACGTCTCAAGGAATTAGAAAAAGCGCGCATAAATCCTTCTCGATTGATTTTTGATCCAGGCATCGGTTATGGAAAAACAGCAGAACAATCTTTAGAAATTATAAAAAACATTGATGTATTTCATAAACTAGGCATTCGTTTATTAGTAGGCCATTCACGTAAATCATTTTTAACAAAATTTACCTCAAAACCAGCCGAAAAACGCGATATTGAAACCATGCTCATCTCATTGCACTTAGCCAAAAAATCCGTCGATTATTTACGTGTACATAACGTAGAAATAAATGCACAAGGAGTTAAAATAGCCAATGAAATGGCATAGAATAGGAATAAATACCCCATCCTATCTGTCATTTAACTGCTCACTTCAGCCACTGTATGAAACGAGCCAAACACAACCAACCGGTGATGTTCGTCTTCCCCCAAATAATTTGATTTAGTAACTATTTGTTGCATCGCTAATTTTTCTGCTACTTTAATCGTTGAGCAAAAATTTACGTTATTTAAATTACATTTCTGAAAACAAGCAGTCAAAATTTCAGAAGAAGCTTTTCGCTCAGTTGTAAGAGGCGCAACATACCAATGATCTATTAAGTCCTGAATAACTCGTATGGTATTTACTATATCTTTATCTGCTAGCATTGAAAAAACAGCATAAGTTTTACCTGTACAAGAATTTTTGCGTAAATACTCTGCTAAGAATTCTACAGCCGCTGGATTATGCGATACATCCAAAATACGTGTCACCTCCCCGGGAACCACTTGAATACGACCGGGTAAAAAAACTTTTTTTAAAGACAAATCAATCGCACTATAAGACACAGGCAACCTATTTTTCAATAATTCTATGGCCATAAGCACCGTTGACATATTTTGTAACCCCAATCGTGGCAAAGGTAAATTATCGAATGTTGTTTGTTCACTCCACCAACTCCATGCTTTGTCTTTTTCCGCAAAGCCGAATTGTTGGCCTTGAAAAAATACAGGGGTTTTTAAGGCATGAGCATAAGATAAGACGGACAAAGGGGGTTGAAAATCTCCATAAATAGCGGGTTTATTGGTACGAAAAACTCCTGCTTTCTCATAAGCAATCGCCTCACGTGTATGGCCTAACCAATTTACATGATCTATTCCAATGCTAGCAATAATCGCTACATCTGCAGAAATAATATTAACGGCATCATATCGTCCACCCATTCCTACTTCTAAAATCCAAATATCCAATTTAGCTTTTTTAAAAATAACTAAAGCAGCTAATGTACCAAATTCAAACGGCGTTAATGTAATTAGGCCAGAGGCTTTTTGGACTTCTTCAAATGCTTTGCACAGCACTTCGTCAACAACAGGCAGGCCCTGCAGTCGTATCTGTTCGTTATAATTCCATATAAAGGGAGTAGTAAAGGCGCCTGTCTTATAGTTTGCTGCCAACATAATGGCCTCTAGACCTGCCACACAAGAACCCTTACCATTCGTCCCTGCAACTGTCACAACAGTACAGCTTGGTTCTAACAACTCTAATTTTTCAGCAACTTGAAAGACTCTTTCTAAACTAAGATCTACTTCTTTATGATGCACCGACTTAATCCAGCTTAACCATTGCGCAAGATTCATAGCATTTCCTCAAAACCTGTTAGTAAACATTGAGAAAGCCGAGCATTTTCTGTGTACAAAAATAAAAATGCAATGCTACTCATTTTTTATCCACGCCCGTACATTTTTGAACACGCTAAATTCTAGGCTTTTCCACAGAAAAATAAACACGTAATCATATGAATAATAAAAAAATATAGAACTTTTCAACAGAAAATCCTCCCTATATAAATAACATCAACAAAATAATGAATATATATAAAAGATTAATATTTATAAGGTAGAAACATACAACCGTTTGACAAGCACCAAAATGGTACATATCATAAGCTCCCTGATTTTAAAGAGTTAGTTAACGGTAGGATCCCATGAAAAGAACATATCAACCTAGTGCAATCAAACGCAAAAGAACACACGGTTTCAGAGCTCGCATGGCCACTAAAGGCGGCCGAGCTGTGCTAAACAGGCGTCGTGCAAAAGGTCGAAAACAATTAACCGTATAAAAAACTTAGGCTTTCATCGCGATTGTAGATTAATAACCAAAGCAGACTACAAATCTCTGCTTGATGAATCGAACAAGGTTAGCCAACGTTATCTATTAATTCTCTTCAAGCCAAATCAAAAATCCAATCCCAGGCTAGGATTAATAGTAGGAAAGCGTGCTATCCATAGGGCAGTTTTAAGAAATCGTGTAAAACGTATATTACGAGAAAGTTTTAGACAACATCAGGAAAAATTAAGAGGGTTGGATATCATTATCCTTGCCAAGCAAAAGTGTGACAAACTAAGCAAATTAGAACTACGTAAAGGAATAGACCAATTGTGGGAAAAATTATTAGCACATTCTTGAATCTTATATTAAGTATCTATCAATATTTGATAAGTCCATTATTAGGTAACTGCTGTCGTTTTTATCCTTCTTGTTCTAATTACACTGCTGATGCCATAAAATGGCATGGTCTTTTAAAAGGATCCTATTTAGCTTTTAAACGAATTCTACGTTGTCATCCTTGGTGCCAAGGTGGCATTGACCCTGTACCGGAAAAAACACGCCATGTTTATTAAATTGCTTGATTCTCTTCGTATTGCTTTATACGGCGCCGTAGTGGCAATCTTATTGCTTTTTTACCAAGCTTGGGAAAAAGAACATAACACTGTTACTACTTTCTCGACCCTACCTATTACAAATGGTTCCGCCAGCTATATCCCAGAAATCAAGGAAGTTTCAAATGAAGCCAAGATGAGCACTGCCCCATCCGCCGCATCAACCAACATAAAAGTAGCAACTAACCAGCCTATCATTCATGTCACAACTGATGTATTACAGGCTGATATAGATACAGTTGGTGGCAATATCACAAAAATAAAATTACTACAATATCCTGCTACATTGCATTCAACTCAATCATTCCTCCTACTCAATGATTCCCCCGATAGTCGATATTTAGCGCAAAGCGGATTCCTTAGCTCCGAAGGCCCGGATACCATTAAGAGCCAGGCGGTCTATTCAATAGCACAAAAAAATTATTTGCTAGAGCCGAACCAACAAGAAATCACAGTAAAATTGTATTGGCAAAATTCACAAGGTATAAAAATAACTAAGTCATTTATCTTTAAACGTAGTCAATACAATATTGATATGGAATATCATATTGATAATCAGTCCCCAAAACCTTGGGATGGTCATCTTTATATGCAACTATTACGTAAAAACTCGGGAGAAAATGCCAATCAAAACCGTTTAAGCACTACAGCTACTTATTTTGGTGCTGCTATATCAAGCCCAGAAAAACGGTTTCAAAAAATTCCTTTCACTGAAATGCGCACAAAAAATCTGGACAAAATAATCACAGGCGGTTGGGCTGCTATGATTCAACATTATTTTGTCAGCGCTTGGATACCCGATAATACAATGCCATTACAATATTTTTCTCACGTTACAGATGATGGACTCTATACCATCGGAATGATTAGCCCTAAAATTAGCGTACAGCCTGGAGAAACAATCACCTCGAAATCCAAGTTTTATTCTGGGCCTGCTATTGCAAGTAATCTAGATAAAGTAGCGCCTAGTTTAAAATTAACAATTGATTATGGTTGGTTTTGGTTTATTTCCGGTATTATTTTTTGGATGATGCAGCACATTTATAACGTGATAGGTAATTGGGGCTGGTCCATTGTCTTAGTGACTATTATCATCAAACTCATGTTTTATCATTTATCAGCCAAAAGCTACCGCTCAATGAGCGGTATGAAAAAATTACAACCTAAAATTGCTTTGCTTAAAGAGCGCTTTGGAGAGGATAAGCAAAAATTAACTCAAGCCACATTAGAACTTTACAAAAAGGAAAAGGTAAATCCAATGAGTGGCTGCTTACCTATTTTAATACAAATCCCCGTTTTTATTGGATTATATTGGGTATTAATTGAGAGTGTACAATTACGACAAGCACCTTTCATTTTTTGGATTCATGATTTATCAATAAAAGATCCATTTTATGTATTACCTGTGTTAATGGGTTTGTCTATGTTTTTGCAACAACGCTTAAATCCACCACCCCCAGATCCCATGCAAGCAAAAATAATGATGTTAATGCCCATTGTGTTTACAGCATTATTCTTGAATTTTCCTGCTGGCTTAATGTTATACTGGTTTGTCAATAATACCCTCTCTTTCTTACAACAATGGGTGATTATGCGTAATATAGAAAACCCAAAGAATAAGAAAAAACGCGATAATGCAAAATGATCAACTTGATACTATTGTTGCGCTTGCTACCCCCCCAGGGCGTGCAGGGGTAGCAATTGTTCGGGTATCAGGGAAATTAGTAAAAAAAATCGCAAAAACCATCCTAAAAAAAGCCCTTTATGCGCGCTACGCTATTTTTTCAGATTTTCTTGACCAATCAGAAAAAACAATTGATCAAGGCCTCGCTATTTTTTTTCCTGGGCCTCATTCTTTTACAGGCGAAGATATATTAGAGTTACATGCTCATGGCGGGTCTATAGTAATTAACACTCTTATCCATAGGATTTTAGCATTAGGTGCTAGATTGGCAAAACCAGGAGAGTTTTCAGAACGTGCTTTTTTAAATAACAAAATAGATTTAACTCAAGCAGAAGCTATTGCTGATCTAATAGATGCATCATCAGAACAAGCAGCGCGTGCGGCTATACGCTCTTTGCAAGGCGAATTTTCTGAAAGGATTAATGCATTAGTGGAAGCATTAATTAGGCTACGAACCTATGTGGAAGCAGCGATTGATTTTTCTGAAGAAGAAATTAATTTTTTAGCAGATAAACAAATAACAAACGATCTAGCTCAAATTACCCGCATGTTAGAAACAATCCAAGAGTACGCTGTTCAAGGAAATTTATTGCGTGATGGCATTACGGCAGTTATTACTGGTCTGCCGAATGCGGGAAAATCAAGTTTATTGAATAAATTAAGTGGCAAAGATGTGGCTATTGTTACTGATATTCCAGGAACAACGCGTGATCTTTTACGAGAACATATTGTTATTGATGGTATGCCTATACATTTTATTGATACAGCAGGATTACGTGAGAGCAATGATGTGATTGAACAGGAAGGTATTAGAAGAGCACATGGAGAAATAGAACGTGCTGATCTAGTGTTATTTGTAGTTGATGCTAGTTGTTCAACCACGTCTCATTTAAGTGATTTCCTAAAGAATGTCCCCAAGCATGCTGTCATTATGACTCTTCGCAATAAAATTGATTTAATTAATGAACCCCCTTCGTTTAAGCAAAATAATAGAGGAATAGAAATTGCTTTGTCTGTAAAAAATGGAGCAGGAATTGAATTACTAAAAAATCATATTAAAATGAGTGTTGGCCTTCAAACTACCAATGAAGGTATTTTTTCTGCTAGACGCAGACATATTGATGCATTGGCACGAGCAAGTACGTTTTTAAAAAATGGACTGCACCAATTAGATAAACATCAAGCAGGCGAATTACTTGCAGAAGATTTAAGGCAAGCTCAAATAGCATTAAGTGAAATAACGGGTATATTTACGTCTGATGATCTATTGGGGAAAATATTTTCTAGCTTTTGTATTGGAAAATAAGGAAAAGTTAGCATGAATAGATATGCTAATCGCTACAGTGCGGGAAAAGTACTTGCAAAAGAACTGGATCCTTATCGTAATCGCCTAGATATCATTGTTCTTGCACTACCACGAGGCGGGGTTCCTGTTGCTTTTGAGATAGCTAAGACGTTATCTTTAGCTTTAGATATCTTCATTGTTCGCAAGTTAGGCGTTTCCGGACATGAAGAATTAGCAATGGGAGCTATTGCTATAGGTAACATTACTGTTTTTAATCAAGATATCATTCAAAATTTAGCTATTTCAAAGCAAGCTATAAATGAAGCAATAAATAGGGAATCAAAAGAATTACAGCGAAGAGAATTTATTTATCGAGGTAAAAGGCCTTTTCCTACTCTTACAGAAAAAACAATTATTTTAGTTGATGATGGTATTGCAACAGGTGCTACCTTACGCGCAGCAATTACGGCGTTGAGGCAGCTAAAAGTCTTAAAAATTATTGTCGCAGTGCCAGTGGCCGAAAAAACTACTTGCAGAAAAATCACTACATTAGTGGATAAATTAATTTGTCCTATTCAATCAGAAAATTTTTACGCAGTTGGACAATATTATGATGATTTTTCGCAGACTACAGATGAAGAAGTATGCTCTTTGCTTAAACTTTCTCGTTGTTTTTAAATACAATAATTACTGTAAAATAACAACAAACATTTCGAAATTAAATAACCTATGTTATCCTCGATAATTCTCTTATCATGGAAATTTGTGTTGTGCAAAAACCACTTATACTTGTTGATGGCTCTTCTTATTTGTACCGTGCATTTCATGCCATGCCAGCCCTGACTAATTCCAAAGGATTTCCTACTGGAGCGGTTTATGGTGTAATTAATATGCTTCGCAGATTGCTAACAGAATATAATCCAGATGACATTGCTATTGTATTTGACGCTAAGGGAAAAACATTTAGAGAAGAATTGTATCCCCTCTATAAGGCAAATCGTAAGGAAATGCCAGTTGAATTAAGCCAACAAGTAGAACCTATTCATGCAATTATCCGTGCGTTAGGTCTGCCTTTGATTATAGAAGAAGGAGTTGAGGCTGATGATGTCATTGGGACATTGGCAAAAATAGCTTCGAGACAACAACGAGATACATTGATTTCAACAGGCGATAAAGATTTGGCGCAACTAGTAGATCAATATATTACATTAGTAAATACAATGACCGATACTGTATTAAATTCTAAAACAGTAAAAGAAAAAATGGGTGTTTTTCCCCAGCAAGTTATTGATTACTTATCGCTTGTAGGAGATACTTCCGATAATATTCCAGGCGTGCCTCAGGTGGGTCCTAAAACAGCTGTTAAATGGTTATCTGAATACAATTCTTTAGATAATCTTATTGCTCATGCAGATAACATTAAAGGAAAAGTGGGAGAAAGTTTACGGGCCTCACTAACGCAAATTCCATTAGCAAAAAAATTAGCGACTATTAAATTAGATCTACCTTTAAAATTTCAATTAATAGACTTAAAACGTCAGCCTTCAGATGAAGAGACGCTGAAAAAATTATTTAAAGAAATGGAATTTAAAAATTGGTTAGGCGCTTTATTAGAAAATAATAAGGGAATTATCGAAAATAAGCATGCCCATTATGAAACTATTTTTACTGAACAAGAATTGGAAAAATGGCTGGAGAAATTTAAATATACAGAATTAATTGCTTTTGATACGGAAACAACGAGTCTCAATTATATGGATGCGGCTATTGTGGGTATTTCTTTTGCGCTTTCTCCCGGCAAAGCAGCCTATATTCCTCTTGCACATGATTATATTGAGGCGCCCCTGCAATTAAACTGTGAATCTGTTTTTAAGAAAATTAAGCCATGGTTAGAAGACCCTGCTCTAAAAAAAATTGGCCATAATATTAAATACGATATGGAAGTGCTTGCTAATCACGGTATTCAATTGCGCGGTGTTGCTTCTGATACTATGTTGGAATCCTATGTGCTGGAAAGTAACAATCCAAGTTATGCTATGGATTCATTGGCCTTAAAATATTTAGGCTGGCGTACTATTCATTTTTCAGATGTAGCGGGAAAGGGAAATAAACAAGTAGCTTTTAATCAAGTTCCCATCGATATAGCCGCGACTTATGCGGCAGAAGATGCAGATGTTACTTTGCAGTTGCATCAAATATTTTGGCCTAGATTACTTAAAGAGCCTGCTTTAAAATCTGTTTTAGAGGAAATTGAAATACCTCTTATCCCCGTCTTGGCGCGTATGGAAAGGAATGGAGTATTAGTTGATGTAGTTCAGCTTAAAGAACAGAGTATAGAATTAGAAAAACGATTAAACGAACTTGATCAAGAAATTAGATTATTTGCTGGCGCTCCATTTAATTTAAATTCTCCTAAGCAATTACAAGATATTTTATTTTCGAAATTGAATTTACCCATATTAAAAAAAACACCAAAAGGACAACCTTCGACCGCCGATTCTGTATTACAAGAATTAGCATTAGAATACCCTTTGCCAAAATTAATCATTGAATATCGTAGCTTAAATAAGCTAATAACGACTTACACTAAAAAACTGCCCGAGCAAGTGAATCCTAGAACGCATCGTATCCACACCTCCTATAACCAAACAGGAACAGGGACAGGCCGATTGTCTTCCTCAGAACCAAATTTGCAAAATATTCCTGTTCGCATGCAAGAAGGTCGCCGCATTCGGCAGGCTTTTATTGCTCCTAAAGGGTATAAAATTATTAGCGCGGATTATTCACAAATAGAATTACGTATCATGGCGCATATTTCAAATGATGAAAGATTACTGCAAGCATTTTCCAAAAATCTTGATATTCATCAAGCAACGGCTGCAGAAGTGTTAGGGATTCCGTTGGAAAGAGTTACAAATGAGGAAAGGCGCAATGCAAAAGCCATTAATTTTGGTCTAATCTATGGTATGTCCGCTTTTGGGTTGGCGAAACAATTAGGCATAGATCGCAATGCCGCGCAAACTTATATTGATCGTTATTTTTCTCGTTATGCAGGAGTAAAGGCCTATATGGAAAATACTCGGGTCCAGGCGCATCATCAGGGCTATGTTGAAACGTTGTGGGGGCGAAGATTATATTTACCTGAAATTAATTCTACCCAGATTGTGCGAATGAGGGCTGCGGAACGGGCTGCAATTAATGCACCCTTGCAAGGCTCTGCTGCAGACATTATTAAACGTGCTATGATTGCGCTGGATCACTGGCTACAAGCAAACGTAGTTGATGCTAAAATGATTATGCAAGTGCATGACGAGCTTGTTTTTGAAGTAGCTGAGAGAGAGGTAGATATTTTAATTGATAAAATACGTATTCATATGATGAGTGCAGCCACACTGAAAGTTCCTTTATTAATATCGGTGGGTGTGGGCGATAATTGGGATGCTGCTTCTGGGCATTAGCGCTTATAACTTTCGAATAATATAGATTATTTTAGGATCGGTTGACAATTCGCTAGGCCGAGGTGGAACGCTTTGATTTTTGAGCACCGAAGCGCAGTTGACATGCGAGTCAATGAGCATTAGAACACAGAAAAGCAAATTGTTACAGCCGGCATAGTCGATCTGAGACCAATTCGCTAGGCCGAGATGGAACGCTTTGATTTTCGAGCACCGAAGCGCAGTTGACATGCGAGTCAATGAGCATCGGAGCACAGAAAATCAAAGTGGTACAGCCGGCATAGTAGAATTGTCAAGAAATCCTAACTGACTGAGAGTAAAATAATGAGTGCTCAAGCACTACTAGCCATACAACCAGAATCCTATAAGCAACAATTGCTGCGAAGTTTGAAGCTTTATAAGCTAAGTTTTTTTCATGTACTTCATTTCGCTTTATTACTTTCTATTATTCTTTTTATCCCACGCTTTATTAATGTACAAATGAGCCATGATTTCTTCTTAGGATTATCGCTTCGGATTCCAAGCAAATTATGGATAGGCTGTAGTGTGATTGCTGTTCTATTTTTTTATGCTGCTTTATTATGGCGGATGCGCTGTATCACTTTTAATGTGCAAGAAAGCCTATTTAATGATATGAAAGTAGCCATGCAAAGGCTGGCCATAATTATTATGGCCGTTATTATTGAATCAGTTATTTTTACTTTGCTTTTCCTGGGGTTTCTAGGATTTTATTATTTCTTTCCTAAAGCTATTTCTGCACAGTTTGATTTAGTGAATTTGGCTGTAGTTATGAGCGGGCTCATCTTTTATTTATATGTCATCCTATATGTCTATTTTTTATTTATTTTTTATCTACCATTAATTTTAGCTGAAAAAAAAGGGATGTTTAGCGCCTTAGGCAAAAGTGCATTCTTAGTATGGAAAAACTGGTGGCGTACCTTTTGGCTACAAATTACTCCATGGAGCTTTTATTTAGCTAGTTTGTTGATTATTAAACAAGTATTCGTAGGTCATTTTCATCTCTCTCTTGATTTTAAGCAGCAATCTTCTCTTCTAGCTACTGTTCTACATATTCTTATTTTTGCCTTATTCATTCCTTGGACAGGGGCTACTTTATTGGTGCAATTACGTGATCTTGAACTAAGAAAAAACTATACTATGCTGCATGGAAAAAAACGCACAAAAAATTCTGCTCGGCTTTGACTTTGGAATGAAGCGTATTGGAGTAGCAGTAGGCCAGACCATTACTCAAACGGCACGCCCCCTGCTGACACTCAAAGCTAACCAAGGTATTCCTCAATGGGAGATGCTTAGTAAACTAATTAAAACATGGCACCCTGATGCGCTCGTTGTGGGGATACCGCTTAATATGGATGGTTCGGCGCAGCCCTTAACTCAAGAAGCCCGGAAATTTATACATTCGCTTGAGCAGCGTTATGCATTAGTTGTTTATGGGATGGATGAAAGGCTGAGTACTAAAGATGCACGTGAGCGTTTGTTTAAGCAAGGCGGGTATAAAGCTTTGCAGGATGGGCAAGTTGATAGCGTAGCAGCGCAACTTATTTTACAAAATTGGTTAATAGAAAATCGTTCTAAATCTAATGAACAGCAACAATCACAGGATAAAATATGAAAAATAACAAAGTATTTCGTTGTACTTATTTAGCCGGATTTATTTTAACGATAGTTTTGTTAAGCAGCGCTGTTTTTTTGCAGGTATATAAAGGCATGTCTCCTTGTCCTCTATGTCTTTTACAACGTATAAGCCTGGGAACGTTAAGCCTGATTTTTTTTATTGGAATAATTTTAAACTTAAGAACATGGGGAAATCTCTTTTTAAATTTTTTTGGGCTGGTCGCAGAAATCTGTGGAATCCTGCTTGCTAGTAGGCAAGTATGGCTACAAATATCACCGCCTGTGACTTCTGGTGAGTGTGGCGCAAGCTTAAGTTCTATTTTTCATCTTCTTTCATTCAGAGAGGCTATTAAGCAAGTTTGGCTAGGTGGGATGGAGTGCTCTCAAACAGGGCTGGAGTTTTTGCATTTAAGTTTGGCTGCATGGTCTCTTATTGGATTTGCTATCTTACTTTTATTGTCTATTTTGCAGCTAATACGTGTAGCCACTGACTAGCTAGCAATAATCCTGCCACAATAAAAAGAGTACGCAAGGGAATATTGATTGAAAATCGTAGTAGTCTATGCCACTTAGGCATTTTTTTTACTGAGAGATTTCTTTCTGAGAACCAAGTTTTACTGTAGCATATTGTTATTTCTTCGCCGGGATGGATCCGGCGAAGGGACTTGAATATCAATAAATGGCGTGTTTCATCAAAATAACAATATGCATTAGGTATATCAGCGTGGTTATAAACTAACCCATAACCAGTTGCAATAAAGCATGTTTTTCCCGACTTAAAAAAGTAATTTTCTAGAGACTTATCTTTCCCGCTGCATATAATTGCACAACATTCCTCAATAATAGTATTTTGATCAAAGATTTTATCTGCAAATACCCCATAGCCGTGAATGAGTGATTGCTTAACGATTAACCCATGTTGTAAAAGCGTTTTCATCAATATCCTTAACTTCTTATCCTAGGTATAATACGATAATTATATTGGTCGAGTAATGCTTGGTATGAAAATAAAAAGAAGTAATTGCTTAGAATGGCTTATGATTTTAAGCGGAATGATCAATATAGCTCAGGCAGATGATTCTATTGGTCAAGTTCTTCAAATAAACACCCATTTCAATACTCTTTATGGCAAGCCTACTTGGCTTTTGATTGTACGGGATGTTGAAGCGGGGCTGGTATCCCCTTATCTATTTGATATTCGTAAAGAGGATAATTATTGGGTTGCTTTTACTTATGGCCATACCTATCAAGTAATAGCATCCAGCCTTACTTTTGGTCCGTATGCTAAAATTAAGAATTTTTGTAACTTGGAAAAAGGTATTTTAGCTGGCGAATCAATGATTATTACATTAACGGGTGTATTGGCGCCCGTGACAAGTAGTTACCGTTGTCACGTTTCTAAATACAAAGATATGCAATTTACGATCACAAATGAACGCAACTAAATCAGATGCGTATGGGCAGGCAGTGAAATTTCTTTGATACCTAACTATCAGCGAGAAAAATTAGGTATTACCGATGGGCTCATTCAGTTATCAGTGGGAATGAAGGCAGTAAGAGATTTACAAGACGATTTACAGCAGGCCTTAACTATCTGAATTATGCATCTCAATCATTAGAATGAGTCATGATCAATTGTTCGTCCTGATTTATGCCGGGTTATAATCGAGCGTCTTTGTTTTTTATAGCCTAGTAATCCTTTTATCCAAGCAATGACAAATAAAATTAATCCCACTATAGCTCCAAAAATAAGTAAATAAGAAAACAAAACAATTCCCACTGCGATAAGTACAAGTAAGATGCCCAAGAATACAAAGGGTAAAAATCTTTCTATAATAGATCGCATTAGAAGTTTTTCTCTAGTATGTCAAGTTGAGAGGGTCTGTCACCAACATCGCGTAAATAATACAGGCGGGCATGTTCATCGCGTTCTTTTTGCTGTGATAACGAAAGCTGCGGGTGTTTTTTATCAAATTCTTGCAAGGTTTGGTCAATCTCACTGACGAAAGGGGTGATCTTGGAATGTCGATTCATTTTAAAACTCCCATTTTACCATTTCTCAGGCTAACTATAACATATATTTAATTTATAGAACGAAGTTCCTTTGGGCGCAAGTCTCCCTAAAAATATCATCGTACTTTTACCGGCGCACTCCTCATGCTTTATGACGCTATACAAGGCTCAATGCTATTTTTAAGGGGAATGGCTGAAGGTTATTTATTTACTGCGAACGCTAACTTTAGTAAGCTCCTTCATTGGAATTAGGGAGCTCGATAAGAAAATGAGATGTTGGCGTCTTATAATTTTGACCGTTTTTTTTACTTTTATCAGTACCGTACGAATAGATGGATGGGCCTACCCTCCTTCTATTTACAACAAACAAAGTCTCGTCGTAGCGCTTAACAGGATGATTGAAGAAGCAGGCCATAAGGCTGATGTAGGAATACAGATCAAATCAATGAAGTCAGGTGAGCTCCTTTATAGCAAAAATGCATACGATTTATTTACCCCTGCCAGTATTATGAAAATCCTCACTGCGGAAGCAGCTTTACTGTATTTAGGACCTAATTATACTTTTCCAACTCGCTTACTTACGGATGCATCTCGCATTAATCACGGAGTTATCTATGGTAATGTCTATCTGGTGCACAGTGGTGATCCTTCTTTAACTTATTCTGATCTGACTGATTTGCTCGTAGCATTGAAAGCACAAAATATTCAAGAAATCTTAGGGAATGTTTATATTGATACCTCTGCATATGACCAATCTAATAGTGGTCCAGGCTGGATTTCGCATGATAAACAGTATTGTTATGCAGCACCTATTAATGCGAGCATTATCAATCACAATTGTTTATCGTTTAAAATAGCGCCCGCTAAAGTGGCTGGGCATAGAGCAAGTGTTATCGCTGATCCTCACTATTATTATTCGGGGATTGAGAACTCTGTTATGACGAATAAACGCGGGCATTCCCGTTCATGTTATGTCCAACTTAATACCACAGCCAATAATGGAATTGCAATTAGTGGCTGTATCCCGAAGGGACATTATGCTTGGGGCGCAAGTACAGTTATTGGGGATATTATGGGCTATAACAAGTCGTTATTACATTGGTTATTTAGGCGATATGGTGTTCAAGTGAGAGGTGATATTAGAGCGGGTTCTGCGTCAGGGAACTTATCCACTATTGCTGTGCATCAATCCCAGCCATTATATTTATTAGTGAAAGAAATGCTGAAAAAATCGGATAATATTATTGCGGGCTCCTTATTTAAGAAAATGGGGGAACTTTATAGCAAACGGCCCGGTAGTTGGCAAAATGGTAGCGAAGCAGTGAAGCGTGTTCTGGAACAAAAAGCTCAAGTTGACCCCTATCAAATGCTTATTCTCGATGGTTCTGGATTGTCCCCCGACAACCGCATTAAGCCAGCCCAGATGATGGAAATATTAAATTTTGCTTATCATCATTCTCCAACGAATTATCAATTTATTTCTGCGTTGCCTATCGCAGGCGTAGATGGCACATTAAAGCATCGATTATATAATGTGGCGCGGCGGGTTAGGGCAAAGACAGGCACGATAGCTGGCGTAGTATCATTGGCTGGGTATGCGATTAATAGAAATAACGAAGCAATAGCTTTTGTCATCATAGTGAATGGACGTCATGGCAATATTTGGAAATACCGTAAGATGGAAGATGAAATTGTGACTGCGTTAGCAAATTATAGAACTTAAATCGCATGATAAAATAAAACTTCTCTGGGTTACTTGCTTTTTTAGCATACTGTGAGCAGTTACGAATACGCTATCTTTTTATTCATTAAATTTTTTTACCTTAGTTTTTTTGATGCAAGAACCTTAGGATCTGTGGCCAATTCGCTAGGCCGAGGTGGAACGCTTTGATTTTTGAGCACCGAAGCGCAGTTGACATGCGAGTCAATGAGCATCGGAGCACAGAAAATCAAAGTGGCACAGCCGGGCATAGTAGAACTGTTAACAGATCCTAGCAATGATTTCTAAATTTTTAAAAAGTTAGGCGCCCCTGTCGCGGTTATTTATGTCACGAGCCTGAAGCTTGCTTCTACCCCGCTCTAGACAAAATTAAGCAAGTTGTTTAAGATGATTTTTATTTGCACATTATGGAATAAATTTTACCTATGCCTATCCCTATTACCGCTACCCTTCCAAGCCTCCCTTCTGCCATGCAGCAGTTAGTTTTACATTTTCTCGATCCTAAAGAGGTGGCCATAGCTAGTCGGGTTTGTAAAAATTTTAGGAAAGAAGTAAGCGATTATAATATAAAAAAGCGTGGCTTAAATAAAAAAGTAGCTGAAGCAGAAAAACAGGTAGAGGAGGCGAAACAAAAACGTGAAGAAAGTTTAACTCACATACGACAGGAGTTTAACACGCGAAGATTAAGACTAGCTCAATCCACTCAATCCCAACAGAAGCAGCTTAAAGAAAAGGAAGAGAAAGAGTTAGAAAGCTTAGCCCTAGAAGAAGCAATAGCTTTGGCGAAGGCGCAAGAAATAGAAGACAGAGAGGTGCTGGCAACTGAAGAAAATTTGTATCAAGTAATAAAAACATCATCGGATACATTCGCTAGAAGAATTCAATTATTAAATAATTTTTTAACGGAAATTGAGGAAACCAGAAGAAAGACAAGTTGGTTTAAAGGCCGTTGGAATACCTTGACTCCTGAAGAATTAGATAGAAAAAATAGAGAGCTGCTGGAGAGTAGAATTTGCGATGGGTTCTTATTTTTCCTTGCTATGTTGATGTCGCTAACAATGTGTTGGATTATTGCGACTTTACAGCCTTCGCCGCTAGGAATCCTTTTGGTGGTTTTATCAGTGGTTTTATCAGGAGCATTTTTCCTAGTATTTATTCGATCGATAGTAATTAGAATAAATTTTGCCGGGCCTGAACGATTTGATAGGCAGAAGCTGGAAATATTTTCTGAAAAAGTGGTATCAAATATTCGCGGTATTCAAATCGAATTTAAGGATTCGAACGATATTCTCTTATCAGAGATAGAGAGTGCAGAGGAGAAAACGGTAGACGAAGTTTCTAGGGCCATATCGGCTGCGCGAGATCGTTTAATACATGCTCATAGCAGATTTTTCAATTCATCTGATAAAAGGCCTAAAACTGGAACGTTGCAAGCTAAAAATGAAACGTTGGAAGCTAAAGATGAAGCCCTTTCTCTCTTGTTCAGTTAGCGCCCCAGAAAAAAATAAAAAATTAAGCCCCCTAATAACCCGCTACTTAATCCTAATAAAAAATATACTAACTCAGCATGCTTCGTATACGTAGGGAGAGTTTTTTTAAGAAAATGTTCTTCTTCTTGACGTGCTTTTGTTTGCTGCAACACATCAAAAAATAAAAGAGGGATTTCTGGAAGTTTTTCCGACCAATAAGGTAAATTATTCTTTATTTTTCTCATAAAAGCTTTCATTCCTACCTGATTTTTTAGCCATTTCTCTAGGAAGGGCGCGGCTGTGGCCCATAGATCTAGATCGGGGTAAATTTGCCTGCCTATCCCTTCAATATTCAATAAAGTTTTTTGCAGTAAAATAAGCTGTGGTTGAATATTAATATTAAAACGGCGGGCAGTTTGAAATAAGCGTAATAATAGTTGTCCAAAAGAAATTTCTTTCAAAGGTCTCTCAAAAATAGGTTCACATACTGCCCGAATAGCTCCTTCAAATTGGTCAATACGGGTATCGGGAGGCAACCAACCAGAGGTAACATGTAACTCAGCCACGCGTTGATAATCGCGCTGAAAGAATGCCAGCATATTTTCAGCTAAATAGCGCTGATCCTTGGAGTTAAGGGATCCTACTATACCAAAATCAACAGCGATATATTGGGGGTTTTCCAGGTGCTTTGCATTCACGAAAATATTACCAGGATGCATATCCGCATGAAAAAAACTATCTCTAAAAACTTGCGTGAAAAAAAGCTCAATACCCGTTTCAGCTAGTTTTTTCATATTAATGCCAGTAGATCTTAAAGCAGGAATATTATGCGCGGAAATGCCTGCGACACGTTCCATCACTAAGATATTAGGTCGGCAATAAGTCCAATAAATTTCTGGAATATAAAGCTGAGAAGAATATTGAAAATTACGTCGCAATTGTGATGCATTTGCACCTTCTCGCATTAAATCAAGCTCATCATAAAGTGTATGTGCAATTTCAGAAACTATTTCTTTAGGCTTAAAGCGCCGTCCTTTTTTCCAAAAGCGGTCAGCGAAATGTGCTAATATTTTCAATAAATCTAAATCTTTTTCTATTATTTTTTTAATATGAGGTCGCAGTACTTTAATAACAACGGCGCGACCATCTAATAATGTGGCTGCATGCACTTGAGCAATTGAAGCGGATGCCAAGGCTTTAATGTCAAAATCACGGAAAATTTCTGTTATTTTAGAGTTCAAGGCTTTTTCAATCATTTTTCTCGCCTGTTCTCCAGGAAAAGGCGGAACTTGATCTTGTAGTTTTTCTAATTCTTCTGCAATATCCTCAGGTAATAAATCACGTCGCGTTGACAGAATTTGTCCTGCTTTAATAAAAATAGGCCCCAGCATTTCTAATGCTAAGCGAATACGCTCTCCTCGGCTTAATTTATTTTTTAAGAACCACCGCCAGGGATTAAGATAATTTAGAAAATGTAAAGGATGAAGCCACGTAATTTTAAAAAAAATGGCATCTAAATTGTAACGTATTAGTATAAAATATATGTAGATAAAACGGGACAGGCGTGTAAAATATTTCATGAATGATTTCTTTTAGCCTCTATTTTTTTCGTTAATTGCTGCATATTTTTCTCCAAGCGATCAGTATCCATACGTAGGTTATCTACATCATTATAAAAATCTTGTAAAGCTTCGAGTGGAGGAAATAAGCTCGCTTCCTCATGGATATATTCGTTTATATTTTGTATGAATGTGGTCTGTAAACGGCTTCCCTTAAGAGCTGTTTTGCGTACGAACTTGAATAAGTGATGCGCTGGGATATCACTTATCCAATGTGATAAATACTCTTCCCAATCAATTTCCAAGGCATCAAACAAATCAATAATTTGTTGACCTAATTCCAGGCTGCCTTCAATGCCCACATCTTCTGAGAAAAAATTTTTTCTATTCTCTTTAGTCAATAGCATGCGTAAAAGAGAAAGTGGGGTGCCCTTAATATAAACATCTGATTCGAAGAAATCCTGCCTTTTGAAAGTAATTCCTGTAGGGCTAAAGATTATTTGAAAAATATTTTTACCTTTTTTATAGGAAGGAGATTTGTGAATTAGTAATTCAATTGTCACAACTTTATCTTGCAGGGCCTGCAAGCGGTGGCTAGATTCAGGGTCCAAGGCGAGATAGCGGTTTAATATTTTAGGTAAATAATTTTCGATGAACTGATCTGTAGTCGTAAGCATTAATATTTAAATCCCGTATGTAGAGCTACAATTCCACCCATGAAGTTATTGTATTTTACATCTTCAAACCCAGCTTCTTGTAACAGCATTTTGAGTGCAGTTTGATCGGGATGCATTCGAATAGATTCCACTAAATATTGGTAGCTTTTTTTATCGCCAGTAACCCATTCTCCTAATTTTGGGATAATATTGAAAGAATAGATATCATAGAGTGAAGTGAGTAAGGGCACTATAGGTTTTGAAAATTCTAGAATAAGTAACTTGCCGCCCGGCTTTAATACCCGATAGATGGAATGCAAAGCAGCTATTTTATCAGTGACATTACGTAAGCCGAATGCAATTGCGATGCAATCAAAATAGTTATCTTGAAAAGGTAGATTTTCTGCACTAGCCTGTACAAATAAAACATTTGCAGAAATGCCTCGATCTAATAAACGCTCCCGTCCTTTCTGAAGCATTTTTTCATTAATATCCACCAGAAAAACACGTCCTTTTTCACCTATTTTTTTTGAAAATGCAGCAGCTAAATCGCCTGTTCCGCCAGCAAGATCTAATATAATCTGTCCCGGGCGTACATTGCTTTGTTCTATCGTAAATTTTTTCCATAAGCGGTGTAACCCTAGCGACATGATATCATTCATTAAGTCATATTTGTTAGCGACAGAATGAAAAACTTCAGCAACACGCTGAGTTTTTTCGTGCCGGGGAATTTCGGTAAAACCAAAATCTATTTTGGTTTTTTCTGGAGGTAGCTTGGTCATGGTGAATAGAATTCTCCAAGAAACTGAATTTTTATTGCCGACATAGCCGGAAGTTTTTAGGAATCTCACCGCTCTCAGTTGAGCGATAAGGATTAATGTCTGTGCCCCCGCGACGAGTATAGCGTGCATAAATCGACAATTTCTGCGGTATGCAGTGTTGCATAATATCCATGAAAATTCTTTCTATACATTGTTCACCGAATATATTTTGATCCCGAAAAGAAATAATATATTTCAATAAGCCAGTGTGCTCGATTTTTTTGCCAGTGTAACAGATTTGTATGCTACCCCAATCCGGTTGTCCTGTAATTAAACAATTGGATTTTAATAATTCTGAATAAAGTACTTCCGATATAATTTCATCTTCTGTTTGCAAAAAGCCTGAGTCAATTAAATAAGTATCGCAATGAATGTCTAATTGATCTAGACAAATCCCCTTAAATGCTTGGGTCGTAATCGGCACAAATTGTTCTATCGGTATTATTTGTACTTGCACAAAAGCTCCGGCAGCTTCTGTTAAATCTTGCTGTAAAATCGTAATAACTTCATCTATAGTTGAAAATAGAGTATTGTTTAGCGAGTTTAAATAAAGTTTCAGCGACTTTGCTTCGATTAAATTGGGGGATTCGCATGGAAAAATAAACTCACCTATGGCTACGATGGGTTTTCCTTTTCTATTTAACCAAGAAAGTTCATAGGCATTCCAGATATCTACTCCTTTGAAGGGTAGGGCTCCAGATAGGCCTAGGCTAGATCGATTGATTTCTCGTGGAATAGAGAACAATAAATTTTTCTGATAATGCGAGATATAGGGTGTTTTTTTTCCCAATGGAGCTCCTGCTAACATGTTCATGCCATTTCTCCCATTTTTTCATCCACGCGTTGTAACATTTCACCAGCCAAAGTTAAATATGCAATAGCTCCTTGGGATTTTTCATCGTATTCGAAAATAGACATGCCATGACTGGGCGCTTCGGCTAATCGTACATTGCGTGGAATGACAGTGCGATATACTTGCCCAGGAAAATGCTGCAGGAGTTGCGCAGAGACATCTAATGCTAGCCGATTGCGTCCATCGTACATAGTGCGTAGTAATCCTTCTATATGTAAAGTGGGATTAATTGTCGTTTGGATTTGTTCAATTGTACTTAATAGACCTGTTAATCCCTCTAATGCAAAATACTCACATTGAATGGGAATAAGAACAGAATTAGCTGCAGCCAGTGCATTCACTGTTAAAATATTTAAAGAAGGAGGGCAATCGATTAAGACATAATCATAACTCTGAAGAATAGGAGTAAGAGCTTGCTTCAAGCGGCATTCACGTTGAGTCATTTGCAATAATTGTACTTCAGCTACAATGAGTTCATGATTAGTAGGCAGAATGTCATACTCTCCCGTGGTTTTCATAATAGCGGAAGTGATGTCAGCGTCATTTACCAAAATATACTGTATCGCAGGAACAAAATTATTTTTATCAATGCCGCTGCCCACCGTGGCATTTCCTTGTGGATCCAGATCAATTAATAAAACATTGCGTTTCATCATCGCAAATGCTGCAGCAAGATTAATGCTAGTCGTTGTTTTAGCTACACCGCCTTTTTGATTAACTATCGCAATTGTTTTGCTCATCCATCCTCCTTTGCTAAGCATATCAAATGCCGTTCCGCATTCAATCCGTGAATTGTTAATTTGTGCACAGCAAGTAATTTGAATGGCTGTGAAAGTTCTTGAATTTCCTGTTTAGGATAAGTGCCTTTCATAGCTAAAAACAAGCCATTTTCGTTTACTAAATGCTGGGTGGCTTCTAACATTACCTGAAGTGAAGCAAAAGCGCGAGAAAGAACACTGTCGAATAGTTGTTTAGGATGAAAGTTTTCACAGCGAGAATGTATAACTTCAACATTTTCTAGTTTTAATTCATGTATGGCTTGGATTATAAAACGGGTTTTTTTATTATTACTATCTATTAAGAAAAATTTCTTTGCTGGATATAGCAAGGCGAGTGGAATACCGGGCAGGCCCGCGCCTGTACCTACATCAATAATTCGATTTCCATGTAAATAAAGATGAATGGATAAGCTGTCTACAATATGTAAAAGAATCATCTCTTCCGGAAGGCAAATGCTAGTTAAGTTAAATACTTTGTTCCACTGAGTCAATAAGTGCAAATAATGTATAAATTGTTCTTCTATTCTTGAAGATAAATTATATTGATTATCTACCAGCATGCGATGTAAAAAACTAGAGTAATCGAAAATATTATTTATCATAATTCACGCCAGATTTTTTCAAATGAACTAGCAATAAAGAAATAGCAGCAGGGGTAATACCCGGAATACGCGATGCCATTCCAATAGTAGCTGGTCGAACAGCACTGAGTTTCTGCTGGACTTCAGTAGATAAGCCAACAACTCTAGCATAATCTAATTTTTCAGGTATTTTTGTTCCTTCATTGCGAACTTGGCGCGCAATTTCATCTTGTTGACGATCAATGTAACCTGCATATTTTATTTGAATCTCTATTTGTTCTGCGACTTTAGAATCTTCCACGCCAGGCCCTAAGGTATCGATTGACATGAGAGTGGCATAAGAGAGATTGGGCCGGCGTAATAATTCTTCTAAACTATGTTCGCGTTGTAGGGGTTGTCCTAACACTGTTTCAATTTGTTTGCCTGCATCAGTACTAGGGCGTATCCAGGTTTCATGGAGGCGTTTTTGTTCTGAGGCGATCGCGCTGCGTTTATTTTCAAATGCACGCCATTCTGTTTCATTTACCAAACCCAGTTCAAAACCTTTGGGCATTAACCGTAAATCGGCATTATCTTCTCGTAGTAATAAGCGATATTCCGCACGACTAGTAAACATACGATAGGGTTCGCTAGTTCCTTGAGTAATTAAATCATCAATTAATACACCAATATAAGCTTCATCCCGACGTGGCGTCCAAGGGGCCTTGTCTTGTATCTGTAGCGCAGCATTCATTCCTGCAATCAAGCCTTGTGCAGCTGCTTCTTCATAACCCGTGGTGCCATTGATTTGTCCCGCAAAAAATAATCCCAAGATGGCTTTTGTTTCAAGAGAAGGTCTTAAATCGCGCGGATCAAAAAAATCATATTCAATAGCATAGCCCGGGCGTGTAATATGTGCATTCTCAAACCCGCGTAAAGTGCGTACAAATTCAATTTGGACAGAGAAGGGTAAGCTAGTTGAAATACCATTCGGGTAAATTTCATGCGTTGTTAAACCTTCGGGCTCCACGAAAATCTGATGAGAATCTTTATCTGCAAACCGCACTATTTTATCTTCAATAGAAGGACAATAACGGGGGCCAATACCTTCAATACTACCCGTATAGATAGGTGATTGAGAGAGTCCTGCACGTATGAAATCGTGAGTTTGTTGATTGGTATGAGTAATGTAGCAAGGTACTTGGCGCGGATGTTGAGATGCACTTCCGGAAAACGAAAATACAGGCAGGGGATTATCGCCTTCTTGTTTTTCTAGGACGCTAAAGTTAATGGTTCGTCCATCTATTCGAGGTGGAGTTCCGGTTTTTAAACGACCTGTACGTAATGATAATTCTCGTAAGCGCTGCGCTAAATTTTTGGCTGGCGACTCACCTGCGCGTCCGCCTTCATAATTATTTAAGCCAATATGAATTTTACCCGCAAGAAATGTCCCTGCAGTGAGTACTACTGCCTTTGCCTGAAATTTTAATCCCATTTGCGTCATGACGCCTACTACACGTTCATTTTCAATGATAATATCGTCTACAGCTTGTTGAAAAATAAATAAATTAGGCTGATTTTCTAGAAAATTGCGAATGGCTTGTTTATATAAGATTCGATCAGCTTGGGCTCGAGTAGCACGCACAGCAGGGCCTTTGCTAGCATTCAAAATCCTAAATTGAATGCCTGCTTGATCAATAGCTCGTGCCATAACACCGCCCAAGGCATCAATTTCTTTGACTAAATGTCCTTTTCCTATTCCTCCAATTGCTGGATTACAGGACATTTGACCTAATGTCTCAACTTGATGAGTAAGTAATAAAGTTCTAGCTCCTAGGCGTGCGGAAGCTAATGCAGCTTCTGTGCCCGCATGCCCCCCCCCGACGACGATGACGTCGAATCGTTGTTCTAGTGTTTTCATAATTTAGACTTTAATAAAAAAAGTGGTCTATTGTACTTGATTTGGTCTAGGGTGTGCCAGAAAGCTTTTGTTTTTTTTGTATGAAACGAGACAGTCAAGAGTGGTTATGATAGTGTACTCAGTCAAACCTGGATCTGGAGGCACCTTGCAGAATTCAGAGTTAATTTTCTTCGAAATAATCGTTTTGGGAGACAGTGAGTGGAGACACTTTGGGAAAAATGTCTGGATTCTTTGCGGGATGAAATTCCATCTCAGCAATTTAATACATGGATTAGGCCATTGCATGTCGAGTACACGGAGAGTAAACTCATTTTATTGGCGCCAAATAATTTTGTTATAGATTGGATTAACGAGCGTTTTTTAAATAGAATTAACGAGTTAGTTACTCAATTTTGTGACCCACCTGCACCAATGATTCATCTTGAAATTGGTAGTAGACGTGCCAGCAGTGCAAGCCATGCGGAGAATAATGCACCTAAACTTGTAGCCAATAAATCCCCTCAGATTATTAATCCGGTTAGTCGGACTCGCAAGACCACTACGGTAGATGTTCCAAATCACCAAAGTAACATTAATCCTAATCTTAAATTTGATAATTTTGTGGAAGGAAAATCAAACCAGCTTGCTAAGGCTGCTTCGCTACAAGTAGCTGAGAATCCTGCCGTTGCTTATAATCCCTTGTTTTTGTATGGTGGCGTAGGCTTAGGTAAAACTCATCTTTTGCATGCAATAGGCAATCAAATTATATGCAATAATCCAAAAGCAAAAGTTCTGTATTTGCATTCTGAGCGTTTCGTAGCTGATATGGTAAAAGCGCTACAAACTAATGCAATGGAGGACTTCAAAAGCTATTATCGTACGGTAGATGTATTGCTTATTGATGATATCCAGTTTTTTGCTGGCAAAGATCGCTCTCAAGAAGAATTCTTTCACACCTTTAACGCGCTATTAGAGAGCCAGTTACAAGTTATTCTAACTTGTGATCGTTATCCTAAAGAAATTAGTGGTGTTGAAGAGCGTTTAAAATCTCGCTTTGGTTGGGGTTTAACCGTTGCTGTAGAACCGCCAGAATTGGAGACACGTGTTGCAATTCTGATGAGTAAAGCAGAGCTTGCGCATTTAGATTTACCCTATGAAGTGGCTTTCTTTGTTGCAAAACGTATTCGTTCTAATGTACGTGAATTAGAAGGCGCTTTAAAGCGCATTATAGCTAATGCACATTTTACAGGAAAACCTATTACCCTAGATTTTGTTAAAGAAGCATTGCGTGATTTGTTAGCTTTACAAGATAAATTAATCACGATAGAAAATATTCAAAAAACAGTGGCGGAATATTATAAAATAAAGATAGCTGATTTATTATCTAAGCGTCGTAGTCGCTCAGTTGCACGTCCGCGCCAAATGGCTATGGCTTTAGCGAAAGAATTAACGAATCATAGCTTACCAGAGATTGGTGATGCCTTCGGTGGTCGTGACCATACTACTGTCTTACATGCATGTCGGGTTATTGCAGAGCTCAAGCAATCCAACCAAGGCATTGAAGAAGACTATATTAATTTATTGCGTATTTTGACAACCTAACCGAGATTTTACTATGAAAATGAGTATTCAGCGCGCTGCATTGCTTAAGCCTTTGCAAATAATTAGTGGCGTAGTCGAGCGTCGACATACCGTGCCTATTTTGGCTAATGTGCTAGTGGCAGTACGAGGAGATCAATTATCGCTGACGGCAACAGATTTAGAGATTGAGTTAATTGGCACCACCTCAGTAAATCAAATGGCCGAACTAGGTTCTACTACTGTTGCAGCGAGAAAGTTACTTGATATTTGTCGAGCTTTACCTGAGGACGCTCTTTTGCACTTCGCTTTAGAGCCGGATCATTTGGTTCTGCGTTCGGACAAAAGTCGCTATATGCTTCGAACCTTACCTTCAGATGATTTTCCAACTATAGAAAAACCTTCTTTTACAACTCAATTTACAGTGAGTGAGGCCAAATTTAAAATGCTGCTAAGCAGAATCCATTTTGCAATGGGACAGCAAGATGTGCGCCACTACTTAAATGGTGCGTTGATAGATATTAACCACGGTATGATGAAATGCATTGCCACGGATGGCCATCGATTGGCCTTAAGTTCTATTAATGATATTAATGCGGGCAATACAAATACACAAGTTATTTTGCCACGTAAAAGTGTACTAGAATTAATGCGATTATTAGATTCTAATAATGAAAGTAATATCACTATCTGTTTAGGAGAAAATCATTTTCGTATTATCGCGCCCGATTTTATTTTTACATCCAAATTAATTAATGCGCAGTATCCCGAATATAACAAGTTAATTCCGCGTAGCATTGAAAATACAGCTATTGCGGGCCGCGAAATTTTAAAACAAGCCCTTGCTCGCGCCTCTATTCTTTTAAATGAAAAATTCCGTAACATAGGCTTTCATGTTGATCAAGATAAGCTGCGTATTATTGCAAATAATCCAGAGCAAGAAGAAGCAGAAGAATGGCTGGCCTTGGATTATCAAGGAAATGGAGTAGAGTTTACTTTTAATGTAGCTTATTTACTGGATGTTGTTTCAGCGATTTCAAGTGAGCACCTTCGTTTATCTTTTAGCGATGCCAATGGCGGCGTTTTAATTGGAGATGCATTAGAAAAAGAAGATAGCTTATATGTTGTTATGCCTATGCGATTGTAGCAAGGCATCTTATGGGACTTAGCCTGCTTGCTATTTCAGAGTTTCGCAATCTAGTTTCTATCAATTTGCAGCCTGTTACTGACGGATTTAATTTTATTTATGGTAAAAATGGCAGTGGTAAAACTAGCCTTTTAGAAGCAATTTATTATCTTAGTTTAGGCCGCTCTTTTCGTAGTACCCACACCGATTGTATAGTACGCCATTCTGCTAGCAAACTGTCTATTTTTGGCCGTATTATTACCCTTCCTCCTCAATATGCTACTCTAGGTTTAGAACGCCATTTAGATGGGAAAACTAAATTTAAAATTAATGGAGAAGAGGCATCTTCTATAACAGAATTAGCCAGCTTGATTCCTGTACAATTGATTGATTCATCCTGCCATAACTTACTCGATTCTGGTCCTTTGTTTCGCAGAAAATACCTTGATTTTGGTTTATTTTACCAAACAAATGATTTTTTAAGAATATGGCGCCGCTATGAGCGTGCTTTAAAGCAGCGTAATGCTGCTTTGCGTAGTCAAGTGCCAAGGAAAGATCTCATTATTTGGACTCATGAGCTCATTAATAGCGCGACCCAATTAGATCAGTTGCGTTTTGACTACGTGAAATCTATTGTGCCTTTATTAATTAAGACCGCCGCTGAGTTGCTGCCCATTTTCGATTTAAAAATAACTTATCAAAGAGGGTGGGAACTGTCTCGTTCCTACGACGAAGCATTGCTACGTACAATCGATAAAGACTATCAGTTAGGGTACACTCAAATTGGCCCACATAAGGCAGATCTTAAGATATTAATCAACGACATCCCAGCAAAAGATATTTTGTCTAGAGGCCAGCAAAAATTGTTTGTTTGTGCTATGATACTGGCTCGAGGAACCTTGCTACAAAGCTATGAAAATAAGACACCAATCTATTTGGTTGATGATTTACCTTCTGAGCTCGATATAGCAAGTCGCTCTAGTCTCATTAGTTTGCTTTCAAAACAAAAGGCCCAGGTTTTTGTAACAGCTACGGAAAAGAAAGCGTGGAGCGATTTTTTTATAGACGGTATTCCTAGGAAAATGTTTCACGTGGAACATGGTTATATCAGCGAGATAAATAAAAGTGAAGTGGAGTAATCGAGAGTGAATACAGCAGATAACTATGACTCAAACAGCATCAAAGTTCTAAAGGGATTAGATGCCGTACGCAAGCGTCCAGGAATGTATATTGGGGATACGGATGATGGTACTGGGTTGCATCATATGGTATTCGAGCTCGTAGACAATGCAATAGATGAAGCACTTGCGGGTTATTGTGATACTGTCAGTGTGGTTATTCACCAAGATGAAACTGTAAGTGTCAAAGATAATGGGCGTGGTATCCCTGTCGATCATCATGCAGAAGAAAATCGTTCTGCTGCTGAAGTAATAATGACTGTTTTGCATTCTGGCGGAAAATTTGATAATGATTCATATAAGATTTCTGGTGGATTGCATGGGGTGGGGGTATCTGTTGTTAATGCTTTATCAGAAGAACTTCATTTGGTTATTCGATTAAATGGCAATGTGCATGAGCAATATTATCGGTCTGGTGATCCTATAGCACCTTTAGCTATAGTAGGTGAAACAACAGAAAGAGGTACTGAGATTCGTTTCAAGCCAAGTAGCTCAATCTTCACTCATATCGAATTTAGCTATGATGTATTGGCTAGAAGACTCCGAGAATTATCATTTTTAAACTCAGGGATTAAGATTTCTTTATTAGACGAGCGCAGCGGAAAAAATGACACATTTCAATATCATGGCGGGCTCAAGGCTTTCATAGAAGATCTTAACCAAAATAAAACTGTTATAAACTCAAAAATATTTTATTTTTCTGCCGAAAGAGAGAGAGTGATTGTCGAAATTGCTATGCAATGGAATGACACTTTTAACGAACAACTGTTTTGCTTTACTAATAATATTCCCCAGAAAGATGGTGGTACTCATGTAGCAGGATTTCGTAGTGCTTTGACACGAGTACTAAATAATTACCTTGAACAAGAAGGCTATTTAAAAAAAGCAAAAATTAATACCACAGGTGATGATTTTCGTGAAGGGTTAACCATTGTTTTATCAGTAAAAATGCCAGATCCAAAATTTTCTTCTCAGACTAAAGATAAATTGGTGTCCTCAGAAATTAAAAGCATTGTTGAAGCGTTGATGACTGAAAAGCTACAAGAATATCTAATGGAATTTCCTCAAGAAACTAAAGCAATTGTAGCTAAGGTACTGGATGCTGCTCGAGCTAGAGAAGCCGCGCGCAGGGCAAGGGATTTAACGCGACGTAAGGGCGCATTAGATATTGCCGGGTTACCCGGGAAGCTGGCTGATTGTCAGGAAGAAGATCCAAGTAAATCAGAGTTATTTATTGTAGAAGGAGAGTCTGCAGGGGGCTCGGCTAAACAAGCGAGAGATCGTAAAGCACAAGCTGTTTTACCACTTAAGGGTAAAATTTTAAATGTAGAAAAGGCAAGATTTGACAAAATGTTATCTTCAGCGGAGGTGGCTACGCTCATTATTGCATTAGGATGTGGTATCGGTCGTGAAGAATATAACCCTGACAAGACACGTTATCATCGTATTATTATCATGACAGATGCTGATGTCGATGGCTCACATATTCGTACTTTGTTGCTTACATTTTTTTATCGTCAGATGCCTGAATTGATTGAGCGTGGTTATATTTATATTGCGCAACCACCCTTATTTAAAATAAAAAAAGGTAAACAAGAGCAATATATTAAAGATGCTGATGCCCTCGATGCATCTTTAATACAGTCAGCCCTAGATGGTGCAATGTTGCATGTGGGTCGCAATACACCTGCTGTCTCAGGTATTGCACTAGAAAGTCTTATGCTTGAGCATCAGGCTATTAATTCAGTGATTAAGCGGTTGTCGAAGCGATATCATTATCCGCAAGCTTTGCTTGAAGTTTTAATTCATATAGTGCCCATAGATGAAGCCAAGTTAGCGCAACATGACTTTATGCTTGCGGCGGTAAATGAGATGAATGAAAAATTGAGTGTTTATAATGATGCAGCTATGCATTATCAAGTATCTCTGGTTGAAGATAAAGAAAAGCATTCGTGGCTGCCGCGTATAGCTTTAGGACATCACGGAATGAAAAGCAGCATATTGATTAATAAGGATTTTTTCATATCCCCAGAGTATCGTAAGCTAACAGCAATGGGTTCCAAATTAAAAGATTTATTGCAACACGATGCTTTTATACAACGCGGGGATAAACAACAACCTATAAATTCATTTACTCAAGCAGTTATTTGGTTATTGGAAGAAGCAAAAAAAGGGCAGTCCATCCAGCGTTATAAAGGGTTAGGAGAAATGAATCCGGATCAACTTTGGGAAACCACAATGAATCCAGAAACACGACGGATGTCGCAAGTCAAGGTGGAAGACGCAGTGGCTGCAGACAAAATTTTTACAACACTTATGGGTGATCAAGTTGAACCGCGTCGGGCGTTTATTGAAAATAACGCTTTAGAAGTAATTAATTTAGATGTGTAGGAGTTAGTACGTCTGTCATTTTTTATCTATTTAATCAATAATAACTAAAAACCTTAGTTTATATTTTTCGTACATTCTTTTTCTCCATGCTATATAATTTATATGGAAATAATAGGTTCTGTTGGTTTAGAAACATGTTGGCGGACCTGGCTCATTATTAAGCTAGCTCAACCCACCAAGACAAAGGGCGCAGAATGGCTGAAATAGAAAATATATCAACAGACCACATCAATGCTGAACATACGAAATCATTAGAACAATTTGCGATGGCGACACGCACGAAGGTTCTGGGTAGTCAAGCTGATCTTGATACAAAAGATAAAGTGATGGATGAAATGTTGACTTGGTGTAAGGAGCAAGGAAGTATCGTTGTCTTGAGAAGTGCTACCATTTTATCCTCCAATCCAACTTCACGTACCGTACAGAATTGTAAATCTCTAATGTTGAGTAAAGGGATACATCCTGGTCAAGTGTATGCGGCAACGCAAGCATTTATTGGTCTTATCTTAGCAAGTGGACATGAAGAAGCAGCTGTTAAAAAACAAAAAGTGGAGGCTACTGTTTCGTTTAGCGATCAACAACGTCATCTACGTGATTTAGTTTATGAAGCTGTATTACAGGGGGTAAGCGACATTCACATTCAAGTAAGAGAGACTTATGCTAAAATTCGAATGCGACAACATGGGGAATTGTGCTTATATGCAGAATGGTCAGAAAAATTAGGTAGAGAAATTGCATCTGTTGCCTTTAATAAAGAAACGGACCATGCGACTTCCCACTTTAATCCCTTAGTACCGCAAGATGCTTCAATGCCTCTGAAAATTCAAGGAAAGGATGTTCGTTTGCGTTTAGCTAGCGTGCCTGCTCATGGCGGCTTTGATATGGTAATGCGTATCCTTGCAACCGGTGAGGAACGTTTAAAAACATTAGAAGAACTAGGATACACAGCGGGGCAAGTTGAAATAATAAAGATGGCCACCAAATTGCCATTTGGTGCTATTATTATTGCCGGCCCTACTGGCTCAGGAAAGACTACTACACTAGCAAGTTGTATGGAGCTGGTGGAGTCCAAACAAAAACTTTATTCCATTGAGGATCCTGTAGAAAAAGTAGTAGAAGCAGCAACTCAAGTTCCTGTTAATACTGAAAAGGATGATCGGAGTTTTGCTAGCATGGGACGTGCTGCTTTGCGGATGGATCCCGATGTTATTATTTTAGGAGAAATGCGCGACGAAGAAACCGCACATGTGATGGTACGCGCTTCAATCACAGGCCACCTAGTTCTAACGACTCTACATACAAATAGAGCGACTGCAATTATAACGCGATTAGTTGATATGGGTATTTCGCCTGTTCTCTTAAGCGATAGTAGTCTATTGCGGTGTTTGGTGTGTCAGCGTTTAATTCCTGTTGTTTGTAAGCACTGTGCAATACCATTGAGAGATTCTCCTAAACATCAAGCAAGCATCCCTATTTGGGAGGCTGCATTGGGATCGGAAATAATTGATAGTGCATTTACACGTGGATTGGGGTGCGAAAAATGCAATCATTCTGGGGTAAGTGGTAGATCCGTTGTTGCTGAAGTTATCTGGATAGATGAAACAGGTAGGCAATTTATTCAAAAAGGTGATACTTTGAATTGGGAAAAATATTTATTAGAAAATAATTGGCTTGATTTTCGTGGGCGGGCTGTGCAGCTTATCCAGGAAGGGAAATGTGACCCGTTTGATGCAGAAAAAGTAGTGGGGCCCATTAATACTTCTACCACAGCAAGTGTTTATAAATATTAGTAGTAATTTTACTAAGCGAGAATTATTTATGGATGTGGACAAGGATTATTTCTCCGTACTAGCACATACTATAGGGCGTTATTTTAAAAAAATGCAATTTGGAGCTAAAGCGCAACTTGCTTTTTTAGAAGATTTTTATATTTTAGTAAATGATGGTATTCCGGCAAATCGTGCAATTGAAATGATGACTCAAGTCACTGATGGCATCTCTCGTGATGTTGCATTCTCCATCGAGAAAAAAATATCGGAAGGACAGCCTTTAGCTGAAGGAATGCGAGATTGGTTTGCGACAAATGTAGTAGAAATTATCCGCGTGGGTGAAGAAGGGGGAGTTTTAGTTGAAACACTAAAATCAGCTATTAACACATTAACTCAGCATAGTGGGGCATTGGGTTCACTGATGGGTGCGGTGGCTTATCCTTTAATGGTTATTGTGTTGGCTTGTGCCATCATTGTTTATTTAAGCAATTCAGTATTTATGCAATTTAAAGAAATCAAACCCATGGAACAATGGCCGCAAGCGGGACGCGATTTAGTTCATTATGGGGCCTTTATCCAGGGGTGGTGGTGGCTAGCTCTTTTATTCATTATTTTCCTTATTGTTGTGTTGCGTTATTTAATGGCCAATTATGTTGGAGAGCTAAGGCCCCTCCTTGATACTATTCCCCCGTTTTCACTTTATAAGCGTTTCGTCGCCTCAAGATTATTGGAAACATTAGGGCTACTCGTTGCAAATGGTGTGGTATTTAAAAATGCTTTAAAGGTTATGCAGTATCAATCTAACCCTTATATTACTTCACATTTGATATTGATGGAGCATTTGCTGGGAATGGGTAAAGGAAATATTTCTGATGTGCTTGAGACAGGGTTAATTAGTCGATCTGACATCTTACGATTGCGCGTGATGGCGGAAGTAAAAGGATTTGAGCACGGCTTAATTCGTATGGGCATCCGTGGTTCTGCTCAAAATATTAAGGTCGTTAATTTAATAGCTAAAATAATAGGTGGCATATTGCTGGTGGTCGGAGCATATTTAATTGTTAAGATTGTGCAAGGTATTTACTTGACTGGAATGGCTATGGGTGGCAGCGGCGTTTAAATATAAATTTTGGATAATATGACTCAAAAATTAAAAGGGATTACTCTTATTGAATCTATGTTAGTTCTTGTGGTAGCGATAAGCATAATTATGCTTGCACTAAAGTTATATGTGCCCTATAAACTAGGGCGCGATGCTTTTTTATTAAAATACAATGTGGATATGATATTCCAGGCTATGCAGAATTATTATTATGCTAATTGTGCTAGGCTTGCGTTAGCGCCTAGCAATAATCCTAGCAATCCTTTTCCGGTTAATATCTCTACTACTTTGACAGGTTATCTTGATCCTAATTGGCGTCCTATGCACCCCCTTATTGATAGAGCATTTGGCAGTTCAGGTTACGCACTGCAGTTTAATGGTGTCTCGTTGTCTGGGAGAAGAAAGGAAAATTTTTGTTATTATTTTACCAACACAGGACAGACCTCCCCTGCTTGTGCTTCTTTGTCTAATGATGATGCTATAGTTTATCTTTGGGTAGCGCAGGTTGTAGTTCAGGTGCGGGATACTCGAACAACCCTTGCTCTCAAAGGATTGACAGATGCTGATTGCGCTCTCACAAATTACTCGGCTTCTTCAGCCGCAGATTGCTCTGCAGGAGTAACGTCAGGCAATCCTGCTTATTTAGTCTGGCAGCGCTTACCTTCATTTGCTTCTCCTAGAATGAATTCAGGGTTGGGCGGCTCAGGCACTACTGTAAAACAATTTAATCTGCAATATACTAATGATTCATTAGCGGAGTTAGTGAATGCTACTTATGCGGGCTCACACTATTATTTATGCGGCGGCTAGCTAGAATGAATTTGAGATTCTCAAGTAAAGGGTTTTCATTGCTAGAAATGCTTTTGGTGCTGGCTATTACGGCTACGGTCATAGTTTCTATTTTAGGTTACACAACTAAAAAAAGCGATGAAATGCGACGTGATAGAACTGTGATGCAAATGGAGCAATTTCTCAATGCTGGCTTGTCTTACTATGTCAGTTTTGGATCTTGGCCAAGCTTAGCTAATTTACAAGGGAATTTTTTACCCAGCGGGACAATTAAAAATCCCTGGGGGCAAGGTTTTTCTGTAGGAGCTAATACAGGAGGCACTAATCCGGGATCACAATTTTCTGTTTGTACCACTATTATAGGTAAGCAAGCTTTTTCTGCGGCAACGGTGATAGCAGGAAGGTTGCCTATTGCTTCTGTGGTCGGAGGTGCTGTCAGCTGTCCAACAACAAGTACCACGTCATGTACAGCTACGAGTACCGCATGTACTGTCGTTTCCTCCGTGAATATACCAGGGCAAAATTTAAATAATGCACGCTCGATAAATTTTGCAGGGCTTTATCATAATGGTGCTTGTGTACCTGCGCCTATTTGTCCGAATAACATGGTGCCTACGGTGATGGCGGTTCCAGTTTCTGTGAGCGGGATGAATGATGATGCTTCTATTGTTTATTCTATTTCCAGTTTTACGGCTTATGTGACAGGGGTTGACGCAAGCGGTAGTCCGGGCGCAAGTCCTCTTCCTTGTTCAAGTTCTTCAGGAAGTACAAGTTGCTATCAAGAGGGGACCACCCTTCTTCCCGCAGGTAATTATTGGAGAATTTGTTTGCGAATCATTTCGGAAAAAGGAACTTTGACTTACAGTTCTTTGAATTTAAATGCGGGTGTTATCTTGGCGCTAACCCGTTGTATGCCAGCTAATGAATATACTACCCCTCGTGCTTATGGGTCCCAATTTACCGTGTTTAGCCCCTAAATAATAAGTTAAGTAAAACGATAGCTTCTATTATGCTAAAAAGAATAGCCTCATTTATATTTAAATTTTAATTTAAATCAAATGGATATATTTTTTCACGGCGGGTTTTTCCCTGAAAATGAAAAAACTATCTATAATCTAAGATAATAGTCTGAAAATGGGGTGAGATCATGAATAAATCCATTTTTTCTTGCATGTTAACATTTATGGCATTAGCGTGTTTTTCCTTTGAGGCGAGTGCTATTACGGTATCTGTTCCTACTACCTCCACGCCGACTGTACCTGTTACTACTATACCTTCTACAACCACGCAGCCTGTTACTGTTCAATCCGCACCAACTACACCTCAGCTTCAGCCATCTGGTTTTGATTTTGTTCCTGTTACTCAGAGTCCTTCTTCAACATTGAAGTATTATAGCAATGTTGTTTCTCCCCACGCTTTTGTTGCACCTACTACTATGCCTACTGCAAGCTATGTTTTGTATGTAAGCCCCCCTATTAAAAAGATGTTTAGATATGATTTTACAAACGTGAATCCGTCAGATGAGGCCTTTATTGTAGATGTAGGGCCAGCATGTGCGCAGGGGTTCAGAGCATGTCTTCAGGTATCTATTGTAGAGGCGGATAACATGGATAAGTCTTCTTGTAAATTACGCAATACATCCCTTTTTCCTAAGATTATAACAAAACCACTTGTAGATAGCACCTCGTCGTTAACTCCTTATCGTATTTGGTTTATGGCGGTAGCATCCAAAGAAAGTACGTGTACTCCTGATCCTGCGATGGGTACTACATTTTATTTTGTAGTAAATTGTGTGCCAGCTAAACAAGTTGAAACGGACCTAGCCCCTCGGAGTTATAATATTTGTACTCCGTAGGTATTTCTATGGCTTTGAAAGTAATTTCGCTAGAGATAGTTACACATTTCCTCTAAATCGCGTATACTTGAAAACGCGTTGTTTATAAATCAAATTCAGTGTGATTAATGGGGTATTGCAATGAAGTGCTTCATCGCTAGGATATGTGCATTTCTTCTCGCTATTCCGATCATGGCTTTTGCAGGATGGCAAGTGGCAAAGCCAGAAGCTTCGGTTCCTAATGAACCTTTTTTTCAAGCGGGATATCAGCAGAGCAATGCGTTTGTTCCTTCTTATGGAAGTGCAGCCTTCCCCAATCAATTTGCTAACCTAGGTCAGCCTGCGGCAGTGTATGCTATCAGTGTGAGTGGCTCGCTTAAAGAAAATATTGAACGTATTATGGACCGCTACCATTGGAAAGTAGTGTGGAAAGCACCTTATGATTATAATTTTGATGGGCGTGTTAATGGTTCTAGTTTACCTAACGTGATGGAAAAATTATTAAAGCCTTTTCCATTGCAAGCTGTGCTGTATATGTCTAACCGTATCATGACTATTACTCCGAGGAAGGTCTGATGTTTTGTCGCCGCATTATTCTTTTATTGCTTACTATGTTAGTAATATCGAGCTGTAACTCGCCTGTTTATAATCAAGCAGAAGGAAATGTAGCAGATGTAAAACAACGTATTGATGAAGCTCGTCAGCGATCAAATGAGTCGGGAAAATCTTCCCCGCCGCTTGTTGTCAATGAGGGTCCGTATGTAGATAAGACGCCTATTAGTTTAGCAAAACAGCCAACTTGGTTGAGAAATCATATTGTCTTAAAAGGTGATCAATTACCTTTTTCCTTTTACAGTAGGACGATTGTGGGAGGTGCGGGGCATAATGTGTTGACCCATTACCAAGTGGGTCTTGATGAATCACAAAAAGTATCTATTAATTATTCAGGTACCGTGAGAGGCGCTTTAGATTTGCTGGCAGCTAAATCGGGTTATGTTTATTCAGTAAATGGTAACTCTGTTTATTGGCAAGCTTTTGTTACCAAAACATTTGATATTGCTTTTATGCCTGGTTCTTCGGACTACATGATGGGCAAAGCCTCTGGGGGGTCTGGAATTAGCAACGTTGCTAGCGGTGGATCGGCAAGCACTAATACTACAGTGACCGCCATTATTGATGATAGTGCATCTTCCCAATATAGTAATTTAAAAGGCACTTTATCGATTTGGAAAGATTTGGAAAAAACAATAGGTCAGTTACTCTCTCCTCAGGGAACTGTCATGGTGTCTGAGTCAACAACCTCAGTCACTGTGCGCGATAGGCCAACGAATATAGATCTTATCGGCAAGTATATCGCTAATTTGAACAATAACTTGTCTAAACAAGTATTAGTTAAAGTACAGGTGCTAGATGTTACCCTTAATAATGCATTTAACTATGGGATCAATTGGCAGGCAGTCAAAACTTCATTAGGGCAGCAATTTCAATTGAATGCAAACTATGGTACACCCATTAGTCTCAGCACCCTCAATCCTTTTTCCACAACCACACCATTAAGTGGTACAGGGGGTCCAGGGTTACCTCAAATTGGAACAGTGAATATCAATAACTCCAGCACCGGTGTGACAGCCTTGATTAATGCGCTGACGCAGCAAGGAAAAGTGTCTCTTGTTACGGAGCCGCGCGTGGTTTGTCTTAATAACCAGGTTTCAGTTATTCGTATTGTGAATCAAGAAGGGTATCTGGCTAGCGTGCAGACAACTTCTTTGTCCGGATCAGGAACCGGAGGAGCTTCTATTACAACTCAAGTGACGCCAGGGACTGTTGTTACGGGGTTAACATTATACATCTTGCCTAAGATCTTAGGGTCTAAGGTTTTTTTACAAGTGAACGCAGATTTATCAACTAATAATGGTATTCAAACGCTTTCATCGACTACGGGTACGACACCGTCTTCTAATAATTCGGTGCCTGTAATTCAGGTGCCTAGTGTTACCCAAAAACAATTTAATCAACGTAGTGTAGTGGCTACAGGCGATACTCTTATTCTTTCCGGATTTAGACAAGTCAATAACCAAGCGAATGCTATGCAATTGTTTCAATCGCAGCAGTTAGGAGGTAAGGGTGCGTTTGAAGAAACAGTAGAAACGATTGTATTGATCACGCCAATCATACTGCATGGATTTTCCTGATGCCTTATATTACACGAGAAGATGGTGAGCGTTTTGTTATTCCATCTTATCGTGATGTGCTGAGTATAAAAAAAGCGAGTTTGTTAAAGAGAGAAATTTTTCTGCTTGCCAGTAACTATGGTGAGTATATTGCCCTGCAAAAGAAAAGTGTAAATCAATATGAGGTTGCTTTTTCTACTGATCCCGGCGCTTTATTAGGAGAGACGGTTTGGCATTTTTTTAAACGGCCGCAGGATTTAATTTATTGCGAAGCTATCCCGAACACCTCTGAAGCCATTTTGGTTATCGTTAAATCAGGAAGCGTTTATCTTGATGGCAGTTTTTCTATAGATAGCATTCCGGAAGAGCTTGTTATCTTTCAGACACAGCATAATCAATTTGATATTTATCTTTACGGTGATGTACCGATTAGTCAAACGCCTACAGAAGGGAAATTTTCATTTGATGCTGGCTCGGTAAAGTCGTTTAACATTTTAGACAAACCGGTGTTCCCCACTTTACCTGTGGTAAAAATTTTTCAATTACAGTTAGTGGATGTCGCATTAAAGGCCTATGGTATTGGTGTGTTTCCTATAAAGCAACTTAGCCTAGCGGTGATTGCTTTAGGGCTGCTATGGATGGGGTGGGTTTATCTCACTACACATAGAAAAGAAATTGCACTCCCGCAAGTCTTTGTGGGGGTGGTTAATCCTTATCAAGTCTATATCGATGCACTCACTTCACCTAATCCAGCGAATCAAATTCACCAGGTGGTTGATGATATGGCATTGTTTTTTACAATTCCTGGCTGGTATCCTAATTCGGTTTCTTGGGCGGGTAAAGGCAATAATCAGGTTATTGCTTCGGTGAAATCGCAGGGTGCTAGAACAAATGTGCTTTATGACTGGGCAGCAAAGAATAATATAAAGGTAGAATTACAGCCAGATGGTTTTTATGTGAGAGCATCTTCTGTATCACCAAATAGGCTTCCCCCGACGAGGATATCTAAGTTAGATGATGTTATTGCGAACTTAATAGATAGATTATCATATATTGTCCTAGGGAATCCTCTCTCAATAAAACGTTATACTGATAAAGGAAAATATTTTGAAACGGAGTTGACTATTAAATTTAGTGATCTCTCTCCCACAATGCTGAATGTTATTGGCCAACAATTCAAAACATTGCCGCTTGTATTATCGGATATCAATATGAGCGTTTCGAATGGGAGGTTATCGGGTTCAATTGTTCTTACAGCATTAGGAAATTAAATTATGGCTCTGGAAAAACAGGCGAAAGAAGGTATGACGGTAAAGCAAAAAGGTGTGATTGGCGCTATAATTTTTATAGTTCTTATCATAGCATGGCAAATCATGGGATTGATGAGTGACAGAACAAGTGGGCCCACTATTCCGACAAAGTCTTCGATAAATCAAGGTGCTGCTAATAAAATGACAAGTGATTCAGCTGGAGCTAATGCTGTTCCTGTCAATAATAACCAGATGATGCAGCAGTCTCAACTGAGGCAAGCCCCTGTTATGGCGGATGCACGATTTTTGCAATTACAACAGATGAGCGAGCAGAAATATATAGCTAAAATAAATGACTTGGAAGATTTAAAAATACAACGAGAAATCGCGGAAACTAACCAAGCTATTGCAGCGGCGAAATTAGCCACGGTAACGGCAGAAAAAAATATCAGTGATCTTTTAACAAAACCTGCTGCACCTGCTCCAGAAATTCCTCAGGCGTCTTATGCAAATAAATTAACTCACCCCGTTTTTCCAGGAGAAAGTGTGGGAGCGGAGTCGGGTGCAGCACCTCCTGTGCAGGTTACACCGCCAGTTGAATACTCTGTTATTTCTGTGTCGATGCAACTGGGGAAGTGGAGCGCGGTTATGGGTTATAAAGGTAAATTATATAACGTTATTGTAGGAGATATCTTACCTGAGGATGATTCAGTTGTAATGAGTATTAATAAAAGCGGTGTAGTTTTAAAGAAAGAGGATAAAACGAGAAAAATTAGTATCATGCTGGCAATATAAATATTATATGAATACTTATCGGCAATATTCTTTATTCGATCGCCTGTGTTTTGGCATTGATCAGACATTGCGAACCGTTTGTAATAATCCTAAAACTACAGGAAGAGCCTGTCCTTCTCTCAATGAGGCAGAGCCTCTAATGACAATTCTTGAACGCAAAAATTCAGCAGCACTCATGCGTGTGAACCATACAGGAGAAGTGTGTGCTCAAGCTTTATATCATGGTCAAGAAAGTTCATCAGGGTGTGATGTAGTAAAAGAGAAAATGCATCAAGCCGCTATTGAAGAAGGAGATCATTTAGCATGGTGCTGTTTACGTATTGATGAATTAGGAGGGCATGCAAGCTATCTTAATTTGTTATGGTATCTAGGTTCTTTTGGTATGGGTTATGTTGCAGGTTTAATGGGAGATCAATGGAGCTTGGGCTTTTTAGCAGAAACAGAAACCCAAGTTATACAGCATTTAGAAAAACAATTAGCACTTTTGCCTAGGCAAGATAATAAAAGTTATAAAATACTCCACCAAATGCGATTAGATGAGTTAGACCATCGCGATGAGGCCCTAAAAGCGGGAGCGCCTAGTCTGCCTGGACCAGTAAAAAAAGCCATGTCTATTTTATCAAAAATAATGGTAAAAACAGCCTATTGGGTGTGATATGGAATATTCAGACTTTATATAAAATAGCTAAAGCCGAGGCTTCAATAAGCAATATTATCCATACAATATCGATAAAATAAGCGAACCACTTGCGTTTCGCGATCCAATAAATGATAATAGGTACCAGTGCAATAAGCACAGGTATAGCTAGAAGAGCAATCATATTACGGATAATATTTCCAGCGTGGCCGCCAGAAAAAACTTGCCTTAATACTTCAGAGATCCAGTCATGCGCTGCTACAAGATATTGTAACCCTTGTTGCGCATAAGGCATACCCATCGTAACTAATAGACTGAATAAAATAATTGCAATAAGTTGTTTTATCATCGTCCTTCTTCCTTGTCATTTACCACCTAACTAAAATTGTGATGATCAAACCAATCAACGCCATAATCAATAATTCCCATGCATTTACGTATGAAACAATAGGAATACCATATTGATTTGTTAGGAGAATAGCTAGCCCGCTAAATAATGTTAGTAGGGGCATCATCGCAGAGCGAGCAGAACCTAAAATAATAATAAATGCAATTAACCCTTTTCCAGCGCTATAGATATAGTCAATCCATTGAGGGAATAGGCCTTGAGTATATAAAAAATAGTATAAACCTATAATAGCTCCAATGAGAATAATATGTAGATAAATAGATTTTATTGAAAATAAATTATTATAATTTCTCATACACCTTCACCTTTATCCAAACAAGGAATCCCCGGAACAATAGCATAGTTAGCCTCAGAGTCCCACCTTTTTTTCAAAGAGTTAGGCGACGAACCTTGAAGGGGGTGTCTTAAACACGAGGTAAGATGTTTTGTAATTTATCTATCAGTAATTTTAAAGCGTATCCGCGATGACTATATTTGTTTTTTGTTTCCCTGGCTAATTCTGCAGCACTGATATTTTTTATAGGATCCCAAAAAATAGAATCATAACCAAATCCATTATTTCCTTTGGGTTCTTGTAAGATGAGGCCGTCCCATATGCCTTCGCATATTAGCGGTGTAGCATCTGTTGCATTTGCCATATAAATCAGAACGCAATAAAAACGCGCTTGCCGTTTTTCGGGAGGTACATTTATTAATTCATTTAATAGTTTTTTAATATTATTTTGGGAGGTTGCATTATCTCCTGCATAACGTGCGGAATAAATACCAGGGGCTCCATTTAAGGCGCCCACTTGTAGGCCGGAGTCATCCGCAATGGAAGGCAAGCCAGTTATCTGACAGGCATGGCGGGCTTTTATTAAAGCATTTTCTATAAAAGTCATCCCTGTTTCCGGAGTGTTGTTCACGCCTAAGACAGCTTGCGGTACAATGTTGATATTAAATTGTTTTTGCAATGGTTGTAGTTCAAGAATTTTTCCTGAGTTATTGCTTGCAAAAACCACAGTGGTAGTCATTATGATCCCAGTTCTTCGGCACGTTTCTTTGCGGCTAACGTGGCTTTTGCCATAATTTCTCGAATATTAGCTTCTTCAAGTATTTTAATTCCTTGTTCAGTGGTTCCTCCGGGTGAGGTCACTGCTTTCCGTAATTCTGTAATGCTTTTTTCACTTTCTAATGCCATTCGTGCGGCACCATAAGCTGTTTGTAATGTCAAAAGACGAGAAAATTCCTTTGATAAGCCTAATCGTTCGCCTGCTTGTTGCAATGCTTCAATTATTAAGAAAAAATAGGCAGGGCCAGAGCCTGATAATGCTGTGACTGCATCAATTAATTTTTCCTCATCTAGCCAAAGAGTTATCCCTACGGCGCGTAAAATAGTTTCAGCAAGATGTCGTTGCTTTTGTGTGATGTAGTCATTAGCAAATAATGCTGTTGCGCCGCAACCAATGAGAGCGGGGGTATTGGGCATACTACGTATAATTGGGATTTCTCCGCCTAGCCAATTCTGAATGCTGGATACGGTGATGCCTGCTGCTATTGAAATGACAAGCGGTTTTTTTTGTTGTATTGAAACGGATAATTCTAAGGCAATTTTGGAGAAGATTTGGGGTTTAATAGCAAAAATGATGATGTCTGATTTTTCAGTGGCGTCTAAATTATTTGTAGTGGTATTGACATTAAATCGTTTTTTTATTTGATTAAGTTTTTCTACGGAAACATCAGTGATCGTTATTTTCTCTGAAGGATACTGCTTTGTAAGCAGCCCTTCTAGCAAGCTGCTTCCCATGTTGCCCGCGCCGACAATAGTGATATTTTCTGTGTTCTTAAGGAAAAGGTGAGACAAGGTATATTATCCTAAAGTGCTTGACGCGTCTTTGGCTCTAGAAATAATAAGAGCTTGTGGAGAGAAAATATTTTTTAACTCGCCGAAAGGAATCTCAACTTCTTGAGGTCCGTTGCTATAAGGTGCCACTTGGTATTCGTCAAACGTAATTAAAATTGAATCTGCCTGAATATTCCAGTTTTTATAGTTTGCTTGATTTGCTTTAGTGCCCTTAGCAATCATCCATTTATCTTTTAATGAAGAATTCAATTTTTTGTTACTGTAATTTGATAGCGCATGCAAATAATTTGTTTTAGGTTTAAATAAGTCATTGAGCACTAATTCTTTGTTATGAGTCAAATCAAAATTAAGTACCCGATAGAGATGAAAAGGATGTGCTCGGCCAGCTTGCATTCCTTCAATATTTAAGCGCACACTGACTAAGGAGAGGTGTTCAGGATGGATGACATCCACATCATAATCAATTTGTAGAGTATTCTTCCTTACATCTTGGGGCAAAGTTTGTATGTGAGGGAAATCTTGTTTCACATTATTTTTAAATTGTTCTATTTCAGCCTTAACCATGTTATTTATTTTTTTATTGAAATTTTGGGCAGCAATAGGTAAAGGAGTACCTATTATCTGTGGATAAGTAGAATTTAGAGTGTAATTTAACAAATGATTTTCTTCATTTTGCGTTCTGGATATTACCTTAAGATGGCTATCTATAATGACTGCGTCATTCTCGGCAGAGGATGCTGCTATGGAAGAAGCGGGGCCAGCAAGGGTAACGTTAGCAAATAAAAACATAGTTAAGGATAAAAGCATTTTTTTCATAAGAGGCCTCAATGGCTGAAATTCAATACAAGTGTTCAAAAATATAGCAAATATGAGTGAGAGTAGTCAATAGGAAATGGTAATTTTTATTTGTAGATCAGTATTTGGCCAAAATTGGGACTAATTAAAAGATATAAAATGAATGATCAGTTATAATATGTTTTTTTTAAATACGAATTACGATTGTTTACGGATCTATATGAGACTTGTTTTTTGTCTTTTTAAGTATTTTCCATTCGGGGGATTGCAGCGAGATTTTCTGCGGATTGCTAGAGAATGCGTACGTCGCGGACATCAGGTTGATGTATTGACAATGGCATGGGAAGGGAATGCAGAGCCTGATATTTCAGTTAATATTATTCCCGTGAGCAGTCGGCAGAACCACACACGTGCCCAGCAATTTGTTAGGAAAATTCAACCGCAACTAACCAACTATGATTTAGCTGTTGGCTTTAATAAAATGCCAGGCTTAGATGTGTATTATGCAGCTGATACTTGCTATCAAGCAAAAGCCAGGCGGCAGCATGGTGCATGGTACCGATTAACGCCTAGATATCGACATTTAATTGCTTATGAAGAATCTGTATTTTCTGCCAATGCCCGTACTCAAATTTTACTATTATCTAAAGCCCAGCAAGCAGAATTTATTCATTTTTATGAAACTCCCCGGGAGCGTTTTCAGTTACTACCTCCAGGTATCCAAAAAGATCGTGTTGCACCCGATAACGCAGCTACTATTCGGAGTGATATAAGGAAAAAATTAGGAATTAATAAAAATGAATTTATATTATTATTGATTGGCTCGGGCTTTAAAACAAAGGGCTTAGATCGTGTTTTGTTAGCTTATGCTGCATTGCCTGATAAATTAAGAAATTTTTCTTATGTGTATGTTATTGGCAAAGATGATCCCAAATTATTTCAACGACAGGCAAAAAAATTAGGGATTGCTTCTCGAATTAAGTTTTTAGGTGGACGCCACGACGTGGCAGATTTCTTATTAGCCGCAGATATATTAGTGCATCCTGCTTATAATGAAAATACTGGCACGGTATTACTAGAAGCACTCGTGGCTGGACTTCCTGTCCTAACAACAGATATATGTGGCTATGCAAATTATATAAATGAAGCGCAAGCTGGTATAGTGTTAGCGTCGCCATTTAAACAAATTGAATTGAATCAAGCATTGAGGGATATGTTGTTCTCTCTCGAGCGTATGACTTGGAAGAAAAATGCATTGGCCTTTATTCAACAGGCTGATATTTATAGTTTAATTGAAAAAGCAGTGGATGCTATTGAAGCTATTCATAATAAAGGTAACAGCATTGCTAATATTACATCCTGAAATTAAAAAATATTTTCCTGCTACCTCTGCGGGATTCGATCAAATCATGAATTTGAAAGGTGAGATCTACCGCGCCCTTGAGGGCAGGCGAACGCAGCGCATTATTTTAGGGGAGCATATTTATTTTATTAAACAGCATCAGGGCATAGGTTGGAAAGAAATAATCAAAAATATTTTCCAATTGCGGGCTCCCGTGCTTAGTGCCAAAAATGAATGGCTGGCGTTGAAAAAATTAAAAGAATTCAATATTCCTGTGCCGGAAGTGGTTGGCTATGGTTGTCGTGGTGTTAATCCAGCGACTCTACGTTCTTTTATTATTACTCGAGAAATTTCCCAAAGTAGCAGTCTAGAAGAATTAGTTAAAACATGGAAACAACGTCCACTTGCTTTTTCTGATAAACTAAAATTAATTAAAGAAGTGGCACGTATTGCTTTTTCCTTACATTCAAATGGCATTAACCATAGGGATTTTTATATTTGTCATTTTTTATTGGATTTGTCTGCATCTGTGAATGCAGGCCCTAAGCTTTATTTAATTGATTTACATCGTGCGGGGCTTCGTAAACGTACGCCTCGGCGATGGATTGTAAAAGATTTAGCGGGGCTATATTTTTCTAGTCATCACATTGGATTGACGTCTAGAGACTTGCTGCGTTTTATCAAAGCATATCATGGTAATTCTTTGCGTGACATGATGAATAAAGAAAAATTATTTTGGTTAAAGGTGAAGAAACGTGGCGAGAAATTATGCAGAAAGCATTCATGATAATGCTATCTCAGAATTATCATGGGAAATACTAAAATCTGCTAAAACAGAAATTTCTGCGCCTTTTCAATTGTTATTGAGTGATAGTGCTGAACGTTTGTATTGTCATGATATTATTCGTATTCTTCCTGGCAAGCGATTAGTTGCTTTTGGTCAGTGGGGAAATAAAGAAGTTGTTGCCAAATTATTTTATGAGCGCGGTCAATCTAAACGGCATTTAAAGCGTGATGTGTTAGGTGTTAATGCATTAACACATGCAAATGTGCCAGTGCCTTGCTTGCTCTATCAAGGAAGTGCATCCCAGCAACGTATTCAAGTATTATTATTTGAGAGAGTAACTCAAGCAATCAATCTGGAAGTGATTTGGCAAGAGCAAAGAAATACCGATCTATTTTCAGCTTTAATGCACCAAGTTATTGTAGAACTAGCCACCCAGCATGTATCAGGCATCCTGCAGCATGATTTACATTTTAAGAATTTCCTTGTAACCGAAAAGTTGATTTATACTTTAGATGGCGGTGGGATTGAATCATTTTCTGGCGCTTTGAGTAAAGCCAAAAGTATGGATAATTTAAGCTTGTTCTTTGCGCAATTAGGTGTGGGCACGCAGCAGTTACAGTGTCAGCTTTTTAAGGCATATGCAAAGGCTCGTGGCTGGCTTGCCAAGAAAGCGGATTTTGATTTATTAAAAGAATTGGTTGATAAAAAAAATAAAGAGCGTTGGTCGCATTATCAGAATAAAATCATACGAACTTGTTCAGCTTTTATTAGAATTAATCTTTTTAATCGATTAATCGTTTATGATCGTGAATACCAGTCGCCTGCGCTGGTGGATTTTTTTCATGAGCCAGAAAAATTATTCACATTGCCAGATATTGTTTTTTTAAAAAAGGGTCGAAGTGCAACACTTATTAAAGTGATAGTAGAGGGCCGAGCATGGGTGGTCAAACGTTATAATATAAAAAATAGCTGGCATGGATTGCGTCGCTGCTTACGGTTGACGCGAGCGGAAGCTTCTTGGCGCTTTTCACAATATTTGCGGTTGTTTGGTGTGCCTACTGCAAAACCGGTTGCTTATATTGAAAATCGGGTTTTTGGCTTACGTGGTACATCCTATTTTATTATGGAATATGTGGAAGGCAAAAATTTAGGAGAGTTTTTCTCATCTTATGATGCAAATGAGGGAGAAGAGTTTTACGTTAGAAAAGCTGCTCTGGTCGTAGATTTATTAAATAAATTAGCAGAATTAAAGATGACGCATGGAGACTTAAAAATGACGAATATATTATTTTCGTCGGGTTACCCCCTGCTAATTGATCTGGATAGCATGCGAGAACACATTACACAATGGGGATTTAAAAAAGCAGCTAAGAAAGATATCCAGCGTTTTATGGAGAACTGGCGAAATCATCCCAAGGTAGCTGCAATATTTAATAATTTATTAAGTAATTAACATATTTTAGAGGAGTGTTTAAAATGATAAATTTTCCTAATAAGTTATATTATTTTATAAGTGTGGTAGCGCTTGCCTTACTATCTATTCGTTGCCATGCTATGGATTCATCAGGTATGGCAGCTATATTGGATTTAACTTCTCCTATTCCGGTAGAACATGAGTTAGTGGTAGATAAAAAAAATTGTGAAGATGCACCCAAGCAGATAATACAAAATTATCTTCTTGGTACTACTTTTGATACTGGATCGTCTATTTGCCCTTCTCAATTTCCCTTACCACGTGCTGTTAAGATTTCCATTCACGAAGTTGGAGGCAGTGGGAGAACGGCTATCTACTTATATTGTTGTAAAACCAAAATCCAATATAAAGCGCAAGTCGAGAAGAAAAAAATGGATGTAGCTTAAATCTAAGGACAATTTGCTGCGGAGGGGGAAAAGCTCGTAGATGTTTTACTGCCCTCTCTAAAACTTTTCTCAGTAAGGCTGTTCTCACTTGCAGCTGGAACAACGGCAATTTTTCTCACAGTCGCCGCGACCTGAGAAGAATAACGAGCTTCCGCATAGCGACGTTTAGCATAAGGTCCACTTGTACAAACCGCTATTTTATTACCTGCAAAAAATCCTAAAACCCCGCCCACCAGTGCGCCTAGACCGCCTCCAATCAGGGCAGTTGGCGCCGAAGCCACGCCACCTCCCGCTATCGCGCCCAACGCTGCGCCTGCTTTAAATCCCGCGAGAGCTCCTGGCGCAGTAGCTAAAATAGCGCCTAGAATACGCACTGCCAGCTTATTTTGTATTTCTCTTTGATCGTCCTCATCATTCGGGTTAAATTGTAGCCCACTTTGTAATGCTTCTGCTGCAGCTGCAATCGCTTTCAAGTTTGATCTCTTCTCTGCATCCGCTGGGTTGAGGGAGGTATCGGGCAGTTTCTTTAATTGGGCTATTAATGCGGCGAATTTCACGAAGTTGCCATCATCTACTCCGTTAAAATTAAATTGCTCTGTGCCATCTACCCACCAGCCATTAAACAAAACCGTTCTTAGTTTTTTTATATCATTGAGTATACGCGCACCAAAAAACTCTTTGATATTTTTTTCTTCTTCTTTAGTAAACAAATCACGTATAAGGCGTTGTCTTTCTATTGTTTGCACCGTTATATTTATATGCTGTTCCATAGCTTCAATACAGGCGTCTATCTCTTGTTTACATTCCTCCGAAACGCGATCGATAGAAAATAGCCGTAAGTTTTCTTCAAAACGCGCAAGGTGAACGAATTCTAGATCCGGAAAATTAATCCACTCCCAATTCCCTATATTTTCTTGATTAAGGCCTCTCTCCACATACTCTTTCGGCCAGCACATAGTAAAATAGAACTGATTATGACATTTATTAATTGTAAAATAGAGAGCACCCTCAATCAGCTGTGAGTGATCTAAGTCGTTTAAGCCGTCTAAGTTATTTAAGTCGAATTTCTCAAAGTCGTCTAAATCGTACTCCCGGGGAGCTATAAAATAAACGTTAAAAGTTAATTTTCTAGGCTGCACTTTTATTTCTCCTTTTATAAGCTTCTGTGTTTTACTCGGTTGACTTCTCTTCCAGGCGGGCGCCATACTTTGATTTTCTGCCGGCAAGAAGATTTTCTATCAAATGTATATATTATACACAATGCGCTTTATTTGATCAAGCGATTTAAATATCTTCATTAGTAGCTTTGAGCCTAGCTCATAGAGAGCCTCAAGCGGGTCCTCGCAAACTCGTTTTATTTCAGGAGGAAACAACAATTCTAGGATTTTCCTCTTATTTATCAACTCTATAATGTTAAATTATCAACCTTCCTTAACAGACTTGAGTAAATTTTTAACGGATCCTCGTATGTTATTCGAATTTGATGCCTTGTGCTAATGGTAATTTATCACTCCAGTTAATCGTCGTTGTTTGCCGTCGCATATAGGCTTGCCACGCATCGGAGCCTGCCTCACGGCCGCCTCCAGTTTGTTTTTCTCCACCAAAAGCCCCGCCGATTTCGGCACCGGATGTACCTATATTGATGTTAGCAATGCCGCAATCACTTCCACAGGCAGAAAGAAATAATTCAGCATGTTGTAGTTGATTGGTGAAGAGAGAAGAAGATAAGCCGTAAAGAGAGTGGTTTTGCATAGTAATAGCATCTGTTAGTGTTTTGTATTTCATAATATATAAAATAGGAGCGAATGTTTCGCGTTGTACCACATCCCATTCATTTTTAGCTTCAACTAAAGTAGGTTCGACATAATAACCTACTCCTCGAATTTGTTGACCCCCAAATAGAATTTTCCCTCCCCTTTTTTTTACCTCCTCTAGAGTTGTTATATAGTTTTCAACAGCGGCCGCATCAATCAATGGGCCTAATAGGTTTTTCTCGTCTAAGGGATTACCGATAGTTATTTTTTTATAAGCATTCACTAATTTGAAAATTAGCTTATCATAAATTTTTTCTTGGACGATCAGACGCCTGGTTGTAGTGCAGCGTTGCCCCGCTGTACCTACTGCACCAAAAACTATAGCAGGCACAGCTAATTGTAAATCAGCAGTTTCATCTACGATGACGGCGTTATTTCCGCTTAGTTCTAGTAAAGATTTTCCTAAGCGATGGGCTACGAGCTTACTTATTTGTTTACCAATGGCAGTCGATCCAGTGAAGGAGACGAGAGAGATACGTGGATCACTCACGAAATGTTCAGCAAGTGTATTATTATCCGTGATAAATACAGAAAAAAGGCCAGTTAGTTTTTCCTGAGCCATGATTTTGTTGCAAATATGCTGCACGGCGAGAGCGCAAAGCGGTGTTTTAGGAGAAGGTTTCCAAATTACGGTGTTACCAGTAATAGCTGCAAGAAATGCATTCCAGGCCCACACGGCTACTGGGAAATTAAATGCGCTAATGATTCCTACTATCCCGAGTGGCTGCCATTGTTCATACATTCTATGTGCTCGCCGTTCGGAATGCATGGTTTTTCCATATAACATGCGAGAAAGGCCTACGGCAAAATCTGCCATATCAATCATTTCTTGTACTTCTCCATCGCCTTCTTTTTTTGATTTACCCATTTCAAGTGAAATTAGACTACCTAACCTATCTTTTTGTTTACGTAATTCCTCTCCTATTAAGCGTAGGATTTCTCCTCGTTTCGGAGCAGGTACTTGACGCCATATTAAAAAATTTTTTTCGGCTTGGATTACAATATTTTCATAATCTGCCTTCGCGCATTGATAAATAGAGGCAATGGGTTTTTCTGTGGCAGGATTGTAAGAGACTAATTCACCCTCCGTGATTGTATTGGACCACTCTTTTTCACCCGTGCAAGCACCAAAATTGAGAGAATTAAGGTTGAGTTTTTTTAATATATCCATAATAAAGTACTCATTTTAAATTAAGAAAAATATTGTCCAAATCGATTTTTCACCAGGGCTTCAAGGGAAATTTGTTCTTGCCTTATCAGGCCATGAAATTTTTCTGGTTGCTCGAGGATAATATCTAAAACAGCGCAGAGGGACGATGCCGTAGTCAATTGAATTGCTGACCAATCCAGCCCATATAATTTTTTAGAATAGAATTTCTTGAAATAATTTTTTTCCATTAATTGGTTATCTTGTGATCCTATGACGGACACATAGGTAAGGACAACATCTTGACCCGTTTTGGGGATGGCATTTTCTAAAATGCGTTTTAAAGTATCCCGATCCTCATTGAGTTTAAGATCATTCATTAAAAAACGCATTTTTTCACAATGTCCGGGGTAGCGAATAGTCTTGTAATTTAACTGCTTAATATGCCGGCCAGCATAGGTAATGGGTAAGCTGCCTACTCCGCCAGAGGTGTTAAAAGCTTCATACGTAAGGCCGTCGATTTTAATTTCTTCCAAATCCTCCAAAGGCAATAATTCTATTGTTTTCCCATTTTCTAGCGCATAACACACATTCCCATATTCATTGATAAGCCCATCGGTGGACCATGTGAGAGCATAATGTAGTGCATTGCTCGTGTTAATGGGTAATGCGCCTACGCGCATTTTCACTGTATCTAGATTTGAAAAATGTTGAATTAAATGATTAGCAATAATGCTGATGAAGCCAGGAGCTAGCCCACATTGAGGTACGAAAAAAGAGGTGGGGGGACATGCCAATTCATTGATGACATTCGTAACATGGGTATCTTCTGTTAAGTCGAAATAGTTTAAGTTAAATTCTTTAGCTGCCTTTGCTAGCGCAATGTTACAGTAATAAGGTAGGCTTGAAATGAGGGTATTCATACGGTTTTCACGTAAAAATTTAGAAAAAGTAGTTTTGTTTTGCGCATCTAAGGGGAGAAAATGAAGATGAGACGTCTCACTAGGTAAGCGTTTTGCTTGGCTCTCATTAATATTAATATCTGCGAGAAAAACTTCATAATCTTTTGAATAAGCAAGTAAGGCTGCAATAAGGGAGCCAATTTTGCCTGCGCCTACGATGAGAACGCGATGCATATCATTTATTCCTTTTATCTTGCAGTAGGGGGGTGTGGCGTAAGCGGCTTATGAATGATGCCACTATTAGTTAAATCATTAAGAACTTCTGCTCCTAATCCTCCGAGATCGAGTAATCGTTCTTTGGCCATTTGTGTCACATAGGGGTCAGTAGTGGAGTCTCCGGCTAAACCCCGACCTTCATGTATGCTGCCTCTTCCAGTATTGCTGGCAGAATAGCTATCTATAATACCTGCTGTATTGCCTTTGTTTACGGATAGTACGACGGCTACCCCAAATTGCGTCATTCCAAAAAGGGTCTCAAAAATATCTTCTAATTCATTGCTAACGGCGGGGCTGTCTACTACTCTTAAAGACTCTCCTTCTTCTAATTTTTTTTGTTTTTCTTGTGCTATTTTCTCGAGTAAAGCTTCTGTTTCCGCTTCAATTTCCTTTTCGCTGCGACGTTTGTTAGGATCAGGTTCCAATTTGTTAAGTTCCGTTAAAAATGTCTTAAAAAGAGTTTTTACTTCTTGGGGTTGAAATTCAGCTTTGAAAAAAAGAGTAAGATCAAACTTGAGGGCAGGATTATTTTCCATCAGAGGAGCAGATATCAGCCCCACCAGTAGTGTTTTTTGTTTGACAGGATCCGTGAATAAATCTTGCGGAACGCCGTCAGGGTATGCATTAACCAGTGCGTTCTTTACCATTTCGATGGCGTGTTGTTTATCCTCTGGTTTCATAGCACCTTTTTCAATCAACTTATCACATAGCTTCTCCAATGCTTCTTCAAGATGATCTTCTCTAAGGGTGTATGAAGACATTTTTATGCTCCTTTGGCGGTTAAATGAATTCGATAAATAGGCGCTAAAAGTATAGTATATCAAGCTTGCTTTCATTTTTATTAACAGATTTATACTGCAGTGCTCTTTATATGAAAAATCTTAAATTAAACAGTCTATTGCAGATTGCAGTGGGAGTGCCTTTACGCCGTTATTTTCATTATCTTCCTCCGGAAGTAAAGGGATGGGAGAATTTGCAACCAGGTATGCGAGTGCGGGTCCCTTTTGGGCAGCGTGAATTGATTGGAATTTTTACAGGATTTACCTCGCAGTCAGACATAGAAGCCAGTAAACTGAAATCTATTATAAGTGTGATAGATGATAAGCCATTAATTTCAAAGGATATTTTAGAGCTTTGCTTTTGGGCTAGTGATTATTATCATTACCCTATTGGTGAAGTGTTGGCGCATTCTTTTCCTCTTTTATTGCGTCAAGGAAAGCCACTTGCGATTTACCAAGATCACTGCTGGTGCTTGACAGAAACAGGATATAACGTGGATTTTGTTACTCTCAAACGTGCACCACGACAAATCGAACTCTTAAGTTATTTCAAAAAACACCCCCAAGGACTTTCCGCAAAGCAGTTGCGTTTGCAAGGGATATCGAATGCGATAATTAAATTAGCAAGCCGAAAAGAATGGATAGCAAGGCGTGCATCTAAGAGCGAATTAATGCAGGAAAAGATGAATCAGCCGTTAACGCTTAATATAGCGCAACAAACTGCTGTTTCAGCCATTCAGGCTGCAAGCAACATTTTCCAGGTTTTTTTATTAAATGGTGTAACAGGAAGTGGTAAAACAGAAGTGTATTTGCAGGCAATTGCGAATGTATTACAAGATCAAAAACAAGTTTTGGTCTTAGTACCTGAAATTGGTTTAACACCGCAAACGATACAAAGATTTCGTGAACGTTTTGCTGTCTCGGTTATGGCATTGCATTCTCATTTAAGTGAGAGGGAACGTTTAAATGCATGGGGGCGGGCGCATTCTGGAGAGGTTAGAATTTTAATTGGAACCCGGTCAGCAGTTTTTTCTCCGCTGCCGCATTTAGGATTGATTATTGTTGATGAGGAACATGATCTTTCTTTTAAACAGCAGGATAATTTTCGTTATCATGCGCGCGACCTTGCCATTATGCGTGCATATTTTAAAAAAATTCCAATTGTATTGGGGTCAGCTACGCCAGCGTTGGAAACATTACATAAAGCGCAGCAAGGAAAATTTATTCATTTGCAATTGCCTGAGCGCGCAGGGGCTGCCCAATTACCCCAATTTTCTGTGTTAGACATTCGCAATAAACGATTAGAGGAAGGATTATCGCAGCCCATTTTAGAAGAAATACAGCAGCACTTACAACGTGGTGAGCAAGTGATGTTATTTCTGAATAGACGGGGGTTTTCCCCGATTTTACTATGTCATGCGTGCGGCTGGATGGCAGTTTGTAAACGTTGTGATAAGCGTATGACTTATCATAAGCAGAAGCAGCGATTGCATTGCCATCATTGTGATTCTCAAGCAGCATTGTTTGTGCAATGTGAGAATTGTGGCGAAAAAGAATTACACCCTATCGGGCTGGGGACTGAGCGCTTAGAGTATGCTTTGCGGAAAAATTTCCCTCATTATTCTATTGCACGCCTAGACCGTGATAGCACTCAACGAAAAGGTTCTATAGAAACATTATTGCAAGAGATTCAATCAGGCAAACATCAAATTTTGATTGGAACGCAAATGTTAGCAAAGGGGCATCATTTCCCTAACGTAACGTTGGTGACTATTATTGATGCGGATAGTGGTTTTTTTAGCAGTGATTTTCGGGCGCTTGAGCGCATGGGGCAATTATTATTGCAAGTTGCTGGGCGTGCGGGGCGGGTGGAAAAAAAAGGAAAAGTTATTATCCAGACCCATCATCCAGATCATCCTTTGTTGCATCAGTTATTTCACGAAAGCTATCAACAATTTGCGACTACTCTTTTGCGGGAGCGCGTTGCGACTGCGTTGCCACCTTATTCTTTTTTTGCTTTATTTCGTGCGGAAGCCCATGAGGTTAGGCATGCGATGCATTTTTTGGAAGAAGTAAAAAAATTATTTTGTCCTGATAGTAAAGCATTGCAATGGTTAGGCCCTATTCCGGCGCCCATGCCTAAACGAGCAGGACGACACAGAGTACAATTAGTGATACAAGCGACTCAACGCCCCACCTTACAAAATTTTTTGAAAAAACTGTTGCCTGACATTGAGAAAATGGGTAGTAAACAAAGAGTTCGATGGTCGTTGGATGTGGATCCTATGGAAATGTTTTAGTGCGATTTTAAATGGATGATGAAAAGAAAGCAGCAACATAAGCATGTTTAGTGAGCCAGTTAAGGGGAGATTGACGTGCTGGCGCAGTTTGCTATACTTCGCATTTCTTAAAATGCCGGGGTGGCGGAACTGGTAGACGCGCCGGACTCAAAATCCGGTGGTGGCGACACCGTGTCGGTTCGATTCCGACCCTCGGTACTCTGAATTTGAGTTTACAATCTTGCTGGTTTCGGATGTTTTGGTGCTTCCCTTCTATTTAAGGTATCTTTTACTTTATGTCCCGGTGGCACAGATGGATAGCGCAGCCCCCTCCTAAGGGGCAGGTCGGCGGTTCGAATCCGCCCTGGGACGCCATGATTAATATACATATTATATAATTTTCAGAAATAGATTTATAAAACTGGAGTGCAGATGGAGTGCGAAACAGTTATACCTAGGCAACTTTTAGACACCGTCCAACACATAATTTTAAGCCCGTATACCCTACAGGGAGAACACTTCTCCTAAGAACATTTTTGTAACTCTTACCATTCCGATTAGAGCTTAAATATACCGTCTTTCATTTAGCATTTGGTTTTTCTGGTGAACCCACAAGATTATCTGTTCTGTTTCAACTGCTTGATTCTGAGATCATAACTTTAATTTATCTAACGCGGCGAGTCTGTTAGATTTTCTCGACTTGCTAAACAATTCGATAGCTTCTGCTAATTCATCCGATTCTGCGTAAAAATAAGCGGTAGGGAGTTTCAACACTTTAGCAATGCGAGTTAATGTCAAATAATCGGGTGTATGTTTTCCTGTTTCATATTGATTCATTCGCGCACTTGCAGAAAATTCGTCAATGCCAGCAACAATGCCGAGAGTTTTTTGAGAAAGCCCCGCCGCGACACGTGCTTTTTTTAGTCTTTTGCAAATGGGTGAATTAGCCATTCCTCTTTGCTCGCCAGTCAATATTAGAACCTAAGATAATCTTAGTTTTTGACTTGACAAGATACTAAGTAATCCTTAGTATTGAAGTGTGCGAAAGTAAAAATATATTTTATTAGGAGATAAAATATGGCAGACAGCCGCTTATTCGATTGTATGCGTGTAATAAATAAGCAAATCAAAATAATTGCAGAAGTTAATTCATATCTTTTTAAAATAGAAGCTTTGATTAATTTAGGAATCAATACCAATTTCCTAGAATTAACTAAATTAACAATCTATCAATATTTATCTATATTAGAAGACTTTATTAGGCAGGCAATTAAATGCAACACTGAAGCGCTTGATTTATCATTAACTTTATCACCCTAAAAAGTATCACACTCTATAAAACACATAAAAAAAGAGAAGCAGGAGTGCGATCAAAGTTGAATGATGCAACAATGCCCCCGTCTTCTCACAGGTGATCGTTGCCATTCATCCGCGCAGTTGTCGCCGTGCCTTAGATAAATCTACTGCCATGAAGGAAGATGCCATTCATGTGGCGCATATTCAGCAGTACCTTATTCGTTGGGCGATGTGGTGGAAGCGCGCAATGATGAAAGTGTTATCCATGGAACACCTGCTCAGCGCTTGGGTTATAAAAGCAACTGAGCTAAAACATAAGCTTGTTTGGTTAGGAAGAGGACTTCTTCATTTATCTTTTCTTGGCAACAATAAGCTTATTGCTCAGTAATTCTTTTATCATACTTTGGCGCTGCGACATGCGCACTTCCTTAATCATCGCGGCTGCCTCCGCGTCATCCATCGCCAACTCTGCACCAATCCAATGATATGTCACTCCCCCCGCTTCCACCCGCCCCCTGTACATAGCCCATTTGTCTCCTGCTCTCCCTCCGTTATACTCGTGCGTAAAAAAGTCTGTGCCTGTTTTTCCATTCATTTCTCTCCCTCTCGGTAACCCTATCTGCGTGAAATCTGGCAACGGATAAAACGCTCTGTCAGGTCGACAATATTCATTCACGACGTGCGCAGGTAATAACAGTTGGGCACCACCGATTTGCTGGCACCAATGCGTTTCCCGTTGGTTCCAGTCCCATCCATTATAACCTTGCTTATACGATTCATATGCACCCAGTAATTGACTGAAGTCAAAATGCTTCCCGTGTTCTGTGCCGTTCTCCTCTAACGCCATCGCTTGCAATTGCGCTTCATCACGAGGTATGTACTTCAAAAGCATCATCCACATATTCCAATCCAATGCCCACAGCGCATATTGCAGTGCCGTGATGTTTTTAAATGTCCGTTTGGATAAGTCAGTGACGCTCCCTGCCGCTACCCCTAACCCAGGGTTCTCTTTTAACAGGGCTTCGGCCTTATCTTGTTCACCTTCCGCAACCAGTCGTAAAAAGGCAGCTACATCGGGCGGCGTGGCTTTAGGAGGCTTAAAAAAGTGCGAATACACTTTGATCCGTCCTTCTGTTCCTTCCTCTTTTTTTTCTTCTTCTACCGCTTTATTTCGTTGTTCTGCTTTTTCTTGCTCTTTTTGTGCTTGCTCTGCTTCTGCTTTCCTTCTCTCTTCTTCCTCTAAGACTCTTTTCGCTTGTTCAGGTTGTATTTTTTCTACGTATTTCTGGTCGGCTTCGATTTGTGCTTTTTCAGCCATTAATTGCTCGGCTTTTGCTTTGGCAGAGGCCGCTTCGGTTTCCATGGCAGCCAGTTTTTCTTTTAACTTCAGTATTTCTTCGGCTTGTAAAGCCACTTGGGCTTTTTGGCGCTCTTTTTGATCCAAGGCTTTTTGAGTTTGTTCTGCCTGGATTTTTTCTGTGTATTTCTGGTCGGCTTCGACTTTCGCTTTTTCGGCGGCTAATTGCTCCGCTTTCGCTTTGGCGGAGGCTGCTTCAGCTTCCATGGCAGCGAATTTTTCTTTTAATTTTTGCATGTCTTCAGCTTGTAAAGCCACTTGGACTTTTTCAGCTTGTGCTTCGGTTTTTACTTTTTCCCTTTGTTCTACGTGTATTTTTTCTGCTGATTGACGGACAGCTTCTATTTGCGCTTTTTCTAAGGCCAGTTTCTCGGCTACTTCTTTTGCTTTTTCTGCTTTCTCTTTTTCTTCAGCCCATTTCTTTTTTTCTGCGGCTAATTCTTCTTTTAATTTTTGCATTTCTTCGGCTTGTAAAGCGACTTGGACATTCGCTTCTGCTTGTACGATCGTCACTTTTTTTAAGGCCGATTTTTCTGACTCTTCCCCAGCTTTTTTAACGGCTGCTGCTTTTTCCGCTTCCATCTCTTTTAGCTGTTCTATTTTTAACGATTGCTCAGCGGATTTTTTCTCTATCGTCTGTAATTGTTGCCTTAATTTATTTTGCTCTTCTTCCCAACCCGCTTTTTGTGCTCGTGTTAATTCGGATACCTGGGCTTTCTCTTTTTCAAGAGCCTCTTGTCTTTGTAGCGCTTCCTCTAACACAGCCTGTTTTTTATCAAGCTCGGTAGATAAGGTGTTCTCCCGCAGGGCTAATGAAGACAGGTGGGCTTCTTTTTCCGCTAATAATCTCCTTGTTTCTTCATACGCTTGTTTTGCGCCAGCCAGTTCTACATGGGAGTTATCATAACGCTTTTTCCATTCCTGTATTTCTTGGCCTGCTTTTGCTTGTTCTATTTTTACATCACTCTCAGCATGGGCGACACCCGCCTGACGCATGAGTCTAATAATATCAACGTAACACCTCTGATAATATCTTCCTAAATCGATCATCAACCCATTGCAACGTTCAAAATCTGGCGAGTCGCGTTCACTCATTCTTTTTAATTCTTGCGTCTTCGATTTGATATCAGATAGGAGTTCCTCACAGTCTGATAAATATTCTTTTATCTCTTCTGAGGCAGGCACTTGCTGGAGTAATTGTTCTAACTTGGCATTCTGCCTCTCCGCTAACACCACGGAGTCTTTAACCAAGCTCATCTGCTGCGCTTGTTGTCGGCTGATGTCTTGCGCTAATGAACCCGCCTTGGACTTATGGGCATCGAGTTCTGTTATTAACTCGGCACGAGTGGATTCTAAGACAATACGCTGGTTTTCCAGTTGGTTAACGCGGGCTTCTCTTTCGAGCAAGGCTTCTCTGAGTTGGGTTTCCATCTCGACCGTCAAAAGAGCAGCGTTTTGATTAACAAAGGCTTGTTTCCCTTCCTGAAGTTTTTGCAGAACTACTTGATGCGTGTTTTCGCAGTCGGTTCTAGGGGCTAAT
>JAJNBC010000017.1 GCA_021156085.1 Gammaproteobacteria bacterium | reverse complement strand
TTTTAATCCTTGTTTTAGCAATTGCTTTTCCCATTCAGGATAAAACTCTTTACAGAAGCTATCGACAATGCAATATAAAACAATTAAAGTGTCTTCCATATAATGGCTCCTCTGTTTTTTGCTAAGGAAATAAGGTGCTATCACAGCACAACAGAGCCGTTATTTCAATATTTCAAACACTTACTATTTGCTTACATAATACTGACGTTAAATTAGATGGGTCTGAAATTTCGGGCGCAGGTCAACTCCTGAGGGCGCGGGTTCTTGGCGCATCCTCAATAGCAGTATACTGGAAATGTCTAATTTTTCGGCCATCCTTACCAACGAAATTAAGAAACTTCACATCCACTTGTATGGGGTGTCCAGGTGCTTGTTTTTCGTCTCTCTTGTAACGAGATTCAATTGTACGTTTACGTTGGTTCTTAGGGAGGCGGTTTATAATCGGTGTCTTACTAATACATTTCTTAGAGCTGAGGGCGATACAGCCATTCTATGATAATGCTTTAGGTACTAGCTAATCCCTACCTGACCCAGATAATAATTTTTACGGATATATAGTATTTTTTCTTTGATTTCAGGCGGCGTCCTTAATTTAGGATTTTCAGGACACGGGTTACTATTATAATTAAAGCTAATTCACCGTGATTTTCCTAATTGCGCTTCCACTAATAAATTTCTGTTGAGATACCAAAATATCAGCATGTTTTACTAATATTGCCCGATTCTAGACCATATTTAATATTCTATAAAAAATTGACAGATAATATCAAATTCTGTTAACCAAAGTCATGACCTCTACCAGGTTAAGAGAGAGTTCTAATAAAAATTTGCACTAATTTTGTTTGATATCTTTAATCGACACCGAGATAGGGTAAATCTCGTAAGCTGGCTCTTCATAAGGATGGACAGAATGTAACTGTGCTATAATCTCTTCCAGTAAATGCACTTCACATGTCATTTCTACGCGATATTCGTTAGTTATAATGAATTCCCCCTCATTCCCTATAGCTGGCTTACTTTGCGCTAAGGGCTTATATTGCATATGGCCCAGTACTTGCCAACACGCATGAGAATATTTTTTACTTCTTCCTGCTCCTTTTGCAAATAGAGCTTTTTTAACTGTTTCTAAAGCTTCCTCCGGTACAAAAAACACTATCTTATACATGTTATTGTTCCTTAATCATTAAAAGCAGTAGGGGAGGGAGGCCTCACATAAATTTGGGCCTTGTCGCCATCTTTCGTTAAAGTGATGGTTTTTGATATAAATAATATTTAGTGTATACGCTTCTCTCTTTTTAAATAGGGTGCCCTGTTTTTTCAGGATTCCTGGTAAAAATAAACGCTACATAATTCAGTTGCTGCCAAAATAAAAAGTTTTAACTTTTTAATAAGCCCCTGAAAGCCAGGAAAATCACCGCTCCATATAGCATACTTTGAAAAGGGTGTGCTTTTATATATTGCAGCCAATCTTCGCTGCCTTTCTCTACCGATTCTTTAGCTTTTTGCCCTACACTATCAGAAATATTATTAGTTTTTTCTTTAAGGTCTTCTAAAGATTTCATATTAACCCCCCGATGCATTTAGATGAAATAAATAAAAAAAGCAAACGCTATTTTGAAAAACCTCATTCTCTTATTTATTGTGCCACTTAATTATGCTCTTTTTAGAACTAAATGAGAACTAAAATCTTTTAGCATGATTTTTTATCACCCCCGAGTTAAAATAACTTGTTAAATTGGTATTTTTCAGTAAGCCAAGGCAGCGCTGCTGTTTTAATTAAATGCTTTACCCTATTATGATATGAAATCCATTTAAAAACGTAATTATTACCGATATTAAAACTACCCATAAAAAATAAAATCATAGCCTCTCTTAAAAAGCCCTATCATATCATCCTACAGAAAATTACTCGGATATCCTACACAATAGCCCTCATCGTTCGTGTACAATTCAGAGACTTAGTTAGGGGACGTGTTATGGCCAATAGATTTGATGAATTGTTTTTTAAAAACGATTCGAGTGCTACACGAGATTTAGATAAAAAAATAAACGGGAGATATTATGCGTTAAACGTGCTTTTTAGCGTGATTATAATGAGTCTCATTCTGGCCGGGATTTTTTGTAGCTCTTTTATTGATTCTATTATCAGTCTAACAGGTCTTGGGATCATTACTGTGATGAGTGCGATGGAATATGAATAGAGATTATTTAGAATAGTGAAGTTCGGTTAAGCAGAGTTTAAAAAATTTATTTTATAATGAGAGATCACTAGAATTAAATTTTTTCTCTAGAGACAAAGTATAAAATAATTTATATATCTATTTTGAATTTAGAGAAAAAAATTAAGGAATAAGAGTATGATGAGGGCGCAATTAATATAAATCAATCAACTTGGTAAGGAAAATAAATATGGCAAATGCTAGATTCATCCGGGGCCTTTTGACTAGAACAGGAAAAAATCCCCTTATACATACACCTTTTTATAACTCTGCTTCCCTTATGGGGCGTCAGCGAGGTCTACAACTCTCCGCACCGACTACTTTATCATCTTCTCTTTTGATTACGCATCAAATGATGAAATCAAGAATAAGAATGTTTACTCAGACCGCCAATCATTCAGCAGATGAGAAAGCTCCTTCTGAAAGCCGGCTAGGTTCAGTAGATACACTTAAGAAAAATCCTCCTCTTAATGAATCAATTGAAGATTATCAGAAATCTTGTAAATTAAGTAAGGATAATTCTTTTAAGGCGGTCTTGACGAGCAGGGGTCAAGTGAAATGGGTATCAAGTCAGGAGGTATATGCTTGGGAGATAGAAGAAGTAGTTCGGGGTAGTATCGCAAATGGCCGATCATTACATATTAATACGGGTACTCATGGAGATAAAGCAGGTAATACCGTTGCTCAAAATCCTAAGTATGCAGAGTCACAGTTTACTAAAGAAGATATAAAAACTGTTTGGAATGATAGCGATGTGTCTGTCCATATTATGTCGAGTCATTCTCCTGCATTGACAGAAGAACAGCATCCGTCGATTGATATTATTGATGCGTGGTGTTATAGCGAAGTTAGTCAACATCGTATGCGGACTGGGGATGATCCATTAGGGCGGTGGTTGCAAAAGTTGATTATAGAGAAAGTTTGTAAGCCAATTCCCACCTCGGAGAATCGGCCTCATACCGTGGTTAATTCGGTGACGGGTAATATGTCAGACCAGGCTACAAATAATAATAGCGGAACGCAAATGCAGGTGTCCGAGGAAGGTACGGTTAATATTTATAATAATCGGGCATCAGAGAAAGGTACGGTCAATATTCATAATAATTATCATAATTATTATCATCCTCCGTCTAGTCAACCGGAACCTGTAAGACGCCCTTAGAGGCTGATGGCTTGGAATCTGCAGGAAAGCCATCAGCTGATTCACCACCTGCAAAAAAAACGAGTGGAGTACAGATTTTTCAAGCGCCTTCTACTAATTATTATTATGTTAATAGAGATGAAACAGATAAGATTCATAATACTATATTAAAGTTAGGAAACCTAAATAAATATCCTGTATTAATTGCTTGCACCGGAATCGGAGGTTCTGGAAAAACGGAGCTAGTTAAGAATTATTTTCTTCAACATACCGCAAACTATAAATTTTCAGCATGGTTTTATGCAGAACCTCGATATAAACTTGTTTCACAGTATCGGCAACTCGCCCAGATTCTCCAGCCTAGTAATAATATAATGGCATTAAAAGAGGACGATATAATTGATATTGTAAAAAACTGGTTACATACACAAGAAGACGCCTTACTAGTATATGATAATGCAGAAACACTGGATAGCTTACAGGATTTTCTCCCTTCCGCTGGTAAACCTATTATTTTGATCACTAGTCGCAATGTGCTCTGGCCGGATTGCATCCCATTATCAGAGACATTTACATTTGAGCAAGCTAAGATTTTTCTTGAACAAGCCACAAGATTATCGCATGAAGGTCAAAGTATCCGTGATTTATGTAATGAACTAGAATACTTTCCATTAGCATTATCGCAAGCTGCTGGATATATTCTGGCTAACCACTCAACTATTGAAAAATATTTATTCGAATATAAAAAAAATAAAAAATTATATTTATCAAATGAATTAATGCCCCCCGGCCTTAAAAAGGCTCATGCTCCTATTTTAGCGACCTTTAAAACAACAATAGAGGAACTATCCTTAAAAGAACCGATGGCGGTAGAATTATTAAAAATTTCTTCATTTTTTTCGCCTGATTTTATACCAGAAGATTTTTTAAGGATATATTTTAATTATACAATGTTTAGTAAAGGGATGAATGCGAGTATTATTGGAAAAATTATCAATTCGCCTTTTACCTATCTTTTTCCTTATTTATTACAGTATTCATTCCTCATGAGCTATATCCAATCTTTATCGACGTTTTTCTATTTAATACTACTAACACTACCAGCTGGTATCGCTACCTCCATAGGTGTTAATTATTTAACATTGAAATTGTATAAGCAATATGAAAAACGTTTTGAAGAAAAAATTCTTCCAACCCTCTCCAGTAAATTCGAAATTTCAAAAGGACTACTTATAACAAATTCTATTTTTAAAAAGAACACTGATGGGCAGTTCACTTTACATAGGATAAATACTTTATTAGCTTCAATGGAGATTGAAGCAGCCCCAATAGAAAAGTGGCCACCTGAAAGATTATCTGAAAAACCATTTTATCTTCTTAGGCTACTGCAATTAACAAATCATTACTATAATACATTAAAAGAAAACAAAAAATTAACAAAAGACCTGCTAATTTATATGATTGGGCACTTTCAAACTATAGAATATGCAATAATTGAGACAAATTTTAAAACTCTAACCATGCGAGAAACTTACGCAGGTTTTCACGTTACGAAAATAAACTATTTAGATAAAAATGAGCTTAGCATATTTTATAAAAATTTTTCTGATCTTTTTAGTCTTGTTGGCGATGTAGAAAATTCCAAAAAATATAGGGATTACTATGAAAAAGAAAGAAAATCGACTGAAAGAACTGCAAACGTAGGGGAAATACCAAAGTGTTTATTCAAGCCTTAGCGTAGAATAGAATTATCAGTTTCACATTTAAAAAATAAAGATTAAAATTTAAAATAAATTAAACCTTCTGACATGATTCCTCAGACGAGATTACTATTTTAAATTTTTTGTAGCGGTAATATTTTTGGAGTATTCACTCTATAAAAACATGAAAAATTGTATTTCTGAAATTATATAAGACATTCTATAAAAGAGTTAAAAACTTGCTAACTCTCACAGAAGCTGCTGTACTTTTGCATACTATCTAATGGAGATTACCAGCGATACAGTAGATGAAATAGCAACAGCAAGAGAAGCTGAGGATGTTAAACCCGCAACAGTGAATCGCATAATGGCGCTAGTGAGGGCAATTTTGCGCAAGGCAGTTAACGAATGGGAATGGATAGATAAAGTACCCCTTGTGCGGATGCGCAAAGTTGAAAGCAAGCGCATTCCCTGGATAAGGAGAGAGAAAGCATTACGGTTACTTGCGGTTCTTCCGCCTCGTTTGCCTGCTATGACAGCTTTTTCTTTAGCGACGGCGTTGCACCAATCAAAATTCAATGCAGCCCCAAAGCTTGGTGAGCTGCTTTAAAAAGAGCCGGAATAACAAATTTCCGATGGCATGATCTACTTGGCATGTGCAGAGTGGCACAAGTTTGCAAGAATTACAGGTGTTGGGAGGTTGGGCTATTTATTTTTAATGCTTAGGTTGGTTGTATAAGTGCTTGATTTATTGTGGCTATGGGTGGACTCGAACCACCGACCTCAGCATTATGAGTGCCGCGCTCTAACCAGCTGAGCTACATAGCCTTTTGTACTACAAGCAGAAAAATGGACGCTTATTCTCAGAGTTTTTGCTCTGTTTTGTCAAGGTGTATGTGGGGTTTTAAAGAGCCAGAGGAGGGAGTGGATAAAATATCTTGTGTCTCTCCTTAATCTTGCGTAAAATCCTCGCTTTTCCGAAGATCATTGATAGAAAAGATGGTTTTCTCCTTGCCTTCCCCCGACAACAGGTGGGTAAGGCTTTATCCATAAGGGGCCGTACAGTATGAAGCATTATGAGGTTGTGTTTTTAGTTCATCCTGATCAGAGTGAGCAAGTATCTGGGATGATTGATCGTTATAGTAATATGGTGACGCAGAAAAAGGGCAAAATTCACCGCCTAGAAGATTGGGGGCGCCGGCAATTGGCTTATCCTATCAATAAACTTCTTAAAGCGCATTATGTGTTAATGAATATTGAGTGTGATAAAGAAACGCTCGCTGAGTTGAGCAATGCTTTCCTTTATAACGATGCTGTTATCCGTAATCTGATTATTAATACAAAACGTGCTATTACCGAGCCTTCGCCTTTATTGAAGGAAAAAGAGAGCCGCAGTGAAGTCAGCTCACTCGAGCAAGAGAGTGGGGCTTATCGTTCTAAGAGTAAAAAATCCATTGTCATGGATGAGCCCATAGAGCTTGATAAAGAAGTGGATGCTGATAGTGCAGAAAAGTAATTAAATAAATGTAAGGAGGACCAGATTATGCTTCGTCGAAAGAAATTTTGTTATTTTACTAGTAATAAGCTAAAAGAAGTGGAATATAAAGATGTTAATTTGTTAAAAAAATTTATTACAGAAAATGGAAAGATTGTACCAAGTAGAATTACAGGTACTAAAGCACGCTTTCAGCGTTTACTGGCTGTTGCTATTAAGCGAGCGCGTTTCTTGGCATTATTGCCGTATACAGACAAGCATTAGCTATAAGGTGCAATGAGTATATTACGTCGTTTCACAGATTTTATTTTGCGTAGTCGCCTACAAGCAATGGGGGCCGCTTTTGTTTTTGCTTATATTCCTTTTCTGGGGAGCATAAGTATTTTAATTGCAGGATTGGTAACATTACGTAAGGGTATGCTGGAAGGTTTTTGGGTGCTGTGTGCTGCCACCGTACCTATTTTACTAAGTTATTATGCAACGCTTTCTTCTGCTGATCAGGCAAATATGGCACTTATTGCAGTGGGGATTGTTGTTGTTAGTAACATATTAGTATGGTTATATGCAGTATTATTGCGACAATATGAGAATTGGAGTTTACTGTTAGAGCTTTCTATTCTCGTGAGTATGCTTATTATTGGAGCGGTGCATTTTTTTAATCCGGATATTCAGCATTGGTGGAGCACGCAGTTGAGTTCTTATTTTACCAGAGCTACGGCCATGATGAATGGGTTGCCGGGTACGGATGTTAACATGCAGTCCCAGGTCGTTAATGTAATCAAGCCCTACGCGACAGGATTGGTTCTTTTCTCCGTTTTAGGTAATGGCCTATTGCAAGTGGTGATGGCTCGTTGGTGGCAAACTGTTTTATTTATGCCAGGTACGCTACGCCAAGAGTTATATCATATTCGCTTTGGTTACGTCGTCGGTGTTTTTTTTGTGGGAGTGCTTTTGCTCTCTTTATTAGGTAATGCGACCGCCTTAGATATGAAGCCAGTTTTTTATGGATTATTTTTTATCGCCGGTCTGAGTTTGATACATTGCTTGTTAGCATCTGTCAAATACAATTGGATTTGGTTGGTGCTTTTTTATGCGGGGCTGATCTTGTTTTTTCCCCGCAGTGGAATGCTTGTGGCTGTTTTTGCATTACTGGATGTATTGCTGAATTTGCGCTGCCAGCTTACTCGAGTGAGAGGTTCTCGCTAACTTAGTGTGTTAAAGGTAAAAAGAGTGGGGCTAGGTCATTGTGCTGCGTGGTAATGGTTAGATGCCAAGTTAGAGATTATTATTTGAGAGGTGAAAAAAGTGGAAGTTATTTTATTAGAAAAAATCCGTAACTTAGGATTATTAGGCGAAAAGGTAAAAGTAGCTCCAGGCTATGGGCGTAATTTCTTGGTTCCTAACGGTAAAGCAATTTATGCTACTGCCGAAAATTTAAAGAAATTTGAAGCACGTCGTGCGGACTTAGAACAAGTGGCGGCAGAAGCCATGCGTGTTGCGCAGACAAGACAGCAAGCATTAGCTGCCTTGCCTGCGGTTAAGATTTCAGCTAAAGCAGGCGAAGAAGGTAAGTTGTTCGGTTCTATAGGAACACGAGATATTGCGGATGCAGTGACCCAGGCAGGGGTGGAGATTGATAAAAGTGAAGTTATTTTACCCATGGGTGTATTGAGGCAATTGGGTGAGTATGAGCTTGAAATAGAAGTTCATGGTGATGTGATGGCCACCGTTAAAATTAATATTGTTTCAGAATAATGAGCGTTGCATAGCTATCATGAATAGGCTTAGCTAACTCTAGCTAAGGTTGTGTCATTTTATGCGACGACTTACAGCTTCCTACGTTTTATTTGCCAAAACAATAAGTCGCTGAGTAGGGTGAGACATCCTACTCAGGGTATCCTCGACAATCTTGGCTGATAATGCGAGAATTTACTCCTAGCTCATTATCATCGGCGTGGCATCATGGAAACGTACTTAACAACCAAGCGCTATAATACTCGTTCTGTTGATACCGATGCGATCAAAGTTCCTCCCCATTCTATTGACGCAGAACAATCTGTGCTGGGTGGATTAATGTTGGACAATCGTGCATGGGATTTGATTGTTGACCGTGTGCGTGAAAGCGATTTTTATAGGCATGATCACCGTTTAATTTATGGTGTAATGGCAAGATTGTCTCAGCAAAATAAGCCGCTGGATGCGTTGACTGTTTCTGAAGCCTTAAGAGAATTGCATGAGTTAGAAAATGCGGGAGGCGAAGTCTATCTCTACGAGCTTGCTAATAATACGCCAACTATTGCTAACATTGCCGCATATGCGGATATTGTCCGCGAACGGTCGATATTGCGTCAACTCATTGCTACGGCTAATACCATTGCGAGTAACGCTTTTAACCCTCAGGGCCGTAATAGTGTTGAGCTACTCGATGCGGCTGAACGCGAAGTTTTCTCTATTAGCGAGCAGGGAGCGCGGGTGGGTGGCCCCTCCAATATTAAAGAATTTTTAACTAAGGCAATGGATAGAATTGATGTTTTATTTCAGTCGAATAACCCTATTACAGGTATTGCGACGGGTTATCATGATCTAGATAATATGACCTCTGGGTTACAGCCTGCAGATTTGATTATTATTGCGGGTAGACCTTCGATGGGAAAAACCATGCTAGCCACCAATATTGGAGAGCATGTAGCAATCAAAGAGCGTAAGCCTGTGCTTATTTTTAGTATGGAAATGCCAGGTGAGGCCATTGTCATGCGATTATTATCTTCATTGTGCCGTATTGATCAATTACGTATTCGTACAGGCAAGCTAGTGGATGAAGATTGGCCGCGTATTAGCTCGGCAGTGAGTGTGTTGTCCGATTCCCCTTTTTTTATAGATGATACCCCAGCACTGAGTCCTGCAGAATTGCGTGCCCGGGCGAGGCGTGTGGCAAAAGAACATGGTCAGTTAGGATTAATTATCGTAGATTATTTGCAATTAATGCAGGTGCCTGGCTCCAATGAGAATCGCACAGCTGAAATTTCTGAAGTTTCCCGTTCATTAAAAAGTTTGGCTAAGGAATTGAAAGTGCCGGTGATTGCTATCTCGCAATTAAATCGTAGTTTGGAGCAACGTGCCGATAAACGTCCCGTGATGTCTGATTTACGTGAATCAGGTGCAATTGAACAGGATGCGGATTTAATTGCTTTTATTTATCGCGATGAAGTTTATAATGATAATTCTCCGGATAAAGGTACGGCAGAAGTGATTATTGCAAAACAACGCAATGGCCCTATTGGTAAAGTGCATATGACTTTCTTAGGGCAATTTACAAGATTTGATAGCCATTTGCGTACCTATTAGCTATGAGTCGGCCAGCCAAAGTTATTCTTAAATTAGATGCGTTACGACATAATTTTAAGCAAATAAAGAAACTAGCACCGCATTCTTTTGTGCTAGCAATGGTAAAATCCAATGGTTATGGCCATGGGATAGAACGTGTTGCTCTTGCTTTGCCAGAGGCAGATGCATTTGGTGTAGCGTGCATGGAAGAAGGATTGTTATTACGCGCAGCAGGTGTGCGCAATCCTATTGTATTGATAGAAGGATTATTTTCTGAAGATGAACTAAGCCAAGCTGTAGCAGAAAATTTTACATTAGTTGTGCATCATGAAGCCCAGGTACGGATGCTTGAGCTTCATTCTCCTTCCGCTCCACTCTCTGTTTGGTTGAAAATAGATACAGGTATGCATAGATTAGGTATTGCATTTAATGAGGTTAAAGAAGTTTATCAACGATTATTCGCTTGTCCTGCTGTAAAAAAACCTCTGGGTTTAATGTCACATTTTGCGATGGCGGAGGATGCTGATCATGTGCATACAGAACAACAAATTCTACAGTTTGATAAAGCAACCGCGGGGTTGACAGGTTTTCACAGTTTGTGTAATTCAGCGGGTATTATCGCTTGGCCATCTGCGAGACGTGAGTGGGTGCGGCCCGGATTAATGTTATACGGCGCATCGCCTTTTGTAGGACAGCAAGGTGCTGATTATGAATTGCAACCTGTGATGTCTTTACAATCAAAATTAATAGCTATTCATCGCCTTGTTAAAGATGATTGTGTGGGCTATGGTCGCACGTGGAAATGTCCTGAAGATATGTTAATCGGTGTAGCTGCCGTGGGTTATGGTGATGGCTATCCACAATATACCAAAACTGGTACATCTATTTTAGTGAATGGTCAGCGGTGTCCTTTGGTGGGACGTGTATCTATGGATATGCTGACAGTGGATTTGCGTAGCCAACCTGATGCTAAAGTAGGTGATCCTATTGTCTTATGGGGTGAAACGTTGCCAGTGGAAGAGGTAGCTCAGGGCAGCCATACTAGCGCATATGAATTGCTAACTCGTATTACGCAGCGGGTTAAAGTCATTGTGACATAGCTATATAGATGCATCCTCCTAGGTAGGCACTTAGTTGTTTGGCTAACCAGTCATTGTTAAATATAAGAAGTGGCAATTTGTGAGGACGCCCTCCAGCAGTTCATAAATTTTTAAAATAATCGACTGCTTGTGCTAAAAATTGCACGGGAACAATTTGCATATCTCCTATTTTTTCTTTAGGTGCATTTGTATGTGGAATAATCGCTTGTTTAAAACCGTGTTTGACAGCTTCTCGTAAACGTTCTTGGCCGCCTTGGACAGGGCGAATTTCTCCAGCCAAGCCAATTTCACCAAAGATAAGACTATCCTGGGGAACCGGGCGATTGCGTAAACTAGATAAAACAGCGAGTACTAAAGCCAGATCGGCACCCGTTTCAGTAATACGTACGCCTCCCACGACGTTCAAAAATACATCTTGGTCATAGGTTGTGATGCCACTGTGACGATGTAATACAGCTAATAACATGGCCAAACGTTGTGGATCAAGCCCCACACATACACGTCGAGGATTTCCCATATGGCTTTGATCAACGAGGGCTTGGACTTCGACTAATAAAGGACGACTGCCTTCGCGGGTTGCCATGATAACGCTGCCGGCAACGGGGTTTTCATAACGGGATAGAAAAATGGCAGAAGGATTATTTACTTCTTTTAAGCCTTTATCTGTCATTGCAAAAATGCCCAATTCATTAACAGCGCCAAATCGATTTTTTATAGCACGAATAACCCGATAACGACTGTCTTGCTCTCCTTCAAAGTACAATACGCAATCTACCATATGTTCCAATACCCGAGGCCCGGCGAGTGTCCCTTCTTTTGTAACATGACCTACTAAGAATAAAGCTGTATTTGTCTGTTTAGCAAATGCCACCAATTGTGCGGCGCTTTCACGTACTTGTCCCACAGCCCCTGGGGCAGATTGTAAGAGGTCGGTATGCATTGTTTGAATGGAGTCCACCACAATGACGGCGGGTTTTTCTTTTTGCATGCATTTAATAATGCGTTCTACATTCGTATCGGTGAGTAAGAGTAAATGAGTTTCTGGCAAGCCTAAGCGGCGGGCACGTAATGTCACTTGCTGTAATGATTCTTCCCCGGTGACATAGAGTACTTTGAGATGTTGGCTGAGGTGAGCTAGCGTTTGTAGCAATAGAGTAGATTTACCGATACCGGGATCACCTCCAATTAGAACAGCTGAGCCTATGACTAATCCACCGCCTAATACACGATCTAATTCTTTTAATCCTGAATATAAACGTGCTTCTTCTGCCTCCAATGTGACATGATGCATCGGCGTAATAGCGGGCTCTGCGCCGCTAAACCCTTGGTGGCGTGGATGGCTTGGGGATAGGATTTCTTCCACTAAGCTATTCCACGCGCCACAGCCTAAGCATTGGCCTGCCCATTTTGGAGAGTGCGCGCCACAGGCTTGGCAAGTGTGAGTGACTTTCGTTTTAATTGTCATCAGAGCCTAGTGATTATTTTTAATTTCCCATGATCCATCAGCTTGACGGCAAGCGGTACCATACACTTGTTGTTGCTTACCAGCTACTACGGCGTTTGTATGATATTCGCGGCAATATCGATTGCCATGTACGGTGACATTTTGGGTAGGGGTGACGGTATAACTTGTTCCTGTCTTATTATTTTTCCAATAAGCAGGCTGTCCTACTGCGTTGGTCTCCAGGGTTTGAGTCATTTTTAATTTATCTGTTTCATCCATGTTTTGTCCTAATTTATTGCCAATGTAAGCACCCGCTAATGTGCCTGCACCTATCGCCACTAACTGGCCTGCGCCTCCGCCAAATTGACTGCCTAAAAGACCGCCTGCTACACCGCCAGCGAGTGTGCCCATATCTTGATTAGAGACATTCGAGCAACTGGTTAAGCTAACCATGGCCAGTAGATTAACAAGAATAAAAAATAGTTTTTTCATAATATGTGTTCCTCCAAAGAATGGATTACCTAAATTCGTTGACTATTCTATACTGTGTGTAGGCGTTCCACCAGTTTATTATGGGTAAAATAAGATCAAATTAGGTTATGAGGCGGGAGAGCTATGACGTATAGACAAACGTATGCAGATGGAAAATTTGATGATTATGTATTAAGTGCAGATAAAAAAAAATTAGATTTGCAGTATGTTTACGATTTATTATGTAAGCCTTCTCGCTATTCTACAGGTTTACCCCCAGAACGTTTTCCTCTTGTGATCAAACATTCGGTGTGTTTTGGCGTATATCATGAAGGTAAGCAAATTGGCTTTTCACGGGTTGTTACTGACTATTCAGAGTTTGCCTCCCTGTGGGATGTGATCATAGAGGAGGAGTATCGTCGTCGAGGCATAGGTAAGGCGTTGATGAAGTATATATTTGCTCACCCCTACCTTCAAGCCATTTTCCGTTGGTTTCTGATGACGGAAGATGCGCATGGCCTTTATCAAAAATACGGTTTTAAATCAGAAGCTTATAACCCGTATGTGATGATGAAGGTGGACGCAGGGTAAGTAGGTAGCTTTTAAAGTGGGAATTTTCAAGTTTAATGAAGAATTAGGGTGAGTATGAATTAGGCTGGGCCTGTTTATTAAACATCTCGAGAAATTTCTTTGTGGTTGCTATGGGATCTTCAGCGTGAGTAATGGCGGAAATCATGGCTACGCCGTTAACGTTTGTTGCTATGACATCAGCCAAGTTAGTGTGGTTGATGCCACCGATTACGACTAAAGGATAATTCAAAATGCGCTGCTGGTGTCGTTTGAGGTGTTCAAGTCCTTGAGGGACGGCTGCTATAATTTTACTCGTTGTGGGGAAAACGGGACCGAAAGCAAGATAAGAGGGTTTGAAGAGAAGAGCATGTGTGATTTCAGCATCAGAATGTGTGCTGATGCCTAAACGTAAGCCTGCATTATAGATTTTTTCGATATCTGCATTATTTAAATCTTCTTGTCCTAGGTGTACACCGTAGGCATGGTGACGAATAGCTAGCTCCCATGCATCATTGATAAAAAGTCTTGTTTTATAGTGTGTTGCGAGGGCAATACTGTCTCGAATTTCTTTTTCTAACGCACTACCGTCTTTATTTTTTATACGTAATTGCAATGTAGTCACGCCCGTAGGCAGTAATTTTTCTACCCACTGAAAACTATCGACGATAGGATATAATCCAAGAGGTAGGTTGCCACAGCGAGGAAAAGAATAGTGTAGTTGAGTCATGTGTTGCACCATTGATTAAGGTCTGTCAGCAATTCTACAGCTTTATTTGTCAAAATAAGAAGTAGCTAGGCGCGATCATACATCCTAGTATCTTAGTCGCTTCTATGGTACCCTAGCGCTTCTTTTTTAGCCATAGAATGGTTCTTAAGCATGTTGCTTCGTGAAGAAAATGAAGTTTTCGATTTCACTACCTTAACTCAAGCGGAAATTAAGGCCTTATTGCAAAAATATCATCTTGTGTTAACGGTAGAAGAAGCCCTTGTCATCCAAAATACTATTTTAAAACGTCCCCCTTCCTTAGCGGAACTCGTACTCTGGTCTATTCAAGGGTCTGAACATTGTTCCTACAAAAGTAGCCGTAAGCATTTGAAGAAATTAGTCACAGATGGCCCGAATATTATTTTAGGGGCAAAAGAAGACGCAGGTATTGTCGCTGTGGCTACCGATCTCAAAGGTCAGCGCTATGGTATTGTTATGAGCCATGAGTCGCATAATCATCCTTCACAAATTGTCCCTTATGAAGGCGCGGCAACAGGAATAGGCGGCAATGTGCGGGATGTATGTTGTATGGGCGCAGAAGTGATTGCTGTAGCGGATGGGTTACGTTTTGGTGATATTAAACGTCAAAAAACGAGCTGGGTTCAGGATGGAGTGGTCAATGGCATTGCCGGCTATGGTAACCCCATTGGTGTGCCTAATATTGCGGGTGATGTTTATTATGATGCAGGTTATAACGAAAATTGTTTAGTCACAGTGGTCACACTGGGTATTGTACGTGAAGATCATGTGATCCATTCTTATGCCCCAAAAAATGCAGAAGGTTATGTTTATATATTAGTTGGTAAATCGACAGATAACAGTGGGTTTGGTGGTGCTAGTTTTGCTTCCACGGATTTAGCAGAAGAACAAAAAGAAAAAAATAAAGGGGCAGTGCAAGAGCCCAATGCATTTTTAAAACGTCATTTACTCAAAGCGAATAATGCTTTATTCAAATTGTTGCAAGATAAACAATTAATTGACTGTGTGGGATTTAAAGATTTAGGTGCAGGGGGTGTGGCATGTGCATCGGTTGAAATGGCAGAAGCTGCCGGTTATGGAGCGGAGATTGACTTAGATTGTGTGCCAACGAGCATGGCCAATCTTCATCCTTCTGTTATTTTATGTTCGGAAACGCAAGAACGTTTTATGTGGGTAGTGCCACCCCATCTGGTGGATTTAGTATTGACGCATTACAACCAGACATTTGCATTGCCAGCTATTTCTGCGGGTGCTCAAGCAGCGGTGATTGGGAAAGTTCGTAGTGATAATCTGTATAGCGTAAAATACCAGGGTGTGGAAATCGTTCATGTACGTGCGAATGAGGTCACTCATGGCATTCTCTATGATCGTCCTTATGTCTCTGCAACAAAACAATTCGCAGAGCCGGTGCTAACTGCTCCCGCAGATTTTAATAGTGTTTTACTCCAATTGCTTTCGCATGAAAATATTGCTTCACGAGCCCCCCTTTTTGAAATGTATGATAAGCAAGTACAAGGTCGTACGGTGATTGAAGCAGGCGAAGCGGATGCGGGGGTGATGCAACCTTTTAATGAAGAAAAATATCCAGCAGAAATCCGGCAAGTGGGTATTGCATTATCGTTAGATCAATGTCCTCGTTATAATAAAATAAATCCTTATTGGGGAGCAGTGAATGCCGTGGTAGAGGCAGCTAGAAATGTGGCAGCCGTAGGAGCATTGCCTCAAGCGATGACGGATTGTTTGTGTTTTGGAAATCCAGAAAAACCAGAACAAATGTGGGATTTTACAGAATCCGTCCGGGGGATTGCGGATGCGTGCCAAGCAATTGGCTTGAAAGATTATCCGAATGTATCGATTCCCATTATTGCCGGGAATGTATCTTTCTATAACGAATCATCAGCAGGTGCTATTCCTCCCAGCCCGATGATCAGCTGTTTGGGTAATATGCCTGATGTACGTTATGCCATCACCAAAAATTTGCAGCAAATAGATTCTATTTTGCTTTTAGTGGGTGAGCGACGAGATGAATGCGGTGGTAGTGTCTATTATGATTTATTCGGTGAATTAGGCGCACATGTACCTCAACCTGATTTAACTAAGATTGCAGCGGAAATTCAGGCTGTGACGACAGCGATACAGCAAGGTTTGATATTATCTGCACACGATATTTCAGAAGGCGGCTTGGCAGTGGCATTGGCTGAAATGAGTTTTAACAATGAGATCGGTGTACAGATTACAATTCCAGGCCTTTTAAGGGATGAGAAGAAATTATTTAGTGAGACGGGTGGATTTATTTTGGAAGTAACCAAAGAGAAATTAACGGATGTAAATAAAATCTTTTCTAATTATAAAATTGCGCTTATCAATTTGGGACAAACGCTCTCTCAGCCTTTTTTAAAAATGCAAGGCTGTATCGATATGGAAATTAAGCAAGCTAAAATGGCATGGGAAAATGGATTAAGAGAAAAATTACTATGACAGTTATTGATTACAAATCGGCGGGTGTCGACATTCATGCTGGTAATGAAGCGGTTAAACGCATTAAAAAAGCGGTGGAAAGCACATTCTCTTCACAAGTGTTAACGGATATTGGTGCTTTTGGTGCGATGTACGACTTGAAAGCAATCATGAGGGATTATCAGCAGCCTGTTTTAGTGCAGAGTATTGATGGTGTGGGCACTAAAGCGATGATTGCGCGCATGATGAATAAGTTTGATACCTTAGGGATGGACTTGGTCAGTGCAACAGCTAATGACATTATTGTATTAGGGGCAAAGCCGCTGACTTTGTTGGATTATATTGCGAATGATAAATTGCGTCCTCACATCATTGAACAGTTAGTATTGGGTATGGTGAAAGCCTGCCGGGAAAATAATATTGCATTAGTGGGTGGTGAAACCGCAGAAATGCCAGGTACTTATTTACCGGGGGAACATGATTTGGCCGGGGTGATTACGGGTGTAGTAGAAAAAGATCGCGCTATTTTGGGCAAAGATATTGTTCCGGGGGATGTGGTGCTGGCTTTTGCGTCAAGTGGCTTGCATACCAATGGGTATTCTCTAGCGCGTAAATTATTATTTGAAGTAGGAAAATTATCAGTAGAGTCTTATCTTCCAGAATTGCAGCGTACGCTAGGCGAAGTTTTGCTTGAACCCCATATTAATTATACCCGTCCTGTATTGCATCTTTTGCAACAGTCTATTGGTATCAAAGGAATGGCGCATATTACTGGGGGGGGGATGTTGGAAAATATTCCTCGTATTTTACCTGCAGGTTGCGGCGTTGAAATTAAGAAAAACACGTGGCCTATACAACCATTATTTAACATGCTGATGCAGTTAGGGCATTTAGATGACCTAGAATCTTATCGCACTTTTAATATGGGGGTGGGTTTAGTATTGATTGGCAATCAGCAATGTGCTGATGATGCCCGTGCTGCTTTAGCTAATTTTACGGCATTTAAGTTATATGAAATCGGACAAGTTGTGCAAGGAGAGGGGAAGGTAGTGTTATGCGCATAGCGGTAGTGCAGTTTCCGGGTTCCAATTGTGAGCGTGAAACCATCCTAGCTATTAAACGTGCAGGTATGGAAGCGCAGGAATTTTTGTGGAATGAACCTACAGAAAAGCTGGCGGATTTTCATGGCTTTATTATTGTAGGTGGTTTTTCCTATGAAGATCGTTCGCGCGCCGGTGCGATTGCTGCCTTGGATCCTGTTATGCAAGGTATTAAACAACAAAGTTTATTAGGTAAGCCGGTGTTAGGTATTTGTAACGGCGCACAAATTTTGGTGGAAACGGGACTGGTACCTGGATTGGAAAAAAATCAATTGGGTATGGCATTGACAGATAATAAGCGTGTGCAGCAGGGTAAAGTGCTTGGCACAGGGTATTATAATGCTTGGGTGTCCATGCGTCTTTCTGAAGGTTATCAATGGAATGCATTTACTCGACATTTAGCACCGAAAAAGATTTTATGTGTTCCTGTAGCGCATGCTGAGGGACGTTTTGTTATTCCTCCTGTCTTATTAGATGAAATTGAACGTAATGGATTACATGTGTTTCAATATTGTGATGCTAAGGGTAATATTGTAGATGAGTTTCCTGTAAATCCGAATGGTTCCGTGCATAATATTGCTGCCATTTCTAATAAAGCAGGCAATGTGATGGCTATCATGCCTCATCCCGAACGCACTCCTAATGGTGATGCTATTTTTACCTCCATGCATGATTATATAGAAGAAGGTTATGTGGCGCGCACAGCCCCTTTAGATTATCAACCACGTTTATCGGTGATTAAAAAATATCAAACAGTTGAGAGGGGGCATGAATGGGTGGTGGAGTTAATGATGACGGATAATCATGCTATGTCCGTTGAAAATGCATTGCATCGTACGGGCATTCCAGTGAAGGTTAAACGAGCCGTCCATTGGGAAATATATTGTGATTCTTCAGTGGTGGTCGATAAAATTAGAACCACAGGTGTATTGTTTAATGATCGCAAAGAAAAAATTATAAAATCACAAAAAATTAAAAATCCAGGATATACTACATTCCTGGTACATGCAAAAGAAGATATGCTTGGCCAACAGAAATTACAAATGCTAAAAGACCATTTTGGTATAGAAGGTGTTCAACACATTTCCCACAGTATCTTATGGTGCGTTAACGTGCCAGAGGGAGATGAGCTTGAACGAATTATTCACTCTCATATTTTATTTAATCCTTATGCCCATGACTACTACTACTATTAAAGAAGATTACACAAAAAATATTATTTCTGCTTTACCTTATTGTTTGACGACCACAGATTTTAAGGTGGGGAAAAAATACCAAGGAAAAGTACGAGATACTTATGATTTAGGTGACAAGTTATTGTTAGTAACAACGGATAGACAAAGCGCGTTTGATCGTATTTTAGCTTCTGTGCCTTTTAAAGGGCAGGTTCTGAATTTAACGAGTGCTTGGTGGTTTGAAAAAACGGAATATATTATACCGAACCATTTGATTGCAGTGCCTGATCCTAATGTCACTATTGCTAAAAAATGCCAGGTCTTTCCTATTGAATTTGTGGTGCGTGGTTATGTTACGGGCAGTACCAGTACTTCATTGTGGACGCAATATCAGAAGGGAGTGCGTAATTATTGTGGAAATACATTAGCAGAGGGGTTGCGCAAGAATCAGCGCTTAGAAAAACCCATGCTCACACCCACCACTAAAGAAGAAAAACATGATCGTCCGATTAGCCCGCAAGACATTATTGCCGAAGGATGGATGACGAAAGAAGATTTTGAATATACAGCCAATGCAGCATTGCGCTTATATCAATTTGGCGTAGAAACGGCTGCCAAACATGGTTTGATTTTGGTTGATACAAAATATGAATTTGGTAAAGATGCAGATGGCCGTATCGTATTGCTCGATGAGATTCATACACCAGATTCTAGCCGTTACTGGTTGGCGGACAGTTATGAGCAACGTTTTTCTCATCAGCAAGAGCCAGAAAATATAGATAAAGAATTTTTGCGTTTATGGTTTTCTGAGCACTGTGATCCTTATCGTGATGCAGTTTTGCCTGTTGCGCCTGAAAATTTAATTGTGACATTAGCATCCCGCTATATTCAGCTTTATGAAATGATTACGGGCTTGGCTTTCCATTTTTCGGGGGAGAATGGAGTGCTGGATAGAATCCGCCGGAATATAGCTGGTTATATTTAGCAAGCGTGTAGAGCATGAGCAAGAATAGCAGCGGTAATTGCGCTAAACCTTAACTTGTCATTAGGGTCGTGAGCTTGGGTGTTAATCGGTGATTGCGAGCGAGTGTTGAGAATATAAGTTTTTAGGAGAGTTGCCCATGTGCGGTATAGTCGGTATATACAGCCACACGCCTGTGGCAGCTGAAATTTATGATAGCTTGATTCATTTGCAGCATCGTGGTCAAGATGCTGCGGGAATTTTGACATGTGACGAGCGGTTCTATGTTAAACATGGATTGGGGTTAGTGCGAGAAATTTTTATTGCGGATGATCTTAAGCATCTTAAAGGCCGAATTGGCATAGGTCATACGCGGTATCCCACAGCAGGGGGATATAATATGGCGGATGTACAGCCTCTCTGGATCGGTAGTCCTCGCGGAATTGCTATTGCTCATAATGGTAATTTAGTGAATTACCGCGAACTGGCTCAGGAGATTACCCAACAAAAACATCGTCATTTAAATTCTTCTAGTGATTCTGAAGTACTCTTACATTTATTAGCAGATGGTTTAGACGAAAATAAACCTGTCTTAGACGAGAGTACAGACTTTTTTCAGAGCTTAAGCGTAGCAGTCAAAAATATTTTTGTGCGAGCAGAAGGTTCGTATTCTGTAGTTAGTGTGATTATTGGTAAAGGGTTAGTTGCTTTTCGTGATCCGCATGGGATTCGTCCTTTGGTCATGGGAGAGCGTATGACTTCTGATGGAAAAAAAGAATATATCTTTGCTTCAGAAACAACTATGTTTTATTCGTTGGGTTTTCAGCCCTGCGGCGATGTGCAACCCGGAGAGCTGGTCTTTATCAATCGGTCGGGTGAAATTTATCGTAATATATTAGATCATAGGCAATTTGCTCCCTGTATTTTCGAATATGTTTATTTTGCTAGGCCGGATTCTACTTTAAATGAGGTGGGTGTTTATCGTGCGCGTTTGCATATGGGACAAAATCTTGCACGTCGCTGGCGTGAAAAATATCCACAAATAATGCCTGATGTAGTGATTCCGGCACCTTTTACTTCTAATACGGCGGCACTCTCTTTCGCGCATGAGTTAGGTGTGCGTTATTCAGAGGGATTGTATAAAAACCCCTTTATTGGCCGTACTTTTATTATGCCAAATGGTGTAGAACGTACCCGTAGCGTGCGCTATAAATTAACGCCTCAACGATCTGAGATCAGCGATAAAAAAGTACTTATTTTGGATGATAGTATTGTACGAGGTACAACAAGTCGTGAAATTGTAAGAATGGTGAAAGAATTTGGCGCTAAAGAAATTTATTTTGTTTCTACCTGCCCACCTATCAGGAATCCTTGTTTTTATGGCATTGATATTCCCTCTCGTAAAGAATTGATCGCGGCTAATCAAACCCCCGATGAAATAAAGCAATATTTAGAAGTCGATGCGCTTTTGTATCAAGAATTAGATGATTTGGTTGAGGCAGTCACGCGCAAAGGCAGTCACGGTATTGAACGCACTTGCATGGCATGTATGGATGGATGGTATGTCACGGGAAATATTACTGAAAAGAAAATTCAAGAATTAGAGCAGCAGCGCCTGGGGGAACAGGAAACAATATGAATATTTTAGTGATAGGCTCAGGTGCCCGGGAGCATGCGATTATCAAAGCGCTAAGGCGATCACCCCAGAATCCTTTTCTTTATTGTTGTGCCACTACCTGTAATCCAGGTATTCGACAATATACTAAAGAATATTGGATAGGTGATATTTGTAATGTAGGAGTGATTGCCCATCTTGCGCAGCAATGGGCAATTAATATCGCTATTATTGGCCCTGAAGCACCGCTTGAGCAAGGTTTGGCAGATGTGTTGAAACAAAATAATATTTCTGTTATTGGCCCTCCAAAAAAATTAGCCCAAATTGAGACGAGCAAAGCATTTACGCGTGATTTATTAAAAAAATATGCTATTCCTGGTTCTCCTTTGTATCGTAGTTTTAGTGAACTTTCAGGTACAAAAGATTTTTTGCAAACGCTGGGAGAAGGTAATTATGTTATCAAAGCGAATGGGTTAATGGGCGGCAAAGGCGTTAAGGTGGCAGGCGATCATTTGCATTCTATGAGTGAGGCTTATCAATTTTGTGAAGAATTACAGCAAACGGGGCAGTCATTCATCATTGAAGAAAAATGTGTAGGCCAAGAATTTTCTATGTTATGTTTTTGCGATGGCAATTCTCTCGTTCCTATGCCACTGGTACAAGACCATAAGCGTGCTTTTATTAATGATGAAGGGCCTAACACCGGAGGAATGGGTAGTTATTCTGATGCAAATCATCGCTTACCTTTTTTGACTGAAAAAGAAGTTGAGCAAGCGCAGCATATTAACGAAGCGGTAATGGAGGCATTGACAGCAGAATTTCGAGAACGCTATGTAGGGATTTTATATGGTAGCTTTATGGCGACTAGAAATGGGGTGCGCTTGATCGAATATAATGCTCGTTTTGGTGATCCGGAAGCGCTGAATGTGCTAGCAATTTTGGAATCAGATTTTGTGGCAATTTGTGAAGCTATGATTGGGGGAAAATTACAACGCTCGCATGTACAATTTGCAAATTTAGCCACAGTTTGTAAATATGCTGTGCCAGAAGGCTATCCCGATTCTCCCGTAAAAAATCAATTAATCGATGTGTCTAGTGTACAGAACCTTGAGCAATTGTATTTTGCAGCAGTCAATGACGAGAGAGGTGGGCTTTATGCAACAGGGTCGCGTGCTGTTGCTGTGGTGGGGATTGCAGAAACTTTAAGCGCTGCAGAAAAATTAGCAGAAATAGAAATAAATCGCATTAAAGGAAAATTATTTCATCGGTGTGATATTGGTACATCTGAATTGATTGAACGAAGAGTGCGGCAAATGAAGGAATTACGAGAATGTTACGTTTAGGCATTTTAGGCTCAACGCGCGGGACCGTGCTATCCTCGTTGATTACTGCTATTCAGAAGGATCGGCTGGCAGCCGAGATAGCGGTGGTTTTAAGTAATAAAGCGGAAGCCTTAATTTTAGAAAAAGCAAAAAAAGCAGGTTTGTCTACGCAATGGTTAGATCCAAAAAATTTAACAGCTATTGAGTACGATCAGCAGATATCAAGCGTGCTACAAGCGCATCATGTAGAATTAATTGTATTAATAGGTTATATGCGCATCATATCGCCGCAATTTCTTACTGCTTGGCATCATCGCATTATTAATATTCACCCTTCTTTATTGCCAGCGTTCGCGGGAGGCATGGATAAAAATGTTCATCAAGCAGTATTAAAAGCAAAAGTAAAAGAAAGCGGGTGTACCGTCCATTATGTGACGGAAGAAGTAGATAAAGGGCCTATTTTATTGCAGAAAAAGTGTCCTGTTTTCGCAGAAGATACTGTAGAAACCCTAAAAACTCGTGTGCAGCAATTAGAAGGAGAAGCACTCATCGAAGTTATTTCTTCTTATAAATTTCCTCATTTTAATTCAGACGCTCCTTCTTTTTCGCTTTTTTCTGTTATAGAAAATAAAAAAAAACATAAACTTCCAGAAAAAAATAGAGCGTGATATGAATATAAAAAGGGTGTCTATTGGTCGGGTTCTTATTTCTGTGTCAGATAAAACAGGCATCGTTGAGTTTGCCGGTGCGCTTGCGGCCCGTCATATTGAAATTATTTCTACGGGGGGCACGAGTCAGTTGTTACGGGAAGCGCATATTTCAGTTCGCGATGTAGCAGAAATAACAGGCTTTGCTGAAATGATGGATGGTCGTGTCAAAACATTGCATCCTAAAATCCATGGCGGAATTTTAGGACAACGTGATACACATGCTATTGTTGCCAAAGAGCATGAAATAGATTGGATCGATTTAGTTGTTGTGAATTTATATCCTTTTGCTGCAACAATAAAAAAAACAGCAAGCACTTTTGCTGATGCTATTGAAAATATAGATGTAGGTGGCCCAAGCATGATTCGAGCCGCGGCAAAAAATATGAATTGGGTGGGGGTGGTTGTAGATCCGAGTGATTATGCTGAAATTTTAGCAGAGCTGAACGAGCATCATGGTCTCAGTTTTGATACGCGTCAGGCACTTGCTACTAAAGCATTTGCGCATACGGCAGACTATGATAGAGTGATTTACCATTATCTAGCATCACGTACTGCACAAAAAACGCAACAATTGCAACCCTTTTTTCCTGTGCAGCTGGATTTATCATTAGAAAAATTTTCCGACTTACGTTATGGGGAAAACCCACATCAAGCTGCTTGTGCTTATCAATTTACAGGTAAGTTGTCAGGCATTTTATCTGCAACCCAACATCAAGGAAAACAATTATCTTATAATAATATGGTAGATGCTGATGCAGCAATTACATGTGTCAGAGAATTTACGCAGCCTGCTTGTGTGGTAGTAAAGCATGCTAATCCTTGTGGTGTTGCTGTTGCGGAAGAGAGCCATATTGCTTTTGAGCTTGCTTTTCAAGCAGATGTCCAGTCTGCTTTTGGGGGTATTGTTGCGTTAAATCGAGTTTGTGATAAGAAAACAGCGGAAGCCATTGTCTCTATTTTTATCGAAGTAGTGGTTGCGCCAGCGTATACATCGGATGCGTTGACAATATTAGCAAACAAGCAGAATTTGCGAGTGCTGGAGTTAGATTTTGCTAATTTATCTATCAAACGACAAGAACTCAAATTTCTTGAGGGAGGCGTATTAATTCAGGATCGAGATACTGCCTTCATTCAACAACAAGATTTAAAAGTGGTGACTGAAGCGCAGCCTACTATAGAAGAACAGAAGACTATTCTTTTTATTTGGTCTGTATTAAAACAAGTAAAATCCAATGCCATTGTAATTGCTAAAAATAATGTCACAGTAGGCATAGGTGCAGGCCAGGTATCACGGATTGATGCGGTAGATATTGCGATAAGAAAGGCAGGGTCTCATGTAAATGGGGCTATTCTTGCTTCTGATGCTTTTTTTCCATTTCGTGATAGTATTGACCGTCTTGCAAGGACGAGTATTCGGGTGGTAGTGCAACCAGGTGGGTCAATGCGAGACCAAGAAGTGATCGATGCGTGTAATGAGCATGGGATTGCAATGGTTTTTACGGGGATAAGGTGTTTTAAGCATTAGGTGTGGCATCAAATGACACGCTGATGAGAGTTTGTCTTTTTTTGATTTTTAGGAGAAATAGTATGGCGCATACATTAGTGAGTATTCTTATGGGTTCGAAGTCTGATTGGCCTACCATGGAACAGGCGGCAATTATTTTAGATACATTAAATATTCCTTGCGAGGCCCATGTACTTTCTGCTCACCGTACACCGGATGCATTATTTGATTATATCGCTTCGGCGGAAGCGAATGGTTTAGAAGTTATTATTGCAGGAGCAGGAGGGGCAGCCCATTTACCGGGGGTAATTGCGGCTAAAACCGTGTTACCCGTTATAGGGATTCCTATGCAGACCTCTGCTTTGAATGGAATGGATTCTTTACTATCGATTGTTCAAATGCCAGGTGGCATCCCTGTTGCAACGATGGCCATAGGCAAGCCGGGTGCAATTAATGCAGGCTTATTTGCAGCGAGTATTTTAGCCGCAAAATTTCCTCAATATCGCCAAGCTATTAAGAATTACCGTGCACAACAAGCGCAAACCATATTAGAAAATTCCACTCTAAAAGGATAAAGCTATGTTTAGCGAAGAATCACTACAAGAATTTGATCCTGCCATTTCTCAAGTTCTCGTGGATGAAAGAAAACGTCAAGAGGAGCATATTGAGCTTATTGCATCAGAAAATTATGCGAGTCCCCGTGTATTAGAAGCTCAAGGTTCTGTATTGACAAACAAGTACGCTGAAGGTTATCCAGGTAAGCGCTATTATGGTGGCTGTGAAATAATAGATATAGCTGAGCAATTGGCTATTGAACGCGTGAAAAAATTATTTGGCGCTGATTATGCGAATGTTCAGCCTCATTCAGGTTCGCAGGCCAATGCAGCTGCCTATGCTGCCATGATGAATGTAGGAGATACCCTATTAGGCATGAGCTTAGCGCATGGCGGCCATTTAACGCATGGTGCATCGGTGAGTTTTTCTGGAAAAATTTATAAGGCGTTTTCGTATGGCCTCAACCCATCCACGGGGTTAATTGATTATGAACAAGTAGAGCAATTAGCTAAAACTCATCAACCTAAAGTTATTGTCTCGGGGTTCTCGGCTTATTCCCGGGTAGTGGATTGGCAGCGGTTACGTGCTATTGCAGATAGCGTAAATGCATACTTAATGGCGGATATAGCACATGTCGCTGGAATGGTCGCGGTGGGTCTTTATCCTTCGCCCGTTCATATTGCAGATGTGACGACCTCTACTACACATAAAACGTTGCGTGGTACACGTGGTGGGCTTATTCTTGCAAAAGCCAATCCTGATTTGGAAAAGAAGCTCAATTCTGCTGTTTTTCCAGGGGGACAGGGCGGCCCCTTAATGCATGCTATCGCAGCGAAGGCCGTGGGATTTTTAGAAGCTTTGCAGCCCGAATTTAAAGTCTATCAACAACAAATTTTGAATAATGCTCGTGTCATGGCGAAAGTAGTCGGACAGCGCGGTTACGATATTGTCAGCGGCGGTACAGATAATCATCTCTTTTTAATTGATTTAATTAAAAAAAGGATAACGGGTAAAGATGCTGATGCTGCATTAGAACAGGCCTATATTACTGTCAATAAAAATACGGTACCGAATGACCCCCATACCCCTTTTGTAACGAGTGGTTTGCGCATAGGTACGCCTGCAGTAACCACACGTGGTTTTAAAGAAAAAGAATGTGAACTATTGGCAAATTGGGTTTGCGATGTATTAGATGATATTCACAATGAAGAAACAATCCTACGCGTGCGTCGCCAAGTGATAGAAATTTGTAGACAGTTTCCTGTGTATAGATGATTGCAATTGATATGGATAAGAAGTTTACTCTTCCCATATGGCATAATTTAAAGCTTGTTTTAACCAGGGGGTAAAGTGCTCGGGGGTGTGGGCTAGTTCTTTTTCGAGTGCAGTCCGCGTCACCCAGCGGTGGTTTTGGACTTCTAATGGATTAGGATAAATGTTTTGGTGGGCAATAGTACCTACCAGAACATGGTCAATTTCGTTTTCTATTAATCCGTTGTTAAAATGCGCAATATAATGAAAATATCCTACCGTTTGCAAAGGGATATCAATCCCCATTTCTTCTTTTAAACGCCGCTGCCCCGCGGTAATAACCTCTTCTCCAGGACGGGGATGTGAGCAGCACGTATTAGTCCATAATTGGGGCGAATGATATTTTTCCTTGGCTCGCTGTTGGAGCAATAACAGACCTTTATGAAAGACAAAAACGGAGAAAGCACGGTGACACAGACCCTCTTGATGAGCATGAAGTTTTTCTGTTGTGCCAATAGGATGGTCGTTTTCATCGACTAAAATCACTTGTTCTGTTGCTGCCATGAAGTATTTTCCAGTAAAATGTGCTCCCTTTATACCATAGAATCGATATGGAAATAACTTCCTTATGAATTGGAAAAAAATAGAACAAGCTGCAGCTATCCCGATGCGTTTAGTCGGCCCTGTGAAGATCATTGGCCCGGAAGTGAATGCCATTGTTCCTCTTCCTCTTGCTACTTTCGAAACGCCACTGTGGCTTTCTACCCATCGCGGAGCAACTGTATGTACTCAAGCAGGTGGCATAAGAGCTGTCATTATTGATGAGCGTATGACACGTTCAATCTTGTTGGAAGCAGACAATATTGTTGATGCTAATGCAGCTGTGGTTGATATTCTACAACATAAAGAAATAATGCAGAACGTGATTACAGAAACAAGTTGCTATGCTCGCTTACTGAATATACATAGCCAAGTGGTCGGCAATTTAATTTATTTGCGCTTTGAATTTAATACAGCGGATGCGGCGGGTCACAATATGGCAACGTTAGCAGCAGATCGTTTACTGGAATGGATTTTATTCTCTTTTAAAAAATTAAAATATATTTCTATTTCAGGTAATTACTGCACTGACAAAAAGGCATCGGCTGTCAATGGTATTTTAGGCCGGGGGAAATATGTGCTGACGGAAGTGACAATTTCACGCGAGCTTTGCCAACGATTATTAAAGACAACGCCGGAAAAAATAGTGCAACTTAATATCAAGAAAAATTTGATTGGTAATATTCTTGCGGGTAGTATCCGCACAGCCAATGCGCATTTTGCTAATATGTTATTAGGTTTTTATTTAGCAACAGGACAAGATGCGGCGAATATTATTGAAGGTTCACAAGGTATTGTTCATACTGAATTGCAAAATGACAGTTTATATTTCACAGTGACTTTGCCTAATGTCATTGTGGGCACCGTAGGTAGTGGTAAGCATCTTGATTTTGTTCAAGAAAATTTGGGCCAATTAGGTTGTTTAGAAGAACGCGCGCCAGGAGAAAATGCACGGCGCTTAGCAATTATAGCTGCCTGTGCCGTATTATGCGGAGAGTTATCTTTATTGGCCGCGCAAACTAACCCCGGCGAGTTAATGAAAAGTCATATAAAATTAGAGCGTCGCAGAAAATTGGCCGCAGATGGCCTTCTTAGCCAAAGACCTAAACGTACAAAGAACGAGGAGTAAGATAGTGCTTAAAGCGGGTATTGATACGCTCTCTTTTTATACTTCGCATTATGCGCTGGATTTAGCGCGTCTAGCAGAAGCACGTGGCGTGCACCCCGATAAGTATGGTATTGGTCTCGGCCAGTATAAAATGGCAGTGCCGGCGCCAGATGAAGATATTGTCACCATGGGGGCGGCTGCTGCGCAAGGTGCTATCCGTGATGTGGATTTAAATTCTATTGAGATGTTATTGTTTGCTACAGAATCGGGCATTGATCAATCCAAAGCGGCCGGTATTTATGTGCATGATTTATTAGGATTACCTAAGCAGTGCAGAGTCATTGAGTTAAAACAAGCTTGTTATAGTGCGACTTTTGCTTTGCAATTGGCGCTACCTTTTCTACGCCAACATCCAGATAAAAAAATTTTACTCATTGCTTCCGATATTGCACGTTATGGGTTAAATACACCTGGTGAATCATCGCAAGGGTGTGGTGCAGTAGCGATGGTGTTATCTGTCAATCCCCGTATTGTGGCATTTGATCCAGAATATGGTGTTATGACAGAAAATGTAATGGATTTCTGGCGACCTAATTATGCAGATGCTGCTTTTGTAGAAGGAAAATACTCTAGTAAGCTTTATTTGCATATGCTCGAGAAAACATGGCATCAATATAGTATTTTAGCCCAACGTGAATTCATAGATCATGATTATTTTTGCTATCACATGCCCGTGCCTCGTTTGGTAGAAAAAGCCCATCACTATTTAGCCAAAATTTCTGGTGCAGATAAATTATCCGAAACTATATTGCAGAAACAAATAAACCATTCTCTAGAATATGGGCGACAGATTGGAAATAGCTATACGGCTTCTTTATATGTTAGCTTAGTTTCTTTGCTAGACTTAACCCACGAAGATTTAAGTGGCAAGCGCATGGGCTTTTATAGCTATGGTTCAGGGTGTGTGGCTGAGTTTTTTAGTGGTGTTATTCAGTCGGGATATCAACAAATATTAAATGCGGAGCAGCATCAAAGGCTTTTTGCAGAGCGTATTACATTGACTTATCCTGAGTATGAAACATTTTATTCTTTTCCCTATTCGCAAGATGGTAGTCTTTGTGAAATTCCTGATTATCAATCAGGGTCATTTCGGTTGGTTGCTATTCGTAATCATCGCCGAATTTATGAAAAACGCACATGAAAATACTTCCTCCTACGCAGGCCATTGCACCTGGAAAATTAATTCTCTCGGGTGAGCATGCAGTAGTGTATGGTTGCCCCGCGTTAGTAATGGCAGTGAATCGCTATGTTAAGACGACGGTACTTGCCCAGCCAGAGTCACACATTACTTTTTGTTTTCAAAATAAGATGATCGAGCATACTTTAACTTTTTCAGCCTTGATGCAATTAAAAGATCGTATTAAACGGAATTATGAAGATTTTTTAAAAGGAAATTTAGAGATACAGAAAGTGCTTCATAAGCCCCTTGAATTAGTTCAATTTGCAGTAGGTTTATTATTAGAGGTGGCGAGTATTCAGTCACTTGGAGAAATGCGAATCCACATGCAAACAGATAGTTGGATAGGCTGCGGGATGGGTTCGTCAGCGGCGGCAATCTTAAGTATATTGGTTGGATTGGCGCATTATCTACAAATAACGCTGAGTACTGATGCGCTTTTCAATTTAGCCCATCAAGCTGAAAGGGCACAGCATGGAAAATCAAGCGGCCTTGATTTACAAAGTTCTTTACACGGAGGTTGTCTTTATTTTAAGGAAGGAAAAATAAGTAAGAGAGTGCCCCCTGTATTGCCTCTCTATTTGGTCAATACAGGTCAACCTCAAACGAATACGGGAGAATGCATTGTAGCCGCAAGCACTTACTTTAAAAATGGCGAAATAAGCCATGATTTTGCAGCAGTCACTGACGCGCTCGATAATGCATTAAAATTAAATAAAATGCAGGAGGCTATTTTCGCTGTGCGCGAAAATCATAAGCTATTAAATGCGATTGGTGTGGTGCCCTTAAGAGTGCAACAACTTATTATGGAAATTGAGAAAAAAGGGGGAGCAGCAAAAATTAGCGGTGCAGGTGCGGTGGCAGGAAACAATGCAGGCGCTGTTTTAATTGCCATTGAAGATGTAGCAGTATTGCACGAAATTTCACATCGCTATCAGCAGGAAATTATTCCTATTCAATGTGAAGCGCGAGGCGTCTATGTTAATTAAAGCATCTGCGCCCGGAAGCATCATGTTATTAGGTGAATATTCGGTGTTATATGAGGGTTATGCGTTAGTATGTGCAGTAGAAAAACGTATTCATGTGCAATTAACACTCCGTACTGACGATCAAATAGAGTTAATTTCTTCTCTAGGTACACATAAAACAAAATTGACGCAACTTGAGATAATTCCACCTTTTCAATTTATATTAGCTATTTTTAAGAAATTTCAAAAATACCTGCAGCAAGGCTGTACTCTGACTGTTGAATCCGAGTTTTCTGAGCATATTGGCTTAGCTTCATCCGCGGCTGTCACTGTGGCAACGCTGGCTGCTTTCACTCACTGGTTACACCTTTCATATTCATCTTCTCAATTAATTCAGGAGGCGCGTAGTATTGTGCAAGAAGTACAAGGGTTGGGTTCAGGTGCAGATGTAGCTGCTTGTGTATTAGGCGGTCTGGTGGCTTATCGCACACAACCTTTTTTGGCAAAAAAAATAGATTTTATTTCTCCTATTACCCTCGTTTATTCAGGTAGTAAAACGCCTACCGTCACTGCAGTTAATAAAGTAGAAACATTTTTTTCTCGCTATCCTCAATTATATCAGCAATTATTGCACGCTATTGATGAGTGCGCTCAACAAGGGATTGCTGCTGCGGAGGAGAAAGATGTGAGGGCATTAGGCCAGCTAATGAATATACAACAGGGATTGATGGATGCATTAGGCGTGAATACCCCCACTTTGCGGTATATTATTGAGAAATTACGTTTACAATCTACTTTGTGGGGCGCGAAAATTTCTGGTTCAGGCTTAGGAGATTGCGTGGTCGCTTTAGGTGCCATAAGCGATCCTGAGCTATCGCAGTTTGCCGTAGAAGGTGCTAAAGAAATTCCAGTGGCAGTAGCAACACAAGGAGTATATTGTGAAAAAACAGGATGTCATTAATCAGATTCTAGGCGATCGATTAGAAAATTTAGCGAATCCTTTGCTCGTTAAGGCATTTGCCCCCACCAATATTGCATTATGTAAATATTGGGGCAAGCGCGATCAAGAATTAAATTTGCCAGTGACTTCAAGTTTGTCTATTTCGCTTGGCAGTAAAGGTACATCTACAGAATTGTGCTTGAATGAACAAGCACAAGATATTTTTATGTTGAATGGCGAAGTGATGAGTTTATCTTCAAATTTTAGTAGGCGATTGGAGTCTTTTCTTGATTTATTCCGCGGAAGACATTCTTGGCATTTTCGCGTGGAAACGAAGACCAATATTCCTCTTGCTGCGGGCTTAGCCTCTTCTGCCTCAGGTTTTGCGGCGCTTGTTCTTGCGTTAAATAAATTATTTGATTGGCAGCTCGATAGCCATCAGCTATCCATTTTAGCCAGGCTAGGGAGTGGTAGCGCGTGTCGTTCCCTCTGGCCCGGATTTGTAGAGTGGAGCAAAGGGATTGAGAGGAGTGGTATGGATAGCTATGGCAAAGAAATTTCCGCCGTGTGGGCAGAATTATGCATAGGATTGCTGATGGTCAATGAAAATGAAAAACCTATCAGCTCGCGAGAAGCTATGCAGCGTACAGTAGATACCAATATGTTTTATTCGTTATGGCCTGAAAAAGTGAATCAAGATTTGGTTGCAATTAAAAAGGCAATTGATGAAAAAGATTTTCTTTTGTTAGGTAAAACTGCAGAATCCAATGCATTAACGATGCATAGCTTGATGCTTTCTGCTTGGCCGCCTATTCAATATGCATTGCCTGAGACAGTGGCAGTCACGCAAAAGATTTGGGCATTGCGCCAACAAGGTATAGCTGTTTATTTTACCCAAGATGCAGGACCCAATTTAAAGCTCTTATTTTTATCTGCAGATGCCGCGTTAATACAATCTCATTTTCCTACCCTAGAGATTATTAAACCTTTTGAGACAAGCTCATCTTTGGAATAATGAAATACAGTCCTATAGCGAAAATTAACAGGCGTTAGTTATTTCTCAGCATTTAAGAAGCCTCGTTATTTTGTATCCTCTTAGAATAGATGCATGATAACATAAGTAGCTCAGAGGGGTCATTTTTAAAGCCTTGTATTTGATTATGGATAATTTTAACTCTATTCGCATTTAGGGCATGTGTAAGCTTGTGTTTTTACATGGTATTTTTCATTAAAAAAGATGACATAAAAATAATAATTCATACCTATAGTCTATACTTTTAGCAGAAAATAATTTTTGCAAGACAAGGAAAATTTATGCCGCAAGACAATGAAAACCAAGCATTGCACGAAGAAAAAGAACCTGAGCCGCTTGCTATTAAACTGGGTTGTGTTGAGGTGGGGATTGAGGTTGAAGGAAGAGAAGAGAAATCCTGTAAAAAAAGTGCATGGTGCGGGATCCGTGTATTAACCAAAGAAGAAGCTGAGCAAGGTAACGACGGATTGCCTTTTAAAATGGAAGAGCTGGAGAGATATCCTCAGATAGAAACAGAAAATCCAGAAGAAGCCCGAAAGCACAAAGACCATTTAAAGAACGTAAAAATACTTGCTGCTAATCTTTTAGCAATCATGAAAACACCTGGTTTTAAAAAGAAATATGAGGAGATGCAAACATTTTCTTATTTTGCTCCGCCACCTCTCGGGACGGCGGTAGGTGAAAAAGGAGAAGCGCCCCAAGAAGCAGCTGAGGCCGCTGCTGTTGAGAAAAAAGAAGAGGATACACACCCACCCCAAGCATCGCCAGTAGAACTTCCATCAGATCCTTTGGATACTAAGTATGAATTGCATTGCGCGGAGATTATTGCTTATACAGAAAATCTAAGCAGAAAACGTCCTGGCAAAGTGCTGGGAGTATTAAATCCTGCGAATCGAAGAAACCTAGGAGGGGGCGCTTTTATCGGCGCCAATGCTTTGGAAGAAATTTTTTTTCGTTGCTCTGATTTCGCATTTGCTTTAATCAAATATGCGTGGGGCAAAGACGGGTTTCAATATAAATACTATCTAAAGGATGCTGCAAGGCCAGACTATCAAACCGAGTTACAAGAAGGAGAAGCTTGGTTTACGCCTGCAGTAACATTTACTCAACGTCCTCCCCCTGAAAAACCGGGTGAGTATCAGCTTTGTGATCCTTTTACAGTGGCTGTTATTACTTCTGCCGCACCTATCTACGGCAATGTGCGACAAGCACAGAGTGATCCCGGGAATGAATCTATTATTAAGCGTGAAATTCGGGCTCAATTAATAGCAGCAAAAGAAGGAGGAGTGCATATACCGGTATTGACTGCTTTTGGGTGCGGTGCATTTAATAACGACCCTAGATTAGTAGGACGATATTATGCGGAAGTGCTTTATAAAGAAGGCTATGCTTGCTATTTTGAGGAAATTCATTTTGCTATTTGGCGAGGTCCGCTCCGTCCTAAGGCTGACAATAATTTCGGGTTTTTCGGACATGCTTTTGAAGAAGCGGTTAAAAAAATTAAACTTGATAAAGTTGCCCGAGAACTAGAAGATGCGCTAAAAGCCCATGATGGGAATGCTATTCCTGCTCCGCAAGGAAAAGAGGATAATTCTGTTGCGGATAAATTAGAAGAAAGGCGTAATTCTATTCTTGATCAACTAGGAACAGTAGTAGCCAAAGAAATAAAAGCATTATTACTCTCGCCTTCATTGTCTCTTGAAGATACACAAGATTTAACTAAAGCTTTCGAGCTTGCAAATGCAGTGATAGAGAATCCTGGCGATCTAACGGCAATAAACAATTTACGAACGTATGCACTAGAGGTGGCGCAGGGCAAGCCAGTGACATGGAAAAAATTAGGCGGAGCATTGATGGCTTTGGCGGGTGGAGCAATGTTAGTTTTTTCCATCACATGTATTCCCTTGTCGGGCGGAACGAGTTTAATGGGTCTTTATGTAGCCAATGCTCTTTTAATGGGTATGCTCTCAAGTGTAAGCAGTGCACCTATACTAGGCGGTAGCTATCTATTTTGCGATGGACTACAAAAAGGATTATCTAAGGCATTATGCCAGCTCGCTGATGCGGCATCGAATCCGGAAAATATAAAGCCTCGGCAAAGGTAGAATAAAAATGTTAGGATGACTCACTTATATCCAGCTTAATATACGCAGAATGATCATGCTATAAACCCCTGCCAACACATCATCTAAAATAATACCGACTCCGCCGCTTACTTTTTCGTCGATATAATTAATAGGCCAGGGTTTCCAAATATCAAATAAGCGAAATAAAAGGAATCCTAGCCAGATCCAAAGTATACCGTGCGGCGCAGCATACATTGTTACAAGATAACCTACTATTTCATCTAAACACATACCTGAATGATCGTGTATGCCTATTTCTTTGCTTACTTTGTCACATAGCCACATACTGGCGAGAATAATGAGGACAAGTAATATTAGATATAAGACATGAGATAATGATTGCATAGCGAGATAAAAGGGAATGCCCATCAATGTACCAAAAGTGCCGGGTGCAAAAGGTGCCGCACCGCTTCCAAAACCAAATGCAATAAAGTGAGAGGACTTTTTCCACATCGAAGAAGGAAGGGGTTGAGGTGAATAATTTCTCATAAAAATCCTTAGAGCCTATTTATAACTTCTACTATGTCGACTGGAAAACAGCGATTTTCTGCGATTCGTTGCTCCCATACTTCTATGTATGCTCTGCTACGGTTCTCTAAAATCGCTGTTTTCCGGCCCGTCCTAGCGAGATTTTAACAGGCTCTTATAAAATTAGAAATGTTGATAGCCTGGGGTTTTCAAAACATAGGGGCGCCCATTTTTTGATTGCAAGTGCAATCCTTTTATATCCGTAATCATTCCAATACACGTACACTCAAAATTAAGTAACTTTTTTTTCTCAGGAGGAACGGTGAAGCATAACTCATAATCATCTCCGCCGCTCAGGGCGAGCTCCATTCTTTGATCGTATGAAAGGGATTCATAGAGTGCTCGTGATAAAGGTAAATGATCTACATAAATGATGGCTCCTACATCGCTTTTTTTCAAAATATGCCCAAGATCCGCCACTAGTCCATCTGAGATATCAATCGCAGCACTTGCAATGCCGCGTAATTTTTCTCCTATGGGGATGCGTGGTTCAGGACGATGTAGCCGCGTCAAAATCACCTTTTCAAAGATAGAATTGATAGAGATTTTTTTTTGGGCATACAACAAACCCATTGCTGCATCCCCTAAGGTGTGAGTAACATAAATCAAATCGTCTTTTTTTGCGCCCTGACGTTTTATAGCTTGGTTATGGGGTATCAATCCATGCGCTTGAATTGTAATTGCAAGAGGTCCTCGTGTTAAATCACCACCAATGAGTTGTACATTATAACGCTGTGCTAACTCAAAAATCCCGCAACTAAAATCTTTAAGCCAGTTTTCATCTACCTCGGGTAAAGTGAGCGCAAGTGTGATCCACGCGGGGGTCGCTCCCATCGCTGCTAAATCGCTCAAGTTAACTGCTAGAGCTTTAAAGCCAATATCAAAGGCGGATGTATTTTCAAGGAAATGAACACCTTCTACCAAGGTATCGATAGTTAAAATTAAATCTTGTTGTGGCGCTTGTACAATGGCTGCATCATCACCTATTCCCAAGATAACATCAGAACGCCGTACGGATTGCTGGCTAAAAAATTTTTCTATGATATCAAATTCATGAAGAGTCATTTTCTTGCAATAATCTCGTCTTTTCGTAATTGACGTGCTACATGATCTAAGACACCATTTACAAATTTAAATCCTTCAACAGAGCCATATTTTTTAGTTAACTCTAATGCTTCATTGATAGAAATCCGATAAGGAATATCAGGACGTTTTGCTAATTCATAAATACTTAAGCGTAAGACCGCCAATTCAATAGGATCGATTTCATTAATAGGACGACTTAAAAAAGGCATCATGTGATGATCGAGTTCAGTGTGCTGTGCAGGAATAGAATGAATTAATTCCTTAAAATAATCTAAGTCGGTTCTTTTATTGATTTGTTTTGATAAAAATTGAGCCTCAATATTAGCCGACGGCGTTTTGGATATTTGCCATTGGTATAATGCTTGTAATGCATATTGTCGAGCAAGACGACGTGCGATCGGATTCATATTATTTCCTCGTATTGTCATGTTCTAAGCGGCTTATTTCTTCTCGAAACTCATTAATATCTTCAAAGCTACGATAAACTGAAGCAAAGCGCACAAAAGCGACTTGATCTAGATTACGTAATTCTTCCATTGCCCATTCACCAATTTGCTTGGAGCTAATTTCACGTTCGCCCGAAGCACGTGCCTTATGAATAATATGGCTAATAGCTGTTTCTATTTTTTCTAATCCCACAGGGCGTTTTTCCAGAGCCCGTAAGATACCCGCTCGTAATTTTTCTTGATTGAATGAATCCCGTCTGTCGTCTCGCTTAATTACCGAAGGTAACGCCAGTTCCGCCACTTCATAGGTGGTAAAGCGTTCTTTACACAATAGACACTCACGACGTCGTCTCACTTGATTTGTTTCGCGGATCAAGCGAGAGTCAGTGACCTTAGTATCATTTGCATTGCAAAAAGGACAGTACATGAATTTACTCTTTAATATTTCAAGCTAAGCCTATTTTACGCCCATTATGCTATTTTTTGTTAGTGCTGTCATTTTTTACGTTGCAAAATGGAATAAACCAATTCGCGCAAGAGATCTGCCTTATGTTCGAAAGGTTCGAGTGTATAAATCGCTTGAGTAAGTAATGCTTGCACTTTTTCCTGGGCGCGGGTTATGCCCATAAGCGCTGGATAGGTCACTTTTTTATTGGTTGCGTCTAGTCCTGCCGGTTTTCCTGTGATAGCAGAATTGCTTTCAAGATCGAGAAGATCATCCTGAATTTGGAAAGCAAAACCCACAGTCTCGGCAAATTTTTCTAATAAAGGATGTGTTTTAATATCGGCGACAAGCATACCTAATCTTACACTGCTTGAGAATAATGCCCCCGTTTTTAAGGCGTACATATGTTCAAGCGTAGGCAAAGAATCAACCCCCATGATATCAAGTGCTTGGCCCGCCGCCATTCCATCAAGTCCGCTGGCATGAGCTAACATATCGATCATAGCTAACCGTTGTGCTGTGTTTAAGTTTGAAGGATGGCGAGCTATGATTTCATAGGCCAGAGGTTGTAAAGCATCTCCTGCAAGAATAGCCATAGCTTCTGTAAAGGCTTTATGGCAAGCTGGCTTGCCCCGCCGTAACTCGGCATTATCCATAGGAGGTAAATCATCGTGAATCAGCGAATAACTATGAATTAATTCAACAGCACAAGCGGGTATATCTAAGTTTTCTAATGATGCGTTAAAAATATGGCCGGTGGCGTACACTAGCAAAGGACGCAAGTATTTTCCACCATTTGACACGGCATAATGCATGGCTTGCTGTAAGAGAGGAGCTTCGCTTATTTTTTTTTGTAGATAGAAATTAAAAAATTTTGTGAGGCGTGACTGACAAGTTTCCATTAAATCTACTAAGGAGACGATCATTCTTCATTATTCTCATAGTCAGTGAGTTTTTCCTCGTCTTTGTTTTGTATTAGTAATTGTACTTTTTGTTCGGCTGTGCAGAGGATTTTTTGGGCATGCTTGATTAAAGTGATGCCTCGTTCAAATTGTGTGAGGGATTGCTCAAGGCTTAAATTGCCTTGTTCCATTTGCTCTATAAGGGCATTAATTTCTGCTAGTGAGGCTTCTAGATCAGGTAATTTGGGATTTTTAGTCACAGGATATGGGCTCCATTGAGGGGTACAGCAGGATACCATAAATTTTTTTAAAGAACAGAGTTGACAAAGGAGGAGAGGTCTGTAGAATGCAACGACGCTGGACGGAAGGTCTAGTCTTATTGAGGGATTG
>JAJNBC010000031.1 GCA_021156085.1 Gammaproteobacteria bacterium | reverse complement strand
AATGCCTCAATTATCAAACCCCTAGCGAGGTATTTCAGCAAGCTTTTGGAAAACTATCCGATTTAATAGGAAGTCGCACTTCAGAATAGACACCGCCCAGGTGATTGTCGCACTTGGGACTAAAATCCCCTTTTGAAAGTTATAAACTGTTTTACTTGTTGTCGAAGCCGCTATGTGGTTTATGGTATTTTCAATTTACAACCTATTTGCAACCTGTCTTTACTATCCTATTTTGGGTTTGTAACGTAAACTATTGATTATATGGTGGCTATGGGTGGACTCGAACCACCGACCTCAGCATTATGAGACAGGATAGTCAGCTTTATTTTTTATTAACAATCAATACCTTACGATGATTTAGCTGAATTAAGATTGATCTAACTAGCCCGTAATACATGAGTACTCTGCCATAAGTGGCTACAATTTTGCTACAGTGGTGTACTTCAAGTGTAGTGCAGTTACCTTGGCTTAATTAAGGATAGCTTCTTGTTTTCTTGGCGGCAGATAGGCAGATAGATAGCCTGCTTCAAAATTCATGGAGGATAAATTGAGAGTGAACAATTGATTAAATTCTACCTTCGAGTTCAATCATAAATCCTGTACGTATTTCTCCATTAGATAGACGAGAACGTGTCTAACTGATTTGCCTTCAGAAGAAACTTTAGATTTAAATGAATTTTTAAGAGAAACTGGGCATTGAAATGTCATAGTTATTAAATTCTCTTTTTCTTTTCTACCCTCTTTGTATTCTTTTTCCCTTTCTTTTCTCATTAATCTTTTACCTATTCAATCAGAATTTTTAATTTAGTATTAATTATAATTGACAAGCGATAGAAAATAAAATAAAGTTTAAATTTAAATTAAACTTTATTACTTTAAAAAATGTCGTGACGCGCAGTGCAGCTAACACATACGCGCCACATACCACAACTTAATCTATACAGGAGATCAAGCCATGGCTGACCCCCATAGCGTAAACGAACTTGTAAAAATAATAAACTGTTACACAGAATTTCTTGAAGAACAAACCCATTATTTTGAGATGATGCAGGCATTAACAGAAGTAGCCCTAAGTGGAGGTTTTCTTAGTCAGCCACCATTGACCCTGCATTATTATCTTCGATCTATGAGTGAAATATTGGAAAAATCAGCAGGTCAAAATGAGGCCTCTTTGGCTTTGTTGAGGAAGTACAGTGAATCGTATCTAATATGATAATTTAATAAAAAATATGCAGGGTAGAGCAGATGGTTTTCTGTATTTAACCTACTTGATATGTAGTCACAATGGGACTACAATTAGTATATATAATATATTCATTGAGGGAGTTATTTTTATGTCCATATCAGATACTTACGTTCGTGCCCGTATTGACACGAATACAAAAGAACGTGCTTGTGAGGCCCTCGAAGCAATGGGTTTATCCATATCAGATGTTATTCGTTTGCTCATGCTACGTATAGCAGAGGAAAAGCGCCTGCCTTTTAAAATAAGAGTTCCTAACTCATCTACTAGAAAAGCTATAGAAGAGCTTGAAGAAGGTAAAGGAAAACGTTTTAAGAGTATTCGCTCTTTTATGGAAGATTTAAATGAGGACGATTGAGCGTTCAAAGGCATTTAAAAGAGATTACAGGCGCATAAAAGCCATGCCGCGCTATAGGAAAGACTTAGAATCACTGATATCCGATATCTTAAAATTTTTATTAAGCGATAAACTACTGCCAGAAAAGAATCTTGATCATGCTTTAAGCGGTAATTGGAACGGTTATCGTGAATGCCATATTAAACCTGACCTTTTATTAATTTACAGTAAACCAGATCAATCTACTTTGCGATTGGCGAGACTTGGATCTCATGCTGAATTGTTTGATTAGCAATTGCGTATTTCGGTTGTAACGAACACTTGAAATCGGGTTCGAGGCAAGCCGAAATACACATATTCAAGTAGAACTGCTGACGGAACAACAGGCTTCTTTATAGAAGTGTCATTACCAAGGGAAAATGTCGGACTAATTACCGAGCGATTTTGTCGTAGTAGAATATCAATTAATTTTAATTTAATCAATCCTTACTACAAAACAGTCAGTGAGGATTTGGCTTTTTGGATTCTTAGAGCTGTCGTATTCATTTTTTCTCGAAGCCAAATTTGCCTCACGCCGCTAGGGCTAAGCTCAATATCATAGTGAGATTTAATGTGAGCAGAGAGTTGTGCCTGTCCAAGGCGAGGGTTTTTGATTGAAAAAGTGATGACTATATCTTCAATGTTTTTGGCAGTCCTATTTTTGTGAATAATATCAGATCGAAAAGTACGCTTGAGAGCCAAAGGGCCTTTTTCTTTAAGGATATGCTTATTTCTATAAATTGTTTCACGAGAACAGCCGCTGATACGTGCTGCCTCCGCTACATTACCTAATTTTTCTGCTAACTCTATAGCGTTCATTTTCTTTTGAATTTCTAAGCCATACACACCTCTAAAAATACTTTTAAGTATTTCTAGAAAATCACTGATTAATTAGATTCGTCAATTTCCCTCGGTAATTAATGAATGCGACAAAGTCGCTTGGTAATTAACATACGACAAAATCGCTTGGTGTTAACAGGCTTCTTTGTGTGATTCATAGAGATCCTTTCAATTTTCTCAGGGCTAAATCCATCTGATAATTGGCGATTTGGATGCGCTCATTATTCACGTTATAATTTTTTAAA
>JAJNBC010000030.1 GCA_021156085.1 Gammaproteobacteria bacterium | reverse complement strand
GTAGCGGTAACTTCCGGAGGGTATTCCTTATTCAAGGGCGTTCAACATCAGCGAGGACAAGAACAAATTAAAACAGAATTGCAAAAGCCCCATAACGTTCCCGACAACCAAGCACCCCTCTCGCCGTCTGATAAGCCTAAGTAACTGGATGAGCGGCGAGTATCCGGGCTAATTTAAGACTTGCGGTAATTATAGTTATCAGCCGTAGCGCCTGATTTATTTGAATATTTCTCAAGACACACCCTTGCCACCCCTCTTACGACAATCTCGCGACAAAACTTGCGACAATCTTGCGACATTGATATGATGGGGGCACGGAGTAATACGTATGCTCAAGCCACAATTCTCTATCACCCATCTCATTGCAAATGATCTCACTACGATTGAACACGCACGTGGTTTTCTTGAGGCTGCAACCTTGTCAGAAGAGTGGCTCGCCAAAATGCAAAGCCAAGCATTGATCTTGGAAGCACATCATACCACTCATATTGAAGGCACCCACCTTACTCTTGCACAAGCTGAGCAAATTTGGGAAGGCCATCATCCTGAGGGAGTGAATGGTGAAGATGCTAGGGAACTTTTAAATTACCGTAATGCATTTGATTTAGTGTCTCATTATATTGGAGAAGGCGCGCCTATTACTGAAGGGCTAATTCGTGAAATTCATAAACGCCTAGTTGAGGGAGTACGTGGAAATTCGGCATCGCCTGGTGAATATCGAAAAATACAAAACTATGTAATTAATTCCAAAACAAAAAACGTCATTTACACTCCGCCACCCGCGTATGAAATATCCCCAATGATGCAAGAATTAATAAAATGGGCAAACACTGAAAAGGAAATACATCCCGTGTTAATTTCAAGCATCGCTCAATTTCAATTAGTACATATTCATCCATTTTTAGATGGTAATGGTCGTACAGCGCGATTGCTATCTACCTTATGTCTTTATCAGCGGGGTTATGATTTTAAAAAATTATTCACTTTAAGTGAATATTATGATCGTAATAGACCTAATTATTATCAAGCCATACAAAGCGTACGGCAAAACAGTATGGATATGACTCAATGGCTCGAATATTTTGTACATGGATTATCAACACAATTACTAGAAGTAAAATTACTCGGTAAACGTGCAATCGAACAAGAAATAATGATAAAAAAATATCGCTTATCGAACAGGCAAAAGCTAGCCATTGAATATATTTCCAAATATGGGAGTATTACTATTCAGGAATTTGGAATTATTTGCCCCGATGTAACACGGAGAACACTTCAACGGGAATTAAAAGAACTCGTTCATAAAAATATTTTTATAACTTCTGGCGCCACTAGCAATTTGATTTATGAATTAAATAAAATATAAACCCCAACTGATAAAGGTAAACAATTAATATGCAACACAAAGACCCATCTGAGCTAATTGAGATAACCAAACCAGAAAGGGTAAATGATGAACCTACTCTTTGGGAGCAATGGTACGCAGCACACAGCGTTGAAAAAAAATTGCAGGCCTTAGAGGGGGCAGATGCTAATTTCCTAAATAGTGGCTTCCGGTTCTACCCCAGCGAGGAGTATCCTCATCTTTTTTCCCCGCTTATGCTCATCCTTTGCCATACACATCGTGCTCAGCTCACTCAAAACATGCTTCATCAAATTAAAACCCTCCTTGCGGTAGAAGGCTATGATTTTGGAAAAAAAGATTCAGACCGACACAATACCTTATTACGCTGGGCTTTAGATTGCAAGCAATTCGCCGTTGCGAAAGAAATTCTTTTAGCTGCGCAAGCAAAACACATGCTTACTAAGGTTTTGGAAGGAGCCAGTCAGGGTATCTTTAGAAATGATGATCCTACCCAAGAGTTATTCACTTCTATTGCTTACGGTCTTTTTGGATTTCCAGAACTGCAAGCAATAGAAAAACCAAGTCATGTCCCATATATACTTCTAGAAATAGAAGAGCTTTTAAGCTTTCTTGAATCTCTTCTTTCTGAAAATTCATTACTTGCTCTGAAAGGAGTAGAAATTAAATGCTTACGTAATTTTATTAAAGCTTATAGCCACTATTGCGAACGGCTAGAAGAAGAGCCTACGCTTGCTCCCCAAACAGAAATTGAACTTTTATTAGACTTATATGCAAAAGCAGTGGCAGGACTTCCAGGTGCAGATAACTTTCTCGCGCAACTACAAAAGCTTATCGAGTTGAGTAGACATCCAAATAATGTTTGGAGACCTTTACAGATTTCTCAATACTCAGAAAAGGTAGTCAAAATATGCGAAGACAGAGCCCCTACCTCCTTCTTCCTTATATTAGGATTAAATCCTTTTATGAAAAAGGCGCTGCAAGAAGATTTCGTCCAAAATAACCCTCCTTTTTTTGCTTTACTAGAAGAAATTAGTGGCTCGTTTACTAAGGTCTGTACTATGCCTGTTGAGAATGAAATTATTATTCCTTTTATCCAAAGTATTATAAATACTCAAACAGAGGAAAAAGACAAGCTTGTTGACCGAGATCATTTTCCACTAGAACTTCCGCTTTCAGAAGAAGATAGCACCCTTCTCCACCTGCTTACCCCTCTACATAAAGAAGCCCTTTTATGGGATTGTGAAGAAAAATCCAAGAAAGTGAATGCTTTATTGAAAAATAGCCCGCTAGCAGAAAGTACAAAGCAATATATTCGATCTCAGGTGGAAGAGATCCATATTAAAAGAAGAGACAACAGGCTAAGCCCTGAGGAAGCGGAAAAATTTAGAGTTAATATGGAAAATTTGTCTCTCCCCTCCGAACTAAAAAAGAGCCTAGCTACCTTTGCTCTAAGCATTGTTGCCTGTGCTATTCTCCTCTCAGCCAGTGCTCTCGCTGCTCCGGCTGCAGCAGCCGTAGCGGTAACTTCCGGAGGGTATTCCTTATTCAAGGGCGTTCAACATCAGCGAGGACAAGAACAAATTAAAACAGAATTGCAAAAGCCCCATAACGTT
>JAJNBC010000016.1 GCA_021156085.1 Gammaproteobacteria bacterium | reverse complement strand
GGCTATGCTATCAGCTAGAATAGCAATCGTGCCTGAGCCGGTACTAATATCGACATTATTTTGTGTGTAGGTGTTGGTGCCGGTGTTAATTCTAGCGAGAGTATTGGTGGTGGTAATGTTACCTGTGACGGTGATGGCATTGTTGCCGTTGAATAAGTTCAATCCGCCAGGCGCGGTGATGGGGCCGAGATTAGCAATTGTATTGTTATTAAGTAAATTCAGAGCCCCGCTGGTCAGTGTGGCAGTTAAGGTGCCTGCTGTGATGGTACCGGATTGACTGACGGTGCCGCCTGCACCGGTTTGAGTGTAAGTGAGTGAGCCTGTGCCTAGATTCGAGGTACCGAAAGTAGTGCCTCCTGATGAACTGATAACCGCGTTGCCATTGCCTGTGGTATTCAAAGAAAGAGTGGTTGCTGAGAATGCAACAGGATCGAGGTTGGTACCAATAGCCCCTCCTATCGTATTAGCTTTAAAATTTAAAGTACCTGCAATAACAACGTTAGGATTTGTACCAGTAAAAGAGCCTGCATTGAGATTAACAAGCTGACTTCCAAAATTACCACCTCCAATATTCATGGCTCCCGTTGTTGTTGCTTGACCGATAGTTAAGCTGCTAAAAGTCGTTCCTAGGGCTGCAATATTTGAGCCGGTTATTTGTAATGTGCCTGCTCCGCCGTTTAAGCCTATTGTGGCGTTAGTGGTTAAAGGAGCGAGCAGCAATGTGCCTGTACCTGTTATTGAATTGGCACCGCCCGAAAAAGTCATTGTATCAGCTAACAATGTTAAGTTATTTGCATTGGCATTCAGGGTGCTACCCACCGTGATTGCAGAGCCTTGTAATGTGATAGGTGCATTTACAGTGATGGTACCATTATAAGTTTGACTTCCTCCGGTTGTAACATTAGAACCTGTGTTAAAAATAATGGGACTTGCGCCAGAGTTAGCATTAATAGTAAGAGAACCTGTACCCGTATTGGTGATTGTTGAATTAAGAGTCACGGTGCTGCTAGCGGTCAAGGTGAGAGAGTTTGCATTACTCCACGAAATAGGCGCATCCACTGTGATAGTGCCTGCATTTCCTCCGGGTGTTTGCGTAGCTAAAATGGTAATACTGCTTGATCCTAATCTGGAGCCTCCATTTAAGGTAGCCACATTAATATTACTGGTGGTATTTGTTGTAGGAGTATATGTTCCACTCGCAAAATTTATATTTGAATTACCGCCAGAGCTAATGGTGACGTTTGAAGGATCAATGAGCCATGTTCCCGTATTTCCAAGGGGCGCCGATAAATCCATGCCTTGTACGTGGTCAATATCAATGACACCACCGGAGGTTTCTATAAATCCGCCGTCACCTCCATTTATTCCGCCCTTGGCACTGAAAAATCCGCCCACAAAAGTGGAGCCATGTATTTCATTAGAATCATATGGATCAGTGGGGACATTCGACCAAATAATAATTTTTCCGCCATTTCCTTGGGTAATAGTATCTGCCGATAAATGAGTGTCGAGTGCTACAAAAGTATTTTTTGCATTTTGTAGGGAAAGCGGATTTGTTAGCCCACTTCCTCCTATATAAATTTGACCGCCGCCTATATCGCCATTTACATTTACAATAGCAGGGCTATCTAAAAAAATATGACTTCCGAGTACTTTAATAAGTCCGCCTGTTTCTCCAGTTTGTAACCCTGATGCATCTAATGTGCCAGAAACATACGTTGTTCCTTCCTGATCACCTGCTAATATAATTTCCCCATTTTTTTGATAGACAGATCGAGCTTGTGCCACCCCTGTCATATTTATTATACGATCTACTATATTCTGGGCCGCTTTTGCTGTCATTAAGATGGTGCCGCCGTCGGCTATAATTGTTCCGCTATTATTTACTGCGTCTTTAAGAGCGTTGCCAGTATTGTCCACTCCTGGGCTTGTAATTCCTTCGTCCACAGTAAAATTAATTAAGCTTGTTTGATCTAATCCCACCGTAAATTTATTACCGGAGGCTAATACTACATTCCCTAAATGCGCTTGAACCAGGCCTTCATTAGAAACTGCAGATCCTACTAATGCCACTAAGCCGTGATTAGCTGAGATGATGGTCCCTTGATTAATGATAGAACCATTATAAAGTGAAGATGATTGATCAAATACATAATTGCCTGCGAGAAAATTTGCATTAGTGATATCCGATGATGAGGCAATAATTCCCGCAACATCAATATGGGATCCTGGGCCAAAGAAAATACCTGCTTGGTTCACTAAAATAATCCTGCCATTCGCTTGGAGCTTTCCAAGAATTTGGGAGGCTCCTTGCTGGGGATTGATACGATTAAGTGTGATTGAACTAGCGTTGGGCTGTATGAATTGTGTAGTTTCTTGTGAGCTAATATTAAAACTTTGCCAATTGATGATGGCTTTATCAGTAGATTGATTAATTTGCACTGTATTCGTAGCGGGTGCGGTAATGGTTGCAGATCCTGCTGCTACCACGCCACCTTCCGGGTTCGCGTACGTACTGTTAATCAAAATTAAAGTTGCTAAAAACACCATCAATTTTTTAATCATAATTGCTCCTCGCCGTTTCTCCTTTTAAGTTTTTAGGAAATCAGCATGGGCAACATACTCCCACACTACAGCTAAGCTGTTTCAACTTAAATATAGGCGAGAATTAAGATTTTTGTGGCTTTGAGAGAAATAAATATTATTTGAATTATCAGGCAGTTAAAAATTAACAATTTTAATTAAGCAAAAAGAAGCTTTCAAAAGCCTCCCTATTTGTGATTTTCTTTTTTTCGCAAGCAGATTAAATTGATTATCTTAAATAACACAGGATTAATCGCAATTGAAATGAGGGCTCCTGCTAGGATCAAGCTTTGCCCTGAAGCAGGCAACAATCCTAGATTAACTCCTAGCCCCGCAAGAATAAAAGAAAATTCTCCTATTTGAGCAAGGCTTACAGAAACTAATAATGCTGTATTAAGTGGGTAACGAAAGCATACCAGTAATGCTATAGCAATAATCGTTTTTCCAAAAACAATAATTCCCACTACAGTAAGAAGTTGTATTAAATGATTTATTAAAACCAGCGGATCAAATAACATTCCTACAGAGACAAAAAACAATACAGCAAATGCCTCCCTTAAAGGTAATGAATGTGTTACGGCGCGATGACTCAACGGCGATTCACGCATCATCATGCCAGAAAAAAATGCTCCCATCGCAAAAGAAACATCAAATAATTTAGAAGCAATAAAAGCAATAGTGATAGCTGTTGTGATAACACATAATGTAAACAGTTCTCGTGAGTCAGTCTGTGCAATTTCCGCGAGTATCTTCGGGAATATTTTGCGACCCATTACCATCATCAAAGTAATAAAAGCCGAAATTTTTACTAAAGTAAAAACAAGAGCATGTATTAGATTTTTTTCCATTACGCTATGTAGCTTACCATCAAGCCAGGCTGCAAGAGGAGGAAGTAAGACAATGACAATAACCATGACGAGGTCTTCCACAACTAACCAGCCAACCGCAATGCGTCCGCTAATAGATTTTAATCGATTATGGACTTCTAAGGCTCGTAAAAGTACGACAGTACTTGCAACCGATAAAGATAAGCCAAATATGATTGATCCTCCGAATCCCCACCCCCAAGTAGTGGCAACCCAAGCCCCGAGTACGGTTGCAATAATGATTTGCAATATTGCACCTGGTAATGCGATTCTCCATACTGCTATTAAATCGCTGAAAGAGAAATGAAGCCCTACTCCAAACATGAGCAGCATGACCCCAATTTCCGCAAGTTCTCGGGCAATCTCACCATTTGCTACAAAACCGGGAGTATACGGACCAATTAACATTCCTGCGAATAAATACCCCACTAATACCGGAAGTTTAAGACGAGCCGCCAGAAAGCCGAATAGAAGGGCCAATCCGAAAGCTGTAGCGAGAGTTGTGATCAACGGAATGCTATGAGACACTCAATATACCTCTTTATGTGTTAGCGGAGAGAAGTTCATAGACTATACTAACACTTCTTTATGACTGACATGAAGAGAGAAAATAGATACTTCAGTTTTCTTTTGATGTTAGGCAAATAGTTAAATAAAAAATTGGCATACTCGAATATCTAAACCTCCTTGTGTGAAATGATATGTCTCCACATTTGATTTTGTCAGATTTTTTATGAAGGCCGACCAGCTTGCTTCAGTGGGGCACAGAATAAATCCAAGTACATTGTAGTGGTTTTTTTTTGCAATGAGAAAAATATCATTGATTTTTGATGCTATCCTTTTATACAACGTTATTGTAGGAGAATTATTTCTTAGTCGAATTCCATAAGGCGGATTTAACAGCATAAAAATATTGCCAGAAAATGCATTGAGATTTATTTTGAAAAAATCATCCTGTAGATTAGTGATAGGAGGTAAAAAAAAATTTATTCTTTCAGCTATATGGCTAAAGGAAATTATATTTTCTCTAAGTGCCGCGTTGGCATTGCTGGAGTTATCAATGCAAAATAGTCGGGTATTATTTTTATCTGATTGAGATTGAGAAAATAAACAGCATTCTCTAGATTTATTCATTAAAGAATCAAAATTAGATTTTCTAAAAAAAGTCATTTTTTGTAAAGCATATTTACGTTGCAAGAGTGCTGGAATAAATTGAAAATAAGTTTGGCAATATTCAAAAGCAAATGTGCCGGTACCGGAAAATGGGATAAGAACAGTGCTTGGGGAAAAATGGGGATTATATTTTTTTGAAAATAACAAAGCCTTTCTAATGCAGCAAGCGGCAGCGTCTTCTCTTAATGGAGCGCTTGCCGTTAATTTTTCTCGATATCCTCTCTTATAAAGCGGCTCGCCGGCTAAGGAAATACTCATGGTGAGTTTATCTTTGTAAAGTTCAGCATAAAGACAAGTGGTCTCTTTTGAGTTTTCTCCGCTGATAACTTCGTAGACATAGGGTTTTATTATTTCCGTTAATATTTGTTTTAATGCTGTTTCATGAAATGCCTTACTAGAAACAGAATCTACTTTGATTTTGATCGACATGGTTTTATTAATATAATGACCCCACTTAATTTCCCGGGATTTTTTCTCGAAAGCTTTTTTCCCCATTACTTTATCTTTAAAAATGACGAGACGTAGATCCGAAAAGCAATAATTTCGTAATAATAATTCAACTATTGCAAACATATACACAGAACGAATTTGTATTTCATTTTTTAATAAATATATCTCCCCTGTGAATTTTCTTGCAAACCAAGGGTCGCTTAGAATAGCTTTGGCTTCATCAAGTGCAATAGTGCCTAATCCCGCAGGGAAAATAATTTTGACCGTTTGAGCTTTTTTGTAGATACCTCTTCTTATATTTTTTATGAGATCTGGATTAATAAAATGCATTATCAGCGTCCTATATAAGTAACTTAATGAAAAATATCATAATATACATATTAAAGCCTAGTACTATTAGGAGCTACATCCGCTATACTTAATGAGACAGATAATTTCACAGGAGAGCGCTGCTATGATGAATACAGGTGAATGCATCAAAGCTAAAGTTTGTATATGTTCGTTAGGTGTAGCCCTAGGCATGGCAAAGGGGCTATTTTTAATGTTACTTGCCTGGGCTGGCTGGATGTGGGGCTTCGGGATGCCTATGATCGAACATATCGGAAGCTTTTATCACGGTTATGCTCCCACTCTGATGGGCGGTTTTATTGGAGGGGGTTGGGGAGTGTTAGGAGGATTTATTTTAGGAATCGTGATAGGATTTGTTTACAATTTTTGTTTATGCGCTTGCAAGAAATTTTGCGGCGTGTGTAAAAAGAAATAAAACTTTAGCTAGCTATAAAATAACTCTCACTCTGGCAGCTTAGAAACCAAGCTTGTCGGAGTTAAGGTATTGCGGTTGATCTATGCAAAGTTCTTCCCTTAATGTGACGTGTTACTGGGTATATGTATTGAATTGTGAGAATGGTCATTATTATACAGGTTATACAACCCATCTCAGGCGGCGCTATCGGGAACATCTTGCAGGCACAGCAAAGTGTAAATATACTCGCAGTTTTAAACCCCTTGCTATGATACAATGCTGGCAAGTTTTAAGTGGTAAATCAACCGCCATGAAGATTGAAAGGTTTATCAAACAATTATCTCGGCAGAACAAGGAAAATTTACTTTTAAACCCCGACCAGCTTACTACCCTGTTTGATTGTAAACCTTATGCTTTCAATCACTCTACAAAAGATTAAAAAGGTATTCAGAATAAATCCTACATAAAAAAGAGACTTTCCCATGGAATCCATCGATCAAATTATCCAAGCCAAGTGGCTTATCACTTGTGAAGAAAATAGCACTATTTTAGAAGATCATGCGTTGGTTATTCATGAGGGGAAAATAAAAGCTATTTTGCCTGCTGTGCTTGCTAAAACACGCTATGTAGGGCGAATCGTAGAAAATTATTCTACACATGCGATTCTTCCAGGATTAGTTAATGCACATACCCATCTAGCAATGAATATGTTTCGCGGCCTGGCCGACGATTTGGCTTTAATGAATTGGTTAAATAATCATATTTGGCCAGCTGAAAAAAAATGGGTCAGTCATGAGTTTGTGCGAGATGCCTCCCTATTTGCAATGGCTGAAATGATTCGTAGCGGTACAACCTGTTTTAACGATATGTATTTCTTTCTAGAAGCCACAGCGGAAGCAGCAAATATTGCGGGAATGCGAGGGGCTATAGGGATTACCATCATTGATTTCCCCACAGCCTGGGCCATGAATACAGAAGAGTATTTTTCTAAAGGGTTAGCATTTTATGAGTCTTACAAAGATCATGATCGTATTAAAATAACGATAGCACCTCATGCGATTTATACTGTTGCAGATAAGAATTTGCTTAGGGTTAAAGAATTTGCAGAAAAATATGATTTAAAAATTAATATGCATATTCATGAAACCGCAGATGAAGTTAATCAATCCGTAGCGCAAACTAAACAAAGACCCTTGCATCGATTGCAAGAACTTGGGCTTGTTTCTCCCCGCTTAATTGCAATTCACATGACTCAAATTAATGAAGAAGATTTGGAAATACTACAATCAGGCAAACCTAATATAGTGCATTGCCCCCAGTCTAATATGAAATTGGCCAGTGGAGCTTGTCCCGTTGGAATATTACGAGCAAAGGGCTTAAATGTGGCTTTAGGTACAGATGGTGCGGCAAGTAATAATGATTTGAATATGTTAGAAGAAATGCGTTCTGCGGCGTTGATGGCAAAACACCTCACTCTCAATCCTGAAAGTTTATCGGCCCCTGACATATTAACTAAAGCAACCCTGCAGGGTGCTAAAGCCTTGGGAATCGATCATATCACGGGCTCACTATCTGTCGGAAAATCAGCCGATTTTATAGCCGTTAATCTAGAAGCGATTGAAACACTGCCTGTTTACCACCCAATCTCACAAATTGTTTATTCTGCATCGCGGAGTCAAGTGACAGATGTATGGGTGGCGGGTAAGCAATTATTAAAAAACCGAGAATTAACCACCTTACAGGAAAAAGAATTGATAGAAAAAGCAAAATATTGGGGAGAAAGAATTCAGAAAGCGGAATATTGAGTGCATTTTCCATGCAATCCTCTATAATACGCCTCCCCCTCTCTACCTTGTGGGACGCCTTTTGCATTGGCTGGGTGCCTATAAGAGAGTAGGTTGAACTGCAAAAAATAGGTCACTCATAACCAGGAGATTTCTATGCAACAAGAACAAACCTTATCTATTATTAAACCGGATGCTGTAGCAAAATGCGTTATTGGTGAAATTAACCGTCGTTTTGAGCAAGAAGGATTACATATAGTCGCTGCAAAAATGGCACTTTTAACAAAAAAACAAGCAGAAGATTTTTATGCTATCCATAAAGACCGTCCTTTTTTTAATAACCTCGTTCGTTTTATGAGTTCGGGTCCCGTTATGCTTCAAGTGTTAGAGGGTCCGAATGCCGTAGCTTTAAATCGTCAAATCATGGGGGCCACCAATCCTACAGAGGCTGCGATTGGTACTATCCGTGCTGATTTTGCTGAATCCATCGATCATAATGCTGTGCATGGTTCTGATAGTTTGGAAAATGCAAAACAAGAAATTAATTTTTTCTTTAAGCCAGAAGAAATTGTTAGTTACGTAAAAAGCACAGAACTTGCTTAAACTATGATAGCCCCTAAGAGTGATAAAATTAATTTACTTGGTTTAAACCGCCAAGCGATGCAAGATTTTTTTGTTGCTCTGGGTGAAAAATCTTATAGAGCCGAGCAGGCGCTAAAATGGATTCATTTTCATGGTATGCGTGAGATTGAGATGATGACTAATTTCAGCAAAAGTCTGCGAGAAAAAATAGTAGCCGTTGCCGAAATCAACCCCCCTGAAATTGCTTTTGAAAGCACCGCCCCAGATGGTACTCATAAATGGGTGATCAAACTAAAGGACGGTAATTGCATTGAAACAGTGTTTATCCCGGAAAAAACGCGAGGAACGCTGTGTGTTTCTTCTCAAGTAGGCTGTGTTTTAAATTGTGATTTTTGTTCTACCGGTAAACAAGGGTTTAGCCGTAACCTTGAAAGCGCTGAAATTATTGCGCAGCTCTGGATTGCCACGCGCAGCTTGTCTCACAATAAAGCGATCCATGATCGTGCTGTGACGAATGTCGTGATGATGGGGATGGGCGAGCCCTTACTTAATTTTGATAATGTAGTGAGGGCTATGGATCTGATGCTCGATGATTTTTGTTATGGTCTTTCTAAACGACGGGTCACGCTGAGCACAGCAGGTCTGGTGCCTGCGATGTATCAGTTACGTGAACGAAGCGATGTTTCTTTGGCTGTTTCTCTGCATGCCCCTAATGATGAGTTACGCAATATCCTCGTGCCGCTCAATAAAAAATATCCCCTTAAAGAATTAATGCGTGCATGTAAAGATTATTTTAAAGATGCAAACCGCCGCTATGTTACGATAGAGTATATTATGTTGGCTGGGATAAATGATCAGCCTGATCATGCCCGGCAATTAATTAAACTCTTCAAAGATGAAGATGTTCTATCAAAAATTAAAGTTAATCTTATTCCTTTCAATCCCTTTCCGAATACGATCTATCAACGTTCAGATCAAGCCACTATCGATCGTTTTCAAGAAATTTTAATGGCAGGAAACATTAACTGCATTATTCGAAAAACTCGAGGAGAGAAAATTGATGCTGCCTGTGGCCAACTAGTAGGCCAAGTTCGTGACCGTACACGTCGAGCTGAGCGATTACAAAAAAAAGTTCTTTTGCAAGACAAACTTTAGGATTGTCAATAGATCCTAAAAGTTTTCTGCTAATCTGCTGCTTATTTAAGTTTAATTATTTATCTATGAATAATTAGACCAACTATAATTAGAGTTAAAAGTAGCGCATACCATAAATGTGCCATTATCAAGTTTTTGGATAACAGGGGCCGAAACGAAGCTATTTGACTTTTCATTAAAAAAATCTTGATTTAATATAGTATTTAAGTTACTTGCTGCCTCTGCGACTGTTTTACCATTTCCGCATTCTACTTTGCTTGCTTCTTGAGACCAAGCCATGGCTGTCTGTTGTGTTAACAATGATAATGTAAGAGCAGCACTGATTAAAATAAATAATCTTTTCATTGAGTGTCCTCCGGCAAATGATGAGAAGATGCTACAATAAAATATCTCATTTGTGTAGGTCATGAAAGCAAAGAGCCAAGCTGTTCGTTAAAAAGGTAGAAAATAGATTATAAATTATATACCATCGCTTTAGATTATGAGGAAATTCATAAACTATAATAATATCACTCTCAGGAGACTCATTTTATGCATTCATCATCTGAAGGTGTTCCAGTCCCAAAAAAAGCTGAAAAAGAAGTGGAGATGAAACAAGCGGTAGAACACCTGCTAGAGGTCCAAGCGAGCCAAGCTAAAGAAATACAGGCTTTAGAAGCAAGGATAGCCACCATGGAAAGAGACATGCAATTACTGGCAGCTGAAAAAGCCAAAGCGGAACAAACGGCAGAGCAAGAAAAAGCGGAGCAACAGAACAGAGCTAGAGCAGCTGCAGAAGAATTTAAAGAAGCAGGTGCCGAAGGACGAATGAAAGTATACTCCCCCTTGTGGCCACTGGCGCCCTCACTAGCAGGAGGCTTGGGTCTTTGGAGACCGCAACCAGAGAATACACCCCCAAAAGTCGCCACATTTTTAAAACTGGTTGCAGAAGGAAAAAAAGAAGAAGCTGAAGCTATGCTTAAAGCAGACCCCGCTCTTATTTTCCAATCGGGTGAAGTCACGGATTTATCGCACCGGAAGTTTCACCATATCACAGGGTTTCAATATGCGCTGTGGGCACTAGATTGGAAGATGTGTAAAATGTTATTAAATTATCTCCCCCCGCACGAAGCAGGATTGCAAGCCCGGGCTCTGCAAGAGAATGGCACAGCGCATGGGGAGCATTTCGACTTCGGTCCAATAATTCGAGCCTATCAGAAATATGAAAAAGTTTATGCTGACTGGCCTGGAGGCCGAGAGGGGATCGGGAAAACGCTGCAACCCTGTTGGTGTACAGAAGTCGGAGGCGCACAGTTTTTATTACCCGCCCATGTGATCCAGCAGTTTTATCTAGACGGTAGAAGGTTTCCCCTTGCTGATTTTAAACAACCAAGATTACCGGGGGAAGGAGAGAGATGGAAACAAGCAGTAGTTAGTGATGTGTATACGCATCAACAGGATGGAGGAGGGCTGGGAGAGAAATTCGCATTACAAGCACCAATACACGGTGGGAGGGAGGAATTGGGTGCTCCTTGGATTACTGAGGGGGGCGCCCGCGAAGACCGGGAGGGTATAGCTGCTTTAGCCGAAACTTGTTTGGAGCAGCGACAACTTCTCCTAAAAGACCTATTGAGCCTTAAACCTGTGCCGGTTTAAGAAAAACGCGATGAGTGGGGCCCCCCTTTGGCTCAGCCATAAAGCGGTTAAAAGTCGTAAGATATAAGCTATTGATAGGACCTGGAATCTCTGGGGTGGCAATGTAAGCATAAGAAAAGCATTTATATCCCCAAATGCTGAAGATGCCACATGGCATAAACACTGCGCTACTAATCCTTCTAAAGAAAGATGGGTTGTCATTTGGTGAAATTAAGTATATTAGCCCAACACATTTTTCTAATTTACTGGGTCCTCCAACAGCGGAAGTATTAACGAAAAAATTTCCCCCTGCAGATAAGTATGATGTTAAAATTCGTGGTTGAGTGCAATATTGGAATGAAATTTTTAAATTAGATTAGATGATCCGCTTGATTCCAAAGTTGTAAAAGCGCTTATTGCTACAAAATCTAGTTTTGATCCTATTCTCATAAATATAAAATGTGTATGGGTTAATGCAAATTACAGGAGAAACGCCTCAATTTCTTGAAGGCGCAAAAAACGAACTAAAAGATTATCTTGTTTGTCTTCCCTTAAAAGAATTATAAGGGTTTCATCGCAAGCTGAAGCTGATACAAAGAAGAGCTTATGGTTTTCGGAACTGTGAAAATTATAGGTTAAGAGTTAGAGTAGGGTGTTCATAGGAGAAGTGCCTCCTAAAGTGGGAAAGATCCTTCTTTTCGAGTTTTAAATTTGCTTTTTAACCCGCTTGATTATTTAATGGGCCCACTAGGACTCGAACCTAGGACCAAGGGATTATGAGTCCCCTGCTCTAACCAACTGAGCTATGAGCCCGTTTGCTTTGCACAAAGAAAGCGAAAATATTGGCCGCCGCCTTCATCGTGCGCCAAAGTATACAAGTGAGAAAGGGCTTTGTCACTCTTGTTCTTCAAGAAAACTGCGTAATTGCTCTGATCTCGAAGGATGACGTAGTTTACGTAATGCTTTTGCTTCAATTTGACGGATGCGTTCGCGTGTAACGTCAAATTGTTTACCCACTTCTTCTAAAGTATGATCCGTATTCATATTGATTCCAAAACGCATGCGCAATACTTTTGCTTCTCGAGGAGTCAGTGAATTTAGTATTTTTTGGGTGGCTTCAGATAAGCCTGTATTAGTTGCGCAATCAAGGGGGGATTCGGTATTAAGATCTTCAATAAAGTCCCCTAAATGCGAGTCTTCATCGTCACCTATCGGGGTTTCCATAGAAATAGGTTCTTTAGCAATTTTTAGCACTTTGCGGATCTTTTCTTCTGGTAAGTCCATACGCTTACTTAGCTCTTCAGGGGTGGGTTCTAAGCCAGTCTCTTGTACAATCTGCCTTGAAATGCGATTCAATTTATTGATTGTTTCAATCATATGTACTGGGATGCGAATGGTGCGAGCTTGATCCGCAATAGAACGTGTAATAGCTTGACGAATCCACCAAGTGGCATAAGTTGAAAATTTATAACCCCGTTGATATTCAAATTTATCGACGGCCTTCATTAAGCCAATATTACCTTCTTGAATTAAATCCAGGAATTGTAAACCGCGGTTCGTATATTTTTTTGCGATTGAAATAACTAATCGCAAATTGGCTTCCACCATTTCTTTTTTTGCGCGACGTGCCTTCGCTTCGCCAATGGACATGCGACGGTTAACTTCTTTAATCTCACTAATAGACATTTTCATTAAATTTTGGAGAGAGATTAATTTATTTTGCGCACGTGCAATTTCGGGGGCAAATGTTTTTAAATCATTGTAATAGCTTTTGCCCTTATGTGCGGCCATCCAATTAAGATTAGTTTCATTATTTAAAAAAGAATTAATAAAAACTTTACGTGGTACCCGCGCTTTATTAACTGCAAGATTCATAATATAGCGTTCTTGCGTGCGAATTTCATCGAGTAAAGTACGCATTTTCTGAGAAAGCTTATTAAATTGACGAGAAGCGAGTTTTATATCCATAAAGCATTTTGCAAGTGCTTCACATTTTTTTAACCATTTTTTACTTTGAGTGCCATATTTCTTTTCAGCAGCCATTGTTTCATCGTAAAGTTGGCGTAATTCACCGAAACGTATTTTAGCAATTTCAGGATCCGGTCCTGTTTCTTCTTCCAGAAATCCCCCCCCACTTTCGTTTTCCTCTTCTTCCTCTTCCTCAGTGGTGGTGATGGCAACAACTGTTTTTTCTTTACTAAGAGGGTCTTCTTCTGCAGTGAAAATATTTGGTTCAATATAACCGCTTATAATATCACTTAAACGTATTTCTCCTTTTTCAACATTGTCATAATCCGCAAGTACTTCAGCAATCATTTGAGGTTGGTTAGCTAACGTAGTTAGCATTTGATTCATGCCTGCTTCAATACGTTTGGCAATTGCAATTTCGCCCTCACGAGACAACAACCCGACACTCCCCATTTCGCGCATATACATGCGTACAGGGTCGGCCGTTCGGCCAAACTCACTATTCACAGCAGCTAAGGCGCTGGCTACTTCTTCTTCAGCCACTTCATCTGCAGTGGCTTCATTATCAGACAACAGTAATTCTTCGGCCTCAGGAGCGACCTCGGAGACACGGATGCCCATGTCGTTAATCATGCCTATAATTTCTTCAATTTGCTCAGGATCAGCGATATCTGCTGGCAGATGATCATTGACTTCTGCATAGGTTAAATAACCTTGCTCTTTTCCACGAGCAATAAGCTCTTTTAGACGGGAGCGTTGCTGCTCTTGACCCATCTTGTCTTGACGTACATGACTCATAGTATGTTGACCTATTCATTCCGAATGATGAAAAGAGAATCCTAAACAAGGTATTATACCTATTGTTTTTGTTTTGAACCAGTCTCTATTCCAAGTTTCCAAGAATTTTCTCATGCTTTTAGGGGGTTATCCGAAGTACCTTCTCAGATGGTTTTAGGGGGGGTGGCTATAAGGAGTTTAAGGGTAGCATAGGTTCTTAGGAAGTTAAGGTGAACGAACAGGTCGGGGAGAAGATATAGGAGATGCAGAGTGAGGTGAGGAAGAGGCACTTTTGTTAGGGTAGAAAAAGCCATGTAGAAGGTTATTTATTTCCGCCGGTGTTAAGAATTTTGCTACAGTTATTTTATTATCAGATTCAGGCAGTGAGGAAGATTCTTTCTCCTCAGCAGATAGAGGCAAGACTTGGTTTTGGATGGTATGAGCAATATTTCTAATGGTGTCATTACCAGAAAGTTGTAAATCACTACAGCCTGCGAAGCTTACTATGTGAAGTGATATCCCTGGTGGGCAGCTGAGCCCCTTTTCTCTATTTCTTTTTTCCAGTAGAGTATGAATTAGTTTAGCGCGATTGAGGACTCTTTCAGTTGCTTTTTCTTTTTCAGCTAAGAGATTAATATCTGTTGAAGCGTAATAAATTTTAAGTTCTGTGGAATCATTATTTATTTTATGTTTCCATAGAGCGGATAAAAATCTAAAAGGAGACGTGAGCCCTTGTCTCAAGCCATTGTTATAAAAATCCATGGCACAATGCCATGAGCCTATAATCATCCCATATAGAGCGCCAGGCACAAAACCAATAGCAAAAGCTATTCCTATGAATAATAACAATACGGGGCCCTCCGCGGGAAATACTCCCCCGCGTAGAGATTCTTTAATTGCATTTAGACCATAAAATATGCCAAACGCAATTGAGTTAACAAGAATGCCGTATAGAAGGCCTATAAAGAATAAAAGAAGACGCTTTAAGACCATGTTTTTTACTTGCCAGTGAAGTGTTGTGCATTATAATATCATCCTTAATTGAAAGTTGACGACTGGATTATAATCCGGCACTATCTCCAGTAAAGCTTGTGGGCGGCCATTATGAAGACTAAGACAAAACTCATCTAATCCATTTATAATAGTCTATTAATTAAAATAGATTTAGCATGCTAAGTATTTTTGAATGTGTTCTTCAGCCCAGCGCGTGGGTGATTCCAGTAAGTCTTATTCTTTTTTGTTATGAATGAGCGCGTGTAATAAATTTTTTTCCTCAAAAGACAAGTTATTTTGTCCGGCTTTTGCTAATAATTGCTTAATTTGTTGCTTATAGGCTAGTTTTCGCAGCTGTTCTAATGTGCCTAAAAACTCATGTTGAATACCAGCCACGGGGATCATATGTTCAATATGAGCCAGTTTCTCAAGTAATTTTCTTTCTTTTCGATCACGCCAATACTCAAGGAGTGTGCCTGTGTTAGGAAAAGAATATTGTTTAATATTTTCAACGAGTTCTGTAAAGAGAGCTGCGCCTGGAATATCTAAGGCAGGAAGGTCCTCTTTAATATTACTAGCTAATTGAGGTTCTTGTACTAATAAAATCATAGCCAAGCGTACTAAAGAGGGAGAACGAGCTTTAGGATGAACCGTTTTTTTATAAGATGTTCCCTGAGGTTTTTTTAAGTGGGTGACGTCAATATGGGCTTTTTTAGCTAACTCTTCAAACATCATGTCTTGTAAAATGCCGGAGGGTAAGTGTTTAAGGTGCTCAGTAGCTATGTTTACAAAGCGTGCTCGGCCATCCATGCTACTTAAATCAGCTTGCATGCTAATGGATTGGAAAAAGAAACTAGATAAAGTTAGTGCAGCTTGCATGCGCTGTTCAAACCCAGTTTTGCCTTCTTTGCGTATGAGGGTATCCGGATCCTCTCCTTCTGGTAAAAACATAAAACGTACTTGAGTATCATTCCTTAAAGTAGGCAGGGTGATTTGTAGAGCGCGCCACGCAGCCATACGCCCTGCTTCATCGCCATCAAAGCAGAAAATAATTTCCGTTGTATAACGGAACAAATTTTGTAAATGATGGGCAGTGGTTGCCGTCCCTAAGGTGGCAACCGCATAAGTGATGCCGTGTTGAAATAGTGCAATGACATCCATATAGCCTTCTACGATGAGAGCACGTTGTAGTTGGCGATGGGCTTGTAAAACTTGATAGAGACCATACAGCTCATGACCTTTTTGAAAAACAGGAGTTTCAGGAGAATTAAGATATTTAGGTTCCCCCTTATCAAAAATCCGCCCCCCAAAGCCAATGACCCTGCCGCGTCGATCATGAATGGGAAACATAATGCGTTCACGAAAACGGTCATAATAACCTCCGTCTTCTTTTTTAATAAGCATACCTGCATCGAGCAATTGCTGTCTTTCATTGGGTTTTTTACCAAAGGTTTGCAAGAGATAATCCCAACTTTTGGGGGCATAACCTATACAGAAGTCTCGAGCAATGAGACCAGAAACGCCTCTTTGTTTTAGGTAATCAATGGCATCTTCAGATTTGCGTAATTCAGTTTGATAGAATTTGGTAATGGTAGCTAAAAGTTCATAAATGTCAGGGCTAATGAGAGATTGAGGCGCTGCATTGACTGTTCGCGGCACTTCCATGCCCGCTTGCTTGGCAAGCGCTTCAATGGCTTCAGGGAATGAAAGGCGGTCATATTGCATTAAAAAATCGATAGCATTGCCGTGAGCGCCGCAACCGAAGCAATAGTAAAATTGTTTATTTTGGCATACTGAGAAAGAAGCTGATTTTTCAGTATGAAAAGGACAGCAGGCAAAATAGTTATTACTGGATTTTTTGCGTAAAGGCACACGGTTGTCGATTAAATCAACAAGCTCAGTACGCGTCAATACAAGCTGGATAAATTCTCGGGGTATTTGTAGGTTACTCATAGCGAGATTATAAACAGGCTCTTAATTAAACGCACGGGATTTAGGGACTATAGATTTAGGTTATTAACGAATTAGAGGGGTAATCGTTCTTTAATTCTGGCGCTTACAGTAGCTATATCTGCACGTCCTTGAAGCTTGGGTTTTAATATTCCCATCACTTTACCCATATCCCGCATCGATGTGGCATTTGATTCTTTAAGGGCGGCATCAATTAACATATTCACTTCCGTATCGGAGAGTTGTGCGGGGAGATAGCCCTGAATAACGTTTATTTCTTTTTCTTCTTTTTCTACCAGGTCCAGGCGGTTCCCTGCTTGATATTGGGCAATAGATTCACGGCGTTGTTTTAACATTTTGTCAAGAATGGAGAGTACTTGCTCGTCTGTTAGGGAGATCCGTTCATCTACTTCGCGTTGTTTGAAAGCGGCTAGAATGAGACGGATAGTTCCTAAGCGCTCTTTATCTTGACTACGCATGGCATTCTTCATGTCTTCAGTGATCTTTGATTTGATCGTTGATTCCGGCATGGTTTATTACCTTATGTAATAGAGAAAAATTAACGTTGTCTATCTTTGTCCTTAGTAATAACCGCGCGTGACATTTTCTTTTGATGGCGTTTAATGGCAGACGCTTTCTTACGCTTGCGCTTCCAAGTGGGTTTTTCATAGAATTCATGGCGCCTTAAATCTGTTTGTAAGCCTATTTTTTCAATTAAACGTTTGAACTTGCGTAGGGTAATTTCAAAATTTTCATTGTCTTTAACGCGTATACTTGGCATTGTTGACACTATACTCCGTTCTATAGTTTGGGAAAGAATGGCAGATTCTAATGGCTAACGAAGAGAAATGCAAAGCGAAATGCGTGTACTAGGGATTGAAACCTCATGTGATGAGACTGCTGTGGCAGTTTATGACGCAAAAGCGGGGTTGTTGGCTCATGCCTTATATAGTCAGATTACGACTCACGCTAAGTATGGTGGGGTAGTGCCGGAATTGGCTTCACGTGATCATATTCGCAAAGTGATTAGCTTGATTGAAGAAGCAATGGCTATAGCGTGCTCAACTCCGAAAAATATAACGGGTGTGGCTTATACTGCAGGGCCGGGACTAGTTGGTGCTTTATTAGTCGGTGCAGCGATTGGCCAGAGTATTGGCTTTGCCTGGGGATTGCCTACCATCGGCATTCATCATATGGAGGGACATTTATTAGCGCCTATGTTAGAGTCTGAGCCCCCATCTTATCCTTTTATTGCTTTATTGGTATCGGGCGGGCATACCATGTTAGTAAGAGTTGCTCAATTAGGTATCTATGAAATTTTAGGAGAATCCGTGGATGATGCGGTAGGAGAAGCATTTGATAAGACAGCTAAATTGTTGGGCTTAGGTTATCCAGGCGGAGCAGCATTAGCTGCGCTTGCTAAGAAGGGAGACTCTAAACGATTTCATTTTCCGCGACCCATGATTAATCGAGTAGGATTAGAGTTTAGTTTTAGCGGATTAAAGACATTTGCTGCTAATGTAATAGCGGCACATTCTCTAGATGAGCAAACCCGGGCAGATATTGCATGTGCTTTTCAAGAGGCGGCAGTTGAAACATTAGTTATTAAATGTCGTCGTGCCTTACGTTTAACAGGGCTCAAAACGTTAGTAGTTGCTGGAGGGGTAGGTGCAAACCTGGTGTTACGTGAGCAAGTGCACCATATGGTGAAGGAAGAGGGGGGGATTGCTTATTTTCCTCGACATGAATTTTGTACTGATAATGGGGCGATGATTGCCTATGTGGGATGTCAGCGGTTGCTCGCTGGACAGCACGGAGATGGAGTCATTCAAGTGGCGCCCCGATGGAATCTAGTAGATTGCTAAATTGAGAGCATGCCATCAGCCACACTTACCTATTGTTTTACAATGATTTATCGGCTTCCAGTTTTCTACGCTTTATTTGTTAAAACAATAGGTAAGTGCTGTGGAGGATATACGCTAGCTTAGGGCGCAAATTTTTTGCCAATTTTAGTTTCTTTTCCTGTATATAAATTTCTAATATTTTTAGCATGACGATAGATAAGCAAGAGACTCATACAGAAAGCCATTACTGCAAATGTTCCATTGGTGAAATACCAAGCATAAGAAGGGGCCAGAAGAGCAGTAATAAGAGCGGCCAAGGAAGAATACCGGGTGAGTATAGCAATGCAAAGCCAAGTTACTGCTAGGAGAAGTCCCATGGGCCAAGCAAGCGCAAGCCAGCACCCCAGAGCAGGAGCGACACCTTTTCCTCCTTTAAAATGGAAAAAAATAGGATAAAGATGGCCTAAAAAGGCAGCAAAGGTAATAAGCGCCAACTCAAAGGAGTTGAAACCATATTTTTTGGCAACCACTATAGGAATAACGCATTTTAATACATCGCCTAGTAAGGTAATAGCAGCTACTTTTTTGCCATTATAACGTAATACATTAGTGGCACCGGGGTTACCCGACCCTTGGGAACGTGGGTCCGGCAGGTGCAATATTTTACAAATGATGATAGCCATCGATAGTGAGCCAAATAAATAAGCAATGATAATGGCAAAGGCGGTAGCAAATTGATTATAGATCATGAAAGATTCTCTTAAATTATTTTTTTGTATGAAGCAATTCTAATACATTGTTTTGACTGTTAGAATACATTTATGCCCCTATAAGGAAGCCATCACGATGTTTAGCGCAGATAATTTAATCTGGATTGATCTAGAAATGACAGGCCTTGATTCAGAAAAAGAACGCATTATTGAAATGGCTATGATTATCACTGATACGCATCTTAATGTATTAGCAGAAAGCCCCGTTATTGCAATTCATCAGTCTGATGAGTTGTTAAATGCAATGGATGCTTGGAATACGAAGCAGCACAATTCTTCTGGCTTAGTCGCCCGTGTAAGAGAGAGCCAAGTGACAGAAGCAGAAGCAGAAGCGAGGATGTTGCAATTTTTGAAACAATATGTGCCTTCTGGAAAGTCGCCTATGTGTGGTAATACGGTTTATCAGGATCGGCGTTTCTTATGTCGCTATATGCCAGAATTAGAAAAATATTTTCACTATCGTTTACTCGATGTCAGTACCCTTAAAGAATTAGCTTTTCGTTGGGCTCCTCAAGTATATGCGGGCGTCAAGAAAGAATCTAAACATTTAGCATTGGATGATATTCGCGAATCCATTGAAGAGTTGAAATATTACCGCACGCATTTTCTCAACCAGGACGTGATCAATAGCTAAAACGCAAGGAGATACAGGTATGTATTCAATCGGTACGTGGTGGATGTGGCTAAGTTTTTTTATTTTTATTGTCATCGTATTGGCAGCTGATATTTTTTTATTGGATAGGAGTAAGAAAAATACGGTTTCTACACGACAGGCGTTTAGTTGGGTAATGTTATGGATTACGTGCGCACTTATTTTCGATGTACTGATTTGGTGGTATCTTTCGCGAACGCAAGGCTTAGTTATTGCGAATCAAAAAGCGCTAGAATTTCTTACTGGCTATGTGATTGAACAATCACTTTCAGTCGATAATATGTTTGTTTTTGTCATGATATTCAGCTATTTTTCTGTGCCTGCTGAATATCAGCGACGTGTATTGTTATATGGGGTTCTTAGTGCAGTTTTGATGCGCTTTCTAGTGATATTGGGGGGCACTTGGCTAGTAGAAGAGTTTCATTGGGTATTGTACTTATTTGGTTTTTTCTTGCTAGTCACGGGAATTAAAATGTTATTTCCAGAGGAAAGCAAAAAAGATTTTTCCCAAAATATTGTTCTACGTTGGGTACGTCGTCATTTTAAAGTGACTGAAACATTTCATGAAGAAAGATTTTTTGTCAAGAAAAAAAATATTTGGTACGTCACACCGTTATTCCTCGTTTTAATTTTAGTTGAGATTGGCGATTTGATTTTTGCAATGGATAGTATTCCCGCTATTTTTGCTGTGACAAATGATGCATTTATTGTATTCACTTCAAACATTTTTGCTATTCTCGGCTTGCGTGCGTTGTATTTCTTACTAGCAAATATGCTGCCACGATTTCATTTATTAAAGTATGGTATTGCTTTGGTATTGGTATTTATTGGGGTGAAAATGTTGCTCGCATCTTGGGTTGTTGTACCCATACCCTTAGCATTAAGTATTGTTGTGGCCATTTTAGTTACGACTGTTATTTTGAGCTTGTTTATTCGAACAAGAGATAAAATATGACTATAGAGACATTGCAGTTCATGCAATTTACTTCATGCCTTGCGCCTCGCCCATACGATAGCCATAAAAATACGTTTGGCTATGTTTTGATAGTGGGAGGCGACTATGGCTTTTCGGGTGCTGTTCGTTTGGCGGCTGAGGCAGCATTACGAGTTGGAGCGGGATTGGTAAGTGTAGCTACGCGGCCTGAGTATGCACTGCACTTGAACGGGGCGCGCCCAGAGATTATGTGCCATGGTATTTGTCATACTAAAGATTTAATGCCATTGCTTGCTAAGGCAACAGTCGTTGTATGTGGATCAGGGTTGGGGCAGTCAAGCTGGGCTAAAAAAATGCTAGGGTACGTGCTTAAAAGTAAAAAATTATTAATCATGGATGCCGATGCCTTGAATTTGTTGGCTAAAAAACCTATTTACTATGAGAATTGGGTATTAACCCCTCATCCTGGAGAAGCAGCACGCTTATTGAATACTACAAGCACAGTCATTCAGCATGATCGTTTGGCTGCTGTAATTGCCCTGCAGAGAAAATATGGCGGTATTAGTGTACTGAAAGGAGCGGGAACGTTAATTGCCGACATAGAGGGTATACCTGCATTATGTAAGTTGGGAAATCCTGGGATGGCAACCGCAGGGATGGGCGATGTGCTTAGTGGAGTGATTGGTGGCTTAGCAGCGCAAGGGATGTCGTTGACTATGGCGGCAAAACTTGGTGTATTAGTACATGCTGAAGCGGGGGATTTAGCTGCTAAAAAAGGTCAACGTGGTATGATTGCCAGTGATTTATTTCAATTTTTTCGGCAACTAATCAATGTTAATTGTTTAACAGATTCTTAGAAATGGAAAAAATAACTAAATCTATTTGTGATGAAGCAAATATGCTAGCGTTTGGCCGGCAGCTTGCCCAAGTTTCACAGCGTATGCATGCTATGCAGGAAAATTTTCCTCCTTTTATCCTATTTTTATATGGCCAATTAGGTGCAGGTAAAACTACGTTAGTGCGCGGTTTTTTGAATGGTTTAGGCTATAGAGGACGAGTAAAAAGTCCCACCTATACTTTGGTTGAACCCTATGAATTTTCCACAGGCGCTGTTTTTCATTTCGATCTATACAGATTGCAAACTTCGCTAGAGTTTGAATCCATTGGTATCCAAGATTATTTCATTTCTCAAGCGATTCTTCTCATTGAATGGCCGGAATATGCCAGAGGGTTATTGTCTTCATGTGATTTAGCTTGTCATATTACTATTCACGGTAGTGGTCGCGAAATTAAGTTGATGGCTCACTCCGGACAGGGAGAATTTATTTTGCGGCAATTACAATATGATGAATAAGTGGTTTCGATTTATTTTAAGTTGTTTTATTGTGGGAGCCCCTCTTTTTTCCTATGGTATGCCTCTGAAAATAACAGATATTCAAATTTCTCATACACTATCACCTAGCCAGATTACAATTAAATTATCTAAACCCAGTCATCCTCGTATTTTTGTTTTGACACACCCTGATCGCCTCGTTCTTGATTTTACTCGCACGCAATTGGCTATAAAATTACATTCCTTAGATTTAACTAATACCGATATTAAAAATGTTCGTATTGGGCAACCTCATAAAGATATTTTTAGACTCGTATTCGATATCAATTATTTCTTTCACTTTAAAATAATGAATAAATTACCAGCCGACCAGATTGTTGTCACCCTTTCTACCTCTAGAGAGAAGACGGGCGTAGTGAAGTTTGTGGCGAAAAAACAGTTATTAAACCCTCAAAAGAGTATGTTGGTTGGAGAGAATCATTCGTTTGTGGTTATGATTGATCCTGGCCATGGAGGAAAAGATACAGGGGCGATTGGTGATCGAGGGACTAAAGAAAAAGAAGTGGTGTTTAAGATTGCCGAACAGCTAGCTGCATTAATTAACCAGGAGCCGGGTATGCATGCAGTACTGACTCGTTATGGAGATTACTATGTTACTCTGCACAACCGTTTAGTGTATGCTCGTAAAAACAAAGCAGATATTTACATTTCTATTCATGCAGATTCTTATTTCAATAATCGAGCGAGTGGTGCATCAGTCTATGCTTTATCTAAGCATGGCGCCACAAGTATTGCAGCGAGGTGGTTAGCAAGACGTGATAATTATTCTGAATTAGAAGGCGTTGCTTTAGCTGAATTAAATGATCAAAGTTCTTTGCTACGTTCTGTTTTGATTGATCTGGCGCAGACAGCCACCGTGAGAGATAGCATGCGCTTAGGCACGTCGATCTTAGATGCTCTTGACAACGTAACGATGCTCCATTATTCGCGACTAGAGCAAGCGCCTTTTATGGTGTTAAAATCCCCAGATATTCCCTCTATTTTGGTTGAAACCGGATTTATTTCAAACCTGACGGAAGAAAGCCGTTTGCGTGATAAGGCTTATCAGCATAAAATTGCAGCTGCTTTGTTTAATGGTATCCGGTATTATCAAAAAAAATATGCTGGGGCTAGTGTGTAAATTGATTTATTTTAGGCGTGTGCAACCTGTTCTCAGTTTCTTTATAGCAATGATTTTTAAAGGAAAATTAAAAGTGGATTTTTGTTTTATTTAAGATTAATATTACCCCTGAAAGTTGCTTTTTCATTGATTTTTTTATTTATAAAAAAGGAGAGATATAGTATGAAAACATTGAAGGCTAGTGTACTAGGGTTAACTTTTTTATTATCTGCGAATTTATTTGCCGCAGATACAGGTACAATTCAATTTGATCAAGATCAAATTAAGAAGGACCCTACTTTTCATTGTGATCTTACGAGTGATAACGGAAATATCTTGAGCCCCACCAAGCTTAAGCTTACTGCTGATGCTGCAATTAGTTTGGGGACAAATGCGAAAGTAATAGAGAGTATCTCCAGTTCCGATATGAAAGAAAAATATTTTAGAGTTTCCAAGGATGAAGGGGGTAAGGGGACCATTACTTATTCTACTAACAACGGATCGGAAGTAGTATGTGCCATAGGTGATGGCGGCCGTCCTGAAGAATATAAGTAAAAAATTTAGAAATTTAGAGCATATTAATTATTATGAAGGTGAGCTGCAAAAAACGGCTCGCCTTTTTTTATAAAAATGAGTTTCCCTCTTTATGCACCGTCGTATTCAGAAATTAAGTAATCTATTAGCAAACCAAATTGCTGCGGGTGAGGTAGTGGGGCGGCCTGTTTCTGTGGTGAAAGAATTAATTGAAAATAGCTTAGATGCCGGCGCAAACAAAATTGAGTTAGATATTGAACAAGGTGGCATGCGCTCTATCCAAGTGCGGGATAATGGAAGTGGTATTCATCCCGATGATTTAGTTTTGGCGCTTAGCCGGCATACAACAAGTAAAATAAAAAAATTGGATGATTTGGAAATAATCAATACGTTGGGTTTTCGTGGGGAAGCATTGGCGAGTATTAGCTCTGTTTCACGATTATTATTAACCTCCGCCATGGCTAATAGTACAGGATGGCAAGTACAAGTAGAAGGTATAGAGCAAGCTTTAAAATCAAGCCCGGCAGCGCATCCACAGGGAACCACTGTTGAAGTGCGTGATTTATTTTTTAATACACCGGCGCGTAAAAAATTTTTATGTTCAGAAGAGACTGAATTTAAACATATAGATGAATTAGTAAAACGCATCGCTATCAGTGCATTTACGGTGAATTTCACATTAAAACATAACAAAAAATTGGTGCGTCAATATCGCGCTGCTCAGTCAGATGTAGAATGTGAGCAACGCATTAAGAGTTTATGCGGTTCTCATTTTACAGAAAATGCATTAAAAATAGAAAGTGCAATATCAGGATTAAAGTTGACGGGCTGGATCGTTTTGCCGACGTTTGCTCGAGCACAACCCGATCTCCAATATTTTTATGTCAACGGCCGTATTGTGCGCGATAAATTAGTCAGCCATGCCGTACGTCAGGCATACTATGATGTTTTATATGGTGGTCGCCATCCAGCTTTTGTTTTATTTTTGGAAATAGCACCTAATCAAGTGGATGTGAATGTGCATCCAACTAAACATGAAGTTCGTTTTCGGGAAAGCCGGTTGGTGCATGATTTTATTTGTCGTAGCATTGAGGATGCATTGGCACATTTACGGCCTGGTCAATGCAGAGAGGCAATACCTACTGTTAATATGAAAACGGGCGAAATAGCTATGCCTACTACTAGTAGGCTCGATCAGCTTAGCGCTAAACTTTTAGAAAAAGATACTTCCTTATATAGGCCACAGCAACAGAGTTTGCCGTTCAGAATGCAAGAGCAAATGACAGCGTATCATCACTTGTCTGTTAACAGCGCATCACCGGAAAATTTAAATAATCAGCAAGTAGATATGACGACTCCACCGCTGGGGTTTGCTTTAGCGCAATTACATACTATTTTTATTCTTGCAGAAAATTCAGAGGGATTGGTGCTAGTTGATATGCATGCAGCGCATGAACGTGTACTTTACGAACAGCTTAAAAAGAATTTTTCAGAACGTACATTAGTTTCTCAGCCTTTGTTAATTCCTTTAACAATGAAGTTAAGTGAACAGGAAATTGATAGGCTTGAGAATCATAAGCAAGTATTTCATCAACTTGGGCTACATATAGAGCGCATTAGCCAAGAATCCCTGGTAATACGTGAAGCGCCGGAAATATTGGGTGATAGTCCTATTGAGCAATTACTTCGAGATATTGCATCTGATTTAATTGAGCATGAAAATAGTACAAGAATAGAAGAATGCATTGATCATTGGTTGGCAACAATGGCTTGTCATGCGGCAGTGCGAGCGCAACGAAAATTATCTATTCTTGAAATGAACGCCTTACTGCGAGCCATGGAAAATACGGAGCACAGCAGTCAATGTAATCATGGCCGGCCCACATGGAAGCAGTTTTCTGTTGCGGAATTAGATCAATTCTTTCTGCGTGGACAATAATGGTAGTCAAGAAACCTCCGATTGTCTGCTTAATGGGACCTACCGCATCAGGAAAAACTCAATTAGCTATCCAGTTAACGAAGCATTTTCCATTTGAGATTATTAGTGTAGATTCAGCGATGGTATATCGTGGAATGGACATCGGTACAGCCAAGCCTGAGCTTGATATTTTGACTATTACACCCCATCGTTTGATTGATATTCGAGAACCGCAAGATGTTTATTCTGCCGCGCAATTTAGAGAAGACGCGTTGCGGGAAATAGCAGATATTCAAGCCCAAGGTAGAATTCCTCTTCTAGTAGGTGGCACCATGCTGTATTTTCGTGCCTTACACCAAGGCATTGCGCCAATGCCTTCTGCAAATGCTGCGCTTCGCTTAAAGTTATCACACGAAGGAGAACAATGGGGTTGGCCAGCATTACATCATCGTTTAATGGCAATTGATCCTGTGGCAGCTCAACGTATTCATCCGCACGATAGCCAGCGTATTCAACGCGCTTTAGAGGTGCAGGCATTAAGTGGAAAAAATTTGACAACGTATCACCAGGATCAAGAGAGTGATAGTACAGGTTATCTATTCCATTATTTAGTGATTGCGCCCCCGGAGCGTGCTGTTTTACACGAACGTATTCAAAAACGATTTTTTCGGATGCTAGAAGCAGGGTGGGTTGATGAAGTGAAACAGTTATTTACGCGTAAAGAGCTGAACATAACTATACCGGCTATTCGATCAGTAGGATATAGGCAAATTTGGGAGTATCTTGAGGGTAAATTGACGTATGAAGAAATGCGTGAGAAAGGTATCATTGCAACCCGACAATTGGCAAAACGACAGCTAACATGGTTAAGAAGATGGCAAGATGCAGTTTGGTTTGATAGCGAAGATGATGATTTGTTTTTTCAAATCGTAGATTATCTCTCTAAGATTAAAATATTGCTTTAGTTGGATGCAGTGCTATGTTTAGCTGTCAAAACACTTTTCTCTTTCTCAAGCATGGCCATTGTTTTGAGGATGTTAACTGCTTGGTAAAGTTGAAAATCGGATTGTGCTAAGTTAGCAGAATTATTTTTATTATCGGCATTTGGCGTTTCTGGGCCAGAAGCATCTTTGTTTGATAGATGGCCTTTTAATTCAAATTCTCTGATAGGTGCAAGCGCGAGCATATCCGTTTTCTCTTGCTCTACTTTTAAGTTATCGACAGCAACATCAGGTACGATGCCTTTGTTTTGGATAACACGGCCCGAAGGGGTGTGATAAAGAGCAGTCGTTAATTTAATTGCATGCTTATCGTCTAAAGGCAATACCGTTTGCACAGAACCTTTCCCAAAACTATTGTTACCTACTATGATGGCACGGCGATAATCTTGCAAGGCGCCAGCTACAATTTCTGAAGCTGAAGCTGAACCTGCATTTACTAACACAACCAAGGGAGCACCATCCAAGATATCGGTGGTATAGGTTGCTTTTGCGCTGTATTTTGCACTTGGGAAGCGTCCTTCTGTATAGACAATGAGGTTATTAAATAGCTGAGTTTTCTTAGTATCTAAAAATGCATCAGCAATTTGCACGGCTGTTTCTAATAACCCACCCGGGTTGTTACGTAAATCGAGTACTAAGCCTTGTAACTGGCCACCTGCTTGTTTTTTTAGTTTCTGGATGGCAGAGATCATTAACTTAGTAGTGGGTTCTTGGAATTCACTGATACGAACATACCCAAATCCGTTGCTTATCATATTACTTTTTATACTGGATATATGAATGGTTTCACGTGTTAACTTAAAAACTATAGGTGTTTTAACGTTTTTACGAATAATAGTAAGTGTGACAGCTGTACCTGTTTTACCACGCATGCTATTTACTGCTTCATTCAATGTCATTTCATTAACTAATTTACCACTAATGGCAACGATATAATCACCGGGTTTCAGGCCTGCTCTTGCTGCAGGCGTATCATCAATAGGGCTGATTACTTTAAGGACCCCATACTCACCTGTAACTTCAACCCCTAGGCCCCCAAACGCGCCTGTAGTAGTCATTAATAAAGTTTTATAAGAATCTTCATCAAGATATTCAGAATGAGGATCTAAACCGCTTAACATGCCGCGGATCGCATCTTCTAGTAGTTTTTTATCACTGGTTTTTTGTACATAAAAATCTTTAATTTGGGCAATAGCATTAGTGAAACGATCAATATCATTTTTTTCTAACGTGTCATCTTGAGTCGGGGGGGTGGTGATATTAACCCCTGGATTTTCTTCTTTAAAAGCAAAACTAGGCGAAGCGAAAACAGCGCTTAAAAATGCAATCCCTGTCAATTTTAGTAATGATAGTGGGATAGATTGTTTCATATTAGGATTCCTGTTGGGTTAAGTATAGTTTATTTTCCGCCAAATAAAGAAGAGATAGTATTGGGGCATTCCATTACAAATTCAGCTACATAAACTTCAATATCGGGTTTTATTTATACAAATAAAGGGTTATTTTTCAGGGTATCTTCTTCATAGATATCAACATTTTGTTCGGATTTCTACAGATAGTATAAATAGCACAGATCAGCAGATATTGGTCTAGGCTAAAGTATCCGAAGAATTGAGTAGTGACTCCCCCGTCATTTCTGCGGGTTTGGGAATGTCTAGCAAATAAAGCATGGTAGGCGCTATATCAGATAAAAGCCCATTCGGTTTGATTATGGGTGCTTTGTGACCCGCATAAATAAGGGGCACTAGTTGATGGGTATGGGCGGTATGAGGTTGCTGAGTATGTTCATCAAACATCATTTCAGCATTCCCATGGTCTGCAGTAATAAGAGCCTCGCCTCCTACTGAGTGTAGGGCATCGATGATTTCTCCTAAACAAGTATCCAGCGCTTCTATGGCTTTGATTGTGGCCGAAAGATTGCCTGAGTGCCCCACCATGTCTGCATTAGCAAAATTGCAAATAATCACATCATAGGTCTGTTTCTGTATGGCTTGAATTAAGTGAGCTGTTAATTCAGGTGCATTCATTTCAGGTTGTAAATCATAGGTAGCAATAGAAGGAGAAGGGATAAGAATCCTATCCTCGCCAGGGTAGGGCTTTTCCAGACCTCCATTGAAGAAAAAAGTAACATGCGCATATTTCTCTGTCTCTGCAATGCGCAATTGGCGCAAACCATACTGGCTAAGGCATTCTCCCAAAATGCGGGGGAGGGGTTCGGTAGGGAAAGCGATAGGAAGCTGAAAGGTAGAATCATACTCAGTAAGAGTAGAAAAATGCACTTGGGGAAAATGCATACGGGTAAAACCGTTGAAGTGTTTATCGATAAACGCCTGCGTGAGTTGACGGGCACGATCTGCCCGAAAATTCATAAAGATAACAGTGTCGCCCTCGTTTATGGTGAGAGATGCTGATTTATCCTTTTGAATACGCGTCGCTTTCACAAATTCATCATTTTCTCCACGCGCATAAGCAAGATGTAAGGCGGTGATAGGGTCGGTTGCTTGATAATGAGCTTTGCCAAGCGTAAGTAAATCATAGGCTTCTTGCGTACGTTGCCAGCGTTGATCACGGTCCATAGCATAATAACGCCCGATGATCGATACTATTTCTCCACATTGAAGATCTTGGCAGTAATGCATCATAGCGGTTAAATAGGATTCAGCGCTGCGGGGAGGGGTGTCACGACCGTCTAGAAATGCATGAATATAGACTTGAGTAGCCTGGCGTTTAGCTGCCAGTTTCACGAGTGCTTGAATTTGCTGTTCATGGCTATGTATGCCGCCCGGTGAAAGTAACCCTAAAATGTGAATTGCTTTCTGCGCGTTGACTGCATGATCGATAGCTTGTGTGAGTATGGGATTTTCAAAAAAACTGTTATCAGAAATGGCGTATTCAATACGTGTCAAATCTTGAGATACAATGCGCCCTGCTCCTATGTTGAGGTGGCCTACTTCTGAATTACCCATTTGGCCATCCGGCAGGCCAACAGCGTGGCCTGATGCAGAGATAAAAGTATGTGGATAATGTTGCCAGAGCTGATCCCAATGAGGCGTATTAGCGAGGGCAATAGCATTCGCGCGGGTTTCTTCACGATATCCCCAGCCATCCAGAATAATAAGTGCCAGAGGACGTGGTTGCGTTGTCATGATGAGATCATCCGGTAGTGTGCTTGGCGCCTATTATATAAATTAATGAAATTAAGGCAAATCTCATTGGCATATAGCTCATCTAAAGTTAAACTACCCACGATAGTGGTTAGCGGCGGTTAGCGGCCGAATTGATTTATTTAATTATTGGATGAGGTTATGCACGTAGTAAGGCGATTAATAAAAGGACTTAGTTGGCTTTTAGTTTTAGGGTTGAGTTGCAGCGTGTTTGCTGCAGCCACTGCATCTGCAACGTCTCTCCCTACTGATACAGTGGAATTAGCACAAGCAAATGCCATAAATAATGATCCTTATGAACGTTTCAACCGCATTATGTTTCAGTTTAATGAAGTGGTCGATAAGCTTATATTAAGACCTGTGGCAACTTTGTACATTAAAATCATTCCTAAACCCCTAAGCAAAGGGTTGAGTAATTTTTATAATAATATTGATACGATTCCAACGGTAGCCAATGATTTCTTGCAAGCTAATTTCTATCAAGGTACCAGTGATGCATGGCGTTTGGCTATCAATAGCTCGATTGGTATTTTGGGTTTTTTTGATTTTGCCTCAGATATGGGTTTAGAACCAAATAAAGAAGATTTTGGGTTAACTTTGGCACAATGGGGCTATAGGAATTCAAATTATTTAGTTTTGCCCTTCTTAGGTCCGGGGACAGTACGGGATCAAATTGGATGGCCCCTCAATTACTTCTTTTTAACTATTTATCCTCATATTTATCCCGTGACTCAGCGTAATATACTCTATTTAACGGGTCTGGTGGTAAAACGAGCGGAGCTATTGCGTTACCAAGATGTACTTGCACAGGCTTCATTAGATGATTATACGTTTATTCGAGATGCGTATATACAGCGCCGGACTTATCAGTTAGAACGCAATGCGGAGTTAAATGATCCTTATCTTCAAGAAAATAATAAATTAAAGCAAAGTATTTTACCGTCAGTTTCAAAGGTGAATTAATTGAATAGAGAAGAATGAAATGTTAATTGCAAGTGCACGTGCAGCTATCCAGGGAATGCATCAGATCGCTAAGCAGGCTTATGTTTTGGCCACGGGGTTGCAGAATGCCGCGCCTCCAGGTACGCCCCTACAGTCAGTTCAATATCTTTTGGAAACAGCGGCACAGTTAGAGAAAACATGTGGTGAGATTGAAGAATTATTAAAAACCAGTTCTCCTCAACGTGGTGAATAAAGAAGATGTCTAATGAGCCTAATAATAATGAATTAGAAATGAAAATGTTTCGCCTCATACAGGCCACATTGGCACGAGATGATGAGCTTAGAAATAAATATGACATGAGTACGAAGTTTCGTTTTGTGCGCGAGCGTTTGGAAGCTATTGTTCAACAGTTAGAGAAGGAAATTAGTGTTGTAACGAAAGAGGAAGATCAGGGAATTGAAAAAAGCGGGGTAGGAGAAGAAGAGGTTATTGTATATGTTTATCTTTTTAATGCTCATGGCCTTGTTTTATCAAATTGGCAAAAATTACTAACTCCTCAAGTGTTTTACGAATACAGTGTAAATAGGCCTATTTATATGGAAGAATCCCATGTCCAACTGTTGGTGGATTCAAAAAGTAATAAAGCGCAGCATGCTTATCTCGCGGTAGCTATAAAAAAAATTTATATCATTCCATCTGAGTCTGTAGCAAAGGACAGCTTAGGGAGTCCGTTGATCAAAATAAAAGAGGGTTCTTTGTCCGTTGATAGATTATTGGGATTTAATTATCAAAAACAAGAGTACATTTTAAATGATAAAGGTGAACTAGTTAAAAAAAAGGATTCTCTTACTTAAACAAGCTTTAGGGAAATTAGAAGTAGTTTGTTTATCTTTTATCTGGCCTGTAACCAGCAGAAATCCCGCTGAACTATTCTAACTACGTTGCCGGCGGGAAGAAGGAGAAGTACCACTTTTGCTATTTTCGACAGCCGGTTCTTTGCGTGGGCCCGTGGGGTTAATGAATCCCCTCCCTTTTGTAAGAGTTCGTACAATAGGGGCGCTATTACCTAGCCAAGTGAAAAAACGTTTTAATTCGCCTTGCATTTCAATTTTGCCGGGTTCTATGGCATGGAAGAGATTGTTGAAATCAGTGGTGGTTTTTTTTGCTTCTTCTTTTGAAATCGTTTTGATTATCTCAGTGTGTTGCTGTTTTTTCGTTTCAAGTAGAGCTTGATGACGTTCGCTTGCGCTACGAGTGTGTATTATTTTTTGGGTTTGTTGGCTATCGGGTACTCTTTTACCGAGTAGAGTGAGGGTAGATTTTTTTTCGGGATTTATATAGAACTCTCGATGTTTTTTTTCAGAAGCTTCTTTTAAATTAATACGTTCAATTTTTTCATCCGCGACCGTTTGCTTTTTTATATCTTCTTTCTTATAAAGTTCTTTTAGCGTATGAAGTTTTTCTTCGCGTTTTGCATCGGCATACAATTTTTCTTTGCCCCGAATTCCTATGCCGGAGGGTTCTGTGCTGCGCTCTTCGTCTATGACGGTAGAAGTAGATTTTTGTGTTTTACCTGTATTACGGCAAGCTGAGCAAATTTTACCGTAGCTTGTGCCATCTGTACCGCTCAACTGTAGAAAAGCAGATAATGGCTTTTCTATACCGCAAGCATTGCAAGTGCGAGTTAGCTGAGTGTTCAGATTTTCCATGGTTGAATGCCCAATGTATGGATATATTTTAAGAGTTAGCGGGGCTTATGTAGGCCCAGCTCGGCGAGTTACTAACAGACTCTAATTTCTTCTTGATCCCATCACATATGGTAAAGAAAATCATCTGCATCTGCAATTGAGCATAAGCAGCAGAGGGCGTAAGACATTAGCTCTACATTATGATGAGAGGAATCTCTTGCTGTCTGTAAAATATTGAGTTATTCTCAACGCGTTGATTATTATACCTTTGGCAGTATTATTTTGCGCAATTTTTTATGTTTAGAGAACCAACAATGGAGAATAAAAATATGACAAAAGGGCCGTCATTACAAGATCCTTTCTTAAATACGCTACGTAAAGAAAAGATTCCTGTCTCGATCTACCTGGTGAATGGAATAAAACTACAAGGATTAATTGAATCCTTTGATCAATTCGTGGTGTTGTTAAAAAACGTGGTGAGTCAAATGGTATATAAACATGCTATTTCTACCGTTGTTCCATCGCGTAATGTGGCTTCACCTTTGGATTACAGTAACCATAATAATAGTAGCCAGAATGGAGCTGGAGCTGCTTTACCTTTAGATAAAGAAAAAGAATAGTATTGGTCTTAATTAAGACAATACTATGCTACTTTAATGCGCGTTTGTTTCCGCCGGCTCATAATTAAAGAACTTAACAAAGTTTTTTGGTTGCGTGTAGCTTCATTGCCCTCTAAAATTGAGGGTTTGAGAATGTCCCCAATAGGAGATATCTATGCCGTGGAATGAGCCGGGAGGAAGTGGCAAAAATACTGATCCATGGAATGGAAAAAAAGAGCCAAAACCACCTGATCTGGATAAATTCCTGCGTGATTTAATCAAAAAATTGCGGTTTTTTTTCGTTCACAAAACAGGCAATCTCTCTTGGCAGCCTTCACTGAATCATGAGCTCAGGTTTGTTGTGGGAATTGTAATGGCCATTGTATTGGCTACTTGGATTTTGTCAGGATTATTTATTGTTAATCCGGCTGAGGAAGCAGTGATTCTGCGTTTTGGGCAGTATTCCGATACGGTGCAACCGGGCTTACATTGGTTTGCACGTTTTATAGATACTAAATATTTACTTGATGTGCAAAAAATCTATTCTTTTTCTCTTCAAGGTGATTTCATTACTAAATCCTCCGATCAGAATGATTTACCCAGTCCTATTAATACCGCCAAAAAAATCATAGAGCTCTCTGATCAATCTAAAAACTTAGTCAATGTAGAATTGAATGTACAATATAGGATCAATGATCCGCGGGCTTACTTGTTTAATATTGTTGATCCCGATGCAACGATTAAAGCAGTTGCTTCAGGCGCATTATCTGACATGGTTGGTCAAATGAAATTGGATGAAGTATTGACAACAGGTCGAGAAATGTTAAGTTCAGGAATTTTAGGACGGGTTAAGCAAGTACTGGCCTCCTATAATGCAGGTTTAGAAGTGATTACCGTGACGTTGCGTAAGGTACAAGCGCCTGATCAAGTCCGGGCTGCTTTTAGTGATGTGAATCGAGCAGATCAAGATAAAGCGACCTATGTGCAGCAGGCGCAGGCGTATGCGAGTAAGGTTGTGCCTATCGCGCAAGGTATGGCCGCTAGGATCCTTGCAGATGCTAATGCTTATCAACAACAAGTGGTGTTGCGAGCACAGGCAAACATTGCAAAGTATCAGGCAATAGTGAAAGTTTATACGGGTGCGCCGGATATTACGCGTGAACGTATGTATCTTGAGACAATGCAAACAGTATTACAAAATACAAGCAAAGTGCTAATTGATGCGAATGCAACCAACAATTTAATTTACTTACCATTAGACAAACTAGTGAATAAAAATATTGTAAAAATAAACCCTGGTGCGCAAGTAAATTTACCGACAATAGCGAGCCGTCATCATATTGCAGAAAATAATGCGAGTCACACCACTGATGTGGAGGTCAAAAATGAGGCTAATTAAAAATCTGGGGGTAGCGATAATTGGATTATTAGTAGTCTTATTTTTTAGTGTTTTTACAGTGAATGAAGGTGAAAGTGCATTTGTTTTACGTTTAGGCCGCATTGTGAAAGATGGGAAGACTGAGCAACCTGCAATGCAAGAACCAGGATTGCATTTCAAAATTCCTATTATTGATCATGTGCGTTATTTTGATATGCGTATGCAAGAGCTTGCTACTCCTGCTTTACGTCCCTTGACTGTGGTAACTAAAGAGCAAACCTATCTTCTAATTGAATATTTTGCAAAATGGCGTATTAACGATTTAACCAAGTTCTATACTAGCACGGGGGGTAGCGTGCATTGGGCAGAAACACTGTTAGAGCAGCGCATCAATGATATTGTGCGTGCTGAATATGGTAGACGCACGAGCATTCAAGCTATTTCTACGGACCGTGCAAACATGATGGCTACAATTAAAGAGCAAGCGGATCACATTGGCAAAGATCAAGGTGTGAGTGTAGTGGATGTGCGTATTCAACAGATTACTTTGCCTAAAGATGTAATGGATTCTGTTTTTAAGCGTATGGCGACTGAACGTAAACAATTTGCTGAGGCGAAGCGTGCGGGTGGTATGGAAAAATCAGAAGAAATTAGAGCGTTGGCAGATCAAGAAGTCACAGTCATTAAAGCCAGAGCTTTAATGCAGGGCGCGGCTATCCGTGCCAAAGGAGACGAAGAAGCGGCAGGAATTTATGCCAAAACCTATAATAGCGATCCTGCTTTTTATGCTTTTTACCGTAGCTTAGAAGCTTATGAAAATAGTTTTAGAGATAAGAATGATATCCTAGTGCTAAAACCTGAAGGACGCTTTTTTCATTATTTTCAGGGGGAACCAACCAATAAGGGCAAGAAAATAACTTCATAAGTAAGTGAGGGCTTATGGATCTCCTCTGCTGAAATATTAATGAAGTTCTTAGATTATTTAATAAAAAATATAAATTAGGAATAAGTGAATGGGTAAAAATATTGTTATTCTAGGCAGTCAATGGGGGGATGAAGGTAAAGGTAAAATTGTTGATAAATTGATGCAAAAAGCTTCGGTAGTCGTACGGTTTCATGGAGGGCATAATGCCGGGCATACGTTGGTTATTAATGGCGAGAAAACTATTTTACGGCTTATTCCTTCCGGTATTTTACATCCCCATGTGCAATGTTTAATTGGCAATGGTGTGGTAGTCTCACCTGTCGCATTGTTGCAAGAAATGACGGAATTAGAACGCCGTGGCATTCATGTGACAGAGCGCTTGCGCATCAGTGAATCTTGCACTTTAGTTTTACCTTATCATGTGGCGTTAGATCAAGCACGAGAAAAAGCAAAGGGTAAAAGTGCAATTGGAACGACAGGTCGCGGCATTGGCCCTGCCTATGAAGATAAAATAGCGAGGCGTGCCTTACGTTTTATGGATTTATTTGATGAAAAACATCTTAGTACTAAATTAGCTGAAATATTAGATTATCACAATTTTATTTTACAAAATTATCATCAGCATCCGCCTGTTGATTTTAATCAATTACAAGAGAGTCTATTAACCCTTGCGACACAATTGAAGCCTATGAAAGCGGATGTTGCGGGATTATTAGCTGATTATCGTGTGCAAGGAAAGCATATTATTTTTGAAGGGGCACAAGGAACCTTGTTGGATATTGACCATGGTACTTATCCTTATGTGACTTCCTCTAATACTGTTGCGGGTGCTGCCAGTGTGGGAAGTGGGTTTGGTCCTTTGTATCTGGATTATATTTTAGGGGTGATGAAAGCCTATACCACCCGTGTCGGCAGTGGGCCCTTTCCAACAGAATTAAACGATCATACCGGTAAACAATTAGCGGAACGTGGAAAAGAATTTGGTTCCGTCACTGGCCGTCCGCGGCGTTGTGGGTGGTTAGATATGGTGATATTACGTCGCTCAATTCAGCTGAGTAGTTTTTGTGGGTTAGGTATTATGAAAATGGATGTACTGGATGGGATGGAGAGAGTACGCATTTGTACTGCCTACCGTTTGCAGGGGCGGGAGATAGCTGTATTGCCCACAGATGCTGCGGAGCTTGCGCTTTGTGAACCTGTATATGAAGATTTACCAGGATGGAAAGAATCGACTGCAGGTATTAAGACATTTGAAGAATTGCCGAGGAATGCTCAAAATTATTTATTACGTATAGAAGAGCTAGCGGGGATTCCTATCGATATTATTTCTACCGGGCCCGATCGTAATGAAACAATCGTCTTGCGAGATCTTTTTGCGGAAACAACCTTAAATTGACGCGCCTGACTGTTTAAAACTAGATTTGCCGAGGAGAGGACTCGAACCTCCACAGGGTTGCCCCCACAAGTACCTGAAACTTGCGTGTCTACCAGTTTCACCACCTCGGCGTGAGGTTGCACTCTAATAAGAAATTGCTTTATTGTCAAAATTATTCTGGGGCAAGGAGTTTCATATGAAATCTCAACCTTCCTTTATCGATCTCAGCTCGCTTTCCTGTCAGCACTTGAGAGGTGTAGGTCAGCGCATTGCCGAACGGTTAGCGCGTTTAGGTATCCAGCATGTACAAGATTTATTATTTCATCTCCCTTTCCGTTATCAAGACCGTACTCGTGTTCATTGTATTGGGGATATCATGCCAGGCAATCATGTGGTTATCGAAGGGGAGATGGTTGCTGTGTCTACCCCTAAAGGCGGGCGCACCAAGTTACTATGTCGATTGGAAGATCGCACGGGGCGTGTGCATTTGCGTTTTTTTTATTTAAATTCCCTGCAAATAAAAGCGCTGCAAGTAGGTGTGCGCTTGCGTTGTTTTGGGGAAGTCCGTCGGGGTATGTATGGATTAGAAATGATTCATCCTGAGTATAGGCCTGCCGAGCAAGAAACCGTTGTTGCTATAGAGCAAAATCTCACGCCTATTTATCCTACTACCGAGGGATTAAGTCAGATTACTTGGCGAAAATTAATGACTCAAGCATTGCAATTACTTGATAAAGACAGTTTGTTACAAGATATTTTACCTTCCCCTATTTTGAAAAAATTAAGATTTCCCACTCTCAGTGAAGCTTTGCATTTTGTACATCGCCCCCCCGTAGGTACGTCCATTGATTTATTGCTCGAACGACAACACCATTCTCAAAAAAGATTAGTGTTTGAAGAATTATTGGCACACCGTTTAAGCTTATTAAGTGTGAAAAATTTATTTCAAGTACAACAGGCTATTTCCTTATCGCGAAGTCAGGTTTTAGAAAGAAAATTTTTAGAATCCCTTCCTTTTCAGTTAACCACAGCGCAGAAAAAAGTTATAGAAGAAATTCATCAAGATTTATGTCTCGCACGTCCTATGTTACGTTTGGTTCAAGGCGATGTCGGGTCAGGAAAAACCGTAGTTGCAGCGTTGTCTGTATTGCAAGCGATTGAGCATGGTTGTCAAGCCGCTATATTAGCACCTACAGAGCTCTTAGTAGAGCAACATTACCATACTTTTCAGAGATGGTTCGAACCTTTGGGTATCAAAGTAGTGGTTTTATCAAGACAAATTAAAGCTACTTTACGGCAAGAAGTATTGCTTGATATTGCAACAGGTAAAGCTCAAGTAATTATAGGTACCCATGCTATTCTTCAAAAAAATATCGAATTTTCTAAGCTAGCTTTAATCGTTGTGGATGAACAGCACCGCTTTGGTGTACAGCAACGTGCTTTGCTACGTGAAAAAGGGATTTATAAAAATAATTATCCCCATCAACTTATCATGACAGCCACGCCCATTCCTAGGACATTAGCTATGAGTATGTATGCAGATTTAGATTGTTCTGTTATTGATGAATTGCCTCCTGGTCGCATTCCTGTGCTAACTCGCGTGATTTCGAATGATCGCCGTGATGAGATATTAACGAGAATACATGAAGCTTGTATATTAGGTCGGCAAGCTTATTGGGTTTGCACTTTGATCGAAGAATCAGACATGCTGCAGTGCCAAGCTGCGGAAAATACTGCGATGGTGCTGAGTGCCGCCTTGCCAGAATTAAAAATTGCTTTATTACACGGTCGGATGAAAGCAGTAGATAAGGTAAAAGTCATGCATAGTTTTAAAGAAGGAGATGTTCATTTATTGGTTTCTACTACGGTGATTGAAGTGGGGGTGGATGTGCCTAGGGCAAGTTTAATGGTAATCGAAAATGCTGAGCGCTTGGGATTGGCGCAATTACATCAATTGCGTGGTCGAGTTGGCCGAGGTGCTATTGAAAGTCATTGTTTGCTACTTTATCAACCACCGCTTGCGCGATTTGCCAAAGAGCGTTTAGCGGTGATGCGGGAAACGACAGACGGTTTTAAGATCGCGCAATGTGATTTGGAATTACGTGGGCCGGGCGAAGTATTAGGTACCAAACAAACAGGCGATATTTCTTTGCGTATTGCAGATCTTATGCGAGATAGCGATTTATTTCCTGCTGTACAGGCGGCGGCGAATATTTTTTTGAAAGAGTATCCCGAGCGAATTCCTCTTCTTATCAAGCGCTGGTTACGAGACAATACACGGTATGGCCAGGTATAATTTTATTGTTTAAGACAAATTTTTCACTACTAATTCTCGGTGCCCATAAGTTGAAGCTAGTTCGCGGAAGAAAGCCCTAGAAGGAAGTTCAACAATTGCAATTTCTACCGTAGTATAAATAATATTACCATCCATTAGCTGCCCACCCACCGTTTGGCCAGTTGTGTTTGCTACCCCTACATGTAGATGCATTCCTTCTTTGGCAGTAATAGTTCCTCCTAATAATATGCCTCTAACAATATACTATTAGAATTTTTATGATCCTACGTATTTACGATGAGGAAGGTTCTTATGCTTGATAGATACCTCCCAATATTGCAGATTGCTTAGCGCCTGTTACTGTCGTGATATTTCCTGGTTGACCCGCAAGAGTTTGTTTTGCTAGCCAGGCAAAAGCCATTGCTTCGACCCAATCTGGGTCAATCCCAAGCTCCTGTGTTGAATGAACGGAGAGAGGAGTTGCATTTATTTTTAAGTATTCCATAAGTAGTTTATTATGCACGCCGCCACCACAAATAAATATTTCACCTTGTTTAAAATAGTTTTTGATATTAGCCATAATACTTTCTGCGGTTAGAGCAACTAATGTAGCTTGTACATTCACCGGAGATACTGATGGAGGTAAATAATTTTCTAGCCACCCAAGATTAAAATACTCTCGTCCTGTGCTTTTAGGGGCAGGCAGATGAAAAAATCGATCAGCTAATAATTTTTCTAGTAATGGTTTGTGTATGCTACCTTGGCGAGCCCATGCACCCTCCTGGTCGTATGGTTGTTGCAAATGTTTTTCAATCCAAGCATCTAATAATGTATTGCCAGGTCCCGTATCAAAACCTAGTATTGTTTGTCGAGCGGCAGGCAAAAGAGTGATATTTGCAATGCCACCTATATTGACTATTGCCCGATGATGTTCTGCTTTAGCGAAAACCGCTTCGTGAAATGCAGGAGCTAAAGGTGCGCCTTGGCCACCATGGGCTATATCGCGGCGTCGAAAATCGGTGATGGTCGTGATACCCGTTTCCGCTGCGATGATATTGGGGTCGCCAATTTGAAGGGTAAATTGGTGATTGGGATGGTGGCGAATGGTTTGCCCATGACTGCCAATGGCGCGTATTTGCTTAGCCGAAATTTGGCTTTGTTCTAATAAAGTATGTATGGTATCGGCAAATAGTTTACCGAGTAGAATATCAAGGTCACCCATGCGCTTGATTTCGTTGGGGGCGGGTTGGCAGAGCCTTAGAATAGTTTGCCTCAGATCAGAGGAGAATTTGTAATAATAATGATGAACCAGTTTAGGTGGATTTTCGCCAAAATTAACTACCGCAGCATTAATGCCGTCTACGCTTGTACCAGACATCAAGCCTATGTAAAGTTCACTCATCTATTTTTCCTTTAAACGGCATAGTATGCCATAATTCTATCTTTTTTATATGAGGACTAAACATGAGCTCGGTGCAGGAATCATTAGCGCTTATTCGCCGTGGTACAGAAGAGATTCTCCTAGAATCAGATTTCCGTGAAAGGCTAGAAAGTGGAAAACCATTGCGTATCAAAGCAGGGTTTGATCCTACGGCGCCGGATTTACATTTGGGTCATACAGTATTATTAAATAAAATGCACCAATTTCAAAAATTAGGGCATACCGTTTTATTTTTAATTGGCGATTTTACCGGTATGATCGGTGATCCTTCCGGGAAGAATGAAACACGTCCACCTTTAACGCGAGAACAGATTATTGAAAATGCAGCTACCTATAAAAAACAAGTTTTTAAAGTGCTTGATCCGGAAAAAACTCAAATTTGTTATAACTCAGAATGGATGGATAAGCTGACCCCTGTAGATTTAATTAAATTGGCGGCGACGCATACCGTGGCACGAATGTTAGAGCGCGATGATTTTCACAAACGTTATACTCAAGGACAAGCTATTGCGATCCACGAATTTCTTTATCCTTTGCTGCAAGGCTATGATTCAGTTGCAATGCAAGCAGATGTAGAGTTAGGGGGAACAGATCAGAAGTTTAATTTATTAATGGGCCGGGAATTGCAAAAACATGCGGGTCAAAAACCTCAAACTGTCATTACTCTGCCTTTATTGCCTGGTTTGGACGGAGTGAAAAAAATGTCTAAATCTTTGGGAAATTATATTGGAATTGATGAGGCACCCAAAGAAATTTTTGGGAAGATCATGTCGTTATCGGATGAAACAATGTGGATTTATTTTGAATTAATTAGCGCCCGATCCCTAACTGAGATTCAACAATTCAAGAGAGAAATAGCCGAAGGAAAAAATCCAAGAGATATTAAATTTTTATTAGCGGAAGAAATGGTAGAGCAATTTCATAATCACGCAGCGGCGGTACATGCGCACGAAAAATTTGTAGAACAATTTCAGCAAGGTATGATGCCGGAACAGTTAGAGAGCTTCGGGATAAAAGGAGGAACAAAAATTGCTAATGTCATCAAAGAAGTGGGGTTAGCAAGTAGTACCTCGGAGGCAATCAGATTGATTAATCAAGGGGCAGTAAAATTAAATGGCGAACGCTTAAGCGATCTGGATTTTGTTTTGAAAGAAAGCGAGACTATTGTGCTGCAAGTAGGCAAAAGACGTTTTGCGGAAGTAAGAGGTGAGCTTCCTCCTTCCTGAACGATTTAATGACTTCTTTTTTTAAGCAAAAATCCTCTGGTTGTGAAGAATAAACGCAGGTGCAGCTATAATCAATCAAAAAATATTCAGATAGGGATTTTTTTTAATCATTAAAACGAAAGGTGCTCTGGAGAGTGGGTATTTAATTAAGAGATACCATAAATTTTTTTAAAGAACAGAGTTGACAAAGGAGGAGAGGTCTGTAGAATGCAACGACGCTGGACGGAAGGTCTAGTCTTATTGAGGGATTG
>JAJNBC010000003.1 GCA_021156085.1 Gammaproteobacteria bacterium | reverse complement strand
TGGGTGCTTTAGACTGCTAATCCCCTGGTCCCATTACGCTGCTAATCGGTGGTCCCTTTACCTGCTAACGGAATGGTCCCTTTAGCTTGCTAATTAACAGCATACCTGCCATAAAAAATCCCCAATCTCCCATCATTAATTATCGTGGTAGATAACCATGCGCGTGCTCACTCTTACCGAAGCTGCTGTGTTTTTACATATGACATCCGATGGGTTGCGTAAAAAAGTCATCAAAGGAGAGATCCCAGGCGCTAAAATCGGCAAGCGCTGGTGTTTTTTAGAAAATGATCTTGTGGAATGCATTAGATCATCTTATCCTAATGCAGCTAAAACATCGTGGGGTGTCACTCAAACTAATAGGAGGACATTATGGCACTCTACAAAAGAGGCAATATCTGGTGGATCACAATTAGTCATCAAGGAACGCGAATACAAGAAACTACTGGGACTTCCTGCAAAGTAGATGCACAACGCTTGCATGATAAAATCAAAGCAGAGTTGTGGAAAGTCAATACGTTGAAAGAAAAGCCTAGTAAGGATTGGAATGACGCGGTATTGAGATGGTGTGCAGAGTCGCAGCATAAAAAAAGTCTATTCAGTGATAAATCTAAATTTAGATGGCTAGATCAGCATCTATCTGGAGTGTTACTCATAGATATGACCCGTGACAAGATTGAAAAACTTGCCCAACTGAAGGAAAAACAAGGAGCGAGTTCAGCTACTGTTAATCGTATGTTAGCTATTATTCGAGCTATCTTGCGAAAAGCAGAGCGGGAATGGGAATGGTTAGAGAAAGCACCTGTTGTTCGGATGCGTAAGGAAAATAATAAACGCATAAGGTGGATCACGTCTGAAGAAGCAGAATGTTTGAAAAATGAATTACCAAAACATCTTGCTGATGCAATGGAATTTGCGCTTCATACAGGTCTAAGGGCATCTAACATTGTTTATCTGGAATGGTCTGAAATTGATTTTGATCGATATCATGCTTGTATTCCAGCCCATAAATCTAAATCGGGAAAAGCGATTGCGATTCCTTTAAACCGTAATGCTATGGCCGTTATTAAGAAGCAAATAGGAAAACATTTTCAATTTGTTTTTTCATATAAAGGCCAGCCTGTTACTCGTTTCAGTACTAAGGCTTGGATTAATGCGCTGAAAAGAGCGGGGATAAAGGATTTTAAATGGCACGACTTGCGACACACATGGGCTTCGTGGCATGTGCAAAATGGTACATCACTTCAAGAGTTGCAACAGCTTGGAGGATGGGCGAATTTTGAGATGGTCTTACGCTATGCTCACTTAAGTAGCGATCATCTTAGAAAAGCAGCAGAACGAATCTCTGCTACAAATTTGCTACAGTCTCAAATAACGAAAGGGCAGGTAGTTGATACAATTTGTTGATTATTGTTAGTTTTTTTGGTGGCCAGAGGTGGAATCGAACCACCGACACGAGGATTTTCAGTCCTCTGCTCTACCGACTGAGCTATCTAGCCTGGAATCTAATATTTTTAAAAGTTGCTATTACACAGATTGCTGGCTTGAGAGTCAAGCAATTATTCTGGCGGTGTATAGCTAGCGGGCTTTTTGCTCTCAGAATTAAAAAGAAATAACTGCATTTCGTTTGCTAAGAACTCACGTGCTTTAGGGTCTAGCATACTTAAACGATATTCATTAATTAATATCGTTTGATGGCCTAACCATTGTTGCCATGCTTCTTTAGAAATTTCGGCATAGATTCTTTTGCCTAATTCTCCAGGATAGGGCTGGATTTCTAGCCCCTCTGCTTTTTTCTTTAATTTAGCGCAATCAACAAAGCGAGTCACAGATTTTCTCTAGGTTATTTAATAATAATTTTATTGGCGCAGGCAAGCCAATGGCTTGAGTACGCTGCAAATTGTACCAAATTTGGTGAGCATCTTCCATTATTCTGTTGTCAACTTTTACATTGAGTAAAGCAGGGACAATGTCCAAATGAAAATGGCTAAAAGTGTGCCTAAATGATTTATCAAACAGCACTTGTTCAACATTCAAGTGGAATCGCTGCTTACAAAGTTTACGGATTGCGCTTGGGGAGGGCGTGCCATCCATTTGAGGTAAACTCCATAAACTGGCCCAAACCCCTACAGGTGGACGCTTTTCGAGTAAAACCAACTGAGGTTTTTTCCGCAATATTAATAAGGTGGCTTGACGTACAGGCAGAGTCTTGCGCGGCTTGGCTATGGGCAATGTCTTTTCAATACCTTGTATGTGGGCGCTGCAAAAATATTGAAAGGGGCATTCCGGGCAGCGTGGTTTTCCTCGCACGCAAAGTGTCGCGCCTAAATCCATAATAGCTTGAGTATAGTCAGCGCTTCGTTGTGCGGGTGTATATTGTGTGGCAAGGAGCCACAATTGCTCGTTTATTTTTTTTGATCCTGGCCATTCTGTTATGCCATGTAAACGCGTGAGTACCCGCTTGACATTGCCATCTAAGATAGCAGCAGGTTGGTTGAATGCGATAGATAGAATAGCACCTGCAGTAGAGCGACCAATGCCAGGTAATTTTTCTAACTCATTTAATTGATCTGGAAATTTCCCCTTGTAATGTTGGATAATTATTTTTGCAGTTTTATGTAAATTACGGGCGCGATTATAATAGCCCAGGCCAGTCCATAAATGTAAAATAGCATCTTCATTGGCCGCTGCAAGTGTTTCTACATTAGGAAAATATTCAATAAAACGATTAAAATAATTGATGACCGTGCTGACTTGAGTTTGTTGTAACATGATCTCAGAAATCCATACACGATAAGGTGTTTTATTTTGCTGCCAAGGTAAATCTTTACGACCAAAATGATTAAACCAATTTAAAAGTAATTCTTGGAACTGAGGTGGCGCTAGGCGCGATTTGGGGAAAGGTAGCGAAGGTTGCGCAATTACCATGGACGCGGGTGCTCATTATGATGATGAATAAATTCGTAAATTAGATTAGCCGCCAGTTTAGATGTGTGGTGATCAAAATCATAACGCGGCGACATTTCAGCGATATCATAACAAATGATTTTGCCTGATGCTGCTACTTGTCTTATAAGCGGAATAATATGCCAAGGAGATACACCCAGAACTTGGATGGCACTGACCCCGGGCGCAAATGCAGCACTGAAAACATCCATGCATAGGCTAAGATAAATTATTTCATTTTGATCAATAATACGATCAATGAAATCTACGACTTTTTCTAATTGTCCTTGATGTAACTCATCTGCCCAAATGATTTTAACGTCATGTCGTTTGGCTGTTTGATGTAATTGTCCTATATTAGCAGCATGTTGTATTCCTATGCAGTTATAATCAAAGCGACGGCTTTCTGCTTTATGAGCTTCTGCAATTTGTAAAAAAGCAGAGCCTGAGGTGCCTTGATTATTGGGTAACTTAGCGCGCATATTAAAATGCGACCCAAAATTAATAATACCTAAATTTTTTTTTGGAAAAACTTGAGTGATCCCTTGATAATGCCCCCATGCGAGCTCATGCCCGCCGCCCAGTACAATAGGATTAATTTTTTGCTGCAATAAGATAGCAATTACCTCACCCAACGCATGTTGCGATGCTTCTAAATCACCATCAGTACAAATGATATTGCCTGCGTCAAAGCAATCTGCAGTTTTTTTTTGAAGAGGCAGTCTAGCTAAAGCGTGTCGGATAGCAGTAGGCCCTTCTGCCGCGCCAATGCGCCCATGGTTGCGGCGAATGCCCTCATCACATCTAAAACCTACTATAGCAAAGGTAGGACGTATTGCTTCAACTGGAGGATCTTCCAGTAAATTCAACATATGCACCGCCTGAAAAAAACAAGAATCAGGCGGTGTGTCAGCGCGACCTCTCCATTGCGTGGGATCAGGCGCGAGATAGCGCATGCTCCATCTCATAGGCATGTGTGTCTCACGCTCCTATGGGTGCTTTTGTCCCCATGAGCTGTAGGTATTCTTTTGTGCTAAGTACAGTTGCATACATTGATTGCAGTGCAGCTAGAAAAGCATGATGGACGGTTTGTGCTGGGATGAGAATGCTATTAAATTCTAAGTTCATTGTGGCACAAGCATCACTTAATAAGGTGCAGCTGATACCAAAATCATAGGCAGCCCTAACTGTCGCATCAACGCTCATATGGGTCATCATCCCCGCTATTACTAACTGATTAATTTGATGCTTACTTAAATACGTTAGCAATGTAGTATCTTTAAAGCTGTTGGGGTAATGTTTTTTGATAATAGTTTCATTTTTTATGGGTTGTACATTCGTGTGAAATTCAACACCTTTGGTGCAAGGCAAAAAATGTATTGTATCAGGGCGCGTGGAAATATGTTGAATATGTATTACTGGAAGTTGTTTGGAGCGATATATTTGTAAGGTTTCTTGGGCTTTGGCACAGGCTTCACTGCTTTTCTCCAGAGGCATTCTGCCATTGGGAAAGTAATCATTTTGCATCTCAATCAATAGTAATGCGGTCTTCATTGTAAGTCATCTCCCTATCATAATCCATCATAGACCCATATTAAATCGGCTTTTGGTAAATTAAGCAATAGGTTATACTAAATTTAAAATGAAAATAATTAAGTGTTAAGATTTTTGATGAATATGAATACATTTTTTGAGCCGTTCAGTCCGGAAAAAATTTTCAATGCGATTAATATTGAATATCGTTGGCGTTTAGCAAAATTAGAAATTTTTGATGTAATCGATTCAACGAACCAATATCTTCTAGATCGTGCAAAGAGCGGGTCTTCCGGGTGGGTTTGTTTAGCGGAACAACAAACCGCAGGTAGAGGGAGGCGCGGGCGCGCATGGTTTTCTGCACGTGGCACTAGCATTATGTTTTCTTTGTTATGGCGGTTTTCAAAAGAGTTACCTTCTGTTTCTGGTTTGAGTATTGCAGTCGGTGTCATAGTGACGCAAGCCTTAAAAAATTTTGGTGTGCAAACAGGTATTCAATTGAAATGGCCTAATGATATTTTATTCAATGGCCGTAAGCTTGCGGGCATTTTGTTAGAGCGCCGCGGTGAAAACATTATCATAGGATTGGGTTTGAATGTGAATTTATCTCCACTAGCAATAGATATAAATTACATTGACCTTGCGGAAGTGATGAATCAGCCTATCGTTGATCGAAGTTATTTAACAGGATTATTATTAAATGAATTACTGAAAAATTTACCGCGCTATGAAGTAGAAGGATTATCAATTTTTATGGATGAATGGTCCCAATATGATTTTTTGTTAGGGAAAGAAGTAGTGATGCATACTTCAAAAAAAATAATACATGGAAAAGCTCAAGGTATCAACGAGCATGGCGAGTTGTTAGTAGTAGATGACACCCAATCAATGCAATGTTTTTGTTATGGTGATGTGAGTGTGCGGTGCTCGTAAGCCTGTCTTTTTGGGATATTTGCTTTATAGTCGTAGAGTCATTTGAATCCTAGATTTATATCTTATTTCGTGTATAATTTAATCATATTTGCTATCTAATGATCATTAAATAATGCTTAAAAAGCTGAGGAGAGAAAATGCTGCGAGAGATGGTAGCGTTTGGTAACCAATTTGGTGGGGCTTTGCTAGGAGCTATTACTGGCCTTTTCTCCATTGTTTTTCAAACGCTTGCTGCTTATTATTTGGTAGGCAAAGCGTTGCAGGTAAAGAAATATCCTTTGTATGCCAGGCTTTTTTTAACCCCTTTGCTCGGTACCGTGGCTGCTGTCTTCACGTTTATTGTATCCCTACGCTATATTTTTTCTTCTATCCAATATGGCATGTATACAGGGTATAGCCAGGGGTTGAAAAGCGCCCTTACTTTACCCTTTAATCTTTTTGAGGAAATGCATAAATATATTGTGTTGAAATTTACTAATCATGCAGATATGCGGTGGAATTTTGGAAACATGACGCAAGTTTTATTTTCTGGTAGCCGTTTATTAGGTTCTTTTTCGGTAGAAGCTTATGCGACTGAAGAATGGCAGATAAGAAAGACGTTAATTAAACTTAAATATCTTAGCTATCAAAAAGGTCGCAATGAATCTATTAGTGAATTTCTCAGTGCTCTGTTAGTAGAAGAAGACAGAGTAGCCCTAGCAGAGAATCTTGCTTTATTGGCGGAAGATGCCAATAGTTTTTTAGATATGAATATAAGCATGCACTATAATGATGAGGAACGCGTAGCTTTCAAAAATCAGGCAGAGATAATGAAAATAATCTTAGAGAATATTGAGCAAACATCGCGTGCCAGAGAACAGATTCGAAGGCAGTTTCAGGCTGCGCAAATAGTAGCAGCTCACCAAAGACAGACTGTAAGGCTGCTTGAAGCTGCGCAAATGGCAATAGTTCTCCAACAACTACAGCTAGGCGGGGGGGGAGGGATAGCCGCGCCGGAGATAAAAGAAGATGAGGGAGCACAACAACGGAACAGACAACGAGTGGCGAATGTCAGATTTTACGAAGCTATGGAAAGATTAGGAGTTGAAAAGGGTACTGTAACAAAGATGCCTACTTTCACCCGAGAAGAGTGGAGCGATTTTGAAAGTGCGATAAAGGCAGAAAAAGATAAGAGCTTGCAGGAGACTATGCGGTGGCCTCATGATTATATGACTAGTCAATGTCCTATCACTCAGGAGGACATAGCGGGAAAGGAGTTTCCCACAGATCCTCCTCCTTTTACGGTGATGGAATATCCTCCTGAGGGTAGTGGTAGTTCTACTTGTTCTATTCAAACATATAGCTATCAGGATTTTTTACATTTTTTAAGCGTTGAAAAGGATAAAACTTCTCCTATTAAGAATCCAGTCACAAAAACGTTCATGAATGATCATAGTAGCAATAGAGCGACAGTAAGAATTACCCGCGGCTTTTTTCCAGTCGAAGATGAAATAAGACGAATTATTCAAGTTTGGAGAGAGAAGAAGCATGATTCAGATCATGCCGCTTCGGATGCAGCAGAAGTGTCACCAGAGCCGCCGCATAGAAATTCCGCGCCTCCGCATCTTCCTCCAGAGGCGCTTAGAGCAGCGAGAGAAAACGGACTATTAAGACAACAGCACCAGCCTGGATCATCGTCTTTATCCCCTTCCCATTCACAAGTAGAAGAAAAAGGCCCCTCGCCACATACACCTAGAACGCCATCCAACAGAAGCGGAGGAGGTTGATTAAAATTTAAAGCCATCCTTATCTTTATCTTTACACTAAAATGATGGCTTAATTTATTGCTGGATATAGTCCTGTGTCATTTAGAAAGGAATATCATCGTCAAAGTTATCTGTTCCTGCTTGCGATTGTTCTGTGTTTGCTAGAGTAGTAGCCGGAGCTTCAGCATAGTTATTATTGCTGCTGCCTTTGCTATCCAGCATTTGCATCGAATCAGCAATGATTTCTGTAGTGTAGCGATCTTGATTGGTTGTTTTGTCTTGCCATTTGCGTGTTTGCAATCGTCCTTCGATAAAAACTTTACTGCCTTTGCGTAAATATTCTCCTACAACTTCAGCTAAACGAGCATAGAGGACCACTCGATGCCACTCTGTGCGTTCTTGGGTTTCGCCGGACTGCTTGTCTTTCCACGAATCAGTAGTAGCGATAGCGATATTAGCCACTGCTAAGCCATTAGCGGTGTAGCGTACTTCGGGATCGCGGCCTAAGTTGCCGATAAGGATGACTTTATTAATGCTGCCTTTTGCCATAGTGGCTCTCCTGGATAAAAATAAATGTGTTGTTAATGAGAAGTAATAGAATACTGAGCGTTTTTCATGTTAAACGCAATAGCTGACCAGGCAATGGCGAGAATGGCACACAATAAATAGACCTGAAGAGGGCCGGAAGCGCCATAAAGCCAGCCACCAAGTATACCACCTGCAAAAATGCCTAAATATTGTGAGCAGGAATAAATGCCAAGTGCAGTGCCTTTGCGATGCGGGGGTGCGGTACGAGAGACTAACGAGGGAAGAAATGCTTCAAGTAATGAAAACGCAGAGAAGAATAATAATAGACTGAGCGCAGAAAGCAAGAGTTGATGAGCGAAAATCCATAATAGAAATTCAGCCATAGCTAATAGAAAAATGCTACCTATAAAAAAATCCTTTATCTGATGTTTTTTTTCAGCAATACGAATACAAGCAATTGAGATCAAAAAAGATACAATTAAAGTAGGTAAATATAACATCCATTGTTGATGGCTATGGAGATCTAGAAGCGTTTGTAAACTCATAGGAATCACCACAAAGCTAGCAGTGAAGATTAAGTGTAGGAAAAAGATACCGATGTTTAACCGGCTAAGCTCGGGGTGTCTCAATAAAATGAGAAATTGTTGTAAGGTAGATTCACTTTGGGGATGCTTGATGATGAGTGCAGAGGTAGGCACTACCGTTAACACTAGAATAATGGCAATAATACCAAATAAAGCGGCTAACCAAAAAATCCCGCTGATTTGAATCCAGACAGCCGCGATTGGACCCGCAATCATGGCTAATGAAAAAGAGATTCCAATGGTGATACCTGAAATAGCCATTGCTTTGGTTCGTTGCTGAGGGCGGGTTAGGTCAGCAATCAAGGCGATAAGGGTGCTACCTATGGCTCCTGCCCCTTGCAAAGCGCGCCCCAGCAACATGCTTTCAATGTGGTGCGAGGTGGCAGCAATTACGCTACCCAAAATAAATAGGCACAAGCCGGACACAATTATTTTTTTCCGCCCAAAATGATCAGATAGTGCACCGAAGGGGATTTGTAAGAGAGCTTGGGTTAAGCCATATACTCCCATCCCTAGTCCTATCAAAAAAGGGGTGGCGCCCGGTAAGTGGGAGGCATATAAGGCAAAAAGAGGAAGAACCATAAATAATCCCAGCATGCGCAGCGACATGATCACTGACAAAGAAAAAACAGCTTGGCGCTCAGTTGAAGTCATTTTAGTGAGAGTCATTTGCGTGTACTTTCGTTATAATAGGCGCCCATTATAATGAATAGCTTATTCAAACGACAAACTTATTATGAAAGAAATCCAAATTCGGGGTGCGCGTACTCATAACTTAAAGAATATTAACCTTAATATTCCGCGAGATCAGTTGACGGTGATCACCGGGCTTTCCGGCTCAGGGAAATCTTCTTTGGCATTTGATACGCTCTATGCTGAAGGTCAGCGGCGGTATGTAGAATCATTATCATCTTATGCTCGGCAATTTTTATCGATGATGGAAAAGCCCGATGTAGATCACATAGAAGGGTTGTCTCCGGCTATTTCAATCGAGCAAAAATCAACATCCCATAATCCGCGTTCAACCGTAGGAACTATTACTGAAATCTATGATTATTTACGTTTGTTGTATGCCAAGGTGGGACAGCCACATTGTCCTGAACATAATAACGTTCTTGAAGCTCAAACCATTAGTCAAATGGTGGACACCGTTCTGGCCATGCCCGAAGAGACAAAAATCATGATTATGGCGCCTGTTGTGCGGGAGCGCAAAGGCGAGCATCTTCAATTATTGCAAGGATTACGCAGCCAAGGTTATGTGCGCGCGCGGATTGATGGTGAAATAGTAGAATTAGATCAGCCTCCTAAATTAGATTTGCGTTGTAAGCATACGATTGAAGTTATTATTGATAGGCTCAAAGTACGTGCGGATAGTCGTTTGCGATTGACGGAGTCGTTTGAAACTGCTTTACGCTTAGCGGAAGGTTTGGCCGCGGTAGGTTTGATGGATGAACCCCGTCATGTAACACAACTATTTTCCGCTAACTTTGCTTGTGCCGATTGTGGTTATAGCTTGGCTGAATTAACACCTCGATTATTTTCATTTAACAGCCCTGCTGGTGCTTGTTCGGGTTGCGATGGTCTAGGCGTTAAGCAAAATTTTGATGAGAACTTGATTGTGACGCATCCCAATTTTAGTTTGGCAGAAGGTGCGATCCGTGGTTGGGATAAAAGAAGCCCTTATTATTTTCAAATGTTGTCTTGTTTAGCAAAGCATTTTAAATTTAATGTGGACACTCCATTTTCGAAACTATCGAAAAAAATACAGCATGTTATTTTATACGGTAGTGGCAAAGAAATTATTCATTTTAATTATAGAAATGATGAAGGCCGTAAATTTAGCAAAAAAGATCCATTCGAAGGTGTCATCCCTAATATGGAACGTCGATATCGTGATACAGAATCAGAAATGGTGCGAGAGGAATTAAGTAAATATCTGGCTAATAAAAAATGTGAAGATTGCGATGGAGCACGTTTATCTAAATCAGCACGACATGTTTTTGTTGCAGATAAATCGTTGCCAGAAATTGCAGCTTATTCTATTAGTCAATGCAAAAATTTTTTTGAAAATTTAAAGCTCACGGGCCATCGTGCAGAAATTGCTGTCAAAATTTTAAAAGAATTGATCAGCCGGCTAAGTTTTTTAATCAATGTCGGATTGGATTATTTGAGTTTAGATCGTAGCGCAGAAACATTATCTGGCGGTGAAGCCCAACGCATTCGTTTAGCAAGTCAGATAGGTGCTGGCTTAGTGGGGGTGATGTATATTCTTGATGAGCCTTCTATTGGCCTGCATCAACGCGATAATGAGCGGCTATTGAAAACACTCTATCATTTGCGCGATTTAGGTAACACGGTGATTGTAGTGGAGCATGATGAAGACGCTATTTTAAGTGCTGATCATGTGATTGATATAGGTCCTGGAGCCGGGGTGCATGGAGGTACAGTGGTAGCAGAAGGAAAGCCTGCGGATATTTTAAAGCATCCGAATTCTCTTACGGGACATTATTTATCCGGTAAACGTCAAATTGCTGTGCCAGAAAAGCGATTACCTTTTAACTCTAAGCAGGTTATTTTATTAGAAGGTGCAAAGGGTAATAACTTAAAAAACATCAGTGTTTCCATTCCATTGCAATTAATGACTTGTATCACAGGAGTGTCTGGCTCTGGAAAATCTACTTTGATTAATGATACGTTGGCGCCTCTAGTAGTGCGTACTATTCAGGGGGCCTCCCCGCATGAACCGGCCCCTTATTCTAATGTGGAAGGCTTGGAGAAAATTGATAAAATAGTTGAAATTGATCAAAGCCCCATTGGTCGCACTCCACGTTCTAATCCTGCAACCTATACGGGTGTCTTTACCCCTATTCGGGAATTATTTGCAGGTACTCAAGAAGCACGCTCTCGTGGCTTTACCCCAGGTCGATTCAGTTTTAATGTGAAAGGGGGACGTTGTGAAGCTTGCCAAGGTGATGGCATTATTAAAGTAGAGATGCATTTTCTGGCAGACGTATATGTGACTTGCGATGTCTGTCAAGCAAAGCGTTATAATCGTGAAACATTAGAAATTACCTACAAAGGAAAAAATATTCAACAAGTTTTAGCGATGACAATCGAAGAGGCTAGAGTGTTTTTTGATGCTATTCCCGTTATTGCGCGCAAGTTGCAAACATTAATCGACGTAGGCTTATCTTATATTTGCTTAGGTCAGAGTGCGACAACATTATCTGGCGGTGAAGCACAGCGCATTAAATTAGCTCGGGAATTGTCGCGGCGTGACACAGGAAAGACGCTCTATATTTTAGATGAGCCCACAACAGGCCTACATTTTTTTGATATAGAGCAATTGTTGAAAGTATTACATCGCTTACGGGATGCGGGAAATACCATTGTTGTTATAGAACATAATTTAGATGTAATTAAAACAGCAGACTGGATTATTGATTTAGGGCCGGAGGGAGGAGATAAAGGCGGACAAATTGTGGCAGTTGGCACGCCGGAAGAAATCGCAAAGCATAAAGCTTCTTATACAGGCCATTTTTTGCAAAATGCTCTGTGATTTTTAAGCCGGGAAAAATTTTTTTTAAATTTCATACTTTCTTCTTTAAGTTACTACACGGTTTTTGCGGCGTATTCTTACTTGTTACTTTGATGTATTGTGTAGATGAGTCTAATCTCTTTTTAGCCAAATGAACTACATTTTTGTTATAAATGGATTGCTTACCTAAATAGTGCTTCTCTGCTACAAAAGCGCCTACCGATGCTCCTATCGCAGCGCCTGCCATAGGAGCAGTGGATAGCATCATTCCTCCTATTGCAGCACCGGCCATGATTTTTGCTAAACAAGAGAATACTATGCATGCTTGACGTTTCATTTTATCAAAGCCGTGCTCTGGTAAATTATCAATTGCATTATGAAATCTAGCGCATTGACGTTTAAATTTAGATGCTTGCTGCTTTATTTCTTTTTTCAAATTAGCGCATTCATCTTCATTGCTTCGTTGCTGTTGTTGTATTTCAAGGGGTATAAATTTTCTCTCTTTTCCAGCATAAAGCTTATTTATTTCTGCTTCTTCTTTAAGAAGTTTATCTCGCTGTTTAAGAAATTCATTTAATTTTTTGCGTTCTTCTACAAGGTTTTTAAAAAATTTTTCTATATCCTTCAGCTGAGCTATGAGACTCGCATTAATTTCTGCGTTTTCTGCTAAAGTTTTTTCTAATTCTTTTTTGAATTCCTCTTCTGCCTTCTGTAGCATCCCCTCCAGTGCGGTTGCGCGTATTATTTTCTCGGTTTGTCTTCTATAAAGATCCAGGGTTCTTTTTTCTTGCTTCGTGAGTTTGTTCGCTTGGTGTTCCCTTTCTTTCTTGTTATTTCTAGTAGAGGTTGGCATAGTAAGTTCTCTATTTGTGAGTGATTAATTATAGCTTCATTTTTTCCATATAGGGCAAATAATAAGAAAATTTATTTCATTTCGCATAATTGGGGGTAAAATATAACCCCTTTATTAGAGGTTTCTTTATCCTCTCGCTAAATATATCTAAAAGCGGTATTATCTCTTAGGTTTTTACCGCGAAATGTCAGTAGACTCTAAGGCTTAGGTATGCTCTCTTTCCCTTCTCACGAAAGTACATTTTTATTTCCCGGGCCTGCGGGTGATATAGAGATAGTGACGACGGCTCCAGAAAGCAATTTGCCCACGGCATCGGTGATTATCTGTCACCCCCACCCTCTATATGGCGGTACCCTCCATAATAAAGTAGTCAGTGTTTTAGCGCGGGCTTTTCAAAACTTAGGGTTACGTACGGTACGGTTTAATTTTCGTGGAGTGGGAAAAAGTGCAGGGGTGCATGACGAAGGAAGAGGAGAGACGACAGATGTTATTGTGCTTGCTCAATGGCTACAAATGCTCTTTCCCCGAGATGCATTATGGCTTGCAGGATTTTCTTTTGGTGGTTTTGTGGCAGCCTCTGCAGCTACTCAACTTTCGGTAGAGCGTTTGATTAGCATAGCACCTCAGGTATCCCGTTTTTTGTCTCCTAAATTATCTCCGATTACTTGTCCTTGGGTCATTGTTCAAGGGGAAGAGGACGATATTGTTTCCCCCGATGAAGTATATGCATGGGTAAAGACGTTACAACCTAGGCCGCAATTGATTCGCTTTCCAGGCGCCGGGCATTTTTTTCATGGCCAATTAGTGCAATTGCGTCAAACATTGGAAGCAGTATTGAAGCCCTAGAGAGTCAAGTCTTTTCTAAGCATCCTAAATGATAATAATTCTCAATTGCGTTGACAAACTAAGAGCAAAAGAGCGATACTGTCCTTCATCTAAAAAAGTACGAAATTATCGTATTGTTCGAGGGGAGTATGCGGTTAAAAGATATGAAAATAGGCGTAAAAGCCCGCATTGTGAGGCTATCTTTAGGAAAAAAAGGATATCGTCACCGTTTAATTTCGATGGGTTTAATCCCGGGGACCGAACTCATGGTCTCTCAAATTGCTCCTTTAGGAGATCCTATTAAGATCCAAGTGCGGGGTTTTATTTTAAGTTTGCGTAAAGAGGAAGCTCACATTTTAGAACTCGAAGAGGTGGCAGTGTGAATTCTCTGACGATAGGATTAGTAGGCAACCCTAACTGTGGTAAAACCACTGTTTTTAATGCATTGACTGGTGGACAGCAGCGAGTGGGGAATTGGCCTGGTGTCACGGTGGAGCGTAAAAGTGGCTTTTTTATCTTCCAAGGCTCTACAGTTGAAGTGATCGATTTGCCTGGGATTTATTCATTAGCGAGTGTCTCGACAGATTTTTCTATCGATGAAGGTATCGCGTGTGACGCTATTTTGCAACGCCAGATGAAAGGGATTTTGAATATTCTAGATGCCAGTAATTTAGAGCGTAGTCTTTACTTAACAGTGCAATTGTTAGAAATGGGCGCACCGGTGATTCTTGTACTCAATATGATGGATGTGGCACGTCAAAGGCATATCAAAATTGCAGTTGATCAATTTACCAAAGAATTTAATTGTAATGTCGTGACGTTAGAGGCTAACAAAAATAAAGGAATTAAAGAATTAAAAAAGACAATAGTTGAGTGTCAAAAACAGTCTTTAACTATTCCCCATAGCCCGCTTAGTGAATCAAAAATTGTTGTTCCTTATCCTGCACTTCTCGCTGATATTGTTACAGACATTGCCTATCAAATTCCAAAGCAGCCGGGCTTAGACAATAAATGGCTAGCGTTACGTTTGTTAGAAGAAGATTTATCTGTGCACCCATTTATTTCACGCGCTCTTTTAGAAAAAATCCCTTTATATCAACAAAAAATTCACGATGAGCTAAATGAAGACAGTGACATATTGTTAGCGGAAGCACGCTATCGTTTTATTCAGGAGGCTATTTCACGTTGTGTCACAGTATCTACAGCCAAACATCGAACATGGACTACAACTATTGATAGTATTGTGTTGCATCGTTTATTTGGCATCCCTATTTTTTTAGGGGTAATGTATCTCATGTTTTTATTTGCTATTAATATTGGTGGTGCTTTTCAAGATTTTTTTGATATAGGTAGCCATACTTTTTTTGTGGCGGGCGTGGCGCATGGGCTGGCTCAATTGAATGTACCTGCTTGGATTATTGCTTTGCTTGCTAACGGTGTAGGCAAGGGAATCAGCACCACCGTCACATTCATTCCAGTGATGGGTGCGATGTTTTTGTTTCTTGCATTTTTGGAGGATTCGGGTTACATGGCGCGGGCCGCTTTTGTCATTGATCGCTTGATGCGTGCCTTGGGGCTGCCGGGTAAATCATTTGTTCCTATGATTGTGGGTTTTGGTTGCAATGTGCCAGCAGTGATGGCTGCGCGTACTTTGGATAATAAGCGTGATCGTATTCTTACTGTCATGATGAGCCCCTTTATGTCATGCGGTGCGCGTCTGGCGATTTATGCGGTTTTTACAGCGGCGTTTTTTCCGGCGGGGGGACAGAATATTATATTTATTTTATATCTGATAGGGATCATGCTGGCGATGTTAACAGGTTTGCTATTACGTAAAACATTATTACAGGGTGAGTCTGCGCCATTAATTATGGAATTACCTACTTATCATTTGCCTAATTTAAAAACTTTGGGATTGCAGGCTTGGCAACGACTCAAAAGCTTTGTTTTTCGAGCAGGTAAATTAATTGTACCTATTTGTATTTTATTAGGTATGTTAGGAAGTTTAAAGGTAGGCGGTAGTTTAAGCGTAGGCGAAGGCGATGCCCATTCATTGCTTTCTGTGATGGGCCGTTTTGTTACACCTCTTTTTGCACCAATGGGTATTCAACAAGATAATTGGCCTGCTACCGTGGGTTTATTAACAGGAGTTTTGGCAAAAGAAGTGGTTATTGGCACATTAAATGCATTGTATAGTCAGATGGGCCATTTAGCTGCTTTGTCTGGCGATGTATTTAATTTTTGGGGTGGTTTGCATGATGCGCTTATGTCTATTCCACTCAATTTAAGCCAGCTTAGTAGTGCGTTAGGCAATCCTATATTAGCCCAAGCGCCAGTGCATACAGTATCTCAAGGTGTATATGGTATGATGGTAGAAAAATTTAATGGGCAAAAAGGTGCTATTGCGTATTTACTTTTTGTATTGTTATATTTTCCGTGTGTGTCGACTACTGCTGCTATGCTACGTGAAGTGAACCGAGGGTGGGCATTATTTTCTGTAATATGGACGACCAGTGTTGCTTATGGTGTTGCAGTGGCTTTTTATCAGCTTGCTACGTGGAAGCATCATCCCATTGTTTCATTGAGCTGGGTAATGGGTATAGTGATTGTTTTTATATGCGTTATTTTAGCGATGCGTTTTTATTCAACCCTAGCTGCGAAAAAACGGGGTCAGTATGAATTTGCTTGATCTTAAGCATTATTTAATGCGAGTTAAAATGGCTAGTCTAAGTAGTTTGTGCAGTTATTTTAATGGCGATGAAGAATTAATTCGTCAAATGCTGAGACACTGGGTTCGTAAAGGTAAAGTACGACAATGTAAAAAGGCAGCCAATTGCGGAGTGCAGTGTATGCAGTGCAGACCTTCATTTACAGAAATATATGAGTGGGTATAATTTAATAGAGATGGAATGAAAAGGATGATGTATGTCAGCCCAACCCCTGGTTTTAATTAAAGCAATCCCCCATCAAATTGTTAATGAAGGAGCTGCACTTGGCCCCTTGAATTTAAGTGATTTTATTCAATCATCGGAGACAGATGGCAGCGATATTCGATTTGTGGCGGAGTTATCGGACGGGAGAGCCTTGACCAAGGGATTGATTTGTACAAGCTATGGGACGTTCGGCGGCATTCCATCAGTGGGAACTCAAGGAGCATATGAAGTAGTGATTTTGGCAAAGAATGCGTCCGGCGCTCAACTCACTACAAAATTCAGCCTCACTATTAAAGAACGTATCAGCATGATGGAAGGAGATCAGTATTTTACTCATTTAAAATCTCGCGTTTGGGAAGCCTTAGAACAGGATTTGCCTTTGCCTGATATGAGTCAATTAGGAGATCGTCCGCTCACCTTAGTGGAAATTTATTATTTGATGGAACGTTTTGCAACGCTCACTATTTGGGATGTAAATAATCTAGAAACAGTTGGCAATAAAATAGCTTTGCAGTTAGCAGACTGCAGCCCGCATTTTCAAGTGTATGATAGGGGAAGTTGTTTGGTGGGTGCGCCTAAAGATTTGTTTTCTCATGCCAGAACTTTAGAAGATGCATTGCAAACAGCGAAAGCCATGATCCGGGAAGTCTATAAGCGAGGGTGGGCGGTGGAATTGACGGGATTTAATAAAATGGTACGCGCTGCTTGGGTGGAGGCACAGATTTTGATTCATAAATATGGTAACCCATTGGAAATATTGCATTATGAGCCTACAGAGGCGGATACTAAGCTTTATCAGGCACAAGAAAAAGCGCAGCCTGGTGCGGCTAAAGGCATGTAATGTTGAACATAAGCTAATTTCGTGTAGTATAATTACTCAATAAAGAGTTTTAAGAGGAAAGAGATATGGCTAAATCCCGTCAAGCAGCAGCTGCACCTGCTCAACCACCTAAGATAACTGAAGCTCAAACTCGAGATAATGCAGAACGCTTGCAAAAGGCAGTAGCTTCTCTTATTGATCAAAGTGTTACAGCGATGGAAAGCCAAGGGCAACTAGATGTCCCCCATATTCCTCCTCTTGTTCATCCTCTCACTGCCTATGGTTACGATGCTCCTGGTAGTGGAATTAAAAAATTAATAAGTGGTATAAAAAAAGAGTCCAATCAACTCGTGTTAGATAAGAAAGGCGAAGAAAGTAAGGCGGGAAGCGAGTTAAATAGATTAGTGAACGCGTTTGAAAAGCAGGTCAGAGATGTACAAAAAGGATGGATGATGGGCGAGGCTGTTGAGCCTGAGGCATTAAAACATACAGCGAAAACATTGCAACGAGCGATTGCCCAGGAAGAATTAAAAGCTGAGTTTAAAGAGCTCGAGGACGATAAAGTAGAGAAAGTAGAAAAAATTAAAGCTCAGCTCGCGGATTTTTCCACCCGAATTGATGAGGAACTCGCTCGGCTTCGAGCGAGAACGGAGGAACGAGTCCATTTTAATGAGAGTATGATTGTACATCATAAAATTGCAATTGATGCTAAGGGTCCGCAAAACTCTCCTGCTAAAAAACGAGCAGGAGAGTGTGGCCTTTTGCATTGGGATGAGGCAAGGATAAAGGAGCTGCGTGAGTCGAAGATGAATGATAAATGGGATGAGTTGCTGAAGAATCCCGATAACAACAAGCCTGATTTTGATCGTGCTTATATTATAGTAGCACCCTCGGGGGGAGGGCAACCTAAGGTTTGTTATGTAGATAAGATTACGAAAGAAATTACTCCCGCTGAAAAAGCGCCTCCATTCCCAGGGGATGTAAATCAGTGGTTTGCCGACATGAAAATGACGCTTCCAGGTAAGGGTACGCGAGGCGTAGCACTGACTTCAACCCAAGAGCGATGGATGAAAGGAAAGGCACAACATGACCCGGAAAGATACACTAGCTGGCAGACGACACTGCCTCGTCGTGCCGGTGATGAGCAAGAGCTTAAAAATCGAGAACGCGAGCAGGCGGAATGCACGGACTTATGTGGGGGGGATGTAGAAAAAGGTGCGGCCATGGCACGTGATAAAGCGTGGGAAAGGCTGGAGGGCCTGGCAGATGATAGTATGAAAGAAGTTGCCATGGTCTATGATAGTGGAGGAGAGCAGTTTAATGTACATCGCCGAAAAGATGATGAAAAAGGCGGTATGGTTTTTACTGTGCAGTACCAAGATAAAAACAAAAGTGATAAATATTTCCCTAAAGCTATAGCGGCGATGATTGAGTTATGCCATAAGCACGATCCACTGAGTCTTATCGAGCTAGATTGCCCTAAGATTGCTACAGAATATGGGGGAAAAGAGGCAGCTAAAAAGGTTATGAAGCAGATTGAGAGCGCAGTAAAAGCGGCGGAAGCTTCTTCTAAGAAAGGGATTCCGATAGGACTATCTTTGGGTGCGAATGCAGAGGAAGCATTAGCTATTGCTGGTAACACCGATTTGCCAAAAAGAATCATGGAGCTACAAACAGAGTGGAAAAAGAGTGTGGCTTTGGAGCAAGAAAAGAAAAAAGAAACCGCTTCAGCCAGATACAGTGAGAAGAGTGAGCTGGGTGCAGCGTTAGAGCAGCCTGTTAGAGATGTTCCAGCAATAGGTAATGATGCTGCGTTAGAAAAAGCTTTTAAAACACAAGAGGGTAGAAAAAGGTTAGATGAATTAAAGAATGAATGCCAAAAGCTCGAGAATACGGTTAAGCAGCTTGAGCTTGCGAGCCATTCCATTAGCGATCAACTGCATGCCTTAGAGAAGGAAATAGAAAAACAAGAAGTTCAAGAAAGTGATTCTAAATTGATCAAAATAGCTGAATCTATAGAGGGATTAAAGGCTGATCAAGAAGCTGTGAATCTAAAGCTTGCTCATATAGCAGGGTTCCAAGAACTTCATCAGCGTAACCCTGCTGCCCTCAAAGGACGTGAGGGGCATGCGCCGGGAGCAGTGCCTGTAGGAGGAGCTGGCGTGGAAGTACTTCACTATAAAGATAATTTTGGAGTTGCCGCAAATTATAGAGCAAGGATTTTGGGGGCAAATGCTACTCGAATGCTACAGGCAGGGGTGGCTCCTGGGGATCAACCTGCTCAACAAGCAGCTCAAGAGACACTGGCGGACAAAGTAGATAAAGTAGGTGAGAGAGCCGCTCAGCGCTACAATGAAAATATTTTAAATGCGGGTGTGCGTAGTAATTTAGTTCGATTAGGGACGCTGGAAGAGAAAGTGAAAACGCATCAAGAAGAATTAGCAAAGAAGGCTTTGCATCGCCCTTAGGAAGTCGTCTTTTTTTTCAAAGCTAGGCAGTTTTTGCTGGCTTGTCGTGAAACCCGGCTTGTCACTGACCGCCTTCTTCGTTTACAATCACCGGCACTTAAACTTGGCGGTGATTTTTTATGCGCAAAAAAATAGTCGCAGGCAATTGGAAAATGCATGGTTCTCGGGTAGAGGCTAAAGCATTATTCAATGCCATTAAAGAAGGGGCACGGGCCTACCCGTCGGTCTCTATCATCGTTTTTCCAAGTTTTGTGCATTTACAATCGGCTGAAAATGAATTAGTTGATAGCTTGATTACTTGGGGTGGCCAAAATCTTTATCTAGGAGAATCCGGCGCTTTTACAGGCGAAGTTTCTGGTTTAATGTTGGTTGATTATGGATGTCAGTATGTCTTGGTAGGGCATTCTGAGCGGCGCTTATTGTTTCGTGAAGATGCTATTCTGGTAGCAGAAAAATTTAAAGCGGCCTTGCAATTTGGTTTATTGCCCGTGCTATGCGTAGGAGAAACACGGCAACAACGAGAACAGGATCAAACACAGGCTGTGATTGCGGAACAGTTAAAAACGGTGCTCCAAATGGTGGGTATTGATGTATTCAGGCAAGCTATCATTGCTTATGAACCTGTATGGGCCATTGGGACGGGTATCACTGCTACACCGGTACAAGCGCAGGCAGTGCATGAATTTATTCGTAGTTTATTAGCAGAATACAGTGGTGATGTTGCCGATGTAGCGCGTATACTGTATGGCGGTAGTGTTAAAGCAGATAATGCAGCAGAACTATTTTGTATGCCTGATATTGATGGTGGGTTAGTCGGCAATGCATCATTGGATGCAAAAAGCTTTTTGGCGATTTGCCAAGCAGCCACTTAAGGGGGGAGGATGTACCAATTTATTTTAATTATCCATGTGCTAACTGTGGCTTGTCTAATTATTTTGGTATTAGTGCAACAGGGTAAGGGCGCAGCGATGGGAGCGGCTTTTGGGAGTGGTGCATCGCAGACTGTGTTTGGAAGCCGAGGCACGGGTTCTTTTTTGATGCGAGTGACAGTGGGTTTTGCATTGCTATTCTTTACAACCAGTATTGTATTAAATTATTTAGCCAGTAAAGCAGTCAGACAGTCTCAACAAGTTAACTTACCGGCTACCCCATTGCCGGTACAAGGAACCTCTACTGTTCCCGTTGTTTCGCCGAGCAGCCTCCCTCCGGTGAAATAGTGGAGGCTCTAAAGAAAAAGCCGAAGTGGTGAAACTGGTAGACACGCCATCTTGAGGGGGTGGTGGCGCAAGCCGTGTCGGTTCGAGTCCGACCTTCGGCACCATTGAGGATTGAGTCATGTTAGAAAGCTATTTGCCTATTTTGATTTTCATTGTACTCGGTGGGCTGCTAGGTGTGGTGGCGCAGCTGATAGGTTATTTTTTGGGTCCTAAACGACCTGATTCTGCGAAAAATTCTCCTTATGAGTGTGGATTCCCTGCTTTTGATGATGCGCGTCTGCCTTTTGATGTGCGCTTTTATTTAGTTGCTATTTTATTCATTATCTTTGATCTGGAAACTGCATTTTTAGTGCCATGGGCTGTGGTTTTTCGTCAGCTAGGCTGGTTTGGTGTGACGGCCATGGGGATTTTTTTGGGATTATTAGTCATTGGGTTTATTTATGAGTGGAAGAAAGGGGCATTGGAATGGGAATGAGCCAATTGAAAAATCAGGGGTTTTTACTGACGTCATTAGATCAGTTGATTAGTTGGGCCCAGAGTGGCTCGTTATGGCCTATGTCATTTGGTTTAGCTTGTTGTGCTGTTGAAATGATGCATGCAGCTACATCACGCTATGATCTAGACCGATTTGGTGCGGGTGTTTTTCGTGCCAGCCCTAGGCAATCTGATTTGATGATTGTGGCGGGGACATTGTGTAATAAAATGGCGCCTGCTTTGCGTAAAGTATATGATCAGATGGCGGAACCTCGGTGGGTTATTTCTATGGGTTCCTGTGCGAATGGGGGGGGCTATTATCATTATTCTTATTCTGTGGTGCGGGGATGCGACCGCATTGTGCCGGTGGATGTGTATGTACCTGGGTGTCCCCCGACAGCGGAAGCCTTATTATATGGGGTGATACAATTGCAAAACAAAATTAAGAATAAAAAAATTATTGAGCGGTAACCCTAGGAGAAGTGAATTGCTTAGCATTGAAGAATTAGCCGCCCAAGTTACTACTCGCTTCAATCATCTGCTTGAGCAGGCTGCTGTATCGTTGGGAGAGTTAACAATTATCGTAGCGCCTCAGCATTTACGTGAACTTTGTTTTGCTTTACGGGATGACCCTGATTTTAATTTTAAATTGTTAATTGATATTTGCGGCGTAGATTATTTGCAATACGGTGTTTCTGAATGGACAACAAACAGTGCGACAGCAACGGGTTTTGAGCGGGGGGTGGAATGTCAAGATACTGTGCGCAAAGAGCCGCGTTTTGCGAGTGTTTATCATTTATTATCTTTAACGCATAATCAGCGTCTCCGCATTCGCGTGCCTTTGAACGAGGCAAGACTTGAAGTGCCTAGTGTGATGGCTATTTGGCCTGCTGCAAATTGGTTTGAGCGCGAAGCGTTTGATTTATTCGGTATTGTGTATTCAGAACATCCTGATTTACGACGTATTTTGACGGATTATGGCTTTGTAGGCCATCCTTTCCGTAAGGATTTCCCATTAAGTGGAAACTTAGAAGTTCGTTATGATGCTAAATTACAGCGTGTAGTGTATGAACCTGTGAGCATTGAACCCCGTGTTTTAGAGCCTAAAGTAATTCGCCGTGATAACCGTTATCAAGTGGGGGATGAGGTATGAAGGGAACGTTGCCAGAAATTCGTAATTACACTTTTAATTTTGGCCCCCAACATCCGGCTGCCCATGGCGTGCTGCGTCTTATTTTGGAAGTCGATGGAGAAACGGTTGTTAGTGCTGATCCACATATCGGTTTGTTGCATCGTGCTACAGAAAAATTAGCGGAAAGTAAGCCTTATAATCACACCATTGGTTATATGGATCGTTTGGATTATGTATCCATGATGTGTAATGAGCATGCTTACGTGCTAGCCATAGAAAAAATAGTGGGCATTGAGCCTCCTATTCGTGCGCAATATATTCGAGTCATGTTTGATGAAATTACTCGTATTTTGAATCACTTGTTGTGGTTGGGGGCGCATGGCCTGGATATAGGCGCAATGACTTTGTTTTTATATGCATTTCGTGAACGAGAAGATTTGCTCGATTGTTATGAAGCAGTCTCCGGGACCCGCATGCATGCGACTTATTATCGTCCTGGCGGTGTATATCGTGATTTACCAGAGCATATGCCCAAATACAAAGTATCAAAGTGGCATGATGCTAAGCAAGTTGCAGAGATGAATGATAATCGTGAAGGCTCTCTGTTGGATTTTATCTGGAGTTTCACTGAACGTTTTCCTCAGCGTGTGGATGAGTATGAAGCATTGTTAACAGATAATCGCATTTGGAAGCAACGTACTGTGGGGATTGGTATTATTGAGCCTGATCAAGCGATTGCGATGGGTTTTACTGGGCCAATGTTGCGGGGTTCGGGTGTTGAATGGGATTTACGTAAAAAGCAACCTTATGAAGTATATGACCGCTTAGACTTTTCTATTCCGGTGGGGGTGACAGGTGATTGTTATGATCGTTATTTAGTGCGAGTAGAAGAAATGCGGCAATCGAATCATATTATTCGTCAGTGTGTTACATGGCTGCGTCAAAACCCAGGCCCGGTGATGACAGATAATCATAAAATTGCTCCTCCATCGCGTGTGACGATGAAGGAAGATATGGAAGCATTAATTCACCATTTTAAATTAATGACAGAAGGATATTGTTTACCAGAGGGAGAAGTCTATGCGGCAATTGAGCATCCTAAGGGTGAATTTGGAGTATATTTAATTTCTGACGGTGCGAATAAACCTTATCGCCTTAAGATTCGTGCGGCAGGCTTCCCACATTTAGCAGGCCTGGAAACGTTAATTAAAGGTCATATGATTTCAGACGTAGTCGCTGTGCTATCTAGCTTAGATATTGTATTTGGAGAGGTTGACCGCTAATGACTGAGGCCACTGGTATTCTACTTTCTGAAAAAGTACGAGAACAACTAGATCGGTGGATGGTGCGTTATCCTGTAGGCCAAGAACGTTCGGCAGTGATGCAAGCATTACATTATGCGCAGGAAGATAATGGCGGGCATTTAACTGAAGATATTATGGATGCAGTGGCCGATTATTTGCGTATTCCTAGAATTTCTGTGTATGAAGTTGCTTCGTTTTATAGCATGTATAATCTAGTGCCTGTAGGTAAGTGTATTATTAATGTATGCACGAATATTTCTTGTATGTTATGTGATTCTGAAAAAGTGCTGGAGCATTTGAAAATACGATTAGGCATTGAATTGAATGAAACCACGGCGGATGGAAAGTTTACTTTGCGTGAAACAGAATGTTTAGCAGCTTGTGTGAATGCGCCAGTGGCGCAAGTAGGTAAAAAATATTATGAAAATCTCACGCCCGAAAAAATCGATGCAATGCTGAATGAATTGGGGTAATTGCTGTGGCTAATGAAATTTGTTTTCGCACGTTGCATTTGGATCAACCGTGGACGCTTAAGGCGTATCAAAGCGCAGGTGGTTATGCGCAATGGAAAAAGATTCTTCAGGAAAAAATGCCGCCCCAGCATATTATTGAAATACTTAAATTAGCAGCTTTACGCGGACGGGGCGGTGCTGGATTTTCCACCGGGCTTAAATGGAGTTTCATTAAATATGATTTGCCAGGTCAAAAATATGTGTTATGTAATGCGGATGAGGGGGAGCCTGGTACGTGTAAAGATCGGGATATTTTGCGTTTGAATCCGCATCAGCTTATTGAAGGAATGCTTATTGCTGGTTATGCAATGGGGGCAACCGTAGGTTATAACTACATACGCGGAGAATTTTGGGAACCGTATGAGCGGTTTGAAGCTGCTTTAGAAGAAGCGCATCAAGCCGGGCTTCTAGGTAAAAATATTTTGGATTCAGGTGTCGATTTTGAATTACATTCTCACTTAGGCGCAGGGGCTTATATTTGTGGTGAGGAAACAGCGCTGATGGAATCGCTAGAAGGTAAAAAGGGGATGCCACGTTTCAAGCCGCCCTTTCCTGCGGCGCGGGGCTTATATGGTAAGCCGACTACGATTAATAATGTTGAAACTTTTGCTTCTGTGCCGGTTATTTTAGAAAAAGGAGCAGAGTGGTTCTTGAAATTGGGTAAACCCAATAATGGGGGCTGCAAAATTTTTAGTGTCACTGGGCATGTTAATAAACCCGGCAATTATGAAGTGCCGCTCGGTACATCTTTTAAAGATTTGTTAAGAATGGCAGGTGGAGTACGTACAGGACATTCTTTAAAAGCAGTGATTCCAGGTGGTTCTTCTATGCCGGTTTTGCCGGCGGAAGTGATGATGACATTAGATATGGATTTTGATTCATTACAAAAAGCAGGCTCGGGGTTAGGATCGGGGGCTGTCATTGTGATGGATGAAACAGTGTGTATGGTACGTGCCTTAGAATGCATTTCTAAATTTTATATGGAAGAATCTTGTGGGCAATGTACGCCCTGCCGCGAGGGTACAGGGTGGCTATATCGTTTGGTGCATAGTATTGAAAGTGGAGTGGGTACCATGGATGATATTGAAAATTTGGGACGTGTGGCAAAAAATATTGAAGGACGCACTATTTGTGCTTTTGGTGAAGCAGCTGCTTGGCCAGTAGGCGGCATGCTAAAACATTTTTATGATGAATTTGTGTATCATGTGGAGCATAAGCATTGTCCGATATAGACATAGAAATTGATGGTAAGCTTTTAAAAGCAAAACCCAATAGCATGGTTATTCAGGTAGCGGATGAAGCAGGAATTTATATTCCTCGTTTTTGCTATCACAAGCATTTGCCTGTAGCTGCTAATTGTCGCATGTGTTTAGTTGAAATGGACAAATCACCTAAAGCGGTGCCTGCTTGCGCCACCCCTGTGATGAGCGGCATGAAAATATGGACCCGCTCCCCTAAAGCGCTTGCTGCGCAAAAAGCAGTGATGGAATTTCTTTTGATTAATCATCCCTTAGATTGTCCGATCTGCGATCAAGGTGGGGAATGTGAATTGCAAGATTTAAGCATGGGATACGGTGCCGCAAATTCTTATTTTACATATGGTAAACGCGCGGTTGCCGATCAAGATATAGGTCCTCTTATTGAAACAGAAATGACGCGCTGTATTCAATGCACTCGGTGCGTACGTTTTGGTGATGAAATAGCAGGGTTGCGAGAATTAGGAGCGATAGGGCGCGGCGAGCATATGGAAATAAGCACGTATGTGACGCATGCGATTAAATCTGAGGTTTCGGGAAATATCATTGATCTTTGCCCTGTCGGTGCGTTGACATCCAAGCCTTTTCGTTTTACTGCGCGAGCATGGGAATTAAAGCAGTCCCCTTCTATTGCGCCCCATGATTGTCTGGGTACTCACATTAATGTGCATACACGCGCAGGCAAAGTGATGCGTGTGGTGCCACGAGAAAATAAAGCGTTGAATGAAACTTGGATTGCTGATCGTGAGAGGTATAGCTATTTAGGACTTTATCAGGCGGATCGGGTGACCAAACCATTAATTCGGGTGCATGATCACTGGCAGGAAACAGATTGGCAAACAGCGTTAAACTATACGGTGGAAGGTTTGCAGCAAGTAATCAGTCAACAAACTGCAGACCAAATGGGAGCCTTGGTTTCGCCTAATGCAACCACAGAAGAGTTTTTTTTATTACAGAAATTGTGGCGGCAATTAGGGAGTTCACATATAGATCATCGTTTGCGTCAAATAGATTTTAGTGATCAAGATAGTTTTCCTGTATTCCCTCAATTTGATGGTTCTATTGCTGATTTGGAAAATTATTCCACGATTCTTTTAGTAGGTTCTAATATTCAGAAAGAGCAGCCGCTGATCGCATTGCGTTTACGTAAAGCAGTATTAAAAGGCACGAATATATTTGCCGTGAATATGATGGACTATGCATTTAATTTTAAAATAGCAGGGAAAAAAATTGCAGCGCCCCATGAATTTATTTTTACTTTAGCAGGTATTGCTAAAGTTTTATTGCCTGAACAAGCTGATCTTGCTGAGGTCTCAGTGAGCGAAGAAGATCGTGTCATAGCAGAGCGATTACGGGCGAGAGAAAAAAGTATCATTTTACTGGGTGCGCTTGCTTTAAATCATCCTCAAGCAGCGTTAATTCGTTGGTTAGTTCATCAAATTGCTAAAGCAACTGAATGTGCGTTGGGTTTGCTTACGGAAGGCAGCAATGCAGCAGGTGCCTGGCTTGCGGGTGCGATACCTCATCGTACGGCTGTTGGCGAAAAAGTGAAACTAGGGGGATTAGATGCGCAATCCATGTGGAAGCAAGCGCGCCAAGCTTACCTCTTGGTAAATGTAGAGCCTGATCTCGATTGTGCAAACGCAGTTGTTGCTAAACAGGCATTGGCTCAAGCGAAATTTGTTGTTTCTTTATCTGTATTTAAAAATCCGTTGTTAGATTGCCATGCGGATGTGATTTTGCCGATTGCTCCTTTTACTGAAACGGCCGGTACATTTGTGAATGTGGCAGGCCAGTGGCAAAGTTTTAAGGGCGTGGCTCAGCCTTATGGTGAATCACGTCCTGCATGGAAAGTGTTGTGTGTTTTAGGGCATTTATTTCATTTGCCCGGATTTGATTATGCATCGACGGAAGAGGTATTGCAGGAATTGAAATTGTCATTGCAGCGAAATGCCACTACTCTACCCGAAGTGCCAGGTGCCATCATTCAAAAAAATGGTGTCATGAAGTTGTCCCGTCTTGGCGAAATACCCTTATATGCAGGCGATAGCTTAGTACGTCGTGCCCATGCTCTCCAGTCAACACAAGCCATTATTGAAGGTGAATTATTGGCTGTCAGGATGAATCCGCAGACGGCAAGAGAGTTAAAAGTGACATCAGAAGAAAAAATTAAAGTAAGGCAGCAAGGCGGCGAACTAAGCTTGCCCGTTATTTTTGATAAACGTGTTCCACCACGAGCTTTATCTATTTTCGGGGGGTTAGCAGCCACCACAGAGCTCGGGGAATTATTTGGTGCAATTGAAGTCATTAAATAGGTTCTGAATATGGAAGGATTATTATTGATAGGGGGGATTATTGTAAAGATCATTGTAATTATCCTCGTCTTATTGTTGTCAGTTGCTTATATTACTTTTATTGAACGTAAAGTCATTGGGTATATGCAATCGCGCATCGGACCGAACCGTATTGGTTTATTTGGTTTGTTGCAACCTATTGCTGATGTTATCAAGTTATTAAATAAAGAAATTATTTTTCCTCAAGCTTCTAATCGTTATTTATTTGTTATTGCCCCCATTATTAGCTTAGGCACCTCCTTGGCAGCTTGGGCGGTGATCCCTTTTGATAAAACAGCAGTACTAGCGAATATTAATGCGGGTGTGTTGTTTATTCTGGCACTTTCTTCTTTAGGAGTGTACGGTATTTTAATTGCCGGCTGGGCCTCTAATTCTAAATACGCTATGTTTGGCGCATTACGGGCGGCAGCACAATCTATCTCTTATGAAATCGCTATGGGGTTTGCTTTAATCGGTGTGATGATGGCAGCCGGTTCCTTGAATTTTCAAACTATTGTTAAAGCACAGGCAGGAGGTGTGTGGCATTGGTATTGGTTGCCTTTATTGCCCTTGTTTATAGTCTACTGGATAGCGGGGATAGCCGAAACAAATCGCGCCCCTTTCGATGTGGCGGAAGGTGAATCAGAGTTGGTAGCAGGATTTCATGTAGAATATTCGGGGATGACCTTCGCTTTATTTTTTCTGGCAGAATATGCCAATATGGTGCTTATTTCTGCATTATTAGCCGTGATGTTTTTGGGGGGATGGCTTTCTCCTTTCCAGGGCATACCTTATCTTGAAAGTGTTTTTGCTTTTGTGCCGGGTTTTGTTTGGTTGTTAGTGAAATTAAGTTTCTTTTTATTTTGTTATTTATGGTTTAGAGCAACTTTCCCACGTTATCGATATGATCAAATCATGCGTTTGGGTTGGAAAGTATTGTTGCCGGTCACTATTGTATGGATTGGGGTTATTGCTTTGGCGGTACAATATCACTTGGCTCCTTGGTTTACTTGAGGTATAAAATGCGTCGTTTATTTCGCTATATTAAAGATTTTTCACTTTGGGACTTACTGGTAGGCTTGGGTCTAACAGGCCGTTATTTTTTTAAACGCAAAATAACGATTCAATATCCTGAAGAAAAAACACCCATGTCACCGCGTTTTCGGGGAATTCATGCGCTACGTCGCTATCCTAATGGCGAAGAACGATGTATTGCTTGTAAATTGTGTGAAGCCGTTTGTCCTGCTTTGGCTATTACCATTGAGGCCGAACCTAGAGAAGATGGCTCCCGTCGTACTAGCTTATATGAAATTGATTTATTTAAATGTGTTTATTGCGGTTTTTGTGAAGAAGCTTGTCCCGTTGATGCTATCGTGTTAACACGTAACCATGATTACCATTTTGAGAATCGGGTAGAAAAGACATTGACTAAAGAGAAATTATTGATGCTCGGTGATAAATATGAGAAGCAAATCGCCGCAGATCGTGAAGAAGATAAGGGATTTAGATAATGACGGCAGTGCAAGTAATTTTTTATTTGTTTTCTCTAGTGGCTATTTTGTCGAGTGTATTTGTTGTAGCCTCTCCTAATCCTGTGCGAGGAGCCCTCTCTCTTGTTCTTACTTTTTTTGCGATGTCTGGTATCTGGCTTCTACTTCAGGCAGAATTTTTAGCGTTGATTTTAGTTTTGGTCTATGTAGGCGCTGTCATGACTTTATTTTTGTTTGTTGTCATGATGCTACGTGTGAATGTGATGAGCTTGCGTGCGGGATTGGTGCGTTATCTTCCGTTTGCTATTTTACTTTCTTTATTAATTATTGGGATGATGGTCATTGTGGTGGGTCCTAAGCAATTTGGTTTAACTCATTTACCTTTACCGCCTGCTCTAGCAAAAGACTACAATAATTTGGCTGATCTGGGCAATATGCTTTATACAAATTATGCTTACCCCTTTGAAATTGCGGCCGTTTTATTGTTAACGGCTATTATAGCGGCAATTAGCTTGACACATCGTAAACCTCATAAAAGAAAAATTCAAAATATCACTAAGCAAATTGCAGTAAAACGTGCAGATCGTGTGAAATTAGTGTGCATGCCCTCAGCCAAAAAAATTAATCTAGTTAATAAACCATCGGGAGCAGAGCAATAATGGTAGCACTTTCAAATTTTCTTATTCTTGCAGCTATTTTATTTGGTGTAGGCATTGCTGGTATCCTAATTAATCGTAAGAATATCATTGTATTATTAATGTCTATTGAATTAATGCTACTTGCAGTGAATACTAATTTTATTGCATTTAGTTATTTCCTCGGGAATAACACCGGACAACTCTTTGTTTTCTTTATTTTGACAGTGGCGGCAGCGGAAGCAGCTATTGGCTTGGCTATTATGATGGTGTTATTTCGTAAATCAGGCACCATTGAAGTTGATAAATTAGATGCATTAAAAGGGTGAAATACGTGGGAACACATTTATTTTCCATTGCTATGGCAGTCGCTTTGTTACCTTTAGTAGGAGCATTAATAGCAGGGCTATTTGGCAAAAAAATGGGGCGTACTGCGACGCATAGAATGACAATTATGTTAGTGGGCAGTGCTTTTGTGTTGTCTTGTTATTTATTTGCAGAAATAGTGCTGCTTGGGCATCCCACAGTGGAAGGTGTGCTTTATAATTGGGTAACCAGCGGTACTTTTCAATTTGATGTTTCTATTCTGCTCGATAGGCTGAGCGCCACCATGTTATTTATCGTTAGTTTTATTTCATTTATGGTGCATATTTATACTGTAGGTTATATGAAAGAAGATCCAGGGTATGAGCGATTCTTTAGTTATGTCTCGCTTTTTACTTTTGCTATGTTGATACTTGTGCTAGCAAATAATTTCTTATTACTCTTTTTTGGTTGGGAAGGCGTGGGGTTAGTTTCTTATTTGTTAATTGGATTTTGGTTCAAACGCGAGTCGGCAGTCGAGGGTAGTTTAAAAGCATTTATTGCTAATCGAGTGGGTGATGTAGGATTTGTATTAGCTATTGCTGCGGTCCTCACTTATTTTAACAGCCTTGATTATCCTACAGTATTTAGTCATGTGACTTTACTTGTGGGTAAGACTATGCCGCTTTTCCCAGGCTTGCATGTATCCGTGATAACAATGATTTGTGTTTTACTTTTTATAGGTGCCATGGCTAAATCAGCCCAAATTCCCCTCCATATTTGGTTGCCTGAATCTATGGAAGGCCCTACACCTATTTCCGCACTCATTCATGCAGCCACGATGGTTACGGCAGGTATTTATATGGTGGCACGTATGTCACCGTTATTTGAATATTCACCTGTGGCGCTGAGCCTAGTTTTAATATTAGGCGCGACAACCTGTTTATTAATGGGATTTTTAGCAGTTATGCAGCAGGACATTAAACGTGTGATTGCATATTCTACTATTTCACAATTAGGTTATATGGCTGTTGCGTTGGGTGCTTCTGCTTATGATACTGCTATCTTTCATTTGATCACGCATGCTTTTTTCAAAGCTTTACTTTTCTTGGCAGCAGGCTCGGTAATTATTGCTTTGCATCATGAACAGGATATGCGAAAAATGGGCGGGCTTGCGCCGTACATGCCTATTACTTATCTTACTTTTGCTATAGGTGCGTTAGCGCTTGCAGCTATTCCGCCGTTTTCAGGTTTTTATTCAAAGGATGCCATCATTGAAGCAGTGCATTTATCCAAAACCCCAGGTGCTCATTATGCTTATTTATGTGTACTGGTCGGTGCATTTGTGACGCCGCTTTATATTTTCCGTGCTTTGTTTTTAACTTTTCATGGCCAGAAACGGTATCCCGATAAAGTGAATGAATCGCCATGGGTGATGTTAATCCCACTTATTGCGCTTGCTATTCCAAGTATGATAGCGGGTGGTATTTTGATCACTCCTATGCTTTTCTCTACGCCAAGTATGTTGGGTGCGAGTATTTTTATTTTACCTCAGCATGTTGTTTCTACAGCGTTAGCAACTGACTTTCAAGGAGCCAAATTAATGGCGCTTCATGCTACTCAGACATTGAATTTTTGGTTGGCACTAGCGGGAATAATCACTGCATGGTTATTTAATTTAGGCCGTCCCCAGTGGGCGGAATTATTAAAAAAGCGTTTCTCATGGCTTTATCAAATCTTCATTGTTAAATATGGTTTCGATGCTTTTAATCAAGTGGTATTGGTTGAAGGTAGCCGGCGTTTAGGTAATTTTTTTTATAAAGTGAGTGATTTAATCATGATTGATGGCGTGTTCGTCAATGGCTCAGGCAAATTGATTCGTTTGTTTGCGCGCATGGGAAGACGTATACAGACAGGCTATCTTTATCATTATGCGTTGGCCATGCTATTAGGGTTGGCGATTTGTCTGGGTTGGTTTATAGGGTTTTAGTGATGTGGTTTAAGCATATTATTTTAAGTTTATTAATTTGGTTGCCGGTGATAGGTGCTATGTTGGTATTATTGACCGGTGGCGATCGTCAAGCGAGAGCCGCACGTTTCATTGCTTTTAGCGTTGCTCTTCTTAATTTATTATTATGTATTCCCCTTTACTTAGCATTTGATCCTTCTCGTTTTGTTATGCAATTTCAAGAGAATCATCTGTGGATTCGCGCCTATCAAATTCATTATGCCCTTGGCGTGGATGGTATTTCTTTAGCAATGATTATTCTCACTAATTTTACAGGTTTATTAGTGATTTTGGCAGGTTGTCAGGCGATCAGAGTGCGTATTGCCCAATATATGGCTGCTTTTCTCATTATGCAAGGCATGATGATTGGTGTTTTTGCAGCGACAGATGCCATTTTATTCTACGTTTTCTGGGAAGGCATGTTGATTCCCATGTATCTTAGTATTGGTATGTGGGGCAGTGCGAATAGGAATTACGCGGCCGTTAAATTTTTCTTATATACCTTTTTAGGCTCCATTTTAATGTTGATTGCTTTGCTTTATTTATATAACCAAACTGGCTCTTTTGATATTCAACGTTTTTATGGCTTACATTTGCCTATCGCTATTCAAAAATTAATATTCTTTGCTTTCCTTTTGGCATTTGCAGTCAAAGTGCCTATGTGGCCAGTTCATACTTGGTTGCCTGATGCCCATACTGAAGCGCCTGCAGGCGGTTCTGTGGTCCTGGCCGCGCTAATGTTGAAATTAGGCATTTACGGATTTCTGCGCTTCAGTATGCCTATCGTGCCCCAGGCCTGTGCTCATTTAGCAGGGCTTATGATTATTTTGTCATTGATTGCGATTATTTATATTGGATTAGTTGCTATTGTACAAGTAGATATGAAAAAGTTAATTGCTTATTCTTCCATCGCTCACATGGGTTTTGCGACCTTAGGTTGCTTCATGATTTATGGCATTATTCGCCATATGGCAAAATATCAAGATGCTTATATGAGCCTTGAAGGGGCAGTGATTCAAATGATTTCGCACGCATTTGGCTCGGGTGCCATGTTCCTTGGCGTGGGTATTTTAGCAGATCGCCTAACGAGCCACAGCCGTCTGATTAAAGATTACAGTGGAGTTGCTGCGCGTATGCCTTTATTTGCGGCCTTTTTTATGTTATTTGCCATGTCAAATGTGGGCTTGCCTGGCACAGCAGGGTTTGTAGGGGAATTCATGGTTATCATGAGTGCTTTCCAATCGCATTTTTGGGTTGCATTCACAGCTGCTTTGACATTAATTCTAGCATCGGCTTATACATTGTGGATGTATAAGCGCGTTTTTTTTGGTTCTATTGTAAGTAATGAAGTGGCTGCGATGAAAGATATTAATTGGCTAGAGAAAACGAATTATATTTTATTGGCAGCCGGTGTATTTTTTATTGGATTGTATCCTGCACCTGTTTTAAATGTATTGCATGTGACAATTGAACATTTACTTTCAATCAGTATGCCTCCTCTTAAGGTTTAACCATGATGAATATTGCAATGCCATTATTTTCCGCTGCTTTACCAGAGATTTTTATGCTCTGTATGATAAGTTTTATTTTGTTGATTGATGTTTGCTTAAAAGAAGGGTATCGAATAGTCACTTATGGGTTAACTCAGCTGACGTTAATAGCCGTCTTTTTATTCGCAATGGCCCAATATCGTGAATATCCTTATCCCATTGTCACTTTTGGCGATCATTACGTCGTTGATAAATTAGCGATATTGACTAAACTATGGGTGTTGGTCGCCAGTTTTTTTGCTTTTATCTACGCGCGGCACTATATTAAAGGCCGTTCTATTTTATATGGCGAGTATTACATCCTGGGCTTATTCGCTGTGCTAGGCATGCTGATTATGGCATCTGCCTACAGTTTCCTTACTATTTATTTAGGCTTAGAATTATTATCACTTTCTCTCTATGCTATGGTCGCATTACAAAAAGATTCTGCAGCTGCCACAGAAGCCGCCATGAAATATTTTATCATGGGCGCGCTGGCTTCTGGATTATTGCTGTATGGCATCTCAATATTGTACGGCGTGACAGGTAGCATTGACATTCTTACTATAGGGAATGCGTTACAGAAGGGATTGCATGTGCACAACCCTGCTATGATTTTTGCACTCGTTTTTATTTTATCTGGCCTACTCTTTAAATTTGGCGCAGTGCCTTTTCATATGTGGGTGCCGGATGTTTATGATGGTGCGCCCACTAGTGTCACACTTTTTATTGCCAGCGCTCCTAAAATCGCTGCCTTTTGCATTACTATGCGTATTCTTGTGCAAGCATTGCCAATGCTGAGCCCAGCTTGGAGTTCTATTTTAGTGGTGGTGGCTGTTTTATCTATGTTTTCAGGTAATTTGCTTGCGATTGCGCAGACCAATATTAAACGTATGCTAGCTTATTCTTCTATTGCTCACATCGGTTATACCTTGTTAGGTATTATCTCGGGCCCTACTTCTGCTACAGGCTATTCAGCTGCTATGTTTTATATTACTACTTATGTCATCGTGGCGGCAGGGGCGTTTGCTATTATTGCTTTATTAAGCAAACAAGGTATCGAACTAGATCAATTAGATGATTACCGAGGTTTAAATGCCCGCCACCCGTGGTTGGCTTTTATGATGTTACTTTTAATGTTTTCTATGGCGGGTGTACCTCCTACCGTGGGATTCTTTGCTAAACTGGGGTTGCTTGCAGCCTTAGTTGAGGCGCATTATGTCTGGCTTGCTGCTCTTGCTCTTCTGTTTGCCATTATAGGTGCTTACTATTATTTGCGTATTGTGATGCTCATGTATTTTGAAGAACCCCGCGAGGACTTGAGGTCGAATCGCATTGCAATTTCTCCTGGCATTACGACAGCGATTACACTCAATGGGATGGCTGCTTTGATATTAGGTTTATTGCCAAGTGCCTTAATTGATGTCTGTAGAATTTCATTGGGCTAGCAGATGCAGCTGACTGATTTTCACTATGATTTACCTGATGAACTCATTGCGCGTTTTCCATTAGCAGAACGCAGTGCCAGCAGGCTGCTCTGTTTAGATCGTAAAACAGGTAATGTCACTCATAAAAAATTCACTGATTTGTCTGAATTATTAGAGCCAGGTGATTTACTGGTTTGTAATGATAGCCGTGTGATGGCTGCGCGCTTATTAGGCCATAAAGCCAGTGGCGGCAAAGTAGAGATTTTGGTAGAACGGGTTTTAGACCCAAAGCGTATTCTAGCGCAAGTAAGAGCCAGCAAAACCTCTAAGCCCGAAACGCATATTTTTATATCTGAGAATGTTTGTTTCACTGTATTACAACGTCACGACGATTTATTTGAGCTGCAATGTGAAGAAGAGAGACATGTGCTTGAAGTCATCGAAGCCTTAGGTGAAATCCCTATTCCTCCTTATTTTTCACGTGCCCCTGAAGCCAATGATAAAGAACGTTATCAGACTATTTATGCAAAACATACTGGCTCTGTAGCGGCGCCTACGGCAGGGCTGCATTTTGATGTGGATCTCTTAACTTGCTTGCGTAACAAAGGTGTAGAAATAGGGTTTGTTACCTTGCATGTAGGTATAGGCACGTTTGGCTCAGTGCGTGTGGAAGATATTACTCAACATCGTATGCATGCCGAGTATATTGAAGTTTCTGCGGTCCTTTGTGAGCAAATTAAAATTGCCAAATCGCAGGGTAAAAAAGTAATTGCCGTAGGCACAACCACCGCTCGTAGTTTAGAAACGGCGAGTCACTCAGGAGAGATAAAACCTTTTTCAGGAGAGACTGATATTTTTATTTATCCTGGCTATTCATTTCAATGTATAGATGCTTTAATCACTAATTTTCATTTACCATGCTCCACCCTCTTGATGCTCGTTTGTGCTTGGGGCGGATATGAAGCGGTGTTAGCTGCTTATAAAGTAGCTGTACAAGAGCGTTATCGTTTCTTTAGTTATGGAGACGCCATGTTTGTTAAATAACTTAAAAATTTTTTGGAAAAATTTAGTGGTGGATGCCACGTATGAAATGTTATATGCTAAGTTTTAATCGACAGAGTTGAGGAAATTTAGAATTAGTTGCGGAATTTTAACTAAGATCTGTTGACAATTTAGTAGGCCGACATAGTAGAATTGTTAACAGATCCTAAAGAATTTTAAATAATATTATAAGGGAGGCCAGCATGAAAAATTTTCTAACAGTAATAATTGTTCTTACGGCGAGTATAATGAGCGTTATAGCTCTAGCGAAAGATGATTTTTGTATTGCATTCAATAATTATTCAAAAACCACTGTCTATCTTTACGCGGGAAAATACCAATTTATTAATTCTTATATGGTTAAACCTAATGAAACAGTGACTCTTTCTCGTGCGGATATGAAAATAGCTTGCCAGCCTGCCTACGGTAAGAGTTGCGTTGTGACCGTTTTTCTCCCTGACGAAAGTGAGTTTAGTGTGATTAGTCATCTTTCCCTTATCCCAGGTACTAGAATCGGCTATTTTGACCGTGATAAATATAATTGGGTAGGCCACAAAGTTCGATGTGGCTCTTAGCCAAGCTATTGGCAGACTTTATTATAGATCTGACTATATATCGATCTGTTATTATCATTTTTCTAGCCTTTTTTATACAAAATTGCTTTGCTTTACAACAAAATACTAAGCAATGGCTTGGTTTCAGTACGCAACAATCTTTTGGGAGAAATAATCAATGGCGTTCATTTATTTTTTCACAACTTCGATTTATTGATCAATCACATCTATGGCAAGCTGTTTTATTGGAAAGTGGATTAGGCTATAAATTAGCGGCTGATAAAAGTATGTGGTTGGGTTATCGTTGGACGGGCCGAGATCCGTATAATGGTTTCTTTTACGAAAATAGACTTTTTCAACAATTGATTTGGGATAAAAAATTAACTCCTTTCTCTCTTTTTGTTTTTCGTTCACGTTTGGAAGAAATCACCCGTAGCCGTACTAATTCAGTTTCCCTCCGCTTTCGTCAACGATTTGCAGTGGAGATTCGTCATGCTTTATTTGAAAATGCTTTTCCCTTTTTATACGACGAAGTTTTTTTTCAATTAAACCATCCCTCTTATGAAACCCAAAGTTTCATCGCAGAAAATCGTCTTTTTTTAGGGTTTAATTTATTTTTCACAAAAAAAACGTGGTGGGAAATAGGATATATTAATCAGTACCAAATCAAAACACCACAGCAAACGCAAAATCAAATGAGCCATATTTTATCGTGTACCTATAATTTTAATTGAAAATAGATTGATCTAAAAATTCTAAGCCACCCATAAGGAAATGACCTGTATTTATTAAGGAGACACAGTAATTAGCGTCCTACTACTTGCTGCCTGTTGATATTTTTGAATATGCTTAGCGCTTTCCTCCTGATCTGTTACGGGTAGCATACAGTCAAGCTTATGATTTGCTTGAGAACGATATAAAAACACTCCGTACCGGCCAAACGAAGGGCCATGTAACTGCTGCATAGCTAAAATGGCGGGGTCTCCGGGAGCAAGCCATCGATAATGGCTCATACCTTGATCTAGCAGACTAGGTACGGTAATAGGATTTAAAATAGCTTCCTCTGTGGCAATAGAATTGGCGTTGCATTTGCCTTTCAAGACGGCAATGGCTTGTGGAGTGAGTAGTTTAGCTTGTCCGAAATATAAATATGTTTTTTGACTCTTATCATTTCTAGGAAGAAACACTCGAATACCTGCAATTGATCTAGTTCTGTGCGACGTATATCGATCTTGTTGCCATGGTCCGGCATGATAAAAGAAGCCGCCACATTTGAGAAGAGAGAGTCTTTGTTGAGCCGCAGGATTCTTTCCCAAAGCACCCGCGTCTAAGGCTTGCATAATCTTACTTGTCTTTGATGCTCTTTCGACAGCTGTTAATGGCGGTTGAAATTCGAAATACGCTTGACTCATATATTGGAAAGCAGTTGTGCCGTCAGGTACCACACCTTTTAAGTTTACTTCTTTTTCTTCTGATAGATGAAATTCAAATGTCACTTTATATTTATTTTGTACCTGTTGTATTAGGAGGTCATTAGTAAACCAAGCTAGATGTTTCTTAGAATCTATGGTGATAATAGTGCCCTCTGCAAAGTTGGTAATATCTCCATAACCCCACGGGAATACTGCAGCGTCCGTTAATCCTGGAACGTGCTTTCTGCATATAAGAAAACTTGTTATCACGTAATATGGAGATACGAAGTTAGGTGCAATAGTGGTAGCAGCACTTGCAACGGTTGAAGTAAAATCTGTTTTTCTTGATAGTTGTAGTTCCGAGTATTTCTCTTCATCCTCACTCCCATCATCCTCGTGCGCCCCGTACGGCGGCGGTAAGTCATCCCCCCTATCCTTATTATCAGGAGCTAGCTTAGCAATAAGGGAAAAAAGGCCCGAGATGATTGCTTTCGTAGGTCGATATATAAGCCAATACAGTGCAGCGGGGGCGACAGTTATATAGGCAATAAATGTCCATTTTCTCGATCCTTCTTTCCCTTCAAAAATATCATCTATCCACATTTTTTCCGCCTCATTGTTTTGTGAACAGGTAATTTAATGTTTGCTAAGGAATAAATCTACTATTAATTAGGGAGGATAAGATCCTGCCCATCTTTAAATTGGCCATTTTTTACTCTAAAATATATAAAAAATCTACTGTTTGCATAATAATGATAATTTGCGTCTTTTCCTTGAAAAAGGTAGATTAGACGTCTCGAAAATCCTATCCAAGGAAAAAAAATGTATTTTGTAAATAATATTATCAACTCATTTCTCAGTCCGGCTTATGCTTATACCGCTGTCCCGGCTCAGCAGCAAGGTGGTGGTTTTTCCTTGATGCTTATGACGGGTGTTTTTATCTTTTTTATGTATTTTGTCATTTGGCGACCTCAGAGTAAGCGCGCTAAAGAGCAGCGCACTTTGTTAAATTCATTAACAAAAGGAGATGAAGTCGTGACCACAGGCGGCATTTTGGGGAAAATTGCCAAGTTAGGAGATAATTATGTTCAATTAACCTTAGCAGATAATGTGGAAATTACGATACAAAAAAATTCAATAGCAGGTGCTTTGCCTAAAGGCACACTGAAATCTCTTCACTAAAATTATTTTGGAAATGATATGGTGTTAAATCGCTATCCTGCGTGGAAAAATATCTTAGTTTTGGTAGTGATGCTAATTGCATTTTTCTATGCAGCTCCTAATTTGTTTGGCGATGACCCTGCTGTGCAAGTCTCCGGTGCAAATGCTGCCATTGCTGTGACTGAAGTTACTCAAAATACAATGAAACAAGCCTTGGAAGCAGGGCAAATTAAACCAAAAAAGGTAGAATGGCAGAACCATAGTTTCTTGCTGCGCTTTACTTCAACAGATGCTCAACTCAAAGCACGCGAAGCGATACAACAAGCCTTAGGTAATGATTATCTTGTCGCATTAAACCTTGCCCCGCAAACACCGACATGGTTAAAGGCCATAGGGGCCATGCCAATGAAATACGGATTAGACTTACGTGGTGGCATCCATCTTCTTATGCAAGTAGACGCAGATTCAGTTTTGAAGCAACAAGTGGAAGGTGATTTAAATAACATCTCCCAATTACTGCGAACCGAGCGCGTGCGTTATTCAGGGATCACCCGTCAAAATGAAAATAATATTATCATAGAGTTTCGCACAGTAGACGCATTGAATGATGCCTATCATTTACTGAGCCAGCGTTTTAGTGAATTCACTTGGACAAAGAATAATCTTACATTGCAAGGCGCTTTTTCATCGGTTGCTCTGCAGCAAGCAAGACAAGAGATACTAGATAAAACTGCAAATACATTACGTAACCGCGTCAATGAGTTAGGAGTGTCTGAAGCGGTGGTGACGCAGCAAGGCCTGAGCCGTATTGCCGTAGATTTGCCGGGTATCCTTGACACTGCGGAAGCAAAAAATATTTTAGGTAAAACAGCCACCTTAGAATTTCATTTAGTAGATACAGAAAATGATCCGCGTAGTGCTGTGGGTAACGTAGCGCCACCTAATACCAAGTTATACCAATACGCAGGCCAACCTATTTTATTAAAGACACAAATTATTTTACATGGTTCATCCATTGTCAGCGCGCGTTCTGGTATGGGCGAAGATGGTCGATCTTCAGTAGACGTGCGGCTAGGAGGAGCCGAGCAAGGCTTATTCTCTCGTACTACATCTGAAAATATAGGTAAGCCCATGGCGGTTTTATATGTGGATATGAGGCCACAAACTAAAGAAGTGAAGGGCAAAAAAATTATTACTTATGAAATAGAGCGCCGTGTGATTAGTGTGGCCACTATCCAATCTGCATTAGGCAATTCGTTTCAGATCACCGGCTTAACGAATCAAGATGAAGCTCGTAGATTAGCTTTATTATTGCGTGCTGGGGCATTGAGTGCGCCTGTTGCAGTGATTGAAGAACGTGAAGTAGGCCCTAGTTTAGGCGAACAAAATATTCGTATGGGTCTTATGTCTGTGGCTGTTGGCTTTTCACTGATTGTGCTTTTTATGGCGTTATATTATCGCGTTATGGGGTTCATTGCGGACCTCGCGTTAGGCATGAATTTAATTTTAATCGTGGCCATATTATCATTGTTGGGTGCAACCCTCACTTTGCCAGGTATTGCCGGGATGGTGCTGACAGTAGCCATGGCCGCGGATGCGAATGTGCTTATATTCGAGCGTATTCGGGAAGAGTTGCGTTATGGTACGGGCATACAAGCAAGTATCAATGCGGGCTATGAAAAAGCGCTGGTAACGATTGTAGATGCAAATGTGACGACATTGATTGTGGCTATTGTTTTATTTAGCTTAGGTTCAAGCGTAGTAAAAAGTTTTGCAATTACCGTCACTATAGGATTGTTGACTTCTATGTTTACTGCGATTACCGGTACACGAGCAGTAGTGAATTGGATATATGGTGGTAAGCCAGTCAAAAGTATTTCGATCGGGTTATAGAGTTGGGAATAAGTTATGGAATTTTTTAAACCTAATATGAAAATTGATTTTATGAAACAACGCAAAGTTGCTGCGGTGTTATCTATCGTTTTATTTTTATTATCGCTACTCTCTCTTTCTATTAATGGGTTGAATTTAGGGTTGGATTTTACCGGAGGCACACAAGTCCAATTAAATTTTCCTCATGCAGCGGATTTAAATCAAATCCGTCATAATTTGCAAAAAGCGGGGTTCAAAGAAGCAATAGTCAATAGTTATGGTAATTCTAAAGATGTATTAGTGAGTTTAGTACCTAAACAATCGATGGAGAACACGGATATAAAAGATGAAATTGTGCGTCAAATTCTAGTTGTATTGCCAGAGGCTAAAGTGCAGCAAGTTGATTCAATAGGATCGCAGGTCGGGCAAGAATTAGCAACAAAGGGCGCGTTAGCTGTGGTTATTGCTTTATTAGGCACTATGCTTTATATTGCGCTGCGTTTTGAATGGCGTTTTTCTGTAGGCTCTACGGTTGCATTGATTCATGACCCTCTTTTAATTCTAGGTCTCTTTTCTTTTTTTCATCTGGAATTTAATTTGATTGCTCTCGCAGCTTTGCTCACTGTCATTGGTTATTCCCTTAATGACACTATTGTGATTTTTGATCGCATACGTGAAAATTTTCGTAAATTACGCAAAGCAGAGCCTATAGAAGTAATCAATCAATCAATTAACCAAACCTTGTCGCGCACTATAATGACTTCTGCTTTAACTTTGATGGTTGTGCTAGCATTATTTTTCCTGGGTGGAAGTATGCTGCATGAGTTTGCATTAGCGATGATCATCGGTATTGTAGTAGGGACATACTCCTCTATTTATGTCGCAGGTTCTTTATCATTGATGTTAGGCCTGACTCGGCAGCATTTATTGCCAGAACCTAAAGAAGTTTTGGATAATAGGCCATAATTCGATTAAACCGACTTAGCTACTACGATATTTTTTAATAACAACTTCGCTATTTTTGAATTACCTGCGACAACATCTCCGCTTTTCAAATAGTCATCCCCGCCATTCATATCGCACACCAAGCCGCCTGCTTCTTTAATCAATAAGATCCCTGCTGCAATATCCCATATTTTTAAACCCGCTTCCCAAAATCCATCTAAGCGCCCGCAAGCCACATAAGCTAAATCCAGTGTAGCAGCGCCTGCACGACGTACATCACCGCAAAGAGGAAGAAGGGTGGCTAACGTTTGTAGATGTGCATCAAGCAGTGTTTTTGAGTTCTGGGCATTGAATCCAGTTGCTAGCAAACATCCCTCAAGATGAGTATGTAGGCTCACGCGTATGCGCTTATCATTTAACCTTGCACCTTTGCCACGGCTAGCAGTAAATAATTCTTGGTGTATGGGATCATAAATCACGCCATGCTCAATTCTATTCTTGTAACGGATTCCAATGGATATGGCAAAATGGGGAAAGCCATGGATAAAATTACGAGTACCATCAATAGGATCAATAATCCAGGTGTAATCTTCGCCTCGTGTCTCGCCGCTTTCTTCGCCCAAGATCCCATGGTGAGGGTGGGCCTTACGAATGATTTTGATAATCTCTTGTTCTGCTTTTTGATCGATGTCAGTCACATAATCGTTAGGCTTTTTTTGACTAACATGAATTCTATCTAGGCGGTCGAGGGCCCGAATAACGATGTTACCGGCGGCTCGGGCTGCATTCACAGCAATATTCAGGATAGGATCGCGCATAATTTTTTCAATTATTTCGATAAAGGGTATATAGAATAACAAATTTTCTGTAAGATGCCACGAGATAGTTTTGTTGAGAAGGATTCATGGTGGAAAACATACGTATAGTGTTGGTCAATACATCGCATCCTGGAAATATAGGCGCCGCTGCACGGGCGATGAAAACCATGGGATTAGAAGCGCTTTACTTAGTCTCCCCTCAACTTTTTCCCCATCCTAAAGCCACCGAAATGGCAACAGGCGCATCCGATGTTTTAGAGAATGCGATAAGAGTAGAGACACTCGCGGAAGCCATTGCTGATTGTCATTTGATTGTAGGTACAAGTGCACGTTCACGCACTATTCCATGGCCTATGCTTTCTCCACGGGAATTTGCTGAGAAAGCTATTCAAGAGGCAGGCACGGCAAAAGTAGCAGTGATTTTTGGCCGAGAACAATCAGGTTTGACAAATGAAGAATTACATTGTTGCCATTTTCATCTACAAATTCCCTGTAACCCTACTTATACTAGTTTAAATATCGCAGCTGCCGTGCAAGTCATTGCGTATGAATTACGTATGGCCAGTTTGGAGGAAGGAAAGACACAAGCGGAGTGGGATTATCCATTTGCAACAGCGGCGGAAGCGCAAGGCTTCTATGAACACTTAGAACGCATGCTCATTGCAGTTGATTTCTTAAATCCCAAGGTACCAAGACAGTTGATGACCCGTCTAAAGCGCCTATTTCATCGTGCTAGGCCGGATACGATGGAAATCAATATATTACGTGGGATTTTAGGAGCTATCGATAAAAAATATAATAGGCCTTAGGATCAATTCAATGAGCATCGGAGCGCAGAAAATCAAAGTATGGCATCTGGTAGAGTAGAATTGGCAATAGATCCTAAAGATGGGTGATTTGACAACACTTATTCAAGTCGGTAGCTTATAGCTTATTTTTACAAGGTAGTTGAGCTATCTTATGAAGCAAGAAACGAGTACTTTTTATATTTTTACTGCCCTCCTTATTTTGTTGGCCTACTTTATTCAAACCCAGACTTTTTTCTCTCCCGATGTAGGTTATTTATTGCATGCTGCCAACCAACTATTAGCAGGTGGAAAATACGGCCCTGATATTTTCGAAACAAATCCACCGATGATTTTATATCTCTATTTTCCAGCTTGTTTATTAGCGAAATGCGTAGCTCTTAGCGTGATGACAGCAGTGCGTATTTATATCATCGGTCTTGTCATTGTATCATTGAGCGTCTGCTTCTTTTTGTTAAAAAGACTCATAAAATCTGAAGATAATATGCTACGCTATGCTCTATTTTATACATTAATTTTTTGCCTGTTGTTTTTACCTTCTTTTATTTTTGCGCAACGCGAACATATTTTGATAATCTTTATGCTACCCTATTTACTATCAGCGGCGCTAGCGTTGGAAAATAAATCTGTCCCTTCTATTCTTGCTGCATTGATTGGAGTTATGGCAGGACTCGGTTTTTCTTTAAAGCCTTTTTTTTTAGTGACACCTTGTTTGATTGAATTATATTTTATTGTGAAACGGCGTCGTTTATTTGCTTGGGTCAGAATAGAGTCCGGGATCATGATCAGTGTATTAGTCATCTATTTCATTTCAATTTTTTGGACGCAGCCAGGTTATATTAAGATCATTTTACCCTTTGTGTTTCGTTATTATTTTATAGGGACAGCGTTACCTTGGCATCAAATTATATTGTTCCCCAATGTACTCTTTTGTATAGCTGTTGCACTGGGTTATTGGGTTTATAAGGAAAAAGATTGCTATTCTACTTTAGGGTGGATTATGGAATTGGCATTACTCGGCATGATCATTGCTTTTTTAATTCCTCAAACGCCCTGGTATTATCATGTGATGCCAGCTTTAGTATTAGCTTTATTGTTGGTGGCCAGTCTTTTTTTTCAAGCTATTTCTGGTGTGGCATACACATCATCGCGCCAGCGTTTTTTAGGTGGTCATAGTATAATATTAATTTTTGCGTTGGTTGTTATTTTGACGTTGCCGGCGAGCTATTGTTATAAAACAGTACGTTATATTTATCGCTTTCAAGATCATCAACCTGCACGTTATATCGCAGACTATATAAATCACTATCCGGGGCAACATTCTATTGCTTGCTTTGGGTTGGGGACGCCCGATTGTTTTCCTTTAGTCTACTATACTCAAAGTGAGTATTCCGAGCGTTTTCCTTTTTTTTGGTGGTATTCAGGATTGCGAAAATTAGAAACCTCTCGTCAGCCCTCTTCCACGCAAGAGCAACTTAAGAAAGATAAATACTTCTTAATAAATAGTTTTGCAGAAGATTTAAACAAGCACCAGCCTCGATGGGTGATAATAGATACACAGCATTTTCAACAAATGGAAGCGAGACCTTTTGATGTTATTCGCTATTTTTCAGAAAATAAAAAATTTGATGTGGCTTGGCGTCATTATAGGTACCTCACCACCATAAAATCAATTAAGCTTTATGAGAGAGCCATATAAATAAGGAAAAAAGTAATGGATACCGCAGGAAGCAAAAATTTTTCAATTGTCATCCCCACTTTTCACGAAGCAAGAAATATACCCGAACTCGTTAAACGTATTGCCCACATTGATTTTGGAACCCGTATTTTTGAAGTGATTTTGATGGATGATGATAGTCAGGATGGAATAGAAGAAATCGTGGAGACTTTACAGGGGCAGTATGCATGGCTGAAATTAATTATTCGCAAAGGAAAAAAAGGATTAAGCGAATCGGTGCTAGAAGGTTTTGAACAAGCTAACTATCCAGTTTGGATTGTCATGGATGCAGATTTAAGCCATCCCCCTGAAAAAATCCCAGAGATGTTAGCCGCATTGGCACAATCCCAAGTAGATCTGGTGATAGGGTCACGCTACATTCATGGCGGTAGTAGCGATGAAATGTGGCCCATCGTTCGCCGCGCTTTGTCCCACTTAGCTGCATTCGTAGCAAGAATAGTTATAGGCCTATCAATCAATGATCCTTTGTCTGGTTTTTTGGCTTTAAAAAGAGAAACTTTTTATGCTGGTGCAAAGCTGGAACCCATTGGCTGGAAAATTGGACTTGAGATTATGGTAAAGTGTCGCTGCAAACAAATTCAGGAAATCCCTATTCATTTTACTCAACGTACCCAGGGTGCGAGTAAACTCAGCCTTAAAGTGATAATCAATTATCTGAGACATTTAAGCCGATTAATAAAATTTAAAATTTCTTCAGCATGAGCGACGCAGCGGAAATGCATTATAGAAACTCAAAAAAGATGTGCATGAGCATAGTATGTTTGCTAGGACTTCTAGCTTATTTTATTCAAAGCTTGGGCTTGCTTAATAGCGATGCTGCCAGTTTGCTGTATGATACCAAGCTTCTTTTAGCAGGAGGGCATTATGTCAAGGATTTCTTTGAGACTAACCCGCCGCTGATTTTATATATTTATTCCCCCGTTATTCTTTTAGAAAAATTAACTTTGTTTAATCTCGCTAGTCTCTTTCGAATCTATGTTATTTTTTCTGCAATTATTTCCATAGCATGCTGTGCTACATTGCTTAATTGGGTATGTGCGAAAAAAGAAGAGCATTTAATTTTTGAAGTGTTTGTTTATATGTTAGCGTTTATTTTACTATTTTTGCCTGCCAATGAATTTGGCCAACGCGAGCATTTTCTAATGATTTTTATGCTACCTTATCTTTTTTCCGCCGTCTTAGCTGCGAAAAGTAAAAAAATTCCTTTTTTCTTCGCTTGTTTGATTGGTCTCATGGGCGGATTTGGCTTTGGGCTAAAGCCTTATTTTCTTGGGTCGGTCATCTTAATTGAACTTTATTTTATTTTTAGTAAGCGTCAATTATTTGCGTGGGTTAGAGTAGAATCTGTTGCGTGTATCTTAGTGCTGATTGTTTATTTGGCGTCTATATTTATTTTTCAGCCAAATTATATAAATACGATGTTGCCTTTAATTTCCCATCTTTATTTCGTAAGTATAAAAGAAAGCTGGCCTACCATTTTTTACCGTCCTTCTGTTATCTTTTGTTTTTTAGTCTGGGCATATTATTTCTTTATTTTCCACAAAAATAGTCAATCTGAATTAGTCACCATTTTGATGCTGGCACTTACTGGCATGATTATCGCTTTTATAGTGCCTCGCTCTGCGTGGTATTACCATGTACTCCCGGCTTTTGGATTGGCGTGTTTGCTCGCAAGTTTTTATATTTGTCATGCTCTGACTGTGCCATTGAATGAGGGAATGCTCTCAAAAATAGATGTATTTGTCATTATTGCGGCGAGCTTTTTTGTGTTTAGTATTCCTTTGGAATATGCCTTCCTTAATACTGAAAAAGCGATTTTAGAAAAAAATAATAGTGATTTTCGCTTATTAACAGCTTATATTAATTCCTTGCCTGTGTTCCGCTCGTTGTATTGTTTTTCCTCTAATACAACACGGGATTGTTTTCCACTGATTTATCAAACTCATAGTGAGTTCGCCAGTCGTTTCCCTTTATTTTGGTGGTTACGCGGATTGATTAAGATTGAGAATAATGGGGGCGCGAAGCCTTTGCCTCTTTTTCTTGCTCAAGACAAAAAATATTTGATAGATGCTATTGCAGATGATTTAACTCAACATCATGCCAAAATTGTGATTATTAATAATCTATTAACAACTTGGGAATTAGGATCTAATTTTAATTTTATTTCCTATTTTTCAACAAATAAAAAATTTAGAACAGCATGGCGTTCCTATCATTATTTAGCCAGTATAGGGATTTATACGCTCTATGTGCGCTCGTAAATTTCATACGGACCTATTTTTTTTAGATAATGATATTTTTTCCAAACCATATTAAAATTTTTATAATTTGAATATTTCTCAATATAATTGATTTTTATTCCTAGATAATCTATTGATGATGGAATATCAACAATAACAAATTCTGGTTTTTCTCGCACAAGATCTTGAGCCAGCCTATTTACCATGACTGGAATATTTTTTTCGTAGAGAGATGCTTTTAAGTTAGGATGGTATTTTAAAATGACTTGGTTATATTCCCAAATTAGAAATGCAAAACTTCCAGTATAGTGGGCCGATGTATAAAATTCTAAAATAGTACTATCGTGTGTCATCGAAAATAAATCAAATTTTATATTTTTTTGATGTTTAAAAAAATTAATTAAATGAGATAGAGGAGCTTCTGAATTAAAATAGCGTGTAGCTGTTATAAGGTAATGAAGACTGAGTGTAAAAGGAATAAAATACAATATGCTTGCCATGGCAGAGAGTAAGAATATATCTCCCTTTATTTTATAGTTTTTCATAGCTTCCCTGGCAATTTGTGAAAAAATAAAAGTGTTTAATAGGCAGGCCATTCCCAGGGCAGGGAGAAGATGATAATACCAAGCGACTCTTGGAAGGAGATAAGAAAACATGAATCCTATTAGCGCGGCTAAAAAGATATCACTCGTTGTTTTATATTTATTTGAACGCCTTATTAGTAAATAAAAAATCAGAATAATAAGACAATAGAGAAACCCCGGATAAATCAAGATTTCTATCCAGGGGTGAACAATAGCTTTATAATAAGGCATCCACAAGGGCAGGACATTATAAATATAACTGGGATACACTAAAAAAATAAGTGCGGTGTAACTCAGAAATATACCCGCTATACACAGGGTTTCCACTCTAATGGAGGCCAAAATACGCTTTTTTTTAAAAAAAAAATAAATTTCCACTAATAAAAATGCCGTCAAAAAATGAGGTTTGATAGCAAGCCCTATTCCGCCCATAAGGCCGATGAACATTGAAAAAATAGGATTCAATTTTTTATTTTCAAGCTGAAATGCTGTAGAAAATAAGTAGGGTAATATCAAGACTAAAAGAAAATGCTCACGTTGTGCAAACTGATGTGCCGGTAAAAAAAATAGAATATATATCATGACATAGGAAGTCATATAAATTAAAAATAGTTCATTTTTAAATAATTTTTTTATAATAAAATAAGAAAAATTCAGAGAGATTGTGGCCAAAATAATAAAATAGATTCGAATGGCAGAAAGCAGAGAAATTGACATCACTTTCGCCAGAATAATCGCAGGCATGGATAAATAGAAGATAAGCGGAGGATTAGGTTCAAATATATTTTTTGTATATGTCTCTCCCGTTAACATTGCGGCTGTGGTATGCAGTGTCATTGCCACATCTTTGTGTAAGTAAACATGTGCTTGGATGAAATAAGCCAAGATACTGAAGGATATCAGGGGAATCCACCAGTAAAGAATTTGCTGTCGCATGGAGATATCCCATTTAAAAAAGATATTCTATATAAAAATACGTGATAGTATGCACAAATATATTATAGGCGCGCTTTCATGCTGTTTTTTCTAGTCAGTCTACCATATAATAGCGCCGATGAAATTACCAGTTTATCTAGACTATGCGGCTACTACTCCCGTTGATCCGCAGGTCGCTTCTAAAATGCTGCATTATCTTACTTGCGATGGCCATTATGGTAATCCAGCTTCTTTTCATCCTTATGGACAAGCTGCTAAGCACGCAGTGGATGAGGCGCGAGCACAAGTGGCTGGATTAATCAATGCCGAGCCTAGTGAAATAATTTGGACTTCAGGCGCAACAGAAGCCAATAATTTGGCTCTGAAAGGCGCGGCTATGCTTTATCAGCGTAAAGGTCGGCATATTATCACATTGAAGACAGAGCATCCCTCTGTGCTTGATTGTTGCCAGCAACTGGAGAAGCAGGGGTTTTCGGTAACTTATCTGGTTCCTAAAAAAGACGGTTTGCTTGATCAAGCTGAATTTTTAGCAGCACTGCGTGAGGATACGGTGATGGTTTCTATCATGCATATCAATAATGAAATAGGTGTGATTCAAGATATCCAAGCTATTGCAGGCATTACCGCCGAACGCGGTATTTTATTTCATGTGGATGCAGCACAAAGCGCAGGGAAGATCCCTCTTAATGTGCAAAAAATTCCTCTCGATCTTTTGTCCGTTTGTGCTCATAAAATTTATGGGCCCAAAGGCATAGGCGCGCTTTATTTGCGTCGTAAACCTCGTGTGCGTGTTGCTCCCCTGCTGCACGGCGGCGGACAAGAACAAGGTATGCGTTCCGGTACGCTACCTGTTCATCAAATTGTAGGCATGGGAGAAGCTTTTGCCCTGGCGCAAGCAACTTTATCCATAGAGCACCAAAAAATGCAGTCATTGCGGGATCGATTTTTGGAAGGGATTAGTCTATTACAGAATGTTATCATTCATGGGAGCTTGAGACAGTCTTATCCAGGCATTATCAATTTGAGTCTGCGCGGCATCCCTGCAAAAATGTTGGTAAATGCTTTGCCCCAGGTGGCTTTTTCCGTAGGCTCTGCCTGTCATGCTAAAGGAGCTGAGCCTTCCCAAGTATTACGTGCTCTAGGATTAACAGAGGAACTTGCCCAAGAGGCGGTGCGGTTTTCATTTGGGCGTTTTACTACGCTGGAAGACATTGATTTTGTTATTAACCAACTCCTTCTATTGAGGCGGTAAGAAACTGACTTTTATTTTGACGGAGGGTGCATCTTTATTTCTTAACCATGCAAACTGATAAAGCTGTGGTTTTGTTATACGTGGGAATCGGTTTTTTATATCTTGCTCTGAGTTTTTCTGGCTTTCCGTTAAATCCCAAGCAAAAATAGCGCCATCCCGCCTGAGTTTTTTTTCATTAATCCAGGGGCTTATTCGAGGGCTCCAATCAATGAAGACCGGGGGGCGATCACTGGAATAAAACGCAATATTGCCTGCTAGCCAGCGAGATCCCGCCACATACTTGAGAGGAGTATGATATCTCGCATGCCATTCTTGTGTTAAGGTACGTGAAATTATTTTGCCGGGATAATTTGCACTGGAAGGCTCTTCTGCTCGTATTAGTGCAATACAATATACTGTGACTGTTAGGGCTATAAAGCCGAATATAATCGTTATAAATCGGTAAAATTTTTCGGGTGTGACCCGAGGTTGTAGCCAAGCGATTAAGATAATGCCCCAGAGTGAAAATAAAGGCTGGCCCCATCCGGCTCGTAATTTAATGCCCGTGATGATGGATAATAAAATGGTTAATAAAAAAGGACCCATCCCTACCCAAAATAAAAATGCTTTATTGAATGAAGGGAGGGTTTTTTTCGGTTCTCTTTTCCCGCTGAGGCATAATACCGATAATAACAGTAACATGGGAACAAGAACTTCAAATTGCTGCCAAGCAAATTGCGCAGGATAAAATAAGTGATTATACCAGCTTGGTGGGCTCGTTACTCTGTTTACTGCATACCCCAAGGTAACGAAGTCATGAGAAAATAACCAAAAAATATGAGGGGTGATAATTATTAAAAAGATTAAAGCACCTAGATATAAGCCTGGTTTTTTAAAAGCGGTTCGGGCTTGTGGATGAGTAAGCAATAAGATGGCCATGGATAAAAACAATAATGCAATATAGTATTTGGTCATCATCCCTAGACCTGCGAAAATGGCAGTGAGTGACCAATCACGTAATGTATTAGAATGCAGTGCTCGATAAAAAAATAAAGCCGTAAGTGCCCAGCTGGCTAATTCTAAGGTATTATCATTAAAATCGATGGCATGAAAATTGTAATACTGTATACCCTCCAAGAGAAGTACACCAAACAAAGCATACATAGGCGGCAATATTTTTTTACCGAGCTCCCAGACAGCCCAAAAGCATATGACCACAGTAAGCTGGCTAAAAAGATAAATTCCCCAATCGGCGTGTCCATCTATTTTTAGAGCAAGCGTAGTCAGCCACCCATTCATAAAAGGATTTTTATCATATCCCCATTCTAGCTGCCTGCCCCAAGTCGCACCTTCTAGAGAATCCATGGGTAAAGTAAAGCGAGTGAGGGCAGGTGCCAGGGTCCAAGCTGTGAGATGAAATAAAATAAAAGCTATAAACCAGCGTCCCAGAGCAATGTGTTTTATGAATTTGTTAACCATATTATTTTTAACGCTATTGAAGCTATTTAGGTGTTAAGAAAGCTAGAATAAAGGTCGAGTTTTGACTTCTTATTAACAAATATGACTACGTTTACAAGGATACTCTGCATTGCCTTTCTCAACCTGAATTGTCGCATGATCAATTTTAAATTTTTCTTTTAAAGTAATATTAATTTTCTGATAATCTGCATCAGATAAAGTGGCTTCTGGCATAATTAAATGAGCAGTGAGTGCTACTTCTTTAGTGCTCAATCCCCAAATATGTAAATCATGAACGGCTTGGACATGGGGTAAATGCTGGAAAAAATCCTGGATGCTGTGTTGGTCTATATGCCGGGGCACGGCGTCTAAAATCAATCGCACGGAATCTCGTAACAATCCCCATGTTCCCCATAGAATCATGGCAACAATAATGAGCCCTGCTAGCGGGTCTATCCAGAGCCAATGAGTGTACAAAATTAGAATGCCTGCCACAACAACCCCTATAGAGATTAGCGCATCGCTTAGCAAATGCAGAAAGGCACCTTTGATATTCAAATCATCATGTGCTCCTTTCATAAATAACAATGCAGTTCCCCCATTAATAACAATACCTATCATGGCCACTACAATCACTATCCAAGCATTAACTGCTAGAGGATGTAGAAATTTAATAATAGATTCATAAGCAATCAACACAGTAGTAGAAACCAGAATTAACGCATTTGCCAACGCAGCTAAAATAGTTGTTCTCTTATAACCATAGCTATACCGCTTACGAGAAGGTAATGTTAATAACCAGTTTGCCCCCCAAGCGAGAACTAATCCAAATACGTCGCCGAAATTATGGGCTGCGTCTGCTATTAAACTCATTGAATTCGCTAGAATACCATAAATAATTTGGAAAAAAGTGAATCCTAAATTCAGTGAGACAGCAATCGCAAAAGCCAAATTAAACGATTGCGCTCCTGTATGTTGATGAGAATGCAAATGATGCTGGTCAGAATGTTTATGTGAATGGGCCATAATGTTTTATTCGCTGTAATTGTTTGAGAGATTATAAGCAGGCGCTTATTCACTTAAAGAAACAAGCGTTGCATTTCCCCCTGTAGCAGTAGTGTTTACTGATATTACTCGTTCTACACATAATCGAGGTAAATAATAAGGTCCGCCCGCTTTAGGTCCTGTGCCCGATAATCCTTCTCCCCCGAAAGGTTGCACGCCTACAACGGCGCCTATTATATTACGGTTTACATAAATGTTGCCAACTGCAACACGTTCCTGAATATACTTGACTGTCGCATCAATTCTGCTGTGAATGCCTAATGTCAATCCGTATCCCGTCTGGTTAATATCATTTAATACGGCATCTAAATTTTTGGAATCGTATCGTATGACATGTAAGATGGGGCCAAACACTTCGCGGGGCAGTAAACTTAGCTGTTTTATTTCAATAAGAGTTGGAGCAAAAAAATGACCTGGGGGTAAGGCTTTTAGAGGGACTTGATATAAAAGGGTTGCTTCAGTTTGCATTTTCATAAGATGATTTTCTAACATATGTAATGCATCTTCATCAATGACGGGCCCGATATCTGTTGCTAATAAACTAGGATCACCTATTTTTAACTCTGCCATGGCGCCTTGGAGCATAGTAAGCAAGGAGTCGGCAATATCGTTTTGTACGAATAATACGCGTAATGCAGAGCAGCGCTGGCCAGCGCTATTAAATGATGAAAGCAAGATATCGGCTACCACTTGCTCGGGGAGGGCGGAAGAATCTACAATCATAACATTTTGTCCGCCTGTTTCTGCAATGAAAGGCACAAGAGGACCAGAACGGTGAGCTAAGGTTTGCTGAATGGATCGCGCAGTTTCTGTGGATCCTGTAAACATGACCCCTGCAATCCGTAGATCAGCCACTAATTTTGCACCTACGAAAGCGCCTTCCCCTGGCAAGAGTTGCAATACAGCTTCTGGAATGCCTGCTGCATGCAATAAACGTACTGCTTCTCGTGCAATTAACGGAGTTTGTTCAGCAGGTTTAGCAATAACAGGATTCCCACAAACTAAGGCCGCTACTATTTGTCCCGTAAAAATTGCTAAAGGAAAATTCCAAGGACTAATACATATAATGATGCCACGTGGGTGCAAAGAGAATTGATTTGATTCGCCCGTGGGCCCAGCTAAGTATTGGGGTAATAGATCTTTGCGTGCACGCATGGCATAGTAGCGGCAAAAATCGATGGTTTCTCGTACTTCTGATACACAATCAACGATTTGTTTTCCCCCTTCCTTACACAATAGTGTCATTAAAGTAGCAAAATTTTCTTCAAATAAATCAGCTGCGCGTTCTAAGCAAGCAGCACGTTCTGTAATCGATGTAGTCGCCCACGCTGTTTTTGCTTGAGTTGCTTGTACAAGTGCCTGTTCAATATCCTCTTCCGTTGCTTCATGGACATAGCCCACAACTACGCCGATATCGGTTGGTGAAACTACCGGTTTGGGGGTATGCAGGCTATTCTTACCCTTAATTACCGAGCTGGACTCCCATTGTTTTTGCTCGGCTTGTTCCATGGCATGTTTGAGCATAGTCAGGTGATGATAGTTCGATAAGTCTAACCCTGGCGAATTGAGTCGTTCTGTTCCATATAGATTTCTAGGTAAGGGAATACGTGGATGAGGTTTGTCAGTGAGCCCCGCTATTTTGGTAACCGGGTTTGCAATAATATTTTCAATAGGTATTTTTTCATCTGCAATACGGTTAATAAAAGAGGTATTAGCGCCATTTTCTAACAACCGACGCACCAAATAACCTAGTAAATCTCTATGACTGCCTACTGGGGCATAAATGCGGCAAGGTATTTTTTCAATCAATTGATCGTATAAAGGTTCACCCATGCCATGCAGACATTGAAATTCAAAATCTTGACGTGTACCTATCATTTCTAAAATAGTCGCCACCGTATGCGCATTATGAGTGCCAAATTGCGGATAGATAGCATGGGGGTAGGCAAGTATTTTTTTAGCACATGCAATATAAGAAACATCAGTGGCTTCTTTGCGGGTAAAGACAGGATAGCCCTCTAGGCCCAATACTTGACTGATTTTAATTTCTGCATCCCAATAAGCTCCTTTTACAAGCCGCACCATGAGGCGGCGTTTTTGTCGCTGAGCTAGCTCAGCTAACCAATCAATGACCCACGGCGCACGTTTTTGATAAGCTTGTACAGCAAGTCCAAAGCCTTCCCAGCCGTCCAGGGTGGGGCTGCAAAATACGCTTTCAATCACGTCCAGTGATAATTCCAGTCTGTCCGCTTCTTCTGCATCGATGGCCATGTGTATATTTTGCATTTTAGTAAGTTGGGCAAGTGTTAGTAAGCGCGGCACTAATTCATTGAGTACACGTTCTCGTTGCGCCACCTCAAAACGAGGATGCAATGCTGATAACTTAATAGAAATACCAGGTCCTTGTATGGGATTCAGGTTGGGCGATTGTTGCCCGATAGCATGAATGGCTGTTTTATAGGCATTAAAATATTTTTCCGCATCTTCTCGTGTGCGGGCAGCTTCACCCAACATATCGTATGAATAACGATATCCTTTTGCTTCCAATTTTTTCGAATGACCTAATGCTTCTTCAATAGTAGTGCCTATGACAAATTGTTTTCCTATCATCTTCATGCCTTGTAAAATCATAGGCCGAATCAAGGTTTCTCCTGTACGACTCACTACACGTTTAAGAGAGGAAGCTAAACTTTTTTCATCGTCGAGCGTGGGCGCGAAGATTTTTCCTGTCAGCATCAATGACCAAGCGGTGGCATTCAGAAAAAATGAGCCACCTGTATGAGAAGGCGTGTTCCAATTAGCAGTAGAAATTTTATCTGCAATTAAACGATCCATGGTATCGGTATCTGGAATGCGGAGTAATGCTTCAGCCAAACACATCAGAGCAATCCCTTCTTGGCTGGATAGATCATATTTATGTAAAAAAGTATCGAGTCCTGTTTGTTTTTTGCGTTTTTTACGCGTCACCTCTACCCATTGCGCTGCTGTATCTGTGATACGCTGCATGGCATCTGCAGGCAGCATAGCTTGTTCTAATAAGGCGGTTAAGCACGCTGTTTCATCCATTCGATAAGCGGATGTCATTGCATTACGTAGAGCATTCTGTGCATATATTGTGCTGAATAACATAGTGTTATTTTCCTTCTACATTTTCCTATTTGAGAGTGAGAGGTGCTACAATTCCCAACCAGGAAAAGATTTAGAGAGTCAAATTTGTATCATATAGTCTATCGAGGAACAAGACTTGCCGCTAAAACAAAAATTAAAACATGCCTCCTTATCTACACGTTTCCGTGGATTTTTACCCGTGGTAGTAGATGTAGAAACGTCTGGTTTAAATCCAGCAACAGATGCGCTCTTAGAAATTGCAGTTGTTCCTCTCGCATTAAATAAACAAGGGGTACTTTTTCCATTAAATACTGAAGCCTACCATATAGAACCCTTTCAGGGTGCGCATTTTGATCCAGAATCTTTGGCATTAACCGGTATTGATCCCGGTCATCCATTCCGCTATGCTATCCCGGAACAACAAGCATTGCACAATATTTTTATCACTATTAATCATTTACTGGAAGAATTCAGTTGTCAGCGTGCGGTATTGGTAGGACACAATGCTTGGTTTGATTTAGCTTTTATCCAAGCAGCCATCAAGCGTTGTCAATTACGCGCTGTTCCCTTTCATTCTTTTACTAGTCTTGATACAGCTACTTTGTCTGCTGTTGCTTTAGGAGAGACGGTACTAGCTAGAGCACTACGTGCTGCTAAAATTCCTTTTGATATTAATCAAGCACATTCTGCTATTTACGATGCAGAAAAGACAGCCGCTTTGTTTTGTCATATCGTGAATCAGTGGGTATAAGCAGGCGGGACGAAAAACTAATCATTTACAGTTGTTTCCTCAGGCATAAATACTAAAAAAAAAGCCCGCCAAAGCGGGCTTTTTAGTGGAGCTAAGTTTAGCCAAATTTGACTGCAACGCGCAGACCAATTTGATTGTTACTGTTGCCTGTACCACCTTTAGATGCTGAGTAATCAATGTCATGATCCAGTTCTAAACCAACATTGGTGTTTTTCATTACGTCCACACCATAGCCGGCAACCCAACGTGATTGTGGTAAGAACAAGTTAACAGAGTTCTGCGTAGCTTGGTAACCGAGGTAAACACCTTGGCTTCTTTCCCACGCGTTGAACGCGTAACCTGCATTGATGCCAACTGCCCATGGTTTAGCGCCTGGACTAGCAGTAATTGCTGTGGTGGCGTAAACGTTTTTGGACAAATCAAACGGACTAAATGTTTGCAATGCTGTCACATAACGGATTTCAAGATCAAATGGGCCAGTCTTAAGGTCGCCATTCAGAGCAAAACCACCTACTCTACTTGCAAAGCTTCCATTAGTAGCCGTACCATTATTTCCAACTAAACCAGTTGGATTTGATCCGTTAAAGATCCCCACACCATAAGCAACCCCTTCTACCCCAATCAGGTTGTAGATGTAGTCAGCAGAAAGGTCCCAACCCAATGAATCATTGGTTTGGCCAATGCCAAGTCTTGCTCCATAGATGGGTTTGCCATGACCTTGTGATGAGCCAGTAACAGCAGGAGTGGTTGATAATGTAGCGGATGGGGTGCCAGGCACTGTTCCACCGTTTACAATGACCGCTGGCATTTGTTGTTTATAAGGACTGTCAAATACATAAGCAGATCCAAATATACCAACGGAGCCTAATGGCATGGTATCAAAACCAATTGTTGCTGCATTGCGCAAGGTTTCTGACATAACTTGTGTCAATGGCTGTGTGATAGGATGTAAGTTGTATTTACCGAAATCCACAAATTGCTTACCCACCGTCAAATAGGCTGGTGTTTGGCTTGGATTGGCAAACTTAATATAACCTTGTTCCAGGTTAACGCCACCAATGGAATCTTTGATGTTGTCATATTTACCGGGTTTAGGTGCTACTGGTGGAAGACCTGTAGCGCTAGTGGTTGAAGCCAATGCATTTGGAGATGCGCCAGCACCTGTGAGTCGTTGGCTTGCATTGTCATAGCTCAAGCTAGCAAATGCTTTAACCCAATCATTGACTGTGGCTGTGACATTAAGATGTACATCGTTTAAAGACAATCTTTGATTGTTTTCACCTTCATAACCTACGTGCCGATTGCCCCATTTTGAGTCGAAGTTAACTCCGCCATCAACGGCTATGCGGTTATACCAATCGTTGATCATGGGCGCTGCAACTTCTTCACCTTTGTAGGAGTGAAGAGCGACAACTTGCTTATGAGCCACTTTGCGATGGTGGTGTTTATGTTTAGTAGTAGTTGCAGTGGTAGTCGCAGTGCTAGTTTGAGTTGCTGCAAAAACAGGGCAGCTCATCATTCCTAACACGCTCATCGATGCAACAACGAGTTTTAGTTTCATGTTTCTGTATCTCCTTGATATATGGAAATTTTGATTCGGACGAGTCTCAAAATTACCTACAACAATAAAATATTGCAAGCAAAATTTAAGCTAAACACGAATAAAATAAGTATTTTAATCATTTTAGTTATAAAAAATAACCAGACTAAAAAAAAATGACCAGCTTTTGTTATTACTTAGGTTAGTAATTTGTTTCCGCTAATTCATCTTTCGAGTGCATTCTAATCAAGATAAAAATGAATTGGAAGTGGAAATTTTAAACCATTGCGTGAAGTCTGAACAAAAGTTAGAAATAAAAAAAGCTCGTTATAATTTCCCGAGCTTTTTTGAGTAGAGATGTTTTTATAATTCTTCTGCTTTAATGGAAAGAAAATTGGCAATGCCTTCTTCTGTTGGTTTTATACCTATATCCCCTTTATTCCAGCCCGCCGGACAAACCTCGCCGTGCTTTTCATGGAATTGTAACGCGTCAATTAAACGAATCATTTCATCAATGTTGCGGCCTAGTGGTAAGTCATTGACCCCTACTGAACGTATAATGCCCTTGGAGTCAATTAACAGCGCAGCGCGCAGAGCAATATGGGCAGTAGGATGTTCTACACCGTAGCTTTGGCAAATATGATGATTGACATCAGCGACCAAAGGATAACGGACAGCACCAATGCCGCCTTGATTGCGGGGTGTTTTACGCCAGGCGATATGGGTAAATTGAGAATCAATAGAAATGCCAATGACCACCGTATTTCGGTTATTAAATTCATCAATACGATTATCTAATGCTATTAACTCGGAAGGACATACGAAAGTGAAGTCTAAGGGATAGAAAAAGATGTAAGCATATTTATCTTTGATCACTTCACTCAATTGAAAATTATCATCTATTTCGCCATTTGCCAATACGGTAGCGGCTACAAAATCCGGGGCTTTTCTGCCAACAAGTGTACTCATAATGATAAAACCTCTTTGAAGTAAAAATAAATGGAGGCGGGCATTATATACTTATTTTCTTTCAAGGTGGGATTTTTAAGAGGCTGTTTATAATCTCACTAGAGCGAAACTATAAATAAGGTCGGATGTTTATCTAGCTTTCGTATGGCTGCCAAGTGGAGTATGATGCGCATCATTCAAGCATTTTAGACTTATTAGCTACCGCCCCTGGAGTGTGTATGAGCGAAGAATTTTTACCTTTTTCTAGGCCGTCTATTAGCCGTGCTGCTATTGAGGAAGTAGTGGCCTGCCTGGAATCTGGCTGGATCACTACGGGGCCGCGCGTCGCTCAGTTTACTGAAAGTTTGCAAGCGTACTTATCTGCGCCTTATATTTTGCCATTGGCCTCTGCCACAGCAGGTTTGCATCTGGCTTTGCTAGCATTAGATTTGAAACCCGGAGATGAAGTTATTACTACGCCGCTTACTTTTGCAGCGACATTAAATACCATTATTTTAGCAGGTGGGAAACCAGTGTTGGTTGATATTGATCCTTATACCTTTAATATGGATCTCAATCAGGTAGCAGATGCCATTACTGAGAAAACCCGAGTCATTATGCCGGTGCATTTTGCGGGATTGCCTGTGGATATGGATATGTTGTATGCATTAGCAGAAACATTTGATATACGCGTGTTAGAAGATGCTGCCCATGCGATTGGTACAGTATATAAAAATAGGCGGATTGGTAGTTTTGGCGACACCCAAGTATTTAGCTTCCACCCAAATAAAAATATCACCACGGGCGAGGGAGGGTGTATTGCAACGACTGATGCGGAATTAGCAAAAAAAATAAGTTTATTGCGTTTTCATGGCATTGACCGCGAAGCATGGAACCGTTATGGAAAATCAGGAAATCAAGATTACGAAGTAGTGCTTCCGGGATTCAAATATAATATGATGGATATCCAGGCGGCTTTAGGATTGCATCAATTACAAGAATTAGAAAATTTTATTGCGCGTCGAACTGAACTTGCAGAGCGTTATCAAGAAGCACTCATTGATTGGCCTCAATGGCAATTACCCAGTAAACCTGGGTTTTCACATCGCCATGCCTGGCATCTTTATACTCCACTGATTAATGAACAAGCAGCGCAGATGAGTCGTGATGAATTTATGCAAAAAATGAAAGAGAGAAATATTGGGACGGGGTTACATTATCGTGCAGCGCATTTATACCCTTATTATCGTGAACAATTTGGCTTTAATCCGGGGGATTTTCCTTACGCGGAAAGTGCGGGAGAGCGTATTGTCAGCTTACCTTTATTTCCCGGGATGACTGATGCGCAACATGATCGGGTCCTCGATGTAATGTATAGTATTTTTAGAGAATAATATGAACATATTAATTTTGGGTGCAAATGGGTTTATAGGCAGTCATTTAAGTGAAGCTATTTTAACGCAAACAGACTGGTCGGTTTTTGCAATTGATCTCGCACAAAATAAATTAGAAAAATGTTTATCGAGCGAGCGATTTCATTTTTTTTTGGGCGATATTATTAAGCAAAAGGAATGGGTAACCGAACAGATTAAACGATGTGATGTGATTTTGCCCCTAGTGGCTATTGCGACACCTGCTGCCTATGTCCAAAATCCCTTAAGTGTCTTTGAATTAGATTTTGAAGCGAATTTAGCAATTATTCGCCAGTGTGTGCGCTATAAAAAACGTATTATTTTCCCCTCCACCTCTGAAGTCTATGGGATGTCTACGGATACAGAATTTGATGAAGAAAAATCTAATTTAGTGACAGGTCCTATTCATAAAGAGCGCTGGATTTATTCCACTTCTAAACAATTATTAGACCGTGTGATTTATGCTTACGGCAAGCATCAGGGTTTATCTTATACTTTATTTAGACCTTTTAATTGGTATGGCCCTAAGTTGGATGATATTTTTAATCCCAAACAAGGTGGATCGCGAGTACTGACGCAATTTATCGGTAATCTCTTGCGAGGGGAAAATATTATGCTGGTCGGCGGAGGTGGGCAACAGCGGTGTTTTACCTATATTGACGATGGTATAAGGGCTCTTATCAAAATTATTGAGAATAAAAATAACGCTTCACATCAGCAGATTTTCAATGTAGGCAATCCCCAGGAAAATATTTCTATTCGAGGCTTGGCCGAATTATTAATAGGACTTATTAAGCATTATCCCCAGTATGCAAATAATGTGAATAAAACACAGCTTATTGACGTGGATGCAGCGCAATACTATGGTGCAGGTTATCAAGATGTTCAATTGCGGGTGCCTGCTATTCATAAGGCAAGCGAATTTTTAAATTGGCAGCCTATCATTAATTTGGAAAAAGGATTGCGTAAGACATTGGATTTTTATTTAAATCCGCATCGCTGCTAAGTTATCTATGAAATGAAAGGGCAGTAGTAAGGTGGGAATGAGGAAAAAAATGTATAATCGTTGGATATTTCTTAGGAGTTAAAACATGCGCGTCTTAAAGATTTTCTTAAGTATTTTAGTTATTTTAGTAAGTACTTTTCTTGTCGGAGGTTTTTTGATTTCAGACGAATGGGTTGTTTCGCGTTCTATTTTTATCTATGCACACCCCCAGCAGATTTATCCATTTATAAGTAATTTTAAAGAGTGGGAGAAATGGTCTCCGTGGAATGCAAAGCAGGATGCCACATTGCAATATACTTATCAAAATACAAAAATAGGTAAGGGGACTAAACAAACTTGGAAGAGTGAAAAAATGGGTAAGGGCTGGATGGAATTCACATCAATGAGCCCCCAAACAGGTGTCGCTTATGATCTTTATATTGATATGGGGCGCTCGCAGTCTATTTTGCATGGTACTCTGAGCTTCGCGGATGAAGGTGAGGGAACAAGAGTGACGTGGACAGATCGAGGAGAGTCAGGTAAGAGTTTTATTAAACGTTGGATGAATTTTTTGATTAAGTTTATGCTCAAAAAAGATTTTGACACCGGGCTGGCTAATTTAAAGGTTTTAGTAGAAAAACATAATTAGCTAGGCTGAGGTGAAACGCTTTGATTTTTGAGCACCGAAGCGCAGTTGACATGCGAGTCAATGAGCATCGGAGCACAGAAAATCAAAGTGGTACAGCCGGCATAGTAGAATTGGCAACAGATTCTAAGCAGGTGCTCGATGAATCTGCGCGCCTAGCTGAGATAATTTCTCTTCAATGCATGCGTATCCACGGTCGATATGATAGATTCGGTCAACGCTAGTTTCACCGTGTGCTGCTAAACCTGCTAAAACTAAGCTTGCGGAGGCGCGCAAATCTGTGGCCATGGTAGGGGCGCCAAAAAGATTGTCAATACCTTCACAAATAGCGGTATTCCCTTTTAATACAATTTTCGCGCCCATACGTTGGAGTTCTTGAACATGCATAAAGCGATTTTCAAAAATAGTTTCAGTAACAATGCCGGTACCTTCTGCTATTGTATTCAAAGCCATCATTTGTGCTTGCATATCGGTAGGAAAAGCTGGATAGGGGGCGGTGCTTAAATTGATGGCCCGAGGTCTATTACCTTTCATATCTAATGAAATCCAATCCGCTCCTACCTCAATGTGCGCGCCTGCTTCACGTAATTTAACGAGGATGGAATCTACAATATCAGGACGAGTGTCTTTGAGCCTGATTTTGCCGCGAGTGATGGTCGCCGCTGTGAGATAGGTTCCGGTTTCAATACGATCAGGCAACACAGAATAATTCCCGCCCGATAATTCATTGACGCCATCGATGATAATGGTGGAGGTGCCAGCGCCTGTAATTTTGGCGCCTAAGGTATTTAAAAAAGTAGCCAAATCTTCTACTTCAGGTTCAAGGGCGGCATTATGGATAATGGTGCGTCCTTTAGCTAAGACAGCGGCCATCATAATATTTTCTGTTCCTGTGACAGTCACCATTTCCATAACAATGGTTGCACCCTGCAAACGATTTTTAACTCTTGCTTTAATATAACCATTTTTAACTTCAATTTTTGCGCCCATGGCGATCATACCTTTCAAGTGTTGATCAACGGGACGTGTACCGATCGCACAACCACCTGGCAAAGAAACATCCGCACTGCCAAAGCGGCTTAACAAGGGGCCTAAGACAAGGACTGAAGCGCGCATGGTTCGTACTAATTCGTAAGGCGCATGGTAAGAGTGAATAGCGCTTGCATCGATTTCAATACTGGAACGTTCATCTAATGTGACCCGGGTTCCCATTTGACCTAGTAAGCTAATAATCGTAGTAACATCGTGTAAATGTGGAATATTGGCAATTTTCACAGGCGCAGCGGTTAGTAATGAAGCGGCCAGAATAGGTAAAGCAGCATTTTTTGCCCCGGAAATACGAATTTCACCCTTAAGAGGGATATTACCTTTAATAATGAGCCTATCCATGATGGGAACGCCATTCCTCGGGGGTAAAGGTTTTGATAGAAATCGCGTGCAATCTTCCATCGCTAATATAACTATTTAGTGTTGCGTACACAAGTTGTTGTTTTTGAATACGATTTTTACCTAAAAATACGGGACTGATAACCATGGCAGTGTAATGCTTACCATCCTCTCCTTCAATAATAGCGGTACATTCTTCTAAACCTGTTTCAATTATCTGTTTGATCTCTTCTGGATACATGAGTTATTGTCTCTAAGGCGCGCTAAGAGTAACGTATGGGCGAGGGTACGTCAATTTGTAAATGCTAATAGGAACTGGATTATGATATTTATTATTACCCTGACCGTTGTGATGTTAGAAAGGTTTTTTCATTGGCACCATTTGCGTCATTGGCAATGGTTCTCGAGCTATGAGCGTTGGCTTAGTTTACGAATGAAGGCATTGCCTGCCGCTTTGATATTGATAGCTGTGGTAGTGCCGCCCTTGTTGATTATAAGCTTATTGCAGCATTTTTTAGCTGGATGGTGGTGGGGCGGGTTGAATTTCATTTTTAGTGTCGTGGTTATGTTATATTGTCTGGGCCCTGATAATTTATGGGCACAGGCGTATCGTTGTATTAATGAACTTAGTAAGCATGAATCTGCTGCGATGGATCATGCGCAAGTAGCATTTAGTTTTAGTGCAAAAAATCAGCCGCAAGCTTTTCATCAAGCATTTGTACGTGCCATTTTCCTAGCTTCTCATCAGCGTATCTTTGCTGTGCTTTTCTGGTTTGTTTTGCTTGGGCCAGCAGGCGCAGTATTGTATAGAATCATTGAATCAATGGGTACGGAAGCGATGACAGGTGCGAAACTGGCGAATCAGGTAAAGGCATTGTTGGATTGGCTGCCTATAAGGTTGGAAATTTTTCTTTTTGCGCTGGGTGGACATTTTACCGCCGTATGGGCGCGTTGTAAGCGTAATTTTCTCAACGGGGGGCTGCAAAAGAATGATTTGCTTTTATCTCAAGGTGGTGTTGCAGCACTACATATTCTTAAAGACGAATCTTTACCAGAGGGGGGCATTGCCGAAAAAGAAGCTCTGGCTCTTATTGATCGCGCATTGATAATCGGGCTAGTCATTTTGGCCTTGGTTGTACTTTTGAATTAATGCCTTATTAATACCTTCTGCTTTTATTCACTTAAGGTTAGAATACGCCAACTTTTAAGATTGGCCATAGTAAAAATATAGCCTCCTGAAACCAGTAGGAATCAAACATGACAAATACGTGGGATGATATTGATTCAGTAGAAACTCAAGAATGGCTAGAAGCTTTGGCTTCTGTACTCCAGTATGAGGGGCCGGAGCGTGCCCGTTTTATTATTGAACAGCTCATGGAGAATGTGAGTCATGCTGGCATCAAAGTAGCAGGGGGTACGATTTCTACACCGTATTGCAATACTATTTCTGTTGATCAACAGCCTGCTTATCCAGGCGATTTAGAATTAGAAAAACGCATAGAAGCCATTAATCGGTGGAATGCCATTGGGATGGTGTTACGCGCAAAGAAAAATGCCGGGGGTGTAGGCGGACATCTCTCTTCATATGCCTCTATTGCAACATTATATGAAGTGGGATTGAATCATTTTTTTCGTGGTGCAACGAAAGAAGCACCAGGCGATTTAATTTATTTTCAAGGACATTCTTCTGAAGGTAATTACGCACGTGCTTTTCTGGAAGGCCGATTAAGCGAAAAGAATTTAATAAATTTTCGCCAAGAAGTGGATGGAGAAGGTGTCTCTTCTTATCCTCATCCTTGGCTCATGCCAACGTTTTGGCAATTTGCCACTGTCTCTTTAGGATTGGGGGCGCTGCAAGCTATTTATCAGGCACGTTTTTTAAAATACTTAGAAAATCGCAGATTGATTCCCTCAAACGATCGAAAAGTATGGCTTTTTTGCGGCGATGGGGAAATGGATGAGCCTGAATCCATTGCGGGATTATCCATGGCAGTGCGCGAAGAGCTGGATAATATTATTTACGTTGTGAATTGTAATTTACAACGTCTAGATGGCTTAGTGCGCGGCAATAGTAAAATTATCCAAGAGCTTGAACGTTTATTTCGTGGGACCGGCTGGCATGTCATCAAAGTGATTTGGGATAGCAAATGGGATGCTTTATTTGCTAAAGATAAAAAAGGGTTGTTAATAAAACGCTTAACGGAGTGTGTGGACGGCGATTTACAAAATGCCTATGTCAAAGGGGGAGCTTATACTCGAGAATTTTTATGTGGAGAACATGAAGAATTAAAAGCTTTATTTTCTGAAATGAGTGATGCTGATATTGCACAATTGAATCGGGGTGGTCACGATCCGTTAAAAATTTATGCTGCATATACGGCTGCTACTCAACACAAAGGCCAGCCCACCGTTATTTTAGTACAAAGCGTTAAAGGTTATGGTTTAGGCGCGAGTGCAGAAAGCCGGAATGTGGCGCATAATCAACTAGAAATGACCGAGGCTGAACTGAAGGCTTTTCATGAACGTTTTAAATTACCTTTTGCAGATAAGAATTTAGAAGGGCTTTCATTCTATAAACCGAAAGAAGATAGTCCAGAATTGCAATACTTACATGCTCAGCGTAAGAAATTGAAGGGTTATCTTCCTGCACGTTTTGCTTTTTCTCATCCATTGACTACACCTGATTTAACTGCGTTTGACGCTGTGTTACAAGGTACCGGCGATCGCACAATGTCAACGACGATGGTGCTTGGCCGGATTTTTAATGTCTTGTTGAAAGATCCCCATATTGGTTCACGTATTGTACCTATTTTTTCTGATGAAGTACGTACCTTTGGCTTAGAAGGATTATTTAGGCAAATTGGTATTTATTCGCATGTAGGGCAGCTTTATTTACCAGAAGATAAAGACCAGTTGCTGTATTACCGTGAATCACAAGAAGGCCAAGTATTGGAAGAGGGGATTACTGAAGCAGGTTGTATGTCTTCTTGGATTGCAGCAGCCACTTCTTACTCTACGCATCATTTTCCTATGATTCCTTTCTTTACTTATTATTCTATGTTTGGTTTTCAACGCGTAGGTGATTTTATTTGGGCAGCTGCAGATATGCGTGCAAGAGGTTTCCTCATTGGTGCGACTGCAGGCCGCACAACATTAGAAGGGGAAGGGTTGCAACATCAAGATGGTAGTAGTTTATTGATGGCATCTTCTGTGCCCAATTGTCGTGCTTATGATCCTGCCTTTGGCTACGAAATGGCGGTGATTATTCAGCATGGGCTACGAGAAATGGTTCAAGAAGAACAAGATGTATTTTATTATATCATGGCGATGAATGAAAAATATGGGCAGCCCGCTATGCCTCGGGGGGTGGAAAAAGATATTATCAAGGGCATGTATCTTTTCAAAGGAGCCACCAAAGAAAAATTAAAGGTACAATTGATGGGCAGCGGGGCTATTTTGAGAGAGGTGATTGCTGCTGCTGCATTATTAGAAACAGATTTTGATATCCCAGCTGATATCTGGAGTGTAACGAGTTTTAATGAATTACGGCGCGAAGGTATGGCATGTCAGCGCGAACATATGTTTGCACCCGACCGTCCCCAAAAACAGAGTCATTTAGAGGCATGCTTGCAAAGCCATGTAGGTCCTATTATTGCCGCTACAGATTATATTCGCAGTTATGCAGAACAAATCAGGCCTTTTGTGCCACGTTCTTATACGGTACTGGGAACGGATGGTTTTGGGCGCAGTGATACGCGAGAAAAATTACGCCGCTTTTTTGAAGTAGACCGTTACTATATTGTACTGGCTGCATTATATGAGTTAGTCAAAGAAAATGCATTGCCTGCTAAGGTAGTGAAGGAGGCAATGCAAAAATACAACATTGATCCGGCAAAGCCAAATCCGCTGACAATGTAAGGGAAGGCAGTGCTTCTTGCTGTCTTTAAGGCGATCGAGGATTTTTAAGGGGGAAATCGCGATTTTCCTCTTTGAAGGCAAGCACAAGCTAAGCTTGTGCGGAGCAGATAAACAAAGAAAGGATTTCTTACTCTATGAGAGGGAAATCTTGAAGGGAGGGTAGATTTTGACAATTAAAAATATAACAGTGCCAGATATTGGCGGTGCTACGGATGTGGTGGTAATTGAAGTATTAGTCAAAGTGGGTGATACAGTTAAAGTAGATACCTCGTTACTCACATTAGAATCCGATAAAGCCACAATGGAAGTGCCTTCTTCTGACGAAGGCTTAGTGAAAGAAGTCAAAGTGAAAGTCGGTGATAAGGTGTCACAAGGCTCAATTATACTTGTCTTAGAATGTACATCAGTAGAAGCTGCCAAAACAGCTGTGATTGAAAAACCAGTTAATAACGCCGTTACAGCGCCTGTTCCCAGTCCAGCGCTCGCCTCTACTCCTGTGGAAGTAGTGCCAGTGACGAATGCCTCTGTTCATGCAGGGCCTGTGGTTAGAAAAATCGCGCATGAATTGGATATTGATTTAAAAAAAGTGGCGCCAACGGGCCCCAAACAACGTATTTTAAAAGAAGATATCCTGAATTATGTGAAGGCGCGGCTGGCTCAAGCTGCTTCAAGCGGTACAGGTTTACCCGTTGCGCCTACCGTTGATTTTGCTAAATTTGGTTCGGTGGAGGTACAAGCACTTTCTCGCATTAAAAAACTTTCTGGGAAAAATCTACATCGCAACTGGCTACTTATACCGCATATCACGCAATTTGGTGAAGCGGATATCACTGAGTTAGAAGCTTTTCGCCTAGAACAAAAAGAAAAGCACGGCATCAAGCTGACGCCCTTAGTTTTTATTATGAAAGTGGTAGCTTCTGCGTTAGAAGCTTTTCCGCAATTCAATGCTTCCCTTGATGCGAGCGGTGATAATTTAATTTTGAAAAAATATTTTCATATTGGTGTGGCAGTAGATACTCCGGAGGGATTAGTTGTTCCCGTGATTCGTGATGTCGATAAGAAAGGATTAATCGAGTTAGCAAAAGAATTAAGTATTGTGAGTGAGAAAGCGCGTAATAAACAATTAACAGCAAACGATATGCAGGGTGGCTGTTTTTCTATTTCAAGCTTGGGCGGTATTGGCGGAACTGCTTTTACACCGATTGTGAATATGCCTGAGGTGGCAATTTTAGGGGTATCAAAGTCATCTATAAAACCTATTTATCAAGAAGGGCAATTTGTACCGCGTTTAATGCTCCCCTTATCGTTATCTTATGATCATCGGGTGATTGATGGGGCAGACGGAGCAAGATTTATCACTTATTTATCCACGCGCTTAAGTGAAACGTGGAATTTATTATTGTAATTATTGAAAGAGGAAGTTTAAAAAATGAGTAATGAATTACATACTGACTTAGTGGTCTTAGGCAGTGGTCCAGGTGGCTATACAGCAGCTTTTCGCGCAGCGGATTTAGGTAAAAAAGTTATTTTAATTGAGCGATATGAAAATATTGGCGGTGTTTGTTTAAATGTGGGGTGTATTCCCTCTAAAGCATTATTGCATGCAGCTAAAATATTAGAGGAAGCGCATGAAATTACAGAGTGCGGTATTGATTTTGGCAAACCCAAAATAGATGTCAAAAAATTACGAGATTGGAAAAATAAAGTTGTTACACGTCTTACGGGTGGCTTAAAAGCATTGGCCAAGCAACGTAAAGTAGAGATTATCCAAGGCATAGGCCAGTTTATTTCCAGCAACCAAATTGCAGTAGAAACCTCAGAGGGCAGAAAAATAATTCGATTTGAGAATGCTATTATTGCTGCAGGTTCTCGCCCTGTTAAATTACCTTTCTTGCCCGATGACCCACGTATTATTGACTCCACAGGCGCCTTAGAGTTAGAAAAAACACAAGCAAAAATGCTTGTGATTGGAGGGGGAATTATCGGTTTAGAAATGGCAACCGTATACCATGCTTTAGGCGCTGAAATTACAATAGTTGAATTAATGGATCAAATTATTCCCGGGTGTGATAAAGATGTAGTGATGCCATTGTTTAAGCGTATTCAGAAACGTTATAAAGCTATTTTATTAAAAACAAAAGTGACAAAAGTTGATGCAAAAAAAGACGGCTTGTGGGTCACATTTGAAGGTGAAAATGCTCCCGATAAACCAGAGCGTTTTGATGCTATCTTATGTGCAGTGGGTAGGCGTCCGAATGGTGATCAACTTGCCGCAGATAAAGCTGGTATTAAAGTGGATGAGCGTGGTTTTATTCCTGTCGATAAACAACAGCGCACGAATATCTCTACTATTTTTGCCATTGGTGATGTAGCAGGTAACCCTATGTTAGCGCATAAGGCCATTCCCGAAGGTCGGGTGGCTGCAGAAGTCATTGCAGGATTGAAGCATTATTTCGATGTAAAATGTATACCGAGTGTAGCCTATACTGATCCTGAAGTAGCGTGGGTCGGTATGACAGAAAATGAAGCTAAAGCCAAAAGCATAGCCTATGGCAAAGGTTCTTTCCCTTGGGCTGCCAGCGGCCGTGCGTTAAGTATGGGCCGTGATGAAGGCCTCACTAAATTAATTATTGATGAAAAAACTCATCGCGTTATTGGAGGTGCTGCTGCGGGGCCCAATGCAGGCGAGCTTGTGGCTGAAATAGGGTTGGCCATTGAGATGGGGTGTGATGTGGAAGATATTTCATTAACCGTGCACGCGCATCCTACCTTATCAGAAACAGTAGCCATGGCAGCGGAAGTGTATGAAGGAACAATTACAGATTTGTATTTGCCGAAGAAAAAATAAGATAATAATAAAAAATACAAGGAGAAAGAGATGTTTGTTATAAGCTTCGAGGATCCTCGTATGAGATCATTTTATGACAGATTGTATGAAGAAGCAGAGAAAATTGTAAACGCACCTTTAACGGATGAAAAGGAAAAGAGATTAGAGGCTATAGGTAAAAAAATAGCTTGTTTCCCCGACCCCGAAAAGAGAAAATATTCTCAGTTGCTATGGGTTGGGGTGGATAGAGCGAATCGTAGAGGGGACAATCTACTAAAAGAAACCTATGAAAATCTTGTTATGCTTTTTTGTCAGGCTTATGCTGAGCCTGAGTTGGGGGAAGTAAAAGAAGCCTATGGCGATTATCCTGAAAGAAATGAAAGAAAGAATAACATGGGATAAAGGGTAAAGTTTATCTTCATGGCTGCTGTAACAAATCTTAATAGGATGATTTCGCCTGAATATACTTTAAATAAATAAGCCGCCCTAGCAAGCAAAGATTCATGAGGGATCTCAGTAGGTAGGGCGGTAGTGTAGGCTATATTTGTCTATTTCTTTTATTATTAACCCTCGTGCTATTGTTGTCTTGTGCTTGCGAAGGCTCTTTTTCATTAGAAATATCTGCTTCTGCAAGACGTTTCTGTGGAGGTGGGTTATTTCTATAAGATTTTAAAGATTGTAATACACGGTACTGATTAGCTAAATCGCTTCTATTTATAAGAATCCAGGTGTGTACTTTTTCAGATAGAGCCTGGAAGTTTTTTATGGATTGCCCATATTGCTGCATAGAAATGTGAGGAAATCTGGGTAAATGTCGCTCCATAGTATAGAGGAAATGCCCTATCCAGCCTGAGTGAGCGGGTAATTCTACGAGAGGTTTTTTGCCTTGTAGTTTTTCAAAATAGGCATTTTCAGCTAACTGAGTACCTTCCCTAAAGGATACTAATGCATCTGCAAGCTGCAACATCTCCTCTTCAGCAAGGGCACGACGCTTATTAAGATAAGAAAGCATCTTTTTATCAGTAAATAAAGCAATTAATGTGGTTATAGCTGTTGCAGAGGCATGATAATAAGTTTGCTCCTGTTCTTTAGATTCTTCAGAATTTGCGGTTTCTCCAAGTTCGTAGCTAAATTCCATAACCGAGTAAGGTATAGAACGCAATTCTTCATAAGGAAAGCGTTTTATTCCCGCTGAAATTTCCTCGACTTTGAGCGTAAAAGAGGCAGCATTCATTTCTACGGATTGTTCTTCCTTGAATTCTTCTACCATAAATGGCATTGATAAATAAGATGAGTTCATTTTTTTAAACCTCGTTAGATTAATTTTCCCTTAAAAATCATGCTATTAATTTTAATGATAGAAGGGGAAAATAGTCTGTATCATTAAGTTTGATAATTAATTAGCCATTAAATAAATATTAAGCAATTTTTAGGACACATAGGATGGCATAACATTATCAAAATATCAACTAAATTTTATTTATAATGCAATTTTTAATCATTTGAGGGGGGTGTCTCTATCTGACTCTATTAATTGGATAGTTGTTGTGCAATAATCGCTAAATGCCGAATTTGGTTTAATGGATTATCGTTATATGCTTAGATGCCTGAGTGTCCTAGATTTACCTGAATTAGCCGCTATAGAAAATGCGATACAGCCCTATCCGTGGTCAAAAGAAACTTTTGAAAGGTGTTTTCAAGCCGATGCCCGAGGATGGGGCATTGAAGTCGCTAGCTCTATAGCGGGTTTTATTTTAGTGCTTACTCAAACGGCAGAATGCCACATTTTAAACTTGGGGGTGGTGGCTGCTTATCAGCACCAAGGGTATGGACAGCAATTATTAAAGCAAGGCTTGGAGGAAGCAGCTCAGGAAGGGGCGAAGATGGCTTATCTAGAAGTGCGCTCTTCTAATCACAAAGCCATTTCGCTTTATACTAAACTCGGTTTCAAAAAAATTGGGGAACGAAAAAATTATTATCCTGGCCCAGAAAGAAAGGAAGATGCATGGATATGGGTTAAAGAGTTGACTAGCTAATTTAATGAGCAATTGTTTCAATTTTCTGTTCAACCATATTCCCCCTTAGTAGGAGTTTTATAATAATTCTCGCTCTGTGAGACTAGACCTGGTAGGATTCTTCTAGAAAATAGGCGTTTACTCATTAAATTGATCATTATGTCTGAATTAACTACACAGCTCGCTAAGCGACGCACTTTTGCCATTATTTCTCATCCCGATGCAGGTAAAACAACATTAACCGAAAAGTTGCTATTGTTCGGAGGAGCGATTCAATTAGCAGGCACTGTGAAGGGTCGGAAAGCATCGCGGCATGCGACCTCCGACTGGATGGAGCTGGAAAAACAGCGGGGTATTTCTGTTACCACCTCTGTGATGCAATTTCCTTATAAACAGCACGTCATGAATTTACTGGATACGCCTGGCCATGCTGATTTTTCCGAAGACACCTATCGAACGCTCACTGCCGTGGATTCTGCTTTAATGGTGATAGATGCTGCTAAAGGCGTGGAAGAACGTACTATTAAATTACTTGAGGTTTGTCGTTTACGCAGTACGCCTATTATTACTTATATTAATAAAATGGACCGTGATAGTCGTGATGGAATTAATTTGTTAGATGAGATTGAAACCGTATTAAAGATCCGTTGTGCACCTATTACTTGGCCCATTGGGATGGGCCGGGATTTTAAGGGTGTTTACCACTTATATGAAGATGCCGTGTATTTATACGAGCCTGGTAAAAATGCCATCCAGCAAGAAGGCACTCGAATTCTGGGTTTAAATAATCCTGAATTAGATCATATGTTGGGTGAGACAGCCTATGAAATTCGTTCACATATCGAATTAGTAAAAGGTGCAAGTCATACGTTTGATAAGGTGGAATTTTTAAAGGGTCAATTGACTCCTGTTTTTTTTGGTTCGGCGCTGAATAATTTTGGTGTGCGTGAATTGTTGGAGGCGTTTGCGAAATATGCGCCAGCACCCCAGCCCCGTGAAACACGAACACGTAACATATTGCCTACAGAAGAGAAGTTTTCAGGTTTTGTATTCAAGATACAGGCTAATATGGACCCTGCGCATCGTGATCGGATGGCATTTTTGCGCGTTTGTTCAGGTAAATATGTGCAAGGGATGAAAGTATTTCAAGTTAGCTTAGGGCGCGAAGTTAAAATTCCGCATGCGCTTACGTTCATGGCATCCGATCGTGAGCATATTCAAGAAGCATGGCCAGGAGATATTATTGGATTATATAATCACGGCACAATTCAAATAGGTGATACTTTTTCTGAAGGCGAATTATTAAAATTTACGGGCATTCCTTATTTTGCGCCCGAGTTATTTCGTTTGGTAAGACTTAAAGATCCGCTTAAACTAAAATCGCTACAAAAAGGATTGAAGCAATTATGTGAAGAAGGTGCGACACAGCTATTTCGCCCTTTAAATAGTAATAATTTAATCTTAGGTGCAGTCGGAATGCTGCAATTTGATGTGGTTGCCTATAGATTGAAGCATGAGTATAACGTGGATTGTGTTTATGAATCGGTGCCTGTGGTTACCGCGCGTTGGGTTTATTGCAATGATCAGAATATGCTAGAAGAATTTAAGAAAAAAGCATTTGATAATGTGGCATGGGATGGTAACGATAATTTAACTTACTTGGCACCCACTCGGGTTAATCTTAATTTAACTAGGGAAAGATGGCCGAAGGTAGAGTTTAAGGCAACGCGAGAACACTAGGGGTGTCTCTCATCAAAAAAGTTCTCGTGCCATTCTTAATCGCTCTAAACGCCTTCTCTTGAGGACTAATTTAGTTGCTTTGAGCACCGAAGCGCAGCAGGCATGCAAGTCGATGAGCATCGAAGCACAGAAAATCAAAGGGGGCAGCCGGCATAGTAGAATTTCCAACAGATCCTAAGGATAACAATATGAGTCTACGAGATGAAGACAGTATTGTCCCTCTTCGAGCCTTAAAAGATAATTATATTTGGCTTCTTCATGATAAAATGACAAATCAAGCTTGGGTGGTTGACCCCGGTGATGCAAAGCCAGTTATTCATTATCTGGATGCCAAGAACTTAATTTTATCAGGTATTCTTATCACCCATCACCATGCAGATCATAGTGCAGGGGTGCCTCAGTTGCTACAGTATGCAGGGGATATTCCTGTTTTTGGTCCTGCTGATAGCTTGACTCATCTTATTTCTTGCCCCCTCAGAGAAGGCGAGAAAATCTGTTTTTCTGGCTGGGAATTTACCACGATTGCAATTCCAGGGCATACACTAGACCACATTGCTTATGCTGGCGCAGATATTTTATTTTGTGGTGATACATTATTTAGCGCAGGTTGCGGTAGGATTTTTGAGGGAGATGCAAAGATGATGTATCGCTCACTGGCGAAATTAAACAGGCTCGATGATCAAACAAAAATATATTGCGGTCATGAGTATACTTTATCTAATTTATACTTTGCTCATCTTGTTAATCCTCATCACCCAGCTATTGTACAAAAAATTAAAACTGTAGAAGCAATAATGAAAGAAGGAGGGTGTACTTTACCCTCTTTACTTAAAGATGAAAAAAGGATCAATCCCTTCTTGGGTTGCCATACTCCAGAAATTATTACCGCTGTGGAAAAATACACGAATAAAAAACTAGATAATCCCGTGGAGGTTTTTTATTATTTGCGAGAGTGGAAAAATCTTATCTCATAATTTTCTGATAGATGGGTTTAAGCAGTAAAATTACTTTAATAATATTAGATTTTAGCTTAGTATTAAAATTTGATTTTGAGATTTGACCGTGATTGAAACTACATCTATTTACTTACGCATTAAAGACTTAAGCAAACGTCTTGCTGAAATTCGGAGGTACCTTTGACGTTGATCAAAAGCAGGATCGATTGCAAGAGGTACAACAAGAATTAGAAGCTCCGACTATTTGGGATAATCCTGAAAAAGCACAAAGCTTGGGGCGGGAGCGAGTGCAGTTAGAAAATATAGTCTATTCTGTGCAGGTGCTTGAAAACCATCTTAAAGATGCAGATGAATTGCTTGAGTTGGCTGTGCAAGAGAATGATGTTGCGACTGTGGAAGCAATCATAGCTGAACTAGATAAAGCAACTAAAACAATAGAGCAATTAGAATTCCAGCGTATGTTTTCAGGGGAAATGGACGCTCATTCCGCTTACATGGACATTCAATCTGGGTCAGGCGGTACAGAAGCCCAAGATTGGGCAAATATGATATTGCGGATGTACTTACGTTGGGGCGAGAGCCATGGGTTCCAAACAGAGTTAATTGAAATATCTGCAGGCGAAGTAGCGGGTATTAAAAGTGCTACTGTTAAATTCACCGGGCCTTATGCTTATGGTTGGCTGCGTACTGAAACAGGGGTACATCGGTTAGTTCGAAAATCGCCCTTTGATTCCGGCAATCGAAGACATACCTCTTTTGCTTCTGTGTTTGTCTCACCTGAGGTGGATGAAAGTATTCAAATTGATGTGAATCCGGCTGATTTGCGTATTGATACTTACCGTGCAAGTGGCGCTGGCGGGCAGCATGTTAATCGTACAGACTCTGCTATACGTATCACACATATTCCAACGAATACCGTTGTACAATGCCAAAATGATCGTTCTCAGCATAAAAATCGCGCCCAGGCCATGAATCAATTGCGCGCTAAACTATATGAGTTAGAATTACAAAAGCGTCGTTCCAAGCAAGATGAATTAGAGGCGACTAAAATGGATATTACTTGGGGTAGTCAAATACGTTCTTATGTATTAGATACCTCACGAGTTAAAGATTTGAGAACAGGTGTGGAAGTGATGTTACCGCAAGCTGTACTGGATGGGGACCTGGATAAATTTATTGAAGCAAGCTTATTGAGCGGATTATGAGATGCAGCGCTACTATTTTTTCGGTGCATTTCTCGACTCTAAGGCTTTTTGAAGCTCCGCTTGCTCCGCTTTAAGGATGCTGTTTGTCTTCCGTGCTTCTGCATCTGATTTCCATTTTTTCTCGGCATAATCGCTTCCTATCTTATCTCCTATTTTTCCACCAAATATTCCCATAGCGGCTATTCCTGCCCCTATTGCTGCTCCCACAACAGTACCCGGGCCTGGAATGACGCTGCCGATAGCTGCGCCAAGTCCAGCCCCAATCAGTATGGTGACAACGGTGGAACGTAGCTGATGCCATAACTGACGCAAGCGGCTCTGGAGCGGTAAAAGCTTAACAGCTTGATCTCCAGCGTGCACTATATTACAAAGTTTTTCTCCTTCTTCTTTCTGCTCTTTTGACCCCTCGGGAGTAGTAAAAAATTTGCGCATGCCTTCATCTAATATGCTAAGTGTTTCCCCCATCTCCTCAAAACAGGACATCGCATCTCTTTGCTTAATTTCTGCCTGTACTACAGCTTGTTCTGCTTTTACTCTAGCTACTTCTCGAGCGAGTTCTGCTCGCAAAGCGATTAGTTGGTTTTCCACATCTTCTCGTGATTGCATAAAACCTCCTAAAAACGCAATTGATCTTTGATCTATATCATATTATAGGGTAAAATTGGCAGGTTTTTTAAATAGATGGATCACGAACTAACTTGTTGAATAGATTCAAGTATAGACAACCATGGCTGATATAGAAAATAGCGTTATTGATACCAACGAGTTAATCGCGCAACGTCGCGCTAAATTAACTGTATTGCGTTCTAAAGGTAATCCTTATCCCAATGATTTTGATCGAGATGCATTAGCGGCACAGATACATCATGCCTACCAGGATAAAGCAGAATCGGAGTTAGAAGCAGAACCCGTTGTAGTTAAAATAGCTGGGCGGATTATGACACGGCGTTTAATGGGAAAGGCCAGCTTTGTACATTTACAAGATATGTCAGGCAAAATCCAACTTTATATTCGACAAGATGCTATTTCTTCTGAATTATATGAGCAATTTTTGCAATGGGATTTGGGTGATATTATTGGGGTTGAAGGCAGCGTATTTAAGACTAAAACAGGCGAATTATCTATACGTGTTCAGCATTTGCGTCTCTTAACTAAGGCCTTACGTCCTTTACCCGATAAATACCATGGTTTAATGGATCAAGAATTGTGTTATCGACAACGTTATCTAGATTTATTGTCAAATGAGTCTACACGTCAGATTTTTATCATTCGTTCCAAAATAATTATAAAAATACGAGAATTTTTGACTCATCAGGGGTTTATCGAGGTAGAGACGCCCATGATGCAAGTGATGCCGGGCGGTGCGGCAGCGCGTCCTTTTGTGACGCATCATAATGTGCTGGATATGCCTTTATTTTTACGTATTGCACCAGAACTTTATTTGAAACGTTTGGTTGTCGGAGGTTTTGAGCGCGTATTTGAAATTAACCGAAATTTTCGTAATGAAGGATTGTCAACACAACATAACCCTGAGTTTACGATGCTAGAATTCTATCAAGCTTACGCAGATTTCCATGATTTAATGAATTTATCAGAAGATTTATTCCGTTATCTAGCACAAGCAGTACTAGGAACAATGATTATTCAGTATCAGTCAGAGCATTTTGATTTAAGTAAGCCTTTTGTTCGTCTTAATATGCTGGATTCGATATTGCATTATAATCCAACCTTAGAAAAATCGGATTTGGCTACCCTTGAATCAGCAAAAATAACAGCAGAAAAATTGGGAATTTCAATAAAGGATACAGAAGGGTTAGGTAAAATCCAATTAGAAATTTTTGAAAAAACAGTAGAACATCGTTTAATGCAGCCTACTTTTATCACGGATTATCCTGCCGAAGTATCACCTTTGGCACGCCGTAACGATAAAAATCCTTTTGTGACAGACCGGTTTGAATTATTTATTGCTGGCCGGGAAATAGCGAATGGCTTTTCTGAACTGAATGATCCAGAAGATCAAGCTGAGCGTTTTCGTAAACAAGTAGTGAATAAGCAGGCTGGCGATGAAGAAGCGATGCCTTATGATGAAGATTATATTACGGCATTAGAGTATGGTATGCCACCTACTGCAGGAGAAGGAATCGGTATTGATCGACTGGTGATGTTATTCACCAATTCTCCTTCCATTCGCGATGTGATTTTATTTCCGCATATGCGCCCAGTAAAAGAATAAAAAATGCTTGCTTATTATTTTTGTTAATGATTTAATGCCATGGCTTGGTCTTGTCATTTTTTTAAAAGCCAAGTCACTTCATTTGTTTTTCTCGCTGTTGTTTCAAAAATAAAAAAGAGCTATTTTATGTAGCATTTTCCCTCGTTTTTTCATTCCTGTTTTTTAATATATCTATCTTACCTACCTCAAGATGCAAATTTATCATTTCCAATCGCATCTTGCGTGCGTGGGAAGGGTATATTTCACATTAACAATCATTGGTACAAAAAAAGGAAATTAATATGAAATTATCTAGCAGTAAATTGATAGATCACCGTAGTCTTTTAGTGTCTTATTTACCTCAACATGAGGTGGCACGAACAGCTCTAATTCTGCCAGGAGCAGGTTGTAGTTTAGGTTGTTGCTGTTCTTCTTGCGGCGCTGTAACAAAATAAATTTTTTTATTTAACTGTTCTACATTCTAAATTTTTTCTGCCTAACACGCTGTTTATAAAAATCCAGGAGGATCAACTCAGTGTGTTAGAGGCAGGTTCTATCTTTAAATTTTGCATAAGGGGTGAAATTCATGGTCTTTAATGAAGAAATTCCTCAGGAATTGTTAAGCGCTTCGACGTATTTAAATGGATATAGCCCCTTTATTCCGTGGTCGATATCCATAGGTCTTAAGCCTAACTTGATTAGATATGCTGATCGCGGTCATTCTCCTCTATTAGCGGAAAATTATTTATTAAATTCCTATTATACTCGGGGAGATATCGAGAGTGAGTTATCAATAGAACATTTCTATGAGGAGGCTTGCATTGTTACGCAAGCATTAAATAATCAACGAGATTATTATGATTTTAAAAGAATAGCTTTACCTGTGGGAATTTCCTTAGATATGAGTTTAGGGGAAGCTATGCTTAGAAGAAGGAGCGTAAATGAATTCACCGGTGACTCAGTAAATCTAGATTATCTGGCCACCGTTGTCAGATCTGTTAAAGGTGTTTCAGATACAGGCGTTGCTAAGTTGAGGGAAGGAAAAAAAATCAGGTTAAATTTTAGCACGATCAGTAGCGCGGGCCATCTTTATCCGATAGATGTTTATTTTCTTGCGTTTAATATTAAGAACTTGGATTCAGGAATTTATCATTATTTGGAAAATGAAGATGTATTGATAAAAATAGGAGATGAAAAAAAAGCTTTGCATGTTTTGGACACCTTCATTAAATCAAAAAAATCAATAAATTATTCTCGTTCTAATTATATATGTCTTTTTGTCGCTCATCCTTGGAAATCAATGAGTAAGTATGGTAATCGCGGGTTGCGTTTTATTTTACAAGAAATAGGTGCCATGACACAAAACATGCATTTAGCCAATGTTGCTCTTGGGTTAGGGAGCATGGATTGGGGGGGTTATTATGAAAATGAAATTAACCAAATTTTAGGGTTTGATGGGATCAATCAATCAGTACTGCATATTATATTGGCAGGCATAATAAATTAACACTATAAGGAAAAAATATGAAACAAGCCCAGGCGACATTACGTATTAAACCACATTTTTCAATTATACCCCATTCGGCACATCAAGTTGAATTACGTAGCGGTGTTTGGAATCCGACTTCATTTATTATCAATGATGAATCAAACTCCAATAAACTTTATGCCATTTTAAAAGATTTAAGCGGCGATCTTACTATACCAGAAATGGCAAAAAAACATCAGGTTTCACGTGAAGAAATGGAAGGGATAGTGGATCATTTGCAACGATTAAATGTCATAGAGTATTCTACATCAGAGTCTACTCCTTATTATATGGAGCATCTTATTGCCCCATCCCCTGATTCAAGCTCTCATTTAGAAAATATTTTAGTTATAGGCGAAGATTATATTTGTCATGAAATAGAACGTATTTTGATAAATACAAACACTACACGTTCTGTTTCCCTGCTGGATGTTAATGATCGCTTAATAAGAGATATAAAGAATAATGTGCAATGGATGTTTGATAGCTTTGCACTACAAGAAGCTGTTGATAAATTTTCATGCTGGAAAGAACATTTTGTCGTTTTAGCTTTAACGCGAAATGATCCTTTAGTGGCAATGCGTCTCAATCAGATTAATCACATATTAGGGATTCCTTGGATTCATGGGGTTATTGATGGCCCTTTTATATTCATAGGCCCTTCTTTTATTTCTAAATCGGGCCCCTGTTACCATTGTTTTGAAAAACGCATTACCATGAACTTACATGAATATGCAAGCTATCAGCGCTATAAAGAAATGCTGGTAGTGAGTGATCTCCCTAAAAATAATGTGGGAAAAACATCGCCAACGATGTATCTGCTTGCGTCTCATTTAGCTATGGAAATTATTAATTATCGTTTTTTGAAGACCTGCTTTACTCGGTCCAAAGCACTTTCTATTTATTTACCAACAATGGAAATTTGTTTTAATGAGGTCTTAAGATTATCTGGTTGTCCAGTTTGTGGGTCGGTCCCTCACCGTGATGATCAGCAATTGTATTACGATTATCAAACAATATTGGAGAATGTAGATCATGATTAAATTAAAGGTACATTCGCGTGATAATCAATTATCGCCTATCACTCAACTACTAAGTAGAAAAATGCTAAGTCCATTATGTGGAATTGTAAGAGAAATTGGATTCTTACGTCGTTCCAGTCGTATGCCTAGAATTATTTCAACAGGGGCAGACTTAACAGGGGTGCATGTATTATTAAATAAACCCCGTCCTGGATTGGGGGGATATCATATTGGTGCCACTGGTATTAGTTTGAATGAAGTATTAATCAAGACCTTAGGTGAATCCGTTGAACGTTATGCGCAGTTAGTTTCAGAGATATCAGGCCGATTTTCTACGCGCTTTCTCTCTTATAGTCAACTTGTTTTGACCGAAGGAGATGCGGTTTTACCGGAGGATAGGTTAAAAATTTTTGAAGATCATCAATTTAAGCAAGCAGGATTTCCCTTTGTGCAGTATGCTGATCAACCACTTGATTGGATTAAATTGCCATCTTTATTAAGTTCATATTCGATGTGGATTCCTACGCAATTTTTGCTAGTAGGTTATCAAGTAAAGCATGCGAAAAATGAACCTTGGATATCGCCCGCTGTTACAACAGGGACAGCTTCACATGTAAATAAAGTAAGTGCATTAATTAATTCGATTCTGGAATTAGTTCAGATTGATTCGGCCATGGGACATTGGTATTCCAATCGTCAGTCTAAAAGAATTATTTTTGACGATCGAACGCGGAATTTAGAAATAATTCTAGAAAAACAAGGCTATTTTAATCATTCTAATTTTTGTTTTTATTGGTTAGAAAATCCAGATCTTGCTGGCTTTAGTATAGCTTGTATTTATCGTAGTCAGCTAAGTATTCCTAAAGTTGCAATAGGTTTAGGGGCTGATGTCTCGTTGATTAGGGCAATGTATAAAGCTTATTTAGAAGCCATTGGCGTGATTGGATTGGCTAGGATGCTTATTTTTCACAAAAAAGAAGGTTATTCAAAAGATTCTTTTTATGATCTAGATACAAATGTGGGATATTATGGACGAGGCTACCATTATTCATTTATTCAAGAAAAATTTCCTTTAGAATATGTTATTAACGCAAGGGATTTACCTGCCGATATTGAGGGTAGGCAATCTGCGCAATTGGCTGTGTTAATTAATAGTTTTAAAAAATCAGGTAAAGAATTACTTTTCTGTGATTTAACTTGCGTCGAAGCCGCAGATCTAGGTTTTATAGTGCCGCGTGTTTGGTCGCCGGATACATTGAGTCTGTGCTTACCTAGTGCGCCCTGGATGCAACATCGACGCTATCTAAATTATGGAGGATTTGCTCATGAATTTCCACATCCTTACCCCTGAATTTCAAAACTATGCAATAGTTATTTTATTCACCTGGTGCTTGGGGAGCTCGAATTTGGCAAGCCATGTTTATAGTCGGTATTTTTTCCATGTGAATGTCAACCCACTTTTTATTCAGTGTTCTGTCAAGGGGTTAATTTGTTTTCTGGCAATGATATTTTTTCCAATTAAAAATCTTTTTTCTTCTACAATAAGTTGGCAATTAGCAAGTATTCCGGTTGGATTTTCAATGGGATGGTTTGTAATAGGAATAGAGCTAAAAATAAATCGTTTTTTACAGCGTCGAAAGAGTCAAGCAACCTATCAACCTGCTCAGCAGAAACATTATTACTTCTACACCGGGCCCAAAAAAATGATTCAATCGTTGTCGTCCACTTATTATGCCAATCAAAAGACTTATTTGAAGAAACTGCATGAGAATTATGTAACACATGAATCGAAACCCTATAAGTTTTCTTTAATGATTGTTTTATTAATCGCTGTATTTGAAGAGATCCTATTCAGAGGATATCTTGTTCAGTGCTGTGATTTATTTCCTGATATGCTAACTAAGTTCGTTCTTTTTATGTCAGTTATTATTTTTGGTGCTTCTCATGCGAGCTTTGGGTTGGGTCAAGTTCTATCTAAAACAATGATGGGAATATGTTGCATGGTTACCGTCTTGACGTTTCATACATTATTGCCTGCTTTAATCATACATGGCTATTTAAATTGGAAGGCATTCCAATGTCAACAGAGGTAATATAGATGAAGCAATATTCTTTTTTTGTATATAAATTCTTATTTAGCACGATAATTATTATTTTTTTCTATTATTATGTTAAATTATTTCTATTTAATATTTCATCTAAAATAGCTTCTTATTTTAGGATAACAAAATATTATTCAATGGAAATGGCAAAAGGTGTGATAGAACTACCTTTAATAGTTCTATTTCATGCGGGTTTTAGCGTTGCTTGGATATCCTGGCTAGCTATCCCTATCAATAAATTAGGATTTATTTTTAACAAAATCGGCTTTTCTTTTTTATTTGGTATTTTACTTGGAATAGGCATGATGAGTTTTTCTTCATTAGTATGTCGGGCGGTTATTGAAATACTTCGCAATGTGCCCAACTCTTATTTTCCCTGGGAAGTCAAAGATTGGTTAATTATGACAAGAAGTGGTTGGCTGCGGCATTATTTACATACCATTGAAGCTTTATCTCTTCCCGTAGCGTTATCCATTATATTTGGTCAAATTTGTTGTGAAGAGATAATATTTCGCGGCGTTCTCCTTCATTATTTTTTATTAGTAAAACCCTGGGTGGCTATTATTAGTTCCACCGTTTTATTTATGTTTATGCAGCTTTTTCATATGCCTACTTTAATGAGCGGTATTTTTCCATTAATAGGGTCTATGGTTATTGGAATTGTGAATGGAATATTTTATTTGAAGTTCTGTAACATTTTGCCCCTGATTATTGCGCATTTCTCGTTTTTTGTCATTGCGGTATTGTAGGAGGTAGGTTGTTTAAACAGAGCCATGATGGGTTTTCTTTGCTTGAAATATTGATAACGTTTTCAATAGTGCTTGTTTTGTTAACTATCAGCCTTCCCTATCAAAAAATTTTTTTTGACCAATCAAAAATAGATATTATCAAATTGCAATTATTGCGTGCTATTAATTTGGCACGTCAAACAGCCCTTTTGAGAAAAGAGAAAGTGACTGTGTGTGAGAGTTCAAATCAAACTACCTGCTTCGGTCATTGGAAAGAGGGGTATGTTGTATTAAGCAATGGAAAAGTGATCTACTCTTTTCTTAATCCAGTAACTGTGGGTGAGTTATATTGGCGTGCTTTTCCAAAAAGCCAAGTACAGCTGCACTATTTACCTTCAGGTGCATTAGAATCAGAAAATGGTACATTTTTTTATTGCTTACCTGGCGAAAAAAAACCAAGTTGGGTAATTGTATTCAGTCAATCAGGCCGTGCACGAGAAATCGTGCCTGATCAAAATGGAGAGATGCTCATTGATGCTAGAAGAAAAATTTATTGTTAATAAGTAGCGTGAGAGCTAGATAGATTTTTTCAGGGTATTATCCCCAACAGTCAGATAGTTTTCCATTTCCCGTTTTATCTTTCTTGCCTGCCTCATTTAATATTAATGTTCCGCATACTCTATCTTCTTGGGCTTGGCTTTCTAAAGGGATGGCTCTTAATGAAAATGTATTATCAGTAATTTCCATTACAGCAAGCCGATAATTATTTTTTACGATTAAGAGGGAAAATCCCAAATTTTCTAAGGTAGCGCCTTGATAGGTATTATGTAAGGTGTAGTATTCTTCCAACGCGGCGGCCGCTTTTTCAAGGGCTATTTTAGCTTCTAATCGTCGTTCATTCGTTAAATGCTGGGAATAGAGGGGTATGCAAAATCCAGCGACGATACTTATAATGACCAGAGTAATTAAAATTTCAAGTAGGCTAAAGCCTAGAAAATAACGCATCAGATTTTCTCTCTAACAGGGGTAATTCACGGACAATTTGCTGAAAAAAACTTTCTCAAAACGCTTACATAATTATCTTGTATGCTCTGCCTTTTCGTCATTTTTTTGCAGAACCTTGCTTCACAAGGGACTATTTAAGATTGGTTTTTTTTAATTGGAAGGCTATTTCCCCTAATCTTTTCCCCAAAGAAAAACATAACCGTTTCTCTTCTTCACTAATAGCGTTTTGTCCATTTTCCCCCGCGAAATGAGTTGCTCCATATGGAGTTCCTCCTGTCGAAGTGGTATTGAGATCAGATTCTGTATAAGGAATCCCCACTAAGATGCAACCTAAATGCATCAAAGGTAGCATCATGCTTAGCAAAGTTGTTTCTTGCCCTCCATGTAGGCTGGCAGTGGAGCTAAAAACAGCGGCGGGTTTATCCACAAGCTCGCCAGATAACCATAGACTACTGGTGGTGTCTAGAAAATATTTTAAGGGTGCAGCCATATTCCCAAAGCGAGTTGGACTTCCTAATGCAAGTCCATCACATTCTTTTAAATCATCGAGGGTAACATAAGGGGCGCCACTATCTGGAATACTAGATTCGCTAGCTTCAGAGACAGGCGAAACAGCGGGGACGGTACGAATCCGTGCTTCCATGCTAGGTACCGATTCTACACCGCGCGCAATATATTGCGCCATTTGTTTCACCGCTCCGTAGCGGCTATAATAGAGAATTAAAATTCTACCCATTTTTATCCTTATCTTTAAAAATTTTCTACGTGTTTTTAGTATTTCGTGGTATCGAATCAGGATGCTAACAGGATATTGTATTTGTCATCCAAAATAAGTTTAGGATAACATAGTATTTAAGGCGTGTGAGAAGAATTTTAGATGATTTGCATTTTTCATTAAAAATATTGGGTGATGTGAATATTCCTTAAATTTTTTACATACCCTCACATTTTTACAAATCATTAAGAATGGTTTATAGGGCGATATATGAAAAGAGAAGAAATCTCATGCGGAAAATATCAGCATTATAAAAGTGGAAAATTGTATGAGGTGATTGGTTTGGCTCGCCACAGTGAAACTCATGAAGAAATGATTATTTATAAAGCATTATATCAGTGCAATCAATTTGGTAATAATTCAATATGGGTTAGATCTAAAGAAATGTTTATCGAAGAGATCATTTATAATGGATATCCTGTCCAACGATTTAAACGAATCGATGAGTAAAGTGTCGATTCCATAGACATACGGATGGGGCAAATAAAGCCCGATAAGTTCCTAATATATACAATACGTTGATTTAATTATAAAAAATGATTTTACCCGAGTTGTTTGACTAAAGTCCTATTTTTACCCTATCCTCTACCTTAGGACCTTGTTAAAATAGGGGGTTTTCTAAGTGTATTGGGAGAGTCCTTAATTATGCCAATCTATGAATATCAATGCGACCAATGTGGCCATAGGCTGGAATCGTTTGAAAAAATAACAGATTCACCGTTAACTGAGTGTCCGGTTTGTGGCAGATCTACCTTACAAAAACTTATTTCAGCCGCAGGTTTTCAATTAAAAGGCACGGGGTGGTATGCCACCGATTTCCGTGATAAAGGTAAACCAAGTGCAGCAACGCCGAAAGAGGAGAATGTGACTCCGCCTGCAAATGCTAAGGAAGCTACACCCAATGTCAAGGATAGTAAGCCTGCTACAGATTCTAAAACTAAAGATACGGCGGTTACTTAAGCTATGATGTCCCTTATGAGGCGGTATTTTCTTTCAGGCTTATTAGTGTGGTTACCTCTTTGGGTGACCATTTTAGTCATTAAATTTTTAGTGGATATTTTAAGCAATACCTTGTTAATGTTGCCTCATCAGTATCAGCCTGATGTGCTGATTGGGTTTCATATTCCCGGTATTGGGGTAATTATTACCTTGTTGGTAATTTTTCTCACGGGTGTTATTGTCGCCAATTTTATCGGCAGACGAGTAGTGATGCTAGGTGATGGTATTATCTCGCATATTCCTTTAGTGCGTACCATTTATACGAGTGTGAAACAAGTATTACAAACACTTTTTACCCCAGGCGGTCAATCATTTAGAAAAGTTTTATTAGTTGAATATCCACGTGTAGGGATGTGGAGCTTGGCTTTTCAGACGGGCGATGGTACATCTGAGGTAACAAAATCTTTGCACGGGGAGGCTATGGTTAGTTTATTTATTCCCACCACGCCTAATCCTACATCGGGTTTCTTAATGATCGTGCCGCGTAAAGATGTAAGAGAGTTAGATATGAGCGTAGATCAAGCATTAAAATTTGTAATTTCATTAGGTGTTATGCAGCCATCTCCAATAATGAAATAAATTTAAATAATCCAAATAATACTAAAATCTAAAATAAGGTAAATGTATGCGTACTCATTATTGTGGTCAAGTCACCGTCAAACATTTAAATCAAGAAGTTCAATTAGCGGGATGGGTGCATCGGCGTCGTGATCATGGCGGTGTTATCTTTATTGATTTACGGGATCGCGAAGGATTAATCCAAATCGTGATTGCGCCTTCGCAGCCTGATATTTTTAAATTGGCAGAGGCTTTGCGCAATGAATTTGTAGTACAGGTTAAGGGTCGTGTGCGTCGCCGTCCTGAAGGAACTGTGAATCGTGAGCTAGCTACCGGTGAAATTGAAATTGATGGTTTAGAGCTGGTTATTTTAAATCGAGCGGAAGCAATACCTTTTCCGATTGATGAATATCATGAGGTAGGTGAAGAAACACGTTTACGGTATCGTTACCTGGATTTACGTCGCCCTGAAATGTTATATCGCATGAAGTTTCGTGCGAGTATTACGCGTTATTTACGCCGATTTTTAGATGATCATGGCTTCATGGATATTGAAACCCCTTTTTTAACAAAAGCCACACCGGAAGGCGCCCGCGATTACTTGGTACCTAGTCGTACCAAACAAGGATCTTTTTTTGCTTTACCTCAATCGCCGCAGCAATTTAAACAATTATTGATGATGGCTGGCATGGATCGCTATTATCAAATAGTACGTTGTTTTCGTGATGAAGATTTACGCGCTGATCGTCAACCTGAATTTACACAGTTAGATATTGAAACTTCTTTCCTCGCAGAAGAAGAAATCCAATTTTATATGGAAGAAATGATTAGAGGTATGTTTAGAGAATTACTTCATGTTGAACTGCCGGATCCATTTCCACGTATGTCGTATGCCGAAGCTATGTTGCGCTATGGCTCAGACAAGCCTGATCTGCGTATATCATTGGAATTAGTGGATGTGGGTCATTTATTAAAAGATGTGGAATTTAAAGTTTTTTCTGAGCCAGCTAAAGATTCGCAAGGCCGTGTTGCTGCACTTTGCATACCCGGCGGAGCTACGATCAGCCGTAAAGAAATTGATGATTACCTAAATTATGTCCGGGTATTTGGTGCCAAAGGGCTGGCTTATATTAAATGTAATGCTGATGGCTTACAGTCACCTATTTTAAAGTTTATTCCTGAAAATACTGTAAAAGCGATTATGGAGTGTGTTCATGCTAAGGTAGGTGATATCATCTTTTTTGGTGCAGACAAAGCTTCTATTGTAAATGATTCGCTTGGAGCGCTGCGTTTGCGTATAGGTCACGATCGTGGCTTGGTGGAAAACACTTGGCGTCCATTATGGGTGGTAGATTTTCCTATGTTTGAAAAAAGCGAAGGACGTTTATCTGCTTGTCATCACCCTTTTACCGCGCCTAAAATTAAAGACATCAATGAGTTAATACAGGATCCCCACAAAATTTTAGCGCGAGCTTATGATATGGTATTAAACGGTAGTGAAATTGGGGGAGGCTCAATTCGTATTAATTCTTCAGAATTACAAATGGCGGTTTTTCGTTTATTAGCTATTTCTGAGACGGCTGCGGAAGAAAAATTTGGTCATTTGCTAACGGCCTTGAAATTGGGCTGTCCGCCGCATGGGGGTATTGCTTTTGGTCTCGATAGGTTAGCTATGTTGATGACAAACTCTGCTTCTATCCGGGAAGTCATTGCTTTTCCAAAGACTCAAACTGCAACATGTCCTTTAACAGATGCTCCTGCGTCAGTTGATCCAGCGCAATTAATTGAATTAGGTATTCGAATTAAAAAAAATGCAGATGAAAAATAATGGAGTAAATAAATATGGCTGGCCATAGCAAATGGGCAAACATCAAACATCACAAAGCGAAACAAGATGCTAAACGTGGTAAGCTTTATACAAAATTGATACGAGAAATTACTGTTGCAGCTAAATTAGGCGGCGGTGATGATAGTGCTAATCCCCGATTACGTGCGGCATTAGATAAAGCATTAGATGCCAATATGTCGCGTGATGTGATTGATCGTGCTATCAAAAGGGGCGTTGGCGGCATGGAAGGCGAGCAGTTGGAAGAAGTACGTTATGAGGGGTATGGTCCGCAAGGTGTAGCGATTATTGTAGATTGTATGACAAATAACCGTAATCGCACGGTAGCCGACGTGCGCCATGCCTTTACTAAATGTGGCGGAAATTTAGGTACAGAGGGGTCTGTAGCTTATTTATTTAATGAAATGGGCCAGCTTACTTTTGCGCCAGGTGCGGATGAAGAACGCATCATGGAGTTTGCATTAGAAGGAGGTGCAGAAGATGTAGTTGTGAATGACGATAAAAGTATTGATGTCACTGTGAAACCTGAGATTTTTTTACATTTAAAGAAAGCCATGTTAGGGTCGGGATTGCAACCCGCTCAAGCTGAAATTACCATGGCTGCTGGATTGCAAATAGCTATTACCGATAAAGAAGCAGCTGAAAAAATAATGCGGTTGGTGGATATGCTAGAAGATTTAGATGATGTACAAGAAGTTTATACGAATGCGGATGTGGTAGAGGAAATATTAGCGGAGTTAGAGTAAAACCTTTTCGCTTTTAATGGAGAGTCCTTCATGATTATCATAGGTATTGATCCTGGCTCTCGTATCACGGGTTATGGTCTTATTCGTCTTGTAGGCAATGAAATTTTTCATCTTGATAGTGGGTGCATCCGCATTAATGCAGATAACCCCAGCGCACGATTACAACAAATTTACCTTGGGATTAAAGCACTGATTCAGCAATACATGCCTTGTGAAGCGGCGGTAGAGCAAGTATTTATGCACCAAAATCCGGGTGCAGCACTTAAATTAGGTCAAGCGCGTGGAGCGGCTATTGTTGCTTTGGATATGCTTATCGCCGAATATTCTGCTCGCCAAGTTAAGCAATCAGTTGTAGGCTATGGTGCAGCTAGTAAAGAGCAAGTTCAGCATATGGTTATGCGATTACTTCATATCACTGATGCACTGCAAGCAGATGCTGCGGATGCGTTGGCCATTGCTGTATGTCATGCGCATACTCGATTAAGTTTGCAAAAAATAGGTGTTTTACCTTTAAGGAAAAAAGGCTATCGGTGGCGAGATTATAGAGGTTCCTTATGATTGGTCAATTGCAAGGAATTATTCTAGAGAAACAGCCGCCGCAATTATTGCTTGATGTAGGCGGTGTGGGCTATGAGATAGATGCGCCCATGAATACTTTTTATAGATTACCGGATATAGGGCAAGAAGTTGTACTTTTTACTCATTTGGTGATACGTGAAGATGCACATCATCTCTACGGTTTTTTTGCTCGAGAAGAACGTGCTTTATTTCGTACTTTGCTTAAGGTTAACGGTATAGGGCCTCGATTAGGGTTGACGATTTTATCGAGTATTGAACCAAGTGAATTTGTACGATGTATCGTGAATAATGACACGGCAAATTTAATACGTTTACCTGGCATAGGTAAAAAAACAGCAGAGCGCTTAATCATTGAAATCCGAGATAAGCTGACAGATTGGCAACCCTCCTTGCCTCAGGGGTCTACAGGCTTAACTCAGTCGATGAATGCCTCCTTGGCAACACGTCATCCTATTATTCAGGATGCAATTTCAGCTTTAATTGCTTTAGGCTATAAACCTGTAGAAGCAAGTCGCGCCGTGGCCAAAATAGATGATAACAATTTGACTAGCGAAGAAATAATTCGTCAAGCCTTAAAAGAGGGAGTGGTATGAGCGACTTAGAGCGTCTTATTACGCCTGAATTAAGTCATGAAACAGAAGGAATGGATCGCGCAATTCGTCCCAAGAATTTGCAGGATTATGTGGGGCAGGCGGCGGTACGCGAGCAAATGGATATTTTTATTCAGGCTGCGCGAGTGCGTAAGGAAGCCTTAGATCATGTTTTAGTTTTTGGCCCCCCTGGCTTGGGTAAAACAACTTTAGCTCATATCATTGCTCATGAATTGGGTGTAGGTTTACGTCAAACCTCTGGCCCTGTCTTGGAGCGTGCGGGAGATGTTGCAGCATTGCTTACTAATTTACAAGAACGTGAAATTTTATTTATAGATGAAATTCATCGTTTGAGTCCTGTAGTAGAAGAAGTGTTGTATCCTGCCATGGAAGATTATCAATTGGATATTATGATTGGTGAAGGGCCCGCTGCGCGCTCTATTAAATTAAATTTACCCCCTTTTACCTTGATAGGAGCAACGACGCGCGCTGGGTTATTAACTTCTCCTTTACGTGATCGCTTTGGTATTGTACAACGGTTGGAATTTTATCAAATCGCAGACCTTGCACACATCGTCCAACGTTCCGCAGCTATTCTCAATATTCCAATTGATAGGGGAGGCGCACAGGAAATTGCGCAACGTTCTCGTGGGACGCCCCGTATTGCTAACCGTTTGTTAAGACGAGTTCGAGATTATGCTGAAGTGAAAGGGAATGGAAAGATTGCTCGTGATATTGTGCAACGCGCTTTAGAGATGTTGGATATAGATGATCAAGGCTTTGATCTTATGGATAGAAAAGTATTGTTAGCTTTAATTGATAAATTCAGCGGTGGTCCAGTCGGCATTGATAGTTTAGCTGCTTCTATTAGTGAAGAGCGTGGCACCATTGAAGATGTCATTGAACCTTTTTTAATTCAACAAGGATTTATGATGCGTACGCCTCGAGGACGGATTGCCACCCATCATGCTTATTTACATTTTGGCATAAAAATACCCGAAAAAGAAATTGTTCCAAAAAATTTAAATTTGTTTGAGGATGGATAGCAGTTACGACTTTTTCATCGCTGGCGTGGTGCGACGGGGGGTTTTAGGTTTAAGACTCAAGAGTTTGTGTGGGGAATTTCGGAAAATGGATAGGGTTTTTTTCGATGTTCCTTTCCCTCTACCTTTAGCTATTTTTTTTTCCGCTAAGTCTATTTTCTGCGTAGGTTTTTCTTTTCGTGGGACTTTAGAGTCACCGGGTTGGGGCATTGAGTAGCTTCTAAAAACGGATGAATTGGGTTTTATGGAGGGAGCAATGGGCTGGGGTTGTTCAGGAAAGGGTTTATTTTCTTGAACGAGTTCTATTTGAGCTTCATTGCTTGATTCTAAATTTGTTCTCTGTATTCTTCTTATTACATGCTCGCTACTATACTGTTTTTTCTGCCCAAGCGTAAGGTCGGATAGCTCTATTTCTTCGGAGGCACTCGTTTGTTGTTTCGCAGAGGAGAAATACTTCTGTAAGTGAGGCTTGGCAGCAACATAAATATTTCGTGCCACTGCAATGCCAAATAAAATGCCACCAGCTGCTAATAATCCTTGACCCACAAAGGGGATGGGTGCACAAGCAATCAAAATCATGGCTAATGTATTAACGCGTCCCCATCGTTCTTCACTTCTGGTTTCAATAGCTTTTTCTTTAAGAGCCTCTAGTTCTTCTTTCATATATTTTTGTTCAGATTTTATTTGTTGTGCTTCTTTTTCCAGATTATATAGAGACATTTTCATTAATCTTTGGTCAGCTTCACTGCTATTGTCATAGTCTTCTTGAAGTTTTTCATAAGCTTGTTCTGCTTCTTCGCTTTGCTTGCATTTTTCTTCATATTCTTTTTCTTTTCTGTGATAGGCTCCTTCTGCTTTTTTAGCTTCAAGTACACTCTCATCAAGCCAATCTACGGCAGTCGCTGCTGCGATGAGCCCCCATCCTACTGGGTTAGAGAGTGCGCCAAAGAGGGCAACCACAACCAATATGTTGAGGACAAAAGAGGTAACTCTTAACGCTCCGCTTGTTATTAACAATATTTTTGTTTCTTTTTCTAATTCCTTCTCCTGCGCCAAACGCAGTTTTTTCGTGATTTTAGTTAGTTTTTGAAATTCAACGAGGCGAGTTAGAAAGCCTAATAATCTTGTGGTGGTAAAGAGCACGGCATTAACCGGAGAAAAGATAGAGCCGGCAAGGGTTGCAGCTTTAATAAGAGTGATGCGGCAAGCTAATATTATTGTAACAAGGAGTCTTAAACCCGCTCCCACATAAGACATATAATTCGATAAATTGATTCCGTAATTTAATACGGTAATCTTTCTTTCATGGATGTCGAGATCGGTGTTTGTACTGATAAGGCTGTTATATTCATCGAGGGTTTTGTTAAGCTTGTTCAGATCTTCCAGGAAAGATTCTTCAGATTCAGCACTCAGGGTCTGGACTGAATCAAGCACTACTTTAAGTTCTGCTATAGTTTTCTTTAAAAGATTTCTTTTACGTGCGTAAAGAGGATCATTACTCGCCTCATCTTCTAATTCGTATAATTCCCATTGGACATCTAGTTCATCCGTGAGGCAATCTAACTTAATCATGAGGTCTTTCTTTTTCATCATAAGGGGACTGAAGACATGTTTTCCCCTATTTTTATCCAACGCATCTTTTAATGATTTTTTCTCGGCGGAGAGGGCTCCACTTCTATGTACATGATGAGGCATATCATGCTGCTCCAAATTATGTAGGTTTAAAGTGTGTACAATTTAAGTATAGCTCAAGAATCGAGAATTATTATTTATTATTAATCAACAAGTTAATCTAAAATTAGAAGGGCATTACAGGGCTATATTCATTTTGGGAAATGTGAGTTTAAACTTAAAGTGTGACTTAATGTTTGCACTCGCTAGGCGTGGCCGATACTATAATACGTGGAGCATACGCGTTGAATGATGATATGAATAACGATGGAGAATGAACTGTGAATATCGATTCCTCTTTATGGGCTTATTTTATAAATGCCGGCATTGTAGTCAAGCTGGTATTGTTATTTTTGGTAGGTGCATCCATTGCATCTTGGACTTATATTTTACAGCGGTCACTCTATATTAAAGACATACGTCACACAACTAACCAGTTTGAAAATCGTTTTTGGTCTGGGGGGGATCTATCTGAGATGTATGCAAATAGCCAGCAACAGAAATCTAGCCTTCAAGGTATGGAAGCTATTTTTTTGGCAGGCTTTAAAGAGTTTTTGCGATTACACAAACAAGCATGTGTTACCGCAGAAGAAATGATGGAAGGTGCTAAGCGGGCAATGAGAGTAGCACAAATGCGAGAACAAGACAAATTAGAATTGCATTTACCTTTATTAGCAACAGTAGGTTCGACAAGTCCTTATGTAGGTTTGTTTGGTACAGTGTGGGGCATTATGCTGTCATTTCGTGCATTGGCGCATGCACAACAAGCAACGCTTACGATGGTTGCCCCTGGCATCGCTGAAGCTTTAGTTGCAACAGCTATGGGGTTGTTTGCTGCTATTCCTGCTATTATTGCTTATAATCGTTATGCTACAGAAATCGGACGATTATTGAATCGCTTTGATGCTTTTCAAGATGAATTTGCCAATATTTTATTTCGTCAGGCTCAACAAAAACTCAGTTAAGTAGAAATAATGAGGTAGTTTAAAATGGCTTATTTTCATCAACGTAGTTCACGTCATCCTATAGCGGAAATTAATGTAGTTCCATTCATTGATGTAATGTTGGTGTTACTCGTCATCTTTATGATTACGGCCCCCTTGCTAACACAAGGTGTAAAAATTGATTTACCCCATACCGAATCAAAAGCATTGCCGCCAGATCAAAAAGAACCGTTGATCGTGACAGTAGACGGGGCAGGCAATTTTTATTTAAATATTGCGAGCCATCCTAATCAACCCATTACTCCGCGAGTTTTAAGTAATTTGGTTACGTCTCAATTAACTACCGGTGTGGTAGCAAGCGGCCAACGGCCTATCCTTGTGCGCGGCGACAAAAATACTAATTATGGCAAGATCATGGAAGCGATGGTTTTATTACAACAAGCGGGCGCTAAAAGTGTGGGTTTGATCACGCAACCTAGGTTGCCACATGAGCAACCGGTGGGGTAATCGCATGGCGATATTTCCGTGGCGGTTAACCATGCAAAAAAATGCATTTTATTGTTCTTTGTTCTTACATGCTGTTATATTGATGGTATTGATTGTGAATTTTGATTTAAGCACGCCTATGCCTGTGATCGAAAATTCAGAAAATAAACACATCTTGAATGCCATTGTGATGGATGCTCCACCGCAAATTCCAAAGATTTTCCAGAAACCTGTACTACCCAAACTGATTTCTCCCTCTACGCCCAAAAAAATTGAACCTGACCTCTCTGCTAAGACACCCGTCATGCCGGTTAAAAAACCCACTATTGCGATTACAGATAAAAAACAAATAAAACAAAAACAAGATTTTATTCAAAAACAATTATTAGCAGATTTGAAAAAACAAACAAACCAACAGAAGAAAATAAAACACAGCGCCCTTCAGGCCGCTTTCGAGAAAGAAATGAAAGAAATAAAAGCGAAATCACTGCAACAGCAAATGATGCAAGAACAGAAACGCTTAGTTAATACGATGACCCAGCAAGCAAGAGGTAAAGTCGATAAATATAAGGCATTGATTTTACAATCTGTGAGTCAGCATTGGATTATTCCTAATAATATAGATAAGCATTTGACTGCCGAGCTATTAATACATGTTGCGCCAGACGGTCTTGTGTTAGATGTACAATTAATCAAAAGCAGCGGAGATGCGGCCCTTGATCGGTCAGCGCGTGCGGCAGTATTTAAGGCATCGCCCTTACCTGTACCTATGGATGCCGCAGCATTTGAAGCGTTCAGACAGTTTGTTTTGAAAGTCAGGCCGGAAAATGTGTTTTCCACAGAAAATATTGTTTGAAATAAAAAGATAGATGGCTTTTAAACAAGAGCTATGAATACTTACCGATAAGGAGGATCAGTGCAGTGTTTGTATTTATTATATTACTAGGGCTAAGTGTTTTTAGTATGTTGCTTCTTGGCTATGGCTTATTTTCTAATGTGCGTCATTTATCTTATATAAAAGAGAAGCTCTTAGCCGCAGAGATAGCTTTGGCTAAAAGCGTAGACAATGAGCGAGCTTTGAATGTTGAATTAACAGAGATGAAGCACCAGATAGAAAAAAACATTACAAGTGATTCTCTAACCGGATTGCCCGGTTGGCAAATTTTTGAAGACCGATTGAAACAAATTCTAAGGCAGAGTAAGCGACATAACTTGGTTTTTTCAATCTTATTCTTAGATTTGGATGATTTTAAGATTATTAATAATGTCTTAGGGCTAGAAGTAGGAGATGAATTATTAAAAGAAGTTGCGGAACGTCTCCAATCTTCAGTACGCCAAATGGATACTGTCAGTCGTTTTACGGGAGATGAATTTGTTATTATATTGCCGCAAGCTTCTAAACCCGAAACATCTGCCTATGTTGCCCAGCGTTTATTAAATGCAATTGCTCAACCTTTTCGTATCCGTGACCAAGAATTATTTATCACTGCGAGCGCAGGTATTGCGATTTATCCCAATGATGGTGAAGATATAGCCATGTTATTGCAAAATGCCGAGAGTGCATTGCATCAAGCAAAGGCACGCGGCGATAATACCTATCAATTTTACCGCCGTGAAATGCATATGATTAGTCGCCGGGAACTTGTTTTAAGTTCGGCATTACATAACCCGGAAGTTTATAAAGAATTCTCCCTTTATTATCAGCCCCAGGTGGACACGGAGGCGAAGAAAATTGTTTGCATGGAAACTTTGTTGAAGTGGCGGCATCCTAATTTTGGAGATATTTCCTCAGAAGATTTTCTACGTTTTTCTGAGAATACGGGCACGATTGTAGCCATTGGAGAATGGATTCTGCGTACTGCTTGCCAGCAATTTTTAACCTGGCAATCGTTAGGGTTGCATCCAAAAAAATTGTCGGTGAATGTTTCCTTGCGGCAATTGGAAAGTCCTCATTTTGCTTATCATGTCTCTCATATCTTACAAGAATTAAATTTAAATCCTGATTTTTTAATTTTGCAAATTTCAGAAGCAATGTTATTAACGAAAATGGGTTTAATTGAAAAAACGTTACACATGTTAAGACAATTGGGCGTCCATATTGGTGTCACTGATTTTGGTACAGGTTATATTGCATTGCAACATTTGCGGAGTTTCCCATTAAGTTATTTAAAATTATCAAGCGCACTACTTATGGATATTACTAAGAATGAAGAAGTGAAGGCTATTGTAAAAATGATTATTGTTTTGGCAGATACGTTGCAGTTAAAAGTAATTGTAGATGGGGTGGAAAATCTAGAACAGAAATCGGTCTTAAAAATGTTAGGTTCTCATATCATGCAAGGTAGTATTTTTAGCCCACCGCTGCTTTCGGAAGAGTTCACCGTATTAGCAGAAGAGAAAATTGTTGAATCTTAGACAAGCTGCGTTTTAAGATATGCCCTCTCCCGCAGCCACTTATTGTTTTGAGCAGGGCTCGTGCGTCGTAACCTTCAGGTGCTCTATTTGTTAAAATAATAAGTGGCTGCGAATGAGGCGCGCCTTATTGATATTGGATGTAACAAGACCTAAAATACACGCACCACAATAATTCTAAAATGACCTACTTGATACTTTATAGCTTTTCTGCGGAGACAACTGACTATGCGACAACTCACTTCTATTCTAGCTATGAGTTTCTTTATGCTTTTTTCCCATGCTGCTTTTGCTATGCTCAGCATGGAGCTAACGCGAGGGGTATCAGGTGCAATGCCCCTCTCTATTAAACCATTTACTATTCAGGGCCAAATGCCTTCCCAGGATATAGCCGCTATTATTAGCCATGATTTAAAAAATAGTGGTCGATTCAAGGTTTCAACGGGGAGTGCCGATGATGTTGTTATGGGTGCTGTGCAAGAAGTGGGTATGAATCGCTATCAAGTGAGCTTTCAATTAATAGAGAGGTTTAAAGGAAAGGGTACATCGCAGCCGACAGTTTTATTGAATCATAAGTATGTCGTATCCGGTGAAGCATTACGTTCTCTTGCGCATCATATCAGTGATGCTATTTATCAACAAATGACGGGGGTGCGTGGTATTTTTTCAACTCGCTTAGCTTATGTTGTTGTGCAGCGCACAGGAGGGGCTACAAAATATGTACTCGAAGTGGCAGATCAGGATGGCTATAACCCTCGTCCTATGTTAGTTTCGACTGATCCTATTATGTCGCCTGCGTGGTCGCATGATGGGAAACGAATTGCATATGTCTCGTTTGAAAATCAACACGCAGCTGTTTATGTTGAAGAAGTAGCTACGGGCGTACGGCACTTAGTCAGTGATTTTCGTGGCATCAATGGGGCCCCTGCATGGTCACCGGATGGTAGAAAATTGGCGTTAGTGTTATCTAAGAGTGGCTCCCCAAATATTTATGTTATGGACTTGGCCTCACGGCAATTAACTCAATTAACGCATGATGATTATATTAATACAGAACCTTCGTGGTCGCCTGATGGTAAGAACTTGGTTTTTACCTCAAATCGTAGTGGCAATCCGCAGATATACCAACTTAGTATGGCTTCTAAAGCTGTAACGCGTTTGACATACGAGGGCAAGTATAATGCACGTGCTTCTTATACGCCAGATGGCAATCACATTACTATGTTAAATCAAGAATCGGGATTATATAATATTGGCATATTAGATTTGGACACGGGTATATTCCGAGTGCTTACTAACTCCACTACGGATAATGAATCACCTAGTATTGCGCCCAATGGTAGCATGGTATTATTTGGCACTCTCGATAATGGACGCAGTGTGCTAGGTATGGTGGCTACTGATGGTAGTGTGCAAATTCGCTTGCCAGCACGTCAAGGGGAAGTGCAAGATCCTGCTTGGTCGCCATTTATGGTTTGATGCTTGCTGTTTTCAGAGTATACTTTTTTTGATAGAAAATGAGTATTTCAAATAAAGGAAAAGGAGAGAAAATAATGCAATTGAAACATTTTAAATATACGCTGCTTATTAGCAGTATTTTGGCATTGAGTGCGTGTTCTGCGCCTGGGCATAAAGGTCAAGATGAAGCAGCCGCTGCAGCAGATGCTATTAGCGGTGCGCAGACCTCAGGGGTAGGAGACAGCTCTAATTTTGGTGATCAGGCGGGCGGCCCAGGCCAGAGCTTGGCAAAACGTACTTATTATTTTGACTACGATAATAGCCAAATTCATGATCAAGATAAGCCAGCTATTTCTGCTAACGCGGATTATTTAATTGCCCATGCCACTGCTCGAATTATCTTAGAAGGTCATACTGATCCACGTGGTAGCCGTGAATATAATGTAGCACTTGGCGAACGTCGTGCGAATGCAGTGGCTGATTTCATGAAAGAAAAAGGCGTGAGCCCTGAGCAAATTCGCGTCGTCAGTTATGGTGCACAGCGACTTGCTGCTCCTGGTCGAACTGAGAGTGATTATCGATTAGATCGTCGGGTAGTGTTAGTTTATTCGAAAAAATAAGTAAAATTTAGGGGATATTGATTGCTGTATTCCCTATCCTTCTAAAAGTACGTTACCTCGCACCAAAGGCGAGGTAACGATGCTTGCTTGTCTAAATAATCCAGCATTTTTTATAAAATAGAGATATGTTATGATAATGCGCCTTAATCATTTAAAATTTCAGGTACTGAATTTATGTTATTAGCTTGTAGGAAGCGTTTTTTAACCCTGGTGGTGTTGGCCTGCATTACATGCCCTGTTTTTGCTGAAAATGCACCTGTATATGATGTAGATAATTTTCCTCCTCAATTTGATGGCCAACCTGCGGGAAATGAGGCTCCCCGCCCACAAGCTAAATCAGAAGCTTCTTTTACGTCGAGAAGTTTGACCCAAGACCAACGTTTGGCTCGTCTTGAGCAACAGATAAAAAATCTGCTCCATGCTGATGGAGCATCGAAAACAGAAACTATGCGAGCGGAAATACAATCTTTACGGGGACAGGTAGAAGAATTATCTCATCAATTGCAGCAAATACAGAATCAGCAACGTACCTTATATGCTGATCTGGATAAACGGTTAGGTCAATCAGTGGCTGAAAAAAAAGCGTCTCAACTTGGAGGGAATAATGAGATAAGCGCTAATAAGCTGTCTATTATGGCAAGTTCTGTATCCAAAGAAAAAGACATGGCATCCTCTGCGCATTTAGCGAGTGCTAAGAAAACACTAGCTGCTTCTGCTGCTTCTGCTACTTCTGTGAAAATAGAAGAGGATAATAATCAACCGAATGTAGTAGAAGAACAACAAATTTATCAAACCGCTTATGATTTAATTAAAGTAAAAAAATATAATGAAGCAGTGAGCGCCTTACAAAAAATGCTACAAAAATACCCTGCCGGCCAATTTGCAGCAAATGCCCATTATTGGTTAGGTGAATTATATGGGCTGTTAAATAAAAATGATCAATCTGCAAATGAATTTGAAGCCGTAGTAAAAAATTATCCGGATAGTCCCAAAGTAGCAGATGCTCAATTAAAGTTAGGTTTGATTTATGCTGCACAATTTAAATGGTCAGAAGCAAAGACCGCGTTTAAAAAAGTTGTAGCGGGTTATCCGGGTACGGCTTCTGCTCGTTTAGCGAGTGAGCAACTAAAACAGTTAAAACAAGCGCAACCGGGTCATTAATCAAGCATGAAGGGTCGGTTGCGTATTACTGAAATTTTTTTCTCTTTGCAAGGTGAAACTCGAACGGTAGGGTTACCCACCGTTTTTATACGTTTAACAGGCTGTCCTTTGCGTTGTGGTTATTGTGATACAGCCTATGCTTTTCAGGGTGGAACCTGGCAGGAAATCGATGATGTTCTGCATCAAGTGGCAAATTTTGGGGCGCATTATGTTACCGTCACCGGGGGGGAACCTCTTGGGCAAAAACCTTGCCTCGACTTGCTTCGATTACTGTGTGATGCAGGCTATGAGGTGTCTTTAGAGACTAGTGGCGCTTTGGATATTTCGCAGGTAGATCCACGTGTTATTAAAGTAGTGGATATCAAAACTCCTGGCTCAGGTGAGGTAATGAAGAACCGTTTTGAAAATATCTCCTACCTACTTCCGCATGATCAGCTCAAGTTCGTTATTTGTCACCGTGCTGACTACGATTGGGCAAAATCCATTCTACAGCAGTATGCCTTAATAGCACGTTGTGACGTATTATTTTCACCTAGCTATCAACAGCAGGCTGCAACTGAGTTGGCGGAGTGGATTTTGGCAGATCGTTTATCTGTGAGATTGCAAATCCAATTACATAAATACCTTTGGGGAGAGATGCCTGGACATTAGAGGGTATAGTTAAGAGGAGGCGCGTCTTTTTTTACGGGGGCTCGCAGGCATTTTTCCCGCCTCCTGCGTCTTATTGGTTAAAAGAGAATGGCTGGCTGTAATGATATGCTCTAAATGGCGTGAGATTTATGATGCCCTGCGTTGATATTTTTTTATAACTCGGTATGATTAGCACCTCGTCTTTACAATCCGCATGGGGTCGTTAGCTCAGTCGGTAGAGCAGCAGGCTTTTAACCTGTTGGTCCTGCGTTCGAATCGCAGACGACCCACCAATTAATCAAGCAGTTATGCTGTATTGCCAACTGCCGAAAGAACAGGGTTCGTGAGTTTTTCGTGACCCAGATTCTTCTGCCTTAACAATGTAAGTGTGGGACGTGATTGCCTGTCACTTATTTTGTTTACAGCTTCCCAGAGATTGAGCAATTCAGGCTCTTTCCCGAAAAAGGGGGCCCTTTTCCTATGAGCACCACCCTTTAACTCTTAACCTATAATTTTCAAAGTTCCGAAAACCATAAGCTCTCCGTTGTATCAATTTCATCTTACGATGAAACCCTTCTGTTATTCCGTATGCTAGGATCCATATCTTGGTAAGTCTGCACGCACATTTGCAGCATCAAACGAACCACATCAAAGCGGTCTGCTACCATCTTTGCATTAGGAAAATACTGCTTAATAAGGCTGCGATAACTATGACTTAAATCAATGCAAATGACTTTCACTTGCTTTTTACCAGGCAGTTGCTCTAGATAACCTTTGAGGTCTTTGGCTGAGCGGCCTTTCACAATATCAACTATTTTATGCTTCTTTAAATTACAAAAGGTCGTGACATAACCTTGCTTCTTACTGAATGAATGCTCATCTATCCCCAGCACTTGCGGGCAGGCCAGCCCTTTCATTTCCTGGTATTCTCGCAGATAACGTTTGTGATACCAGCGCTCAATGGTCGCTTTCCCCATCTTAAAATTGACAGCAAGTGATTGTGGGGAAACTCCCTCTCTGTGCTGACAAAAGACTTGTTCCTGTAAGCGTTCTGTTGATCTTTGATATTTTCCTATCCCAGGGAATTGCTGATTAAACTACTTTCTACAGCTATAACACTATAATTTATGCGCTTTAAAACGCAAAAATGTGAGTCGCTGACCCATGAGTTCATGCCTTACTTGCCGTATAAAAGCCGCTTTCTTGCGTAACCTTTTACCCTCACAAAATAGACATCTTGGCTTCCTTCTATAATAAACATCCAAAATCAGCGGGTTATAGCCGCTCACTTTTTTGATAGAAAATCCAGGTAAATTTAGATCTTTTCGGAGCATTTTTAATCTCCTTTTCTCATCCAATCAATGAGTAAAGTAATTTATTTTCGATTAAAATGCCCCCTTATTTGGGGGAGAGCCGAAATGCTATTTTGTAACTTACTTGTTGTTTATAAGAAGGATGTAATAACGTGAAGTTCCTTAAAATACCCCTTAGAGGGTAGAACTATTTTGTAATTAGCGTCTTCGCTGGTGTTGCGTTATTGGAGCTCTCGTTAAGTGAGGATTTTGGGCAGCTAAGTTGAGAGTTTCTTTTGGAAAAAAACGCGGGTCATTACTCGCTTTTTTTGGAGCAGAGGGCGGTCGATGAGCATCCATTTTTTCTTGTATGTCTGATTTCACTGAATGACGCGAGGCTACTGATACCTGAGACATAGTATTTCTAGACTCGTTTATTTTATGCATAAAATTTTCTTTATACTTCTGTCTTTCTAGCTTCTGCTTCTCTACGGTAAATTTCATTGCTGCTAACGCTGTAGTACTAACTAAAGCCGCTCCTGCGAAAGCTATTGTTGTAATCGCAGGAGCAATACCTAGCGTGACTATAGAAGCTACTATGCCAATGCCTGTCAGCATTGAAATAGCTAACATAGTAAATAATAATTTTCTATGCTGATAAAAAAAATTTCCTTCAGTTTCACGAAGTGCAGTATATAATTCTACTTCGCCATTATGGAGTGCTGCTTCTTTCCAGCTCCTTCCTGTTTTATCTCGGAATTTTGCTTTCGCAGGAGTCACGTGGTGAATGGCGCCTAAGTGTTGCATCCATGAATCGCACAGGGTAGTCATCGCCTTTTTATGAATGCCTAAAGAAAATACGGTTGTTGAGATAACTAAGCTATCTTTCTGTGTTAATCTGTTTTCCTTATCAAAACTAGCTCTTGTTATTTTTGCAATCTCATCTATTTTTTTAAAATGTTGACTAGGTAATCGATTAGCATCGATTAAAATAAATTCGTCTTCTTGAGGATTAAATGCAACTACTATCGAGTGACCTCCCGCAGATAAATTAAGGGCAAGAGGTATATTTTTTTCCTGTGCCAACAGACGTAGCGCAGAAAAATATTCTTCCATTTCTTCAGTATTATATACCCCCGAAAATCGTTGAACACTGGTCATCCCCCCTCGCTCTGCATTTTCCAGTTCTGTGGACATAGCTAAAGCAATCGAGGGCTCAGGTTCTTGGAGGATAGGCGCTATACCGTCCTCATAGAGAGCAGGATTCTTTGTGGATTGCTGATACAATTCTATGCCCTCATAAAAAGCAGGTAAATCGAGGGCTATTTTTTCATCGGCGGTCAACTCTTCACGAGTAAAACCTTTTTGTTTCATTTTATTTCTGGCACGCGCCAAATTTTCTACATGCTTTTCTGGGCTAATTTCTTTTATTCTATGAATGCGGTTATTAAATTCTTCTAGGCCTTTATTTTTTCCTTCATCATCTAAGAGGAAAAATGCCTGTATTCCCATCAGACTTATGCCATGACAAATGCCTTGTTGATCGGTAGGATAACCTAATAAGTTACCGAGTCGTATTAGATAAGTCTGCTGGGGGTGTACTTTTGGAGGTGTTTTATTACTTTCATTGAATTCTTTAATTGTTTTTAATTGGTCTAAAAAACGAGGGTCTTTTTTCAAGGCGATAGCATATGCCATCGGGGTAGAGAGATGATAAGTTTGATTGGGATTAGCTCCACAGTGAATAAGCAACTTGACTAAATTAAAATTATCTCGCTCGATAGCATACATGAGTGGAAATGCTCCAATGCGATTTTTTTGATTTACTAATGAAGGATCTATTTCCATGACTGCTTGAAATAATGCAGTATGTTCATCGCGGAGGGCATCTAATTCTTCATCGAATTTTTTTTGGTGTAGCATCTCTAACAGCGTAAAAATCAGTTTCCACCTTTGCGTGTCATCTAAAGCTTGTAGCATGTTTAGAGATAACTCATTAGATGCTTGGCTTTTTTGCAATGCTGCGATAATGGCCCGGCTATCTCCTGCATCTAAGTGTCTTTTTAGGTCCTCAAGTGCGGGATTTAGATCATCATCTGACATACTACTGTTTCCTCCAATCAGGAATAGCCACTACCTCTTTTCAGTATAGTGGGCAATATTTGTTCTGAGAGACGAAGGATTTAATAGATTGATTTTATAATAAATTTAAGCTAGATCATTCTAGGCGCTTTCTCCCTGCAGGGGGTATTTAATGGTATTTTAACGCGTAATCTATAATCCTTAAAGTTTCTAACTCCATATACTCTCCGGTGTATCAGTTTTATCTTGGTTACAGTTTCAGGGATTAAGTATTTTAGTTGATGAGTAGGCGGGCAGGTGGGTTAGCATATTGTGCGCCTTGCTCTCTTACATTGTATTGCTTCGGAAGATCAAAGGCGGCACTGCAGTGTTTATTAGACTAATCGGAGTTTAAAATATCTCTCATACTAGAGTATAATCTATTAAATTTTTCTAGTTATCATCAACACAATGAGAAAAACAACAGATTTAAATGCAGTTAAAATTATGCCTCTAACCCCTGGAGTTTATTTCTTCTATAGCCATGCAGGCCATTTACTTTATATTGGAAAAAGTATTTCATTACGCAATAGGGTGTATGCTCATATTTTAGCGGCAAAATATTCTAGCAAAGAAGAGCGATTAATACGACAGACAAGCCGTATTGAATGGGAGGAAACAGCAGGAGAACTGGGTGCTTTGCTGCGAGAGGCCACTCTTATTAAACAATATCAACCTATTTATAATCAGCGATTACGAAAAAACCGTGTTTTATACGGCTTAAAATTACGGGAAACCGAAAACCAATATAGCCGTATTGAGTTAGTACGGTTGAATGCCATCCTGCAACATGAGATTCCTTTGCTCTACGGGCTATCGCGTAGCAAGCGTGAGCTTATGCAAAAGATAGTTGATTACACCAAGCAATGGAATTTATGTGCTAAATTGACTTTACTTGAAAAAGGGCCAGGGCCTTGCTTTTATTTTCAAATAAAACGTTGTAAAGGTGCTTGTCTAAATTTAGAAAATCCCACTGCCTACAATGCACGGGTGACCCAGGCGTTTAGAAAATTACGTGTTGAAAGCTGGCCTTACAGTTCTAGTATTATCATTAAAGAAAAATCATTGACCACACTAAGAGTGGATTATCATAAAATAGATCGATGGTGCCACTTATTGTCTGGAAAAAATAAAAAAGTGCTCAGCCATATAGAAACCTCTTTTCCTCATTGTTTTGATTTCGATATCTATAAAATACTAGTAAAATATTTACTTGCTCCCTCATCTACAATAAAAATAATTCCCGACTTTTTAGGATCTATTGACAATTCTACTATGCCGGCTGTAACGCTTTGATTTTCTGCGCTCCGATGCTCATTGACTCGCATGTCAACTGCGCTTCGGTGCTCAAAAATCGAAGCGTTCCATCTCGGCCTAGCGAATTGTTCTCAGATCTACTATGCCGGCTGTACCAATTTGATTTTCTGTGTTCTGATGCTCATTGACTCGCATGTCAACTGCGCTTCGGTGCTCAAAAATCAAAGCGTTCCACCTCGGCCATGGAAGAGATTTTTCAAAAAATGCGTTTTCATTTTTCATTCTTTTTTTACCCGTTTTTACTATTAACCTTCTTATTTAAAAAGCCAACTTTCCTTAGGGTGGCTAACTTTCGCTTTAAGTCAGCGCTTACTTATATACTTAGTTTGCTTTATAGGATATTATTGGCAATGATACTTTGTATCATAGGAGAAGCAATCCAGGATATACTTTCAACTTAATTTACTCGAAGAACTTAAAAGTGGCTATTAAAATTAATAAGAATATAGGCACCTTTGCGTTAACGATGTTTATTACCGGCGCTATTGACACGTTACGCAATCTTCCAGTTACCGCCGCCTATGGTTATCAGTTAGTAATTTACTTATTGCTGGCTGCTATATTTTTTCTTATCCCAGCGGCTTTAATTTCAGCGGAATTATCTGCTAGCTTCGTAAAAAAAAGCGGTGTTTTCTATTGGGTGCAAGAGGCCTTCGGAGCAAAGGTAGGTTTTTTTGCGGCCTGGTTGCAATGGATCAATACGTTAGTCTGGTTTCCTACTATCTTATCTTTTATAATCACTACCGCACTTTATGCCATTAATCCTTTATTAGCCAAAAATAAATTTATTCTTATTGCAAATGTTATTCTCATTTTTTGGTTATTAACATTCGTTAACTTTCGCGGTATTAAGCTTTCTGTTAAATTTTCTGGGTTTTGCACAGCTATCGGTATTATTATTCCTATCTTCACTTTAGTTGCTTTATCTTTATTTTGTCTTCTGCACGGATATCCCAATCAGCTTCATTTACAAGCTCTCATCCTATCTGCTTCGGTAAAGTCCGGGGAAAATTGGACAGCGCTGACAGGGATTATGGCTGCTTTTGTAGGGCTTGAATTAGCTTCGGTGCATATCCAAAATGTGGCTAATCCCCAAAAAACATTTCCTAAAGCTCTTTTATTTTCTGTATTTTTAATAATATTTACTATGCTAAGTGGCTCGTTAGCAATAGCAATCCTTTTACCTAAAAGCCATATAAGCCTAGTAGCAGGCGTTATCCAAAGCTTTGGTAAAATTTTCAACTTCTATCATGTGCCTCAATTAGTATCCGTGTGTAGTAGCGCGGTAGTAGTAGGCGCTTTGGGAGGGATGTTAAGCTGGATAATATCTCCTCTTAAAGGTCTACTTTGTGCAAGTGAATCAGGCTACTTTCCTTCTTATTTAATTCGTGAAAATAAATATGGAGTACCTACTCGATTTCTTATATTACAAGCAAGCATTGTGAGCATTATCTGCTTGGTCTATATTTTTATGCCTAGTATTAATTCTTCTTACTGGATATTAACCGTATTAAGTACCCAACTATACATGACAATGTATGCCATATTATTTTTGGCAGCAGTTTATTTAAAACATAAATATAAAAATAATAACCGCATTTTTTCTATACCGGGAGGAGTAAAAGGAACATGCATAGTGGCATTATGTGGACTGATAGGTTGTTGCATAACATTCATGGTAGGATTTATTTTACCTTATAAAATTCAGATGAATTCACTGAGATACGTGGGGCTTTGCCTAACTGGTCTTCTAATTCTCATTCTTCCAGTAGCACTATTTTATAGATATCAAAATCTAAGAGTTCAGGAATAAAAAATATTCTTTATTATCAGGGAGTCTTCGTTAAAATATTCTTTCAATTAATTTAGAGACATAAAAAAATTAGCCAAGTTTATATAAGATAATCACTATTTATCTTAATTATCGCCCGCGGGATTTCTTCTTTTATTCAAGTGGTGACACCCTTGTGAAGAGAAAATAATATCCCTCCTTGTATTTAACCTTTGGATCCCCATATTATAATAAATAACCCCTATTTAAGAGGCATTTATTATGCGCATGGATAAGTTAACGAGCAAATTTCAGGCTGCTTTGGCGGATGCGCAGTCATTAGCTCTAGGGCGGGATCACGCTTTTATTGAGCCAATTCATTTGATGAAAGCATTGCTAGATCAAGAAAGTAGTAGCATTCGTTCTGTACTTAACAAGGCAAATATTGGCATTTCTAAGCTGCGGTCTTTGCTGGATACCGCCATCAATCAATTGCCTCAAGTCGAAGGAGCGCCGGGTGAAATACATGTTTCAAATGAATTGAATCGTATTTTAAACATCACTGATAAGCTGGCGCAAAAACGTAAGGATCACTATATTTCAAGTGAATTATTTTTATTAGCCGCTATAGAAGATGCAGGCACCCTAGGTGATATTTTACGTAAATCAGGAGCCACTCCTTCTACTCTTGAAAAAGCCATTGAAGAAGAACGAGGCGGGCAAGGTATTCAAGATCCGAATGCAGAAGAGCAACGTCGTGCTTTAGAAAAATATACTATCGATCTTACTGCTCGTGCAGAACAAGGAAAATTGGATCCCGTTATTGGGCGAGATGCCGAAATTCGTCGTACTATTCAAGTCTTATTGCGACGCACGAAAAATAATCCTGTGTTAATAGGCGAGCCAGGGGTAGGTAAAACAGCGATTGTGGAAGGATTAGCGCAACGTATTATTAATGGCGAAGTGCCAGAAGGATTATGTGATAAACGATTATTATCTTTGGACCTCGGCGCGCTCATTGCCGGTGCCAAATTTCGCGGTGAATTTGAAGAACGTTTGAAAGCAGTTTTAAATGATTTAGCTAAACAACAAGGCCAGGTTATTTTATTTATTGATGAAATTCACACTATGGTAGGTGCAGGCAAGGCCGAAGGTGCCATGGATGCGGGCAATATGCTAAAACCCGCCTTGTCACGCGGGGAATTACATTGTATAGGTGCTACTACTTTAGATGAATATCGACAATACATTGAAAAAGATGCTGCATTAGAAAGACGCTTCCAGCGTATCTTAGTTGATGAACCTACTGTCCCTGATACTATCGCAATTTTGCGCGGCTTAAAAGAACGTTATGCCTTGCACCATGGCGTAGAAATTACAGATTCTGCTATCGTCGCTGCTGCCACTTTGTCGCATCGTTATATTTCTGATCGTCAATTACCCGATAAGGCCATTGATTTAATTGATGAGGCAGCTAGCCATATTCGTATGGAAATTGATTCTAAACCAGAGGAGCTTGACCAATTAGATAGAAAAATAATACAACTTAAAATTGAGCGGGAGGCCATGAAAAAGGAAACAGACGAAGCCTCAAAAAAACGGCTTTTAAAATTAGAAAGTGAATTAGAAAAACTCGAAATAGAATGCGCACAGATGGAAGAAATTTGGAAAACAGAAAAATCTTCGTTACAGGGTACCCAAAATATCAAGAGTGAATTGGAGCGTGCTCGTTTAGAGCTTGAAACGGCGCGCCGCGCAAGTAACTTAACTCGTATGGCTGAACTACAATATGGTCGTATTCCTGAATTAGAAAAGCAATTAGCGGCTGCTGCTTTAGTGGAAAAGGGTGAAACGCAATGGCTACGTAACAAAGTGACTGCCGAAGAAATAGCAGAAATTGTTTCGAAGTGGACGCACATCCCTGTTTCTAAAATGATGGAAAGCGAGAAAGAAAAATTGCTTCATATGGAGGACGCATTACATGAACGCGTTATCGGTCAAGGTCAGGCTGTGACCGCAGTTTGCAATGCAATACGTCGGTCTCGAGCAGGACTTTCTGACCCTCATCGACCTATTGGTTCTTTTTTGTTTTTAGGTCCTACGGGGGTAGGTAAGACGGAGCTTTGCAAAACCTTAGCAAATTTTTTATTTGATACAGAAGAAGCCGTTATTCGTATTGATATGTCCGAATTTATGGAAAAGCATTCGGTGGCACGCTTGGTAGGCGCACCCCCCGGTTATGTGGGTTATGAAGAAGGTGGCTATCTTACAGAGCTAGTGCGTCGCAAGCCTTATTCAGTGATTTTATTGGATGAAATAGAGAAGGCCCATCATGATGTATTTAATATATTGTTGCAAGTGTTAGATGATGGACGTTTGACCGATAGCCATGGGCGCACTGTTGATTTTCGTAACACCGTTATTGTGATGACTTCTAATTTAGGTTCAGAACTTATTCAGGAAATCTCAAGTCAGCAGGGCGATTATTCTCACATGAGAGAGGCTGTCTTAAAGGTGGTTGCGCAGCATTTCCGCCCCGAATTTATGAATCGTATTGATGAGACCGTAGTTTTTCATCCCTTGGATAAAGAGCAGATTCGTCAGATTGCAGATATTCAAATTAACCGCGTGAAAGCGCGTTTAGCAGAAAAAGAATTTGGCTTGACAATGACTCATGAAGCATTGGATTATTTGACTGCTGCGGGGTATGATCCTATATATGGCGCAAGACCGTTAAAGCGTGCGATTCAACAGCATATAGAGAATCCATTAGCACAAGCTATATTATCTGGGAAATTTCTCCAAGGAGAGATAATCAAAGTGACGGTGAAAGATTCACGTTTGGTCTTTTCAAAGGCAACTGAAAAAGCATAAGGATAACTATCATGTATAAACATATTTTATTAGCAACTGATTTATCGGATGAATCAGAATTTGTTCTTAAAAAGGTGCGTAGTATTCGTGGTTATACGGGCGCGAAACTTAGTCTCATTCACGTAGTGGAGCCTATGCCTGGTTATAGCTATGCCTATCTAGGTATTGAAGATATCGAAGGGCAATTGATTGAAGAAGCAAGAAATGCGTTGGCTAAGATGGGAGAGACGCTGGCGATTGATAAAAAGGATCAGTGGATTGAAGTGGGGCCTACTAAATCAAAAATCCATGCGGTAGCGCAGGATATTGGGGCTGATTTAATTATTTGTGGTAGTCATGGTCGGCATGGGTTATCTTTGCTATTAGGCTCGACAGCCAATGCTATTTTACATGGGGCCCAATGTGATGTATTGGTTGTGCGATTGCCAGAATAAAAAATGCAATGAAAAATGAATAAAGCCGCGCAAAAAATAGCTCAATGAGAAAATAGATCTATGGAATTTAAAGATTATTATACCACCCTCGGTCTTTCTCGTACTGCAAGCGCTGATGAAGTAAAACGCGCTTATCGTAAATTAGCCCGTAAATATCACCCTGATGTGAGTAAAGAAAAAAATGCGGAAGAGCGTTTCAAAGAAGTCCAAGAAGCCTATGAAGTTTTAAAAGATCCTCAAAAACGCAAAGCCTATGATCAACTAGGCAGCCAATGGAAAAATGGTCAAGATTTTAGGCCACCACCCGGTTGGCAAAACGCAGGGTTTACTGAGGGAAGCGAAGGGTGGGGTGGCTTTAGTGATTTTTTTGAATCTATTTTTGGTCAGGCTCGCCAAGGCGGGGGTCAGTCTAGACGAGAGCCTTTTAAACAGCGTGGCCGTGATGAGCATGCTAAAATCACTATTAGTCTAGAAGAGGCATTTCACGGGGGAAGTAAAACAATACAGCTGCAAGTGCCTGAAATGGATGCCCAGGGTCGTATGCGTCATTCTACTCGGGCCCTCAAAATTACTATTCCTCGAGGCGTGCGTTCCGGTCAGCAATTGCGTTTAGCGAAACAAGGTACTCCAGGTGTAGGGGGTGGAACGCCAGGAGATTTATATTTAGAAATGGAAATTCAACCTCATCGTATTTTTACTTTGCAAGGCCAGGATGTCTATTTAACTTTGCCAATTACTCCGTGGGAAGCTGCGTTAGGTGCTAAAGTAACTGCGCCTACCTTAGGTGGACCTGTAGAAATAAAAATTGCTTCTGGTGCGCAGGGAGGCCAAAAACTCCGTTTAAAAGGACGTGGACTCGGTGGAAAATCTATAGTGGGCGATCAATATATCGTGCTGCAAATCTACACGCCCCCCGCAACAACAGAAGCGGAGCGTGCGTTATATGAAAAAATGGCAAAAGAAATGCCATTAGATCCTCGTAAAAATTTATTTTAGGAGCAGCCAAGGATGCCCAAAAAAGATCTCATTGTTACTACTATTGAGGCTGAATTTGAGCCTGAGTTGAGCCTTGAAGAATTATGTGAAACTTGTCATATTACACCTGATTTTATTTGTGAATTAATCGAATACGGTACACTTGAGCCTCAAAGTGTTGCGCTAAAAACTTGGCGTTTTAATGCGAGGCATTTACAACGTATACAGCGTGTATTGCGTTTACAGCATGATTTGGAGATTAATTTAGCTGGGGCTGCCTTAGCCGTCGATTTAATGGATCAGATTGATAGATTAAAAGAAAAGATTGAATTACTGGAGAAATCGTTAAAAATAGGAGAAAGATCATGATAGTTTATTTGAGAGTGCTTTTAGGGAGTCTTATTTCCGCCCTCATTTGTATGGGTTGCCATAATACAGTCCAAGGGTTTGGTAAAGATATGGAAAACAGTGGCCAGGAAATTCAAAAAGCAGTGATACGAGATAAATAGTTTTATTTGAGATATACAATCTCATATTTAATATTTAGGTACTTAATTTAAAATTTAGTGAGAATATGACACATTATGAAGAGGAGATATAGAAATGTTTCATGCGAACCTACAATTAAATCCTAATCTTGCTGCAGCTCTAAATTTACTTGAAATTAAAGAAAACCATTTGCGAGATGAGAAAGGCGAAGAAGTAAATGTTGTATCGCCTATAGAGCATGCTAAGGCTTTATTTTCTTATTTTCACATGGCAGGCTATCTTAATGAAGATTTATTGAAAAAAGCCGTGCAATACCTTTCCGCTTCTAAAGCTTTTGCGTGCGATGATGACACGGTATTTTCTGACTTAAAAGAAGCATGTGATAAAGCAACCTCTAATGGCCGGTTTGATGTAGATGTTTTTATGGTTAATTTTGCCCAGCAAAAATACTTTACGCCCGCTGATGCCGTTGATTTGATTGTTTTTTTACAGCAAACAGCCTTTGACAGGCAGCATGGTCAGGAGCGAGACCGTCTACAAGGCAGGCCTTGGATGGAAGAGCATAGTTTAGAATTTCAAGATATTGCTACTAAATTAGGGGTGGTTACCCCTTTGCCCCCATTAAAACGCGAGTACTCAGAAGGATGTATTATGGGAGCCGCTTCCAAGCGCGTAAGAGAGCGTTTAATATATTTTCAAAATTTAGAAATAAATTGCAACCTTATATGGGCTTTAAGTGGAGCCAGAGAACTTTCTAAAGGATTAGATGAAGAAGTAATGATGGAAGCAGTAGCAGCTTATTTAGGAAAGCCTCTTAAATATGTTAAGAAAAGAGTAGGGGATTCCGGTGAATACCGTGAATTTTTAGAAGGCATCACGGAAACGATGATGGTAAATTATTTTATACAGACCCTATGTCCTGCCAAGAAAATAGGTATTCTGGATAGTGGTGTGGAAGCTGGACATTGGCGAGCTACCGCGGCTCAAAGTGCAGCGGACATTGCTTCTATGCGGGTTAAAGACTTTATTCGTGCTCTTCAATCAGGTGAAGTGGCAGCCGGTTATCAGCATGATGTTTTAATCATTGCGGAGCAGCCTTATACTAGGCGAATGACTATGCAAATTCAACGCGAATTTAATAAAGCAATTAAGGACGCAGGTTTAGAAGAAAAAGTTCGTGTAATAGTAGAAGGTAGCGGGCAAGGTATCTCGGAGCAAGATTTATTAAGCACTCCAGTATTGGCTCGGTTAAATTCTGAATTAGCTGCGTTAATGGCGGAACGTTTTAATAGGGCTCGCTCTGTATTACAACAGCAAGCCCACCTAGAATTGCGTGATCCTTCTATTCTTATGTTTAATAAGCGTGACGCAGTCTTTCAAGCCAGGAAAGCCGCTGAAGTTGCTAACGACAAGGCGAGTCAGCTTGAATTAAGGAGTGCTCTCCAGATATAACCTTAAGAGCATGGAGAGCCTCTCAATAATAGGGTGGAAGAAAGTTTTAGGTAAAATTTTCTTCCACAAAATTCCAATTTACTATATCCCAGAATTTATCCACGTAAGTAGGACGCGCATTTCTATAATCAATATAATAAGCATGTTCCCATACATCACACGTCAATAATGCTTTTTGCTTTTGTGTCATCGGTGTGCCCGCATTGCTAGTACTGATAATTTCTAATTCACCTTGAGCATTTTTAACTAGCCATCCCCACCCCGACCCGAAAGTAGCGATGCTGGCTTGAGTGAAGCGTTTTTTGAATTCCTGAAATGAACCAAATGCTTTAATAATAGCATCTGCTAATTTCCCTGTGGGTTCATGGCTGCTATTGGGAGTTAAACAATGCCAGTAAAATGTATGGTTCCAAACTTGGGCAGCGTTATTAAAAATACTACCGCTCGATTTTAAGATAATCTCTTCCAAAGAAGCGTCAGCGAATTCTGTTTCTTTAATTAAGTTGTTTAGATTATTGACATACGCTTGATGGTGTTTCCCATAGTGATACTCGAGGGTTTCTTTTGAAATAGTAGGTTGCAGTGCATCAAGGGCATACGGCAAAGGCGGTAGTACGTGGGTCATAACGGTTCTCCTCGGTAGCTTAAAAAGGTAGGAATAATAACATATCTACTCAACTTTTGAAAAAAGTTAAAATAACTCTTCCCCTCGTTTGGTCAATACTTCAAATCCTGTTTCTGTAACTAGAATAGTATGTTCCCATTGAGCAGATAAGCTATGATCTTTCGTCACCACTGTCCAGCCGTCAGGTAATAATTTTACAAATCGCTTTCCTGCATTAATCATCGGTTCGATGGTAAAAATCATACCAGGCAGTAATTCTTCTCCTGTATGAGGCTTTCCATAATGTAATACATTAGGTGGTTCATGAAAAATTTTTCCTATACCATGGCCACAATATTCTTGCACTACGGAGAAACGGTTTTTCTCTGCATGGTTCTGAATAATCGCACCAATATCTCCTAAATGTGCGCCTGGTTTTACCTGGTTAATGCCTAGGTACAAACATTCTTGAGTGGTCTTGATCAGTCGGTCTGCTAATATGGAGGGTTTACCTATAACAAACATTTTGCTTGTATCACCATGATACCCTTCTTTAATGACAGTAATATCAATATTGATAATGTCTCCTTCCGATAACTTACGCACTCCCGGAATGCCATGGCATACTTGATGGTTTACGGAAGTACAAATGGATTTGGGAAATCCACGATAATGGAGTGGAGCAGGGATAGCCTTTTGATTATTAACGATATAATCATGGCAGATTTGATTTAATTCATCCGTTGTAGCATGAGCCCGAACATGCGGTTCAATCATTTCCAGTACCTCCGCAGCTAAGCGCCCAGCGACACGCATTTTTTCAATTTCATCGGGTGTTTTAATAGTGATATTCATGATTATTTCATTATTGTTGAAAATGATGATCTATGGTATAAAGAGCGGCTTTCATTAGCAATAGATTTAAAAGTAACCCACACACGTATCATCATCCACTGCTGGGTGCCCTGCTAGTTATGAGGGGGTTGGCAGCTGGGGTACGTGGAGGCCTAACCCAAACTTTGGAGAATAGAAATGCCTGATATTAGTATGCGTGAGATGTTAAAAGCCGGGGTCCATTTTGGGCATCAAACCTGCCATTGGAATCCTAAAATGGGGCCTTATATTTATGGTGCCCGTAGTAAAATTCATATTATTAACCTTGAAACAACTCTGCGTATGCTGGAAGATGCGCTGAAATTTTTAAAGAAAATAGCCTCAAAAAAAGGCAGAATATTATTTGTAGGAACAAAACCTGCTGCGCAGGCGATTATTAGAGAAGAAGCGCAACGTTGCCGCATGCCGTATGTGGATCATCGTTGGTTAGGCGGTATGTTAACGAACTATAAAACTATTCGTCAGTCTATCAAGCGTCTAAAAGAGTTAGATATGATGATTGAAAAAAATGCATTTGGTCGTTTGACGAAAAAGGAAATTCTGAATATCACTCGTGATAGAGAAAAATTGAACCGTAGTTTAGGCGGTATTAAGAATATGGGCGGTTTGCCAGACGCACTTTTTGTAATTGATGTAGGCCATGAGAAAATTGCCATTGCTGAAGCAAATAGATTGAGTATTCCAGTCATAGGCATAGTAGATACGAATAATAGTCCTCACGGAATTTCTTATGTGATTCCTGGAAATGATGATTCCACTCGTTCCATTGCTTTATATGTTCAATATGCAGTAGATGCTATTTTAGAGGCACGTGCTTCTAATCCTGATATCACTGAGAATGAGCTGCTTGAGATAGATAGAGAAGCGCCTATTGTCGGTGTGGAAGACGAGGAAGGCGAAACGAAATAATGTTTCGTGGTGCGCGAGGTGTGAAGTAGAGAGGTTTGGATTGTGCTCGAGATTCTAGCGAGCGAAGTGAGGAGTTTTTTATGTCAGTAAGTGCAGTACAGGTGAAAGAATTACGTGAGCGTACCGGTGCCGGTATGATGGAATGTAAAAAAGCGTTAGAGGTGACAGGGGGCGATATCCAGCTTGCTGCGGAAGAATTGCGTAAAACCGGCAGAGCAAAAGCAGATAAAAAAGCAAGACGAGTTGCAGCAGAAGGAGTTGTTTTGATCCAGCTATCCACTGACGGTACGCACGCCGTAATGGTAGAAATCAATAGCGAAACCGATTTTGTAGCGCGTGATGAGAATTTTATAGGATTCGCAAATGCAGTTGCCGCAACGGCGCTAGAAAAGACTCCCCAAGATGTTGCTGCTTTGAGTCATTTGCCCTTAGCAGGTAGTAATGCAAAAGTTGAAGAAGCACGTCAGGCATTAGTAGCAAAAGTAGGTGAAAACATTAGCATGCGTCGTCTGGCTTTTGCAGGTGCTACTCACGCCATAGGAACCTATCTGCATGGTCATCGTATTGGTGTATTGGTTGAGCTTGATAGCAATAACCCAGAAATTGCCAAGGATATTGCTATGCATATTGCAGCATGCAAACCTTTGGTTATTGCGCCAGAAGATATCTCTCATGATATTGTGGAAAAAGAAAGAGAAGTTTATTTTGCGCAAGCTGCTGGCAGTGGTAAACCGCCAGAGATTGTTGAAAAAATGGTAAATGGTCGTCTAAAGAAATTCCTAGATGAAGTTAGCTTATTAGGCCAGGCTTTTGTTAAGGATCCTAATATAACAGTGGCAGCGCTGTTAAATAAAAATCGCATCAAGGTATTGGCATTTACGCGTTTTGAAGTAGGCGAAGGTATTGAAAAAGACACAGAGGATTTTGTGGAAGCAGTTATGTCTCAAGTACAAGGTAGTTAATTATGTCAGACGAAAAATCGCAGCAGCTGGTTTATAAACGCGTCTTGCTTAAATTAAGCGGAGAAGCTCTGCAGGGCGATGAGGGTTTTGGCATTGCATCTGAGAAATTAGCCCAAATAAGTATTGAAATTGCTCGTATAACTCAATTAGGTGTAAAAGTTGCTTTAGTGATAGGTGCGGGTAATTTTATACGCGGTGCGAATTTTTGTCGCAGCGCATTAGATCGTGTGACTGCAGATCAAATAGGTATGTTGGCTACTATCATGAATGGTTTAGCGCTACGCGATGCACTTGATAGAAAATCAGTGGAGGTGCAGGTTATGTCGGCGCTTGCGGTGCCTGGCATGGTGGATTTTTATAATCGCTATCACGCGTTAGAAGCATTAGACCGAGGTAAGGTTGTCATTTTTACTGGGGGTACAGGTAATCCTTTAGTCACTACCGATTCTGCGGCCGCACTACGGGGAATAGAAATAAATGCAGACTTAGTGATTAAAGCCACTAAAGTAGATGGTGTATTTCCCATGGATCCAGTAAAAAATCCTCAGGCTGAATATTATTCAACCTTAACTTATGATCAAGTGATAGAGCGTCGGTTGGGTGTAATGGATTTAAATGCTATCCTTTTATGCCAAGAGCATAGGTTACCTTTGCGAATATTAAATATGAACAAACCGGGCGCCTTGTTGCAGGCAGTTCGCGGGGAAGCAATAGGTACGTTGATACAACAAAATGGAGTAACAAAGCATGCATAAAATAGTAAACGAAACAGAAACACGCATGCAAAAAAGTATTGAAGCTTTTAAGGTAGAAATATCAAAAGTACGTACTGGTCGTGCGCATCCTAGCCTACTGGATCAGGTTCGAGTGGATTATTATGGCAATGAAACACCATTAAGCCAAGTGTCCAATATAAGTATAGGCGATGCACGTACTTTAGTGATTACACCATGGGAAAAACGCATGATCTCTCTTATTGAAAAAGCAATTATGTCTGCAGGTCTGGGTTTGAATCCCACCACCTCAGGAGATCTTATTCGTATACCCTTGCCGGCCTTGACTGAAGAGCGGCGGAAAGAATTAACGAAAGTAGTGCGTCATGAGGCCGAGGCGACGCGTGTAAGTATCCGAAATGTACGTCGTGATGCGAATGCAGCATTGAAAGAACTATTTAAGAACAAGGAAATAGCGGAAGATGAAGAGCATCGTTTCGCAGAGACGGTGCAAAAGCTGACAGATAAATATATTGCAGAAGTGGATCAACTGCTTGTGGTAAAAGAAAAAGATTTAATGGCGATTTAAATGAAATCAAGTCTCGAGCAAGTGGATCTGCAGGCGCTTCCTCGTCATATCGCTATTGTCATGGATGGTAACGGTCGTTGGGCTAAAAAACGACATCTTCCCCGGCTGGCGGGTCATAAAGCAGGTGTTGAAGCGGCGCAGCGTGCTGTTAAGCACTGCGTAGAAAAAAAAATTGAAGTCCTTACTTTGTTTGCTTTTAGTAGTGAGAATTGGCGTCGTCCCTCGGAAGAAGTTAGTTATTTAATGCAGTTATTTATTACGGCATTACAAAACGAAGCTAATAAACTGCACGAGCAAAATATCCAATTACGCGTTATTGGTGACCGTACGCGCTTTGATGAAAAGCTTTGCCAACAAATTGTTGCGGTAGAAAATCTTACAGCCAATAATACCGGGCTTAAACTATTACTTGCGACAAATTACGGTGGCCAATGGGATATGATGCAAGCTGTGCAACATATTGGACGTAAAATTGAAAGCGGTGTGCTTTCTAGTCATGAAATCACTATAGAATTAATTCAAGAAAACTTATCTTTTTCCGATCTTCCCGATCCTGATTTATTTATTCGTACTAGCGGAGAACAACGTATTAGTAATTTTATTCTTTGGCAATTAGCCTATACTGAGCTTTATTTTACAGAAGTACTGTGGCCTGATTTTAATGCGAATGAATTAGATAAAGCATTTGTTTTTTTCACGGAACGAGAACGACGTTTTGGCTTTACTAGCGAGCAGTTAGGAGTAAATAAAAAATAACTATGTTAAAACAACGGCTACTAACGGCGATTATTCTTATTCCTTTTTTTATTTTTCTTGTGCTTAAGCTCTCCCCGCAATTATTCTGTTTTTTTACAGCGCTAGCAGTAGTATGGGGGGCGTGGGAATGGTCATTCCTCATGGAAATTAAGTTATTTCCGTACTATTTGATTTATCCACTATTCACTATTTTTGTTTTAGTTATGGCGAATTTTCTTCCTGTCGTGCCTATTTTATATGTGACTTTGGTTTGGTGGTTAGTGGCCGCTTGTTTAGTGATACGTTATCCAAAAAATTCAACACGTTGGGAGAAGAGCATAATAATGCGAGGTCTCATGGGATTATTCGTTCTTATTCCTTGTTGGGTGGCGGTGAATGCGCTTCGTAGTGCTCCTCATGGCATACATATATTGCTCTTTCTATTTGTGTTAATTTGGGGCGCTGATTCAGGGGCTTATTTTTTTGGTAAAAAATGGGGCAAGCATAAACTCATGCCACAAGTTAGCCCGGGTAAAACTTGGCAAGGCTTGTTAGGGGCTTTGTTAACGAGTACCTTAATTGCGTTGCTTGGGCTAATGATCTTTAAAATACCTTATTTACTCTGGCCTATTGCATTCATGTGGATATGGGTGACAGTGTTATTTTCCATATTGGGCGATCTCTTTGAAAGTATGCTGAAACGTCAAGCTGGACTTAAAGATTCAGGGCATTTGCTGCCCGGACACGGTGGAATATTAGATCGAATTGATAGTATAACCGCTGCCGCGCCTATTTTTGCATTAGGTCTGAATATTTCCCACTGGATTTAATAATAAAAACTCCGCATAATGACCCCAATTTTGTAGCTCACCTTTTTGGCTGTATTAAGAATATGAAAAAAATAATTTTACTGATTACTTTAGTGCTCAATTTATTGACTGTGACCTATGCAGCAGAATCTTTCGTGGTAAAAAAAATTGAAATTAATGGTGTGCAGCGCATTTCTACTGACACAGTTTATAGTTATTTGCCAATCCGAGCAGGCAATGTACTGCGTCCCGGAAAAACTACGGAGATTATGAAAGCCCTGTATGATACTGGTTTTTTTGAGCATATTACATTAGCCCGACATGGCGATACGTTAGTAATCAACGTTGTTGAGAGACCTACCATTGGTTTATTAAGAATAATAGGTAATTCTATTATTCCAAAAGATAAGTTAACGGAAGTGATGAGTAGTGTCGATGTTGCCGAAGGCAGAGTATATGACGCAGCTGTATTAGATAAGATAAAACAAAGCCTTTTAAATCAATATTACCAGTTAGGCCGTTATAATGCTCGCGTAAGCCTTACAGTGAATCCTATGGATAGAAATCGTGTATGTGTTTCTATTGTTATTTCTGAAGGCTTACTTGCTAAAATACGGCGTATTAACTTTATAGGTAATCACGCCTTTAACACAAGAACCTTGGCTAACCAGTTGAGGGTAACAACGCCGGGTCTGTTGACATTTTTCTCACAAACAGACCGTTATACTGAAGAAAAATTACAGGCAAGCTTGACTAATTTACGTAATTTCTATCTTGATCGGGGCTACATTAAATTTGAGGTAAAATCTTCTCAAGTAATGGTAACGCCTGATCGTAAGTCGATCCTCTTGACTATTGTGGTGGATGAAGGTGTTCCTTATAAGGTTAAAGGTGTCGCGCTCGAGGGTGATTTAATTTTGCCGCGTAGTGAGTTAATGACATTAGTCACCACTAAACCGGGCGATATTTTTTCGCGGCAAGCATTTGTGGAAACAGAAAAAGCTATTACTGATGCATTGGGAAATAAAGGTTATATTTTTACCGAAGTTGAGTTAATACCTAATATTGATGACGTAAAGAAAGAAGTATTTGTTACTCTGGATGTTAAGCCAGGGAAGCGTACTTATGTACGGCATATTTATTTTACGGATAATAATAAAACCAATGATGGAACGTTGCGGCGTGAATTAGAGCAAATGGAATCTGCTATGGTATCAACAAAGTTATTACAACAATCAAAATTGCGTCTAACCAGGCAGGCTTATTTAAAAGAGGTGGATATGTCTGTTATCCCGGTGCCGGGCACAGATGATCAAGTCGATATTAATTATAAAGTCAAAGAAGATAATGCAGCGCAAGCTAACGTGAGTATTGGATATTCACGACTTGATCATGTTATTTTGAGCGCCGGGCTTACTCAAAAGAATTTTCTAGGAACAGGCAACACCGTAGGCTTAAATTTGTCACGCAGTCGATATCAATCTTATTATGGAATTGATTACGTTAATCCTTATTTTACACAAGATGGTATTAGCCGTTCTTTGAGTTTCAATCTATCACAGTTTAACCCTAAGAATGCAAATCTCTCCTCCAGTTATTCCTCTAGCCAATATCAAGCCAATGATGTATACGGGATTCCTTTTGGCCAAGAAGAGGGAGTATTTAATCGAGCGTTGATAGGATATGGTTATGAAGGATCATTAATTACTCTAAATCAGGGTAACAATACGCCGATTTCAGGTCAGGTGAATGATTTTGTTACTCGCAATGGCCGACATTTCCAACAACTAGATCTTATTACTGGTATTTCACGCGATAGCCGGAATAAAGGTATTTTTCCTACTAGTGGTATGCTTCATTCTCTTTCTGCTACTATTTTTCTGCCTGTGACGAATAACGCATTAAAATATTATAATCTTGCTTATGACACAAAGTGGTACTATCCATTAACGGATAAATTTATAACGCTTACTAAAGGTACATTAGGATATGGTAGTAGTTTTAATGGAGGAGCCAAAAACTATCCATTTTTTAAAAATTTTTATCTGGGTGGCATAGGAACAATGCCAGGATATGCGGGTAATTCATTAGGTCCTAAAGATTCTAATTTTGATCCTACAGGCGGGAATTTATTAATCAATCTTAGTTTCGGTCTTATTTTCCCCAACTATGTCTCAGATAATTTGCGTACAGATATATTTATTGATGGGGGTAACGTTTATAATACCTTCGATAATCGCAATTTAGGCGGCACAGCCTCCGGCCATATACGGACTTCTTGTGGTATTGAGGCAGGTTGGTTATCTCCCATGGGGCTTATTGATGTCAGTTTAGCAAAAGCGATTAACCCTATCAGAGCTAGACAAAACCAGCCCGGTCGCCTCAGTGACGATGAGCAGGTTTTTGATTTCTCGCTTGGCGCCAATTTTGGTTAGTAAAAATTCAAAGACAGAAATGTCAATAGACTCTAGAATTTAGTACTAAGCTCTGACATACTATGCATATATCTTGCGGCGAAGATGATAATGGGATTTTTAGAATAGGTTAATTAAAATTTATTGGAGAAAATTATGAAAAAAATGTGGGTTATGGTGGGCGCAATATCGATGATAACTGGAACTCAGGCATATGCTGCTCCCGATGTTTCTAAGCAGACCAAAATTGCTGTTGTCAATGTTCAGCAATTGTTTCAGCAATCACCCAAGATCGCTGATCTTAACAAACAGTTACAAAATAAGTTTAAACCGCGTCAAGATAAATTGATTGCAGCGCAGAAATCTTTACAAGAAGAATTAGATAAATTTAAAAAAGAATCGGCGACTATGAGTGAAAAAGATAGAACTGCAATGCAAAACAAAATTAGCGATGACCAATCAGAATTATCTAAAGATGCTGCTACATTCCAAGAAGATTTGAGAAAAGAGCAAAATAAGATAATGAAAAATGTATTAGCGCAATTAAACGAAATCATTTCTTCTATAGCAAAAAAAGAAAATGATGGACTCGTGTTAGACTCCCAAGCAGTTATCTTTGCCGGTGAAGGGTATGATATTACCAAAGAAGTAAGCAAGGAATTTGATAGTAAATAATTTTGCTCACCTTTCTTTATTTCTAAAAATCAGGGAGCTCTTTTTCATTTAATGATAAAGAGCTCTCTTTGTTTATATGGGTTTTGCACATGAAACAAGTTCATAGTCAATCACAATATACGTTGACTGAGTTAGTGAGGGGATTAGAAGATGTGGTCATTAAAGGCAATCCGAACTGCTTAATTCAAGGTGTCTGTACCATTCACAAGGCCCAAGTAGGACGAATTACATTTTTAAATAATCCTTCATATAAAAAATATTTGGCGACCACGCAGGCGTCTGCTGTTATTTTAATGTTGGAGGATGCTGAAATTTGCCCCACTAATGCATTGATTAGTCGGGATCCTTATTATACGTATTCTAAAATAGCAGCTTTTTTTGATGATCACCCCCCTGTAAAACCAGAAATTCATCCTACCGCAGTAGTAGGCCAACATTGTCACATTGATGCAAGCGTGTCTATTGGGGCAAACTGCGTCATCGGGGATAATGTAACACTCGCTGCGGGGGTGGTATTAGGGCCCGGGTGTATTATTGGGGAGTTTTCTACCATTGATGAAGCTTCTTATTTACACGCTAACGTGACACTTTATCATAAAATCCATATAGGTAAGCGTGTACTTATTGCAAGTGGTACAGTCATTGGGGGTGATGGTTTTGGTATAGCCAAACACAAAGGTGTTTGGCATAAAGTTCCGCAATTAGGACGAGTTGTTATAGAAGATGATGTTGAAATAGGAGCAAACTGCACCATAGATCGTGGGGCGGTTGAAGATACGGTGCTTAAAAAAGGAGCGAAGCTTGATAACCTTATTCAAATTGGGCATAACGTACAAATTGGGGAATATTCAGCATTAGCAGGGTGCGTGGGTATTTCGGGGAGTACTGTTATAGGTAAAAATTGTTTAATAGGCGGAGGAGTAGGATTTGCAGGTCATCTAACGATTGCTGATAACGTGATGATAACAGGGATGACTGCAGTGACTAAATCCATCCGTGGTCCTGGGGTTTACTCATCAGGGGTGGGGGGATTAGTAACTAATAGGGAATGGCGTAAAAATAGTGCCCGAGTACATCGCTTGGATCAGTTAACCGAAAGAGTTAAATCTTTAGAAACCATTTTGCTGGGATTAACAGAGAGAAAAGAAATATGAAATATATAATGGATATCCATGAAGTCATGAAATACCTTCCGCATCGCCACCCCTTTCTTCTGGTTGATCGTGTCATCGAGATGAAAGAAAGTGAATCCATAGTGGCATTAAAAAATATAACAATTGATGAACCATTTTTTAATGGACATTTTCCAAGTCGTCCCGTCATGCCAGGGGTATTAATACTAGAAGCATTGGCTCAGGCGGCGGGGATACTCGCTTATAAATCAACAAATACTTTCCCAAGTGAAGGGGTATTATATTATTTTGCAGGGATTGATAAGGCGCGTTTTCGGCGAGTAGTAGAGCCAGGCGATCAATTACGCTTAGAGGTCAAATTGCTACGCGCTAAACGTGAAATTTGGAAGCTGGAAGGTTCCGCATACGTGGAGGGCGAGTTAGTTTGTTCTGCTGAATTTTTAAGCGCACGAAGAGGTTAAATACTGTGATTCATCCAACTGCAATTATTGATCCCACTGCGCGCATTGCACCGGATGTGCATGTGGGTGCTTTTACTATTATTGGTCCGGAAGTAGAGATTGGGGAAGGAACGTGGATTGGTCCCCATGCAGTTATTTCCGGCTTCACAAAAATAGGTAAGCAAAATAAGATCTTTCAATTTGCTTCATTGGGCGAGGTCACCCAGGATAAAAAATATCGTGGTGAAAAAACATTTTTAGTCATTGGTGATCGTAATGTGATTCGTGAATTTTGTACGTTTAATCGGGGTACAGCTCAGGATAGCATGACTTGTATTGGCAATGATAATTTATTTATGGCTTATGTTCATATTGCACATGACTGTATCGTAGGAAATCAGACCATTTTTGCTAATAATGCATCGTTGGCGGGGCATGTGATTGTCGAAGATTATGTTATTTTAAGTGGCTTTGCGGGCGTATTCCAAGCGTGCCGGGTAGGAAGCCATAGCTTTGCTTCGATGGGTTCAATGATTGATAAGGATGTGCTGCCTTTTGTAAAAGTATCGGGGTATTATGCCAAACCTTTTGGATTAAATACGGTTGGAATGAAACGGCGTGGCTTTACAGTAGAAACACTATTATGGTTACGGAGAGCTTATAAAGTTATTTATCGTAAAGGATTAACGGTTAACGAGGCCATTAAGCAATTACAAAATATGGTCAGTGAGTGTTCTGATATACAATATTTCATTGATTTTATCCAAAAATCAGAGCGAGGGATTGTGCGATGATAATAATCCGCATGAGGAGGGTTCAGAGGATACAATGAATATTGGCATGGTTGCTGGTGAAACGTCCGGTGATTTATTAGGAGCGGGGCTACTTGCGGCTCTACATAAATTAGAACCGCATTTAACAGCGTCAGGTGTGGGTGGCTCTGCCATGCTGCGTAATGACTTTACCCGCCTTTATGATATGGAACGTCTGGCTGTGATGGGCTTAGTTGAGCCTTTGTGCCGATTGCCGGAGCTTTTTAAAATTCGTCAAGCATTATTACATTATTTTACAACTCATCGTCCGGATGTTTTTATAGGAATAGATTCTCCTGATTTTAATTTAGGATTAGAGTTAAAGTTACGTCAAGCCAATATTCCCGTCGTACACTACGTGAGTCCTTCCGTTTGGGCGTGGCGTAAAAAGCGCATCTCCAAAATTGCTAAAGCCGTGGATTTAATTCTAACATTATTTCCCTTCGAAGCAGATTTTTATCGAAAATACCATGTGCCTGTAAAATTTGTAGGACATCCTTTAGCAGATTTAATTCCACTTCAATCCAATAAATCAGAAGCACGTGGTATTTTAGGCCTGGATTCTGCAGCAACTTATATTGCCCTCCTTCCTGGCAGTCGGCGTAATGAAATAAAATATTTAGGAGAGTTATTTATTCTTACTGCAGAGAAAATTTTTAAAGCAAGACCCACCTTGAGATTTCTCACTTCTGCGGTAAATGCGGAACAGGCTCAAGAGATGCAGGCGTTCTATAAAAAAATTACGTCGCGGTTTCCTATCGATTTTTATATTGGAAAATCTCATGAAGTCATGGCAGCGGCTGATGTTGTACTTGTTGCTTCGGGTACTGCCACACTGGAAACTCTATTATTTAAACGACCCATGGTTATTGCTTATCGCATGGCACAGCTAACTTATCAAATAGCGCGCCATTTAGTGAAAATTCCCTATATTGGCCTACCTAACTTATTAGCAAATCAACTTTTAGTTCCTGAATTTATCCAAGAAAATGCTCAGCCTGAGCAACTTGCTTTTGCTTTACTTGATTTTATCGATCATCCCGAAAAGATGGCCGTACTGGAAAGAAAATTTTTAGAAATTCATCAACAATTGCGTTGCAATGCAAATGAGCAAGCAGCGTTGGCTATACAGACGCTGCTTCGATCTCGTTTTCAACGGAATCAAACGACTTCTTTATAGAAATGGCGGGCATTTGGCTCAGCTTACTTACAGTCACTATGGCTAGTGAGGCGAAAATAAATCCTGGAACAATTTCATAAAGTTGAAACCAAGCATAATGTTTCCAAAGCAATACAGTCACTGTGCCGGTAATAATACCGGCTAATGCACCGCTTCGTGTCATGCGTGGCCAAATTAAAGATAGCAATACGACTGGTCCAAAAGCCGCGCCAAACCCTGCCCATGCATAACTTACCATTTTTAATATCTGATTTTGGGGGTTAGATGCTAATGCGATTGCAATGCATGCAACTAATAAAACAGTTAATCGCCCGCACCAAACCAATTCGCGTTCTGAAGCGCCGGGGCGCACAAATGTTTTATAAATATCTTCAGTCAATGCGCTTGAACATACTAATAATTGACATGAAAGTGAACTCATAATGACAGCAAGAATTGCAGCCAGTAAAAATCCTGTGATCCAAGGATTAAATAATTGCTTTGCGACTTCCATGAAAATGCTTTCGGGATTAGCATTGACAACCATCGCTTTATCCATATGCAGCGCAAAATAGGCCGACCCAAAGAAACCTATAGCCACTGCACCACCTAAGCAAAAAATCATCCAGGCCATACTAATGCGGCGCGCCGCAGGGATAGCTTGGACGGATTTTGCTGCCATAAAACGCACTAAAATATGAGGTTGGCCAAAATAGCCTAGTCCCCAAGCTAATAACGAAATCACTCCACTTAGAGTTAGGTGATTGAAAAGATCAGTATGCGTCGGATGAATTAATTTAATGGCATCAATACTAGGCATGAGGCCACCATTGGTGTGGATAATCGCCAAAGGAGTGACAATTAATGCAGTAATAATTAGCGATGCTTGGACGGTATCAGTCCAGCTAATGGCGAGAAAGCCACCCATAAATACATACATAATGGTGATGAGCGCCCCTATCCACAAGGCCATCGTATATGAAATACCAAACATGCCTTCAAATAAACGTGCACCAGCCACAATACCTGAAGAGCAGTAAAGGGTGAAAAAAATTAAAATGGCAATCGTGGAAACAATGCGTAACACATGGCTTGTGTCTTCAAAACGATTAGAAAGAAAATCAGGCAACGTTTGAGAATTACCGCTTTTTTCAGTATATAACCTTAAACGTGCTGCCACAAAATGCCAATTGAGCCAAGCACCGATAATTAACCCAGTCGCAATCCAGATTTGGGATATGCCTGCTAAAAATATTGCTCCAGGTAGTCCCATTAACAGCCATCCGCTCATATCAGAAGCGCCTGCGGAGAGGGCTGTGACAAAACTATTTAATCGTCTTCCTCCCAAGATGTAATCAGAAAGATTATTCGTAGCTTTAAAGCCACCCCAGCCTAATAACAATACGATGATGAGGTATATTGAAAAAGTCGTTACAGTTGAGAAGCTTGCCGTCATAATAAACCTATTGTCTGATTGATTGTTGCGTATTGTACGCTACTAATCTTAAGAAAATATTAAATTTGATAAGGAAAATAAATGAAGAAAAATAATGAAATTAATCAACTGGTAGTAGGCATAGACGAAGCAGGTCGAGGGCCTTTAGCCGGTCCTGTTTATGCTGCTGCCGTTATTTTAAACCCCGAAAAACCTATAGAAGGGCTCGCTGATTCGAAATTATTAAGTGCCCAAAAACGCCGATTATTATTTGGAATCATTCAGAAAAACGCGCTTGCTTGGGCAGTTGGCCGTGCAGAAGTAGCAGAAATAGATCGCATTAATATTTTACAAGCCACTTTTTTGGCGATGCAACGTGCTTTTGCAGCATTACATATTATTCCTCAATGTGCCCTCATTGATGGGAATGTGGGTCCTCTGTTGCCCTGCCCAGTACAAATGAAAATTAATGGTGATAAGACCGAACCTGAAATTAGTGCGGCGTCCATTGTAGCTAAATTCTTGCGAGATGAAGAAATGAATAGGCTGGATCAACAATTTCCTCAGTATGGTTTTGCTAAACATAAGGGTTATGGCACTTCTCAGCATATGGCAGCATTGACAGAGCATGGGCCTATCCTAAATATCCATAGAAATTCCTTTGCTCCTATAGCCAAATTTAAAGGCCAATATACTAAGATTTATGTAGGAAAACACCTATTTGTATAGGGGAGGATGTGTGACGATTTTCCTAGGGCAATTACTGAAAATAATTTTATTTAAGCATAATTATTTGATTTTAAACATTTTTTATATTTTTCAAAAGAAGGGATCTCAAATAAGAGACCTAAGTAGCACCTACTTTAAATAAAGAGAATTGTTATACTGAGCTTGCATTAAGGATGATGCTGGTTAAGTGGAAGGATTCTTGCAACCACTCCTCGTTTTGTATGCCCAAGGATGGATTTTGAAGCAAGGATTGCTTATACCTGAGTTGAGCATTTATGGCGGCTTTTAAAAGCCGCCTTTTTTTTGTCTAAATTTATTATTTTTAACTTGCGATTATGCATTTAGATAGTAGATATTGAGATATGAACATATAAATTTGTAAGAGATATGCTACAAAACCATAGGGTTATTTGCTATTTTTCTTTTTAAAATGAGGATATTGTTTCTTAACATATTGATTTTTAATATTTATTTATTAAATGAATTTATTTTGTCTATAAAACCCTTTCTAAGCATTGTTTTTGTCAAAATGATTCTAAGGTAAGCTCCCCTCCAGCTTAGGATGGCTACGGTGAGTGAATGGATTTCTATAACCACTCCTCGTTTTGCGTGTTCAAGGACGGTTATTGCAGTAAGGATCGCTTATTCGATTTTATGATTAGCTTTTAGGACGATGAAAATCGTCCTTTTTTTTTGTTGAGAATATATTTGTAATGGTTCCCCCCACCTCCGCTAATGATTCTCACATCACCTTTTTGTATGGCGGATCAATCTCATTTTTTTACGACGCTGTTTTTCGGTAAGTACATTCTTTTTATCTCGATAAGGGTTTTCGCCACTTTTAAATTCGATTTGTATAGGGGTGCCTATTAATTTTAAGCGTGATTGGAAGGTGTTAGCTAAGTAACGCGTATAAGAAGAGGGTAAAGATTTCACTTGATTACCATGGATAATAATTAAAGGGGGATTATGACCGCCCGCATGAGCATAACTTAATTTAATGCGTCGGCCATTGATTAAAGGGGGCATATGAGTCATGACAGCTGTACGTAAAATTTTTGTAAGCTGTGGGGTAGAGAGTTTCTGGGTAGCAGAAGTATAGGCTTCATTAATAGAAGAAAATAAATTTCCTACCCCGCTACCATGCAAGGCAGAAATAGTATGAATTCGTGCAAAGGAAACAAAGTTTAAACGTCTATCTATTGAAGAACGTGCTTTATCACGTTCTTGAATGGTCATGCCATCCCATTTATTTATTGCAATAACTAGGGATTTACCGCTTTCTAAGATAAACCCTAATAACCGTAAGTCTTGATCTGTAGCGCCTTCACGTGCATCCATCACGAAGAGAACAACATTAGCAGTTTGAATAGCTTGTAATGTTTTAACGACGGAAAATTTTTCTGTGGCTTCAAAAACTTTACCGCGGCGGCGCAAGCCTGCTGTATCAATCAAGGTATAACGCACATTTTCGCGTTCCAAGGGAATAAAAATACTATCTCTAGTTGTCCCAGGCTGATTGAAAACAATAACACGATCTTCTCCTAGCATGCGGTTAGTTAAAGTAGATTTTCCCACATTAGGTCTACCCACAAGAGCAAGCTTGATGCTGCGATCTGTTTCCTTATTTGCATTCAGAGGCTCCTCATTATTTGTAAAGAGGATGTTAACGAGTTCATTAATGCCGCTTTTGTGGGCTGCAGAAATAGGATAGGGTTCACCGAAACCGAATTTGTAAAGGTCTGCAATAGCAAAAGTTAAATCCATACTTTCAGTTTTATTCGCCACTAGGAAAAGCGGTTTTTTCAGGCAGCGTAATTGTTCTGCAATAAGTTGATCATCTGCGGTGATACCGGCACGTGCGTCAACTACGAATAATATTTTATCTGCTTCTTGTATAGCTTGAAAAGCTTGCGCGGTTGTTAATTGGTCTAAATCATTTTTGGTGCGGATGATTCCCCCTGTATCGATAACGATGAATCGGTGATGAGCGATATGTGCTTCACCATATTGTCGATCACGAGTCATCCCCGGTAGATCAGATACTAATGCAGCCCGAGAAGAGGTGAGGCAATTAAATAAAGTTGATTTGCCTACATTCGGACGGCCTACAATAGCGACTACAGGTAGCATTAGAGTGTTGTATATGCAGCTAATTGACCATCTTTCGTGACGACATAGATGATATTATTATTAGTCACAGGTGCTGCAAAAATGCCTGATAGATCAACACGGGTACGGGCTACAAAATGCCCATCATTTTTATTTAACCAATGTAAATATCCTTCTGCGTCGCCTACTATCACATGATTACCTGTTAAAGCAGGACCTGAGAGATTGCGTGCTTCAAGTTGCGTTTGTTGCCATTCTATTTTGCCAGTGTTTTTATTAAAGGCCCAGAGATGGCTTTTGGCATCCGTTATATAAACGTGATTATTATCTATAGCCATGCCTGTAAAGGAAGATAAAGCATGAGACCAGAGTATTTGCCCAGAGCTAAGATCCAATGCAGCAATTTGGCCTTGATAAGTTGCTGCATAGACGCGATTGCCAAAAATAATGGGATCGGCATCAATATCAATCATGCGTTGAATAGCGAAACTGCCATCAGGCATGGCGATGGGTTGCAGCCAAAGCAAGCTACCATTATGTAAAGTGAGCTTGGCTAAGTTGCCATTGGCAAATCCGGAGATGACTATTCCATTGCCAATTTTAGGTGCGCTTGCACCACGTAAAATTAAGGTAGGTTCGGCTTGCTGATAATGCCAGAGAGCATGGCCGTCTTTGAGAGAGAATGCAGATAGCCTACCATCGATAGATTTAATAAGAACGAGATCAGGCCCAATAGCAGGTGCTGCCAATATTTCACTGGATGTATGTGTTTTCCAAGCTATTTTTCCATTCTCTGCATGCAAAGCAAAAATATCACCTTTGCGCGAGCCTACTATAACTACTTGGTTTGTAGCGGCAGGGCCAGCACTGATGGGTATATTTATATCTGTACGCCAAAATGCTTTTCCTGTGGTTTTGCGGGTAGCTATCACATCGCCGTTTTTGCTGGCAGTATAAATTGCGTTATCTGTTACAGCAGGAACATACGTATAGAAATCATTGCCCGAACCCCATCCCGTGCTGGTACTCCAAAGAAGATGCACTTTTGCTTCTGGTGAAAAATGAGCAAGTGGCGCCCGTGGCAACGTGTTATCTTTATCAAAGAAGCCGCTACAAGCGCATAGAAAAATACTTAATGTAGTGATTATTAATTTTTTCATCATTTTTTTCATAAACAGTCTCTTAAACAAGCTATGCGGCGGCCAGGGCAGTATATTTCATTTCTAACATGGGGCGAGTCACTTCTGCATTCGGCAATTCTTGTAGTGCAATCAGATAAGCTTTACGGGCAGCAGCAAAATCTTTTTTTATAACGTAAGCATCTCCTCTGACTTCATCAACTAATCCCATATAATTATTATCATCCAGTTCTTTTAATAAATTAAGTGCGGCATCGGGTTTTTTTTCTGTTAATAAAATACGTGCTATGCGAATACGTGCAATTTGTCGTAGGGAGGGATTTTTACATTCATCGACAATATGAGTTAATTTTTGAATAGCATCAGGATAATTTTTTTTCACGGCGGCATCACGTGCAAGCAATAAAGAAGCTATATCAGCGTAAGGTGTTTTAGGGTAACGAGTGAGTAATTTCTGTGCCTGCACCGAGGCCCCGCTTGCATTATTTTGCGCCCGTAAGGCAAGCATTTCATCATAAATGCCTGAAGCATGCATTAACATTTTATTATGGTAATTTTGCCAATATCGCCAGCCCGTCGTCATTATTAAAGCTAGCAAAATCCCTAGCACGATAGTGGGCCCGTATTGCTTTAGCCAAGTTTTGATTTGTTGAATTTGCTCTTGTTCAGTTAAGTAATCTGTCAAGCTTTAGACTCCTAGGGGTGATCAATGGAGGTTTTTATTTTTAGGGGTGTAGATTTTGACATATTTTTTTAGAGAATGCACGGGTTCTATTTAATTAGCAAATATCACGGAATTCCTCGCGGGCATATAAATATTTAATTAGATCATCCTGAAGAATCGATACTTGGGGCATGCTTTTTCTTAATAGCTTAAGGGATATTTTTTTCTCTTTTAATTCTTGTTCTCCTAAAATCAAAACTACTTCTGCCCCGCTTTTATCCGCCTTTTTGAACTGATTTTTTAAACTACCTCCCCCACAGTGCAGTATTACACGTAATTTGGGCATCCCATTCCGTACAGTATCAGCTAGCTTAAATGCTAATTTAAGAGCATCTTCGCCTTCTGTTATAAAATAAACATCCGGTTTATTTATCATGGATTTTTTAGCAACCTGTTGAACCATAAGCAAAATACGTTCGAGACCCATTGCAAAACCCAGTGCAGGAGTACGTTTTCCGCCGAGCTGCTCGACTAATCCATCATAACGTCCACCCGCACAAACAGTACCTTGGGCCCCCAATTCAGTAGTGACCCATTCAAAAACAGTCCTGCTGTAATAATCCAAGCCACGTACTAAGTATGGATTAATTTTATAAGGGAGCTCGGCGCTAGTAAGATAAGTTTGTAGTTTTCCGAAATGCTCAGCAGACTCAAGATCCAAGTGATCTATTAAAGTGGGTGCATTGGCAATCAATTTTTGCATATCTGGGTTTTTACTATCTAAAATCCGTAATGGATTTGTCATTAAACGTCGCTGGCTATCTTCATCAAGTTGATTTTGGTTCTGAATAAAATAATTTACAAGTAGTTCGCGGTAGGTAAGGCGCGCAACGCTCGAACCGAGGGAATTTAGCTGCAGAGTTACATAGGGCGTTAAGCCAAGCTTATCTAAAATCTTCGCCGACAATAAAATGAGTTCGGCATCAATATCTGGACCTTCTAAGCCCACCGCTTCAGCGCCACATTGATAAAACTGTCGATAACGACCTTTTTGAGGACGCTCGTAACGAAAATGGGGTCCCATATACCATAGGCGTTGTACTTGATTATAAAATAGACCATGTTCAATGCCCGCTCTTACGCAGCTAGCTGTTCCTTCAGGACGTAAGGTTAAACTTTCATTGTTGCGATCTAGAAAAGTGTACATTTCTTTTTCAACAATATCGGTTGCTTTGCCGATAGCACGCTCAAATACTTCTGTTTTTTCAAGAATAGGAAGCCGTATTTCTTGATAACCAAAAGTAGATAATGTATCGCGTAGGGTTTGCTCTACAGATTGCCATAGAGCTGTTTCAGAAGGCAAAAGATCATTCATGCCACGGATAGCGTTGATTAAATTGCTCACGGTAATATGCCTCGAATTTAGTCGTTATTATTCTCATTTTGATGGGTATCGATGCCAGGCTCAGGCAATGCCATTCCTAGATGCGATACCTCAGAGTTTTTTTGTGGTTTCGTGGTCGTTACGGGTGCTGTAGATGATGGGATGTTAGATACCATGAGCGGGGTGGTTGATACAGGAGGTTCGTATGTTTTTTTTGAGCTATCTACTGCTTTTAACATCGTAGTAGATTGCAAGACTGAATTATTATTAGAAGCTGCTACCTGCTTCGGATCTGTTTTAAGCTGGTTTAGCTGCTGTTGTGAAGTAATATTTTGTAGTGCTGTCGCTGGCGGAGAAGAAGGGATGGAAGGTTGGATAGCAGGTGCCTCAGCAGTAACATAACGGGGATGCGAACTCCACCACATACTAACAAGTATGCTTAAAATCAATATGATAAGATAAGTTAGCCAATGGAAATAGCGTTCATTTTGTTTTCGGGGTTGGATAGGTGCAATTGCTATCGTAGCATTACTCGAAGGAATAATGCTTTCTAACTCTTTTAGACTCAGTGCAATTTCATTTTGGGGCAAATTAAGTAGTTTTGCATAAGAGCGAATATAACCTTTGATAAAGGCCGAAGGTGGACCCTCACTAAAATTTTCGCTTTCTATTAAGAAAATGATCTTTGTATTAAGATGTAAACGAGTGGCTACTTCTTTTTCAGTGAAATGCATAGCTTCTCGGGCGAGCCTTAAGCGTTCGCCCAAGCCAGTCTTTTTAAAGAATTCAAATTTATTCATGCTATTTTTACTATTTTCAGGGATCGTATTCGTTGAGTCCATGGTATTTCCTTCCTTCTATCCCTAGTGCGAGCCTGTTAACATTTTGGCCTGGCGAATTATTAACAGATCCTGGCCTATAATAAGCGTATAGTAAGGTTTTGTGCAAGAATAACTTCATCCTGACATATAAATTTGAATGGCGTCCCCAACGGGATTCGAACCCGTGTTACCGCCGTGAAAGAATAATGCTATATATTTTGGCGGACTTTCTTTTACAATATAACCCGTTGTTTTTAATATAAATAAATATATCATGCTCTATAGTCAGCTATCATTGTTTACGACTGGATTTTAACTAAAAGTTGACTAAATTCTTAAGGAGCTGCTCAGGGGGCTCGCAGCATAGAATTTATTTTTACACGTGCCAATGGCTCGCCATGGAAAAAGAATTTTCAATCCCGATCACTACAAACAGCATGTAAAGCTGCCAGCATCATCCCTGCTATCACATTTCATGATTTAAGGCATACTTACGCGAGCATCTTGGCAATGAAAGGGGTAACATTGCAAGTGATCTCTGCGGTGCTTGGGCATTCTGACACGCGAATAACCCACAAGCACTATGCTCACTTGAGGCCTTCTTTTGTTGCCAATGTCATACGCGAGCATTTACCCGATCTTGGGAAAACGGAAGAAAGTAATGTTAGCCCGATTATATTAAAAAAGCTAAGCAATACTACCTAAAGCATCTTGATGAAGTTTTGGATTCTATACTTTGCACCGTCACGATCTCCGTGATTGCACCGCAAGAATTACAATTTGATCCGGATGTAGACTCTGCTTCTGATATGAAATAGGCCGAGGTAGTTTTGGTGTGGTGTATGCAGGGCGTTATCAAGGCCAACCTGTTGCGATTAAAACATGGCATGTCACCCCAGCCAAAGTTGTTAAATCACTTTATGAAGAAGCCGCCGTGATGTTTCTGTCAAGCCCCCCTTTTTAGTACAATGCATTAGTAGAGATTAACTGTTTCTCAATAAATTTTTTAGGAGCTAAATTTCCCAATGATTCATGAGGTCTTTCATTATTATATTCCACCATCCACTGATCAGTGATTGCTTGAACATCGTGATGAAGCAAGGGCTTTTATAGATATAGTGACAACGTCTCTAGCAAGCCTGTGCATTGTAGATACCTTTCACTTATCTATTTATGCAAATGTTTCGTTCATGAACTCAGCCGCCCAGATACTCATTCTCTCTTTATTGCTAAGACACGCTCAAAAAAAAAATTAGTGTCTTATCCTGAAGTGAAAAGCTGTGGAAGTGCTTCCTGGCATTTGTTAAAACGCTACGGAGGTATTGCAAAAAATGGGCTGGCCCACTGTGCGAGTGCATCATGGGCTAAAGCAAAAAATTGTGGAGAGGCTACAAAGCACCAGCTTAGTAATTGCATAAGTTCTCTTTTTGCTGCTCGCGTACCCGCAGCCGAAAGAGAAAGAGCACCTTTATTATCCAATCTTGCTGAAGCATAGATAGAAATGGATAGACCATAGGAGGATCTAAAAGTGAAAAGATATTTTCTTTTGTCTTTTTATATTATAAGCATACACGCAAATGCGTCTTGTTGATTCCCATTGGGTTTAGGTATTAAACACTGTGACCCGGAAGTTGATTGCGCATTTCATCCCTATCGGGAGCAAGCAATTATAGGAAGTATCTATTCTTCTCCCTTACCGGGAGGAAATTATACTTGTCATGTGACAACAAAATACCTGCCTAACGATATTAGGATAGTCACTCAAATACATATAGGCGGATACTATAGATATACTGATTATTTTGATTTAAAAAAAGAGGATATGGGAGGACAAGATATTAATAGATCATTCACAGGTTCCTGGGCAAATGATGGCTTTTTTTTATTTCAAGCTGTATCCTATTGTTTGGGGGATCGCAACCCCCAATGGCATTCGGTTAAGCATTGCTGCTTCTCCATTTAGTGTAAATTTTATTAGAGCATCTTGGAAAATGGCGGCCAGGCCTTATTTTTTGTCTCACAC